>CAIUDH010000025.1 GCA_903897855.1 uncultured Bacteroidota bacterium | reverse complement strand
GGTGAAAAACAAAATGCCGATGGCCCATAATACCGAAAAACTCAAGGTGTGATTTAGTGTATACAGAGTTTAATGAAACTACTATTCTCGTATCCTTGAGTTAAAATTTCAACACGATACATCCCTGCAGCAAAACTGCTGATATCATAAGTATTACAATACCCTCCGAAGATATTACGAATTTGAATCTTTTCGCCTACTGCATTAATCAAATACACCTCCCTAATGGAGTTCGGCGTTTCAATGATGATTGTTTTCTCGGCGGGATTAGGATAAACCATAATATTGGGGTGCTGAGCACTTCCAGCAATACCCTCGATTACAGAGCAAGCTTCGTTGCTAGTTGAACTACTGCCGGCACTGTTAAAGGAAACTACCTTATAACAATAGGTATTTGAGGGCAAGTTGGAGTTGAGGTAGGTATTCGTATTGGCGAGCGTGGAATCGAGCAAAGTGAAAGCGCCCCCTGAAACATTACTTCGGTAAATTTTGAACCCAACTTCATTATTGCTGCTATCTATCCAGTTGAGCGAAATGCTTTTAGAAGTGCTATTTTGCACCGTTAGGTTCAACGGCGCCTTAGGAATACTTATGGGAGGTGCGGTAACTGAATCTTGCTGTGCCAGCCAAATGGTGGTATTCATGATAAGCAACTGGTGATTCCCCGCAGCATCAACAATATAGCCGTTATATAACTGATCGCCAGAGTCGCCGGTACCATCATCAAAGGGAGAACTGTCGCCAATCGCTGCGATTTTACCTTTCCCATAACGAGCATAAACACACATGGCTTTGGTATTATCATTGCTAATACCATTGCGGTAGACGGCAATTTTAACACTTGGATTCACTACTATATTCACCGTGATATCGCAACCGTTAAACCATTGAATTTTACTCACGTTGCCAAATGGCCCGTGTATTAAACTGTCGGTGGAAACGGTTGATACACTCGTCGATGTTTCGGAGATATTCGTTAGGTTAAAAGTAATCCCTACGGTTGTTCCGCTTAGTAATTCATTCCATATTGCAGGTGAGTCCCAACCATCATTATTTCGATCCGACTGGGTATGGTCGGAGATCATATATAAACTACCACCGCCCTGCACAAAATTGAGTATGGCTATTTTCTCATTACTGGTAAAACGAATATTAGGTTCGCATACCACAAAAATTTTATAGTTCGACAGATCTTGTGAATTCGATGAGGTGTTATACGTTATAAATCCGTTATATGGCAACGTTTCCACTTGGTAACCTCGCTTCACACAATCGATACCCCAGCTCGAAAGTGCACCCGACCAATATGTTTCTATGGTTGCTGCAGAAATATTGGTTTGGCTGGGCAGTGGAATCTTTTGGGCATTGGATTCAGAGCCTCCACTGAGCACTGCTCCCGGATTCCATCCCAAGTTATGCGCATCGGCATCGATGACCCAATCGGCATTATTCGCGGTTTCTGCCTTGCTAGCATCGAATAATATTTTTACCTGCTGTGCGTTTAACGTGTAATTGCAGATCGAGAATAAAACGAGAATTAGAATCTTTGAAAAATTAGACATGTTATATTTTAACCTCTAACCAGTATGACAGGAAGAGCATTTTTAATCGCTTGACAAATATTGTTTCCCAATAAAACTCCAACATGGTATGGGCTTCAAAGGTAATATTCACCTTTCTTAATTTAAAATATAATTCGTTTACCAGTAACCGTGAACCTTTTTTCAAATAAATTTATCATTGATGATCTCCAAAGGACACCCACTCCTACTTTTTAAAAACCTGCATCACTGGCAACGCCCTATTATTGAAATTAAACAAGGCCTGATTTTCATAGCTAGAACCATTTGTCGAAATGGGTCCTTTAAACGCAACCCATTCGCCTCCCCAATAGCAAAACCCAGCGCCTTTTGAATTTTGCTCAAGCACACTGCGTATCTTCTTCATGAAATCGAGCTGTCCTTGGGGTGATGCTGGATAGCCTGGAATAAGCTGGTTCGGCAACCCTACGATATTATTGGTATAATCATTCCAACCTAAGGTAAATGGATAAGCCGTTTCAACAACCATCACTTTTTTACTTGTTTGAAGCACTAAATTTTCGATGGTGAGTTGTAGTGTATCAAAACTGTAACCATGCCAAATGGGGTAATAGGACAAACCTATGATATCGTAATCGATAACCTCTTTCTTTAATATTGAATAAAACCATTCAGCACCATTGAGACCAGCATAATGTATAATCACTTTACACTTTGGGTTACTATCACGGCTAGCTTGTATGCCTGCTTTAAGCAACTGAATAAAGATTGCTTGATTTGTAATTTTACCATCATTCCAAAGAAAGCCATCATTGATTTCATTTCCAATCTGCACATATTCTGGCTGTGTTTCATTCATCACTCTTTGCGTATAAGCGTATACACTATCGGTTAAGTTCGCAGTTGATAACCCCGCCCATTGAGCCGGCTTGGCTTGATGTCCGGGGTCGGCCCAGGTATCGGAGTAGTGAAGGTCGAGGATCACCTTCATCTTGTTTTGTTTGATTCGTTTCACCATGCTTACTACTTCATCCAAACTACAGTGCACGTCTGAGGGGTTCACCCAAACGCGCACTCTCACGGTATTGCATCCCATCGCAGAGAGAATCGATAAGGCATCGCTTGGGGTACTGTCGACGGAAAAGAATTTTGTCCCATATTGTTCTAATTCAGGCAGAAAAGAGAAGTCAACCCCACGTACGAAACTATCTTCGGCAATAACGATGATAGGCAACTCGATAGGCTTGATGCTCTTCTTGCTGCAACTTAAAAGGAGAAAGAAAGAAAGAAAAAAGAAAAAAGACTTACGCATTATAGACCCTAAATTGGAGCTGCAATTTACACCACAAAACTTAACTCGACTCATCCTTTGTTCTCCCAACTTTGATTTTTTGTTGCGGTACGTTTGATACTGAAATGATCGAAAAATAAAGTTTTAATCCTGCCATTATTTCTCCCTAAGAGATCCCTATCAAATCTAACCCATAATTCAATAAGGCTACTTTGAAAATAATATATATTTTTGCTTCGTTATGGAACCATATATTGTAGGAATTACCGGTGGGAGCGCCTCTGGGAAAACGAGTTTTCTAAATGCCTTAAACGCAGATTTTTCGAAGGAAGAAGTGTGTCTTATTTCATTTGACAACTACTATAAGCCTTTGGCTCAGATACCTTTAGACCCTAACGGACAACCTAATTTCGATGAGCCCGAAGCACTCGATATTGAAGCTGTGGTGAATGATTTGGAGAAATTAAAAAATGGGCAATCGTATGAAAGAGCAGAATATAATTTTAATGTAGAAAACTGGGTTCCAAAGATATTAAAACATCATTCTGCCAAAATTATTATTGTTGAAGGCTTGTTTATTTTTAGTGAGCCTGAAATTTTAAAGCATTTAAACCTACGTATCTATATCGATGCCAAGGACGATTTGCGCTGGCATCGCCGAGTGAGTCGCGATAGAACAGAAAGAAATGTGGATGCCGTAACTTCGAAATACCAATGGCAAAATCATGTTGAACCTTCAGAAAGCAAATACCTCATACCCTATAAAGAAATTGCAGATATAATAATTCTGAACAACACTTCTTTTGACGTAGGTTTGCAAATCTTGAAAAATCATTTCAAACAACAAATACAAAGTAATCCATGAGGTATAAATTTGCTGTAATAGGCTTGGGGCGCTTTGGTACCCGAATCGCCAAAACATTGAGTGAACGTGGAGCAGAGGTTATCGCGATTGATAAATCAATTGCAAAAGTTGATGCTTTACGCGACGATGTGTCGCTGCCTGTATGTATGGATAGCACCGATTTGAAAAACCTGAAAGCTCAAAATATTAATGAGGTCGACGCAGTCGTAATCGCTATAGGCGAGGATTTCGAATCGCTCCTACTGACAGTAGTACATTTAATGAGCTTGAAAATAAAACGCATCATTGCACGAGCCTCCACCTCACAACAGCGACTTATTTTAGAGCGCATGGGTGTCGATGAGATTTTATCACCGGAAGAAGAAGTAGGGAGTATTGTAGCTGAACGTCTCATTCACCCCAACGTGAAAACTTTTTTGCAGATGAGTGGTCATTATGAGATTGCCGAGATTAAATCGCCTCGCAAAACCTGGAATAAAGCCGTAAGTGAGATTGGGTTTCGAGAAACCTATAAACTAAATTTAATCACATTACGAAGAGAGATGAGCGAGATGGTTGAAGGAAAACCAACCATGATCTCCACCATCATCGGGGTCCCAAAATCGGATAATATAATCTATGATAACGACACCATTATTGTATTTGGAAAAACATCGGATATTGAACGTTTTGTGGAGTTGAATTCATAATCATAATTATATGCTATTTTTGACCCATTGAATGAGTAATTTCAAAATATTTATTATTGAAGATGATCCTTGGTACGGGCAGTTATTAATGCATCACCTTTCCTTTAATCCCGATTACGAAGTCGTGCTTTTTGATAGTGCACAAGCCTGTCTGAATAATCTTCACCAAAATCCGGATGTGATTACCATCGATTTTAATTTGCCGGATGCAAGTGGGGTAGTCCTTCTGAAAAAGATACGACAGTCCAATCCTAAGATACCTGTGATTGTGATTAGTGGACAGGAAGAAATTTCTATTGCCCTTGATTTACTGAAGCAGGGTGCCTATGATTATATAGTCAAAAATGATAGCACCAAGGAGCTCCTCTGGAACAGTATATTAAAAATAAAAGAGAATGCCAATCTCAGAAATGAGGTGGAGGTGCTGAAGGAACAGTTGGAAACCAAATTTGATTTTGAAAAAACAATTCTTGGACAAAGCCAGGCCATCAGAAAATCGTTCTCTCTTATTGAGAAAGCGATCAAATCGAATATCAATGTCTCCATCAGTGGTGAGACCGGTACGGGGAAAGAAGTAGTAGCAAAGGCAATTCACTATAATAGCGAGAGAAAGAAAATGCCCTTCGTAGCCGTGAACATGGCCGCCATTCCGAAAGAGCTTGTCGAGAGCGAATTGTTTGGTCATGAAAAAGGAGCCTTTACCGGTGCTATCGTGCGTAAAGTTGGCAAGTTCGAAAGTGCCAATGGAGGATCCATTTTTTTAGATGAGATTGCCGAACTAGATGTGAACTTACAGAGCAAACTTTTACGCGTATTGCAGGAACGTGAATTGTTACGTGTAGGAGGCAACGAAGTGGTGAAATTTGATACACGACTCTTGATTGCAACGAACAAAAATTTGGCGGAAGAAGTAAAGAATGGAAACTTTCGAGAGGACCTTTATTATCGGCTCATAGGCTTGCCTATTGAGCTTGCTCCACTCAGAGAGAGAGGCAAAGATATTTTGATTTTGGCTAAACATTTTGTGGAACAGTACGTAAAAGAAAACAAAATGAAAGCATTACACATTTCGGAAGAGGCCAACGAGAAACTTTTAAGATATCACTATCCTGGAAATATTAGAGAGCTCAAATCGATCATCGATTTGGCTTGTTTGATGAGCGACGGCATGGAAATATTAGCACAGGATATCTCATATCAAGCACTGAGTGCAGACACCCCTTTTACCAATATTGAAAAAACGCTCAAGGAGTATAATGCCGACATTATTCGTTTTTTCTTGAAAAAACATGATGACAATGTAGTAGAAGTAGCCCATAAACTGGGAATTGGCAAATCCACAATTTACAAGATGATTAAATCAGGAGAAATAACACTTTAACCTCAAAGCATTCGTTCTTCTACTCGGGACACCACCACAGGTATGAAAGTGCCTGAAAAATGAGCCAAAACAGGCCAATACGGTGAAATAGTCCAAAATAAAATCACAGTATTCATTGGTGCAATAAAAAAAATAGTTTATTTTTGAATTAATTAAAAAAGTCCAGTTTAATTAAAGACTTATTAATTTATGAAAGCGAAATTATATCAATACCTTGAAAACAAAATTGTTCCGCATCTAAAAACGAAGGGTGTTATTTCCAACAAACCTCAGCTGATACTTGCTTTTGGAGACAAAAAAGCGATTAGTCAACCTGATTTTTATGGCCATCTGCGCTCCAGTTTTCCTGATGCTGAAATTGCCATTTGTTCCACCGCAGGTGAAATTATGGATAAAGAGGTAACCGATGAAAGTGCCGTCATTACCGCACTAGAGTTTGATCATACCCGCATTCAAACAGTCTCAGTGGGAATTAAAGATTTTTACAACAGTTTTGATGCCGGGGTTACTTTGTCAAAAACAATATGGAAAGAGGATCTGTGTTATGTTATGGTTTTGTCGGATGGACTTTTAGTCAATGGCAGTGAATTAATAGCAGGCATTAACAGTGTCTTACCTGCAAACATTCCTGTAACGGGTGGATTGGCTGCCGATGGCATAGAATTCCATTCTACTGCAATTGGGCTAAATGATGTTCCCATGAGTGGTAGCATTGTGGTCATTGGATTTTATGGCAAAAAGTTACAAATTGGGCATGGCTCCATGGGGGGGTGGGAGATGTTTGGACTGGCAAAGAAAGTAACTAAGTCCCATGAAAATGTGTTATACGAAATTGATAATAATAACGCCTTGGCACTTTGGAAAGAGTACTTAGGAATTTATGCTGACGACCTTCCTTGGTCGGCATTACTTTTTCCCCTAGCGATTATCATGCCTGATTCATCAGAATTATTGGTGAGAACGATACTATCGATTGATGAGGAGAACCAAAGTCTGACTTTCGCAGGTGATATTCCTCAGGGGGCACAGGTGAAGTTTATGAAGGCAAATTTTGATAAATTAATTGACGCTGCCTCACAGGCTGCGGCTTTTTCCATTGAACACAAAGCGAAGCAATCCCCTGATTATTGCCTGCTTATCAGCTGTGTAGGCCGAAAAATGATTCTTAAAAACCGCGTTGACGAAGAGGTAGAAGCCGTAGCTGATATATTCGATGACACGACTGTTATCAGTGGTTTTTATTCTAATGGGGAGTTGTCGCCTTTTAACAAAGAAGGCCGATGTCAATTACACAATCAAACGATGACAATCACCACTTTTTATGAAGATACTATTTAATGGGAATGCATAAGTTATTACAGCGCCAATTAAAGAAATATCTGCCCGACTCCAAGATGGATGCTGCTTCCTTGGCTGCGTTTATCGAAGCTGTGAACGATTCCTATAATTCGTTTGAAAAGAATCATGAATTTGCTAATCATGTAAGCACCTTGTCCGAAAAAGAGTTTATAAAGTCAAATTTAAAGCTAGAGCAAGAAGACGCGAAAAAAAGAATTTCGATAGAGAAATTAAATGAAATTTTAGTTGGGGTTGAAGATTACGATCATAGCATCGAATCTGCTTCAGCGGGTGATGACCTTTTAGTGATTGTGGAGAAAGTAAAAGTGCTGATCACGAGAGCGAGAACTGATGCGACAGAACTCAAGAAAAATATTAAAAGCATCACTACTTTGATCAGCAATTTGCATTCCGGTGTTTTGGTGGAAGATCAGGATAGGAAGATTGTTTTTACTAACCAAACTTTTTGTGATATGTTCGGCATCCTTGTTAAACCGGAATCTTTAATGGGAAGTGCTTTCCCCAATGAAGCAGAACAAAGCAAACACCTCTTCGCGAATCCAGATTCATTTATACACGACATCCAATCATTAATAAAATCGAAATCTACTGTAAAAGGGGATGTTTTATGGTTGATGGATGGAAGAGTTTTTGAAAGAGATTTTATTCCGATTTATGTAGAGGGTCAGTATACCGGCCATCTTTGGAATTATACAGATACTACCGAAAAAAGAAAAATAATTGAGGCCATAGCAGAGAGTGAGTCACGCAATAAATTAATTATGAATTCGGCCTTAGATGCCATAATTACCATTAACGACAAAGGATATATCAACTTTTGGAATAAACAGGCAGAAATAATATTCGGCTGGAATGAGTCGGAAGTCTTGAATAAAAAATTATCCGATTTTATCCTGCCTGAAAGATTTAAAATAGCACATGATCAAGATTTAGAATACTACCGTACCACTGGTGAAGGTTATATGCTAAATAAATTAATTGAAATTGTCGGTGTTAATAAATTAGAGGAGGAATTTCCTATTGAGCTTTCTGTAATCCCAATAAACTTGGGTGACAAAGTGATATTTTGTTCATTCATACGCAATATCTCGAGCCGAAAGAAAGCACAGCAAAATTTGATTTCCAGTGAATTAAAATATCGAAATATTATTTCCAGTATGAGCCTAGGATTACTGGAAGTGGATAGAAATGATAGAATTCAATATGCCAATGAAAGTTTCGGTAAAATGTGTGGTTATGACGTTAATGAAATTATAGGCCATAGAGCCACTGATTTATTTGTGGTCAAAGAAAACAGGTCGCTTGTTGAAGAAAAAAATATCATTCGCAGGTCGGGGGTAACTGATTCGTATGAGCTCTACATAAATACCAAAAAAGGAGAAACCAGATGCTGGTTGGTGAGTGGGGGGCCTAGGTATAACGAGAATAGAGAGGTCATCGGTTCAATTGGGATTCACCTCGATATTACCGACCAAAAGACAGTTCAAAGTCAACTTGTTATTGCACGTGAAAAAGCAGAGCATTCTGCGATTGCTAAAGAAGCATTTCTTGCCAATATGAGTCATGAGATCAGGACCCCGTTGAATGGTATCGTGGGGATGCTTCGAGAGTTGACAAAAGTATCCTCTTCTCCCCAGCAAATTGAATATCTCGACAACGCAAAGAAAGCGTCTAAACATCTGCTATCCATCATCAATAACATTTTGGATATCTCAAAAATTGAAGCCGGGGAGCTCAATTTAGAATTTCATCATTTTAACCTTGAGCAAGTGATAAACGATGTGCTCCAGATCCTGAAAGGTCAAGCTATCTTAAATTCAATCGAACTGATAAAGAAAATGGACCCTAACTTGCATCATGTATTTATTGGCGATGCCGCACGTATCAAACAAATACTAATAAATCTGGCAGGAAATGCCATTAAATTTAGCGAGAACGAAAAAGTTATAATTCAATGTGAGTCTGCTAATTTAACCGATAAAACCCAGGAAGTCATATTCAGAGTTATCGATCACGGAATCGGAATGGGTGCAGATTATTTGAAAAAAATATTTACTCGGTTTCAACAAGAAGGTGATACGAACAACCAAAATTCTGGCGGATCAGGATTGGGTTTGATCATCACCAAAGAATTAGTCAATGCCATGCAAGGAGATATCAATATTAAAAGTAAAAAAGGTAAAGGTACTGAAGTAATTGTGCGTTTGAGTTTCCCTCTTGGTGAGACAGAGGTACCTGAGGAGGAGTTTAAAATTTTAGGTCTTGAAACCCTAACAAACAAATCCATATTATTGGTAGAAGACAATGAGATGAACAGATTCGTGGTTCTGAATTCACTTCTGCCTTATAACATAAATATCACCGAAGCTGTGAACGGAGAAGTGGCCATTAATATTTTAAAAACTCAAAAGTTTGATTTAATCTTAATGGATTTACAAATGCCTATCATGGGGGGAGTAGAAGCTACACGAATGATTCGAGAACAATTGAAATTAGAAACGCCGATTATTGCACTTACGGCGAATGCCATTAAAACTGAAATTAATAACTGCCTGCAAGCAGGAATGAATAATTATATAATGAAACCTTTTGAAGAGCATGATCTACTCCATGTCATCTTAAAGGAATTGGGACCCAATAGCAATCTGCCTAATTCAGATAAACCTGAGAATGATTAAAATGAAATTGTATGACCTGACCAAACTAACAGAGATGAGCCGAGGAAAAGTCGAATTCGTCACTAAAATGCTGAACCTCTTTATTGAGATGGCTCCGCGATTATTAGCTGAAATGAATCAGGCTCTGGCATTGCAAGAGGTCGATACGATTAGAAAAATTGCACATCAATTAAAACCTTCTCTAAGTAATCTAGGTATTGAAAGTTTAAAGAATACGATCTCTGAGTTGGAATTTTTTGACCCCTCAGTGAATTCAGAGGCCCAGCTTTTGGAACTGGTATCCTATACCACACAAACCATTAGTTCGGTGGTAGAGGCCATGAAGGAAGCAAATCATGCTGCCCAATAATTTATTTAAGCATTTGAATTCCGATTCAGATATACTGCCAAACAACAACAAGGAAGTGTTATTCAATGATAGTCTAGAAGCACCTTGCAAAATAAATAGTAGCGAAATGCCTGAACTAGGTTAAGTATGCTGTATTGGGAAAACGAACTTTCTCCCGACTTTTTTCCTTATTTTCGCGCACCATTTATGCTTATTCCCGGCTTTATAAGAAACAATCGACGCCTCCTCAAACTTTTTCGTTTTTGTGTAGTAGGCGGCACTGCCTTTGTCATGAGTATTATGGTTTTTAATATCTTAAAAACCTATATCCCTTTTTTTAGTGTCCATTTTGTAGTAGCCTCCGTCATTGGCGATTTAAGCGGATTGGTTTACGGTTTTTATATCAATAAGCACTGGACCTATTCATCGCAGAAAAAAGAAGAAGAAAAATATTTTTTAAAATACCTGACTCTTTATGCCATTACCATCACCTTGAATGGATTGCTTTTAAAGGCTTTTATATGGGTGCTTACAAATTACACCATTTTTGATGTGAGCATTTCACAGAATATCAAAGAAAATGTTTCCAAAATTTCGGCGACCGTAATAACCACGTTGCTCAATTTTATTGGTACCAATTATATCATCTTCGTTCACGATGACGATTCGGAATTTGAACCAGTAGACTCAGATAACGGAATATAAAAATGAAAAATATTTTAGTCACAGGAGGCCTGGGTTATATTGGTTCGCATACCGTGGTGGCCTTGCATGAAGCAGGTTTCAACCCAATCATTATTGATAATTGCTGCAATTCTTCTCCTTTATTCCTAGAACGTATTGCAAAAATTATTGGACCTACTCCGCTTTATTATAATTTAGATGTATGCGATAGCAAAGCCTTAAATGAAGTATTTAAGACCCATGAAATACAAGGTGTCATCCACTTCGCAGCCTATAAATCGGTGGGCGAGTCGGTGAGCGATCCTTTAAAATATTATCGCAATAATCTCGACAGCTTACTCACCTTGCTAGAAATAATGAAAAAGCAAACTTCTGCTAAACTTATTTTTTCATCCAGTTGCAGTTTATATGGTGATGCTAAAGAACAACCCGTAAAAGAAACCACCCCGCTGGAGAAGTCGCAATCGCCTTATGCCCATACCAAACAAGTTTGCGAAGAAATACTCACCGCCACTTGTTTAAGCGAGCCAAAATTAAATGCCATTTCGCTTCGTTATTTTAATCCCATAGGCGCACACAAAAGCGGAATCATCGGCGAAGCACCCATTGGTATCCCTTCTAATTTAATTCCCTTTTTAACCCAATCTGTAGCCGGTATACGTGGCCCCCTCACCGTTTATGGAAGTGATTACGATACGCCCGATGGTACGTGCATACGCGATTATATTCATGTGGTGGATCTGGCCGATGCCCATGTCATTGCATTAAAACGACTGATTGCGAATTTGAACGAATCAAATTACGAATTATTCAATATCGGAACCGGAAAAGGAAGCAGTGTTTTAGAATGCATTAGAACCTTTGAGGAAGTAAACGGAGTTAAAGTAAACTATACTTTAGGTCAACGCCGCGAAGGCGATGTAGTGAAAGTGTGGGCCGATACCACCAAAGCAAATGAAGTACTCGGCTGGAAAACCAAACTTGATTTGAAGGACATGCTTCGAAGTGCATGGCAATGGCAGTTGAGCGGTATTTAGGATAATGTATCTGGATTTAGGCAGAAGTTAAACGGGGCTAAAAAGGGAGTGCGAAAAATCCGGTTTAATAATTGGCTCGGTTTTCACACTTTGCTTAGAATTTGTTATGTTTACATAGAATTTATTTTATACAATGAAAATATTAATCACTGGGGGAGCTGGATTTATTGGAAGTCATGTGGTTCGACTGTTTGCGACTAAATATCCGCATTATAAAATCGTGAATTTAGACAAACTTACCTATGCTGGAAATCTAAAAAATCTCACCGATGTCGAAAATCTACCCAACTATAAATTTATAAAAGGGGATATTTGTGATGCCGATTTCATCCAAAATTTATTTGTGCATGAACAATTCAATGCGGTAATCCATTTGGCAGCCGAGAGCCACGTAGATCGCAGCATCTCCAACCCTTTGGAATTTGTAATGACCAATGTAATCGGCACTGTCAATCTCCTAAATTCTTCACGTTATCAATTTCAAGTCGCAGAAACCGTTTTTCAGAAGTTCTATCATGTGAGTACCGATGAGGTTTATGGATCGCTGGGGGCCACAGGATTATTTACTGAAACAACCGCCTATGACCCTCATAGCCCTTACTCAGCCTCAAAAGCATCCAGTGATCATTTAGTACGCGCCTACCACGATACTTACCAACTTCCCATCGTTATAAGTAATTGCAGTAATAATTACGGTCCTTTTCATTTCCCCGAAAAATTAATACCACTTGCCATCCATAACATAAAGAATAATAAACCCATTCCTGTATATGGGAAGGGAGAAAATATTCGCGATTGGCTATTCGTAGAAGACCATGCGCGTGCCATCGACCTGCTCTTTCATCAAGCCACCTCGGGCAGCACCTACAACATAGGAGGACATAATGAATGGCAAAATATTGAAGTTATCAATCTATTATGCGATATTATGGATCAGAAACTAGGCCGTGCAGTAGGCCACTCACGCCAGCTGATCAACTTCGTCAAAGACAGAGCAGGACACGATATGCGTTATGCCATCGACGCCACCAAACTTCAAAAAGAATTAGGCTGGACACCTTCAGTACAATTTGCCGAAGGGCTGGAGCTAACCGTTGATTGGTACCTGAACAATGAAATTTGGCTCAACGA
The DNA here is from genome assembly GCA_903897855.1 of uncultured Bacteroidota bacterium. Classification (GTDB taxonomy): domain Bacteria; phylum Bacteroidota; class Bacteroidia; order UKL13-3; family UKL13-3; genus CAINMV01. Next base: position 14,021 of record CAIUDH010000025.1, on the reverse strand, counting down.
TGTTACTTCGGGAGGCTACCAGCATTACTACGAAGAACAGTATGTAAAAAGGTGAAACTAATTCACCGCTCCCCTTTTTATTTTCACTTAATTTGCACACCTAAAATTTAATCTAACTATATGACTATTGTAAAATTTACCCCAAAGCTTTCCAACACGTTAAGCGTTGTAGCTATAGCCGCTAAGAATTCAAATTTGGATAGCTTAACCCTTACTGCTGCTGAAATAAAATACGTGAAACAAAAAATTAAAGAAGACGAAAAAACGATTATAATGAATCAGCTTACACGGTTGGTTTTGATTAAAATTAAAGACGATAAAAAAACGGGCTATGCCTTGGAAGAAACACTACGTGTTGACGGAGCTTCTTTCGGCAGCTTGCTAAACAAACATAAATATAAAGAAGTTCAGATCCTTGATCTCACTGGCCATGATACTCATACCTTAGCCGTAGCAGAGGGAATGTCGTTAGCTAACTATCAGTTTTTAAAATATAGAAAAGAAGCTAAAAAGGAAACCAACAGTTTAGTCACAATTCATGTATTGGTTGATAAAAAAAGCGCCACAGCAATTTCTGAACTAAATCATGTTATTGAAGGAACCTGTGTTGCGCGTACTTTAGTGAATGAGCCACAATCATTTTTAAATGCAGAACAGTTTAGCAAAGAGATGCAGACGCTCGGCAAAGACGCCGGTTTTAAAGTGGAGGTGTTGAATAAAGCAAAAATAAAAGCTTTGAAAATGGGTGGCTTATTGGCCGTAAACTTAGGTAGTCAATTACCTCCAACATTTAATGTAATGGAGTACAAACCAAAGAATGCGAAAAATAAAAACCCTTACGTTTTAGTAGGTAAAGGCGTTGTTTACGATACTGGAGGCTTAAGTTTAAAACCTACCGCCAACAGTATGGATTATATGAAATGCGATATGGGCGGTGGCGCGGCAGTGGTTGGAACCATGGTAGCCATTGCGAAAAGCAAATTGCCAATTTATGTGGTTGGCTTAGTGCCTGCCACCGATAACCGCCCCGGCGAAAATGCCTATTGTCCAGGCGATGTGCTAACCATGATGGACGGACAAACGGTAGAAATGCTCAATGCCGATGCGGAAGGAAGGTTGGTATTGGCCGATGCCTTACACTATGCCAAACGCTACAAACCGGAATTAACCATCGACCTTGCAACCCTTACCGGAGCGGCGGCAGCAGCCATTGGTGGATATGGCATCGTGGCAATGGGTACTGCCGATGAAAAAGTAAAAAACAAGTTGAAAGAAAGTGGCAACCATGTTTACGAACGTTTAGTCGAGTTTCCTTTATGGGATGAATACGGTGATCTTTTAAAATCGGATATTGCCGACCTGAAAAATATAGGAGGACCGGTGGCTGGTGCCATCACTGCCGGAAAATTTCTTGAAAAATTCATTGATTATCCTTGGATGCACTTTGATATCGCCGGGCCTGCCTTCACCCATAAAGCCGACAAATACCGAGGTAATGGCGGTACGGGGGTAGGAGTACGTTTACTCACTGATTTTTTAAAGCGACTGGCATAGAAATCTTTGGCATACAAAAAATCCCGTTTGAGTATTCAAACGGGATTTTTTTAGTAATCGTATTTCCAAAACCTACTCCTTCTTATCTTCACCATCATCCTTTCTAGGAGGGCGGTTGTTATTGTTTTGTGGAGGTCGATTGTCCTTAGGCTTATTGGCGTTCGGGTTATTGTTTTGCGGAGGTCGCTGGTTTGGATTCGGGTTGTTATTCTGAGGAGGTCGTTGATTGGGATTCGGCCTGTTCGGATTATTATTTTGTGGTGGCCTTGGATTATTGTTTGGCCTGTTCGGATTATTATTTTGTGGTGGCCGTGGGGTGTTATTCGGATTGTTAAGCTGTGGCGGATTCTGAACAGGGTTCTTCGGTGGGTTATTGGACTGATTGGTATTTCGAGGTGGGTTATTGGTGCTTGGCCTACGTTGAGAATTATTATCCCTGCGGTTCGGTTGCATTTTCCGGGTTTTGTTAAACCGGTTTAAATCACCATCGAGCTCAATATTTTCTGTCTCTGCTGCTTCGTCAACGGCTTTTTCCAAAACAACCTCTTTGGATGCGAAGCCATCGGGATCAGTAGGTTTGGTACCTTGCCCATTTAAAGCAATGACCTCTTTAACTTTTTCTAAGGTAAATTTCAGCCAGGCCGGACTCGCTATATCTTCAGAGTTTCTAGGCTCCGCCACAAACCACATCAGACGTTTTAAAATATCTGTTTTTACCCAACGTAAGGTAACCGATTCAAAACGAAGACGGATACGCTCGCTGGAGGTTTCAGGAAATTCGCTGAGAGCTTCAACATAGGTATCAAGCTCATAATTTAAGCAGCATTTCATTTTACCGCATTGGCCGGCAAGTTTCAGGGGGTTTATGGAAAGATTTTGATAACGGGCTGCATTCACACTCACCAACTTAAAATCGGTAAGCCAGGTGCTGCAACAGAGCTCCCTGCCACAACTACCAATACCTCCTAAACGAGCCGCCTCCTGACGATAACCAATTTGACGCATCTCAATTCGAATTCGAAACTCATCGGCATAGGCTTTTATAAGCGCCCTAAAATCTACCCGGTCTTCTGCGGTATAAAAGAATACCGCTTTGCTATTATCGCCCTGAAACTCAATATCACTCAATTTCATTTTCAATCCTTGCTCCAAAGCTAACGTGCGTGCCCGTTGCAAAACCGGTGCTTCCCGTTGTTGCGATTCCTGAAATTTCTTCTGATCTATATCATTCGCTTTGCGATAAATTTTCTTTATCTCCTCACTATCTTCTTTTAGAAAGTATTTTTTGAGCTGAAGTCGCACGAGGTCGCCGGTGAGCGATATCATACCTACATCGTGACCACCAGTGCCTGTTTCAACAACAACATAATCGCCAATAATTAACTCGAGGTTATTTACATTACGGTAAAAAAGCTTTCTGCTGCCTTTAAAACGCACTTCTACAATATTCAACGGTTTATACCCCGGCGGCATTTGCATGTTGCCTAGCCAGTCGTAAACGTTTAATTTATTACACCCTGAGGTGCCACAGGTACTGCAACCTGTAAATTTTTCTTTTTTCTTCTCTGCTACTTCCACCATTTTAATTTTAAATTGACAATTAGCTAATACTCTCTTTCATTAAACTCGAAGCGTTTGATCATCGGCTTTGCTTCCTGAACCTTTAAAATAATCAGGACGCCTGTATTTTAAAAAGTTTCTCTACCTGCAAAGATAAGTTTAATAATGTAATCTTCGGATTCGCATTACGTTCGATATGAAAGATGGCATCGCTGAACTCCTGAGCAAAGCCATGGACGTTTTTGGGATTGATAAACCGACTGAATTTGCTGATGAAATCCTTATCGGAGGAATTGGCAATGAGCCGATCATAAACACCATGATTATAAAGTATACAGGCACGCATCACATATAACCCATAACTAAGTAGGTTTTTAAGTTGCATCCGCCCCAATGAATTCATCTCTTCTACTTTCATCAACACGTCGCCCATCTGGTTTTTTACACAGGCCAACATCCAATCTCTGAAAATTTCATGAAAATTATTATCTACTTCACCCATTAAGGCAATGGCAGCACTTAGATTTCCATCAGAGATTTTAGAGATCGTCGCTGCTTGTTCTTCAGGCAAATTATACTTGGATTGCAACACCTCATAAATTTCCTCTTCACTAAGCATATTGAGTTGCACAATCTGGGTACGACTTTGAATCGTACTTAAAATTTTATCACGATCTTCTGTAACCAACAAGAGTATGGTATTGTCGGTAGGTTCTTCAATTAATTTTAAAAGTACATTCCCTTCCTTTCCCAAAAACTCAGGCATCCACATGATTAAAACCTTGTAAGGGCCTTCAAACATTTTTAAGGACAGCTTTCGTATGATTTCATGTGTTTCGGCTGCCGTAATATTGCCTTGCTTATTTTCCGTTCCAATATGTTGTAGCCACTGAGACGCATTGATGTATGGATTCGCCATGAAAACAGTTCGCCATTCGTCAATAAAATTTGCACTAAGCATATTCGCTCCAATGGTTGGATAGGAAAAATGCAAATCGGGGTGAATCAATTTCTGATATTTATTGCAGGCATTGCAAACCCCACAACTATCTTCATCGCTTGGATTTTCACAGTTCAAATACTGCGCGTAAGCTACTGCTAGGGCGAGTGAGCCCACGCCTTCCATCCCACAAAAAAGTTGTGCGTGACTAATCCGTCCACTTTTTACACCCTGGATTAAATTCTTCTTAATGACCTGCTGTCCGACAACTTCTTTAAACTGCATTTGCTCTTAAAACATTAATTAATTTATCGTGTCTCTCTTCGGCTAAGATTCCTTTAAATAAAAATAGCCTCAGAGTCTTCTCCCGAGGCTATTTCATAAACAGGTAAAAATTACTTGTTTACAGCTGTTGCCAAATCGGCGCCTGCTTTAAATTTAGCTACTTTTTTAGCTTTAATTTGGATCGCTTTTCCTGTTTGAGGATTTCTTCCTTTACGTGCAGCACGCTTAGAAATAGAGAATGTACCAAAACCTACTAAAGTGATTTTGTCACCTTTTTTCAATGTTTTGGTTGCCACTTTGGTAAATGCATCTAATGCTTTTCCAGAATCTGCTTTTGTCATTCCTGACTCAGCAGCGATTGCGTCGATAAATTCAGATTTGTTCATTTTAAATTTAGAAGTTTAAGAGAGTTAATTATAAATTATAATGCAATTCTACACTAAAAAAAGTTACATAGCAAGTGATTTGTTGTTTATTTTATGCTTTATTTTTTCACAAATTTGCCTAGAGTATGCCCTAAGCCTATAAAGTAGAGTGCTGCGACAGGGTGGAGGTGGTCCAGATTGACACCGTTTTTAACCTGTCGCCACTCTTGCGCTAACTAGCAAAAACCATATTAACATTGAGTTCTAGCGTTTTTACAGGACTTCATGATTCGATCAATGCGGCCCATGCCGGCTTAGATAGGTCATCCATGCCGTGGTGTGTAATTCCAGCTACATTTATTCCTATATTGTTAATATTTATCCTTGTTGGAGTGGCATGTTCACCACCTTAATCGCCATTTCACACCCAATAATAGGCAAGCCTAACGATGAATTTCGCTTAAATTGACTCGACTCCGTGAGTTAGAGTATCCCTAATAATATCATTAATAGCGTTTCTTGTATCTGAATTACGCATCGCTTTTTCGCCTCGATAGTGCAGTGTCTTGTAAGCACCGTGGGCAGAGAAATTTAAACTACTATATACTACAACGATGTGTGTGTTTTTCGAGGGTGTAAAAAGAATATTAGAATGGGGGCTGTCCTTCACTCTTATTTTTTAATTTCAAATACGAATCAATAAAAATGTTTTGGCCATGATCATAAACTCAAAGATATTATTGTTTCAGTTTCACTAGCGTATTTTAATTTGAAGTAAAATTGATTGCAATTAAAAAATTTTTGCCGTGCTTATATACTTAGAAATGATGAAAATAAAATAAAAAACATTGGCCCTGTTGGAGTGAAGAAAAATGCGCCTCTATAGCCTGTGTTTCATTTAAGGCCCGATAAGGAATAGGTGTCGGTAAAGTGACTAGAATTGTACAATAAATTGGAAAATTATGATCATAAATCAACTCGCAAAAAATTAAATAAATCAATATCTACAGACCTCATAGCCCTTTGTAGCATATACCAAACAGTCGAAAAATTTATTTCATTTTTTTTAATTTTTATTTGGATGCAAATATATTTCCTTTATATATTCGCCTTGTATCAACAAAAAGTGATATAAAAATAACTATGACAACATACAATTCTACGCCAAAAAATCAACGATTTTTTGCTCGTTTAAAATCAAAACAAACCCACCTTAAAATTTCGAAAATGCTATTTTCGCCACTTCAGCTAGAGGCTGACAAAAACGATTTCAATGACGTACAAAAAGAGAAATCGAGAGCGCTCCTCTATTTTGTAAAACAGGCGATGCTTTCCATGGCACTATTCTTAGGCTTTTACGCATCAGCACAACAAATGCTGCCCGAGTCAACCACAATCAATACGGCTTTTATTCCGAACATCTCTCAATATTCTAACGCGATACAATATGAAGGCAATACAGCAACCATTACCGTGCTGAAACTGGACGGTATTAAACCTGGAGATAAAATAAGGCTGTACAACGAAAAGAGAGAATCATATGATGCTATAGTATTATGTGTAAGGGGCGATTATTTCACCATCGAAGGTCTTCCTCACAACAAGTTCGGAGAAAAAGTATTGGTGTATGGTAAAGAAGTTCATGATTTTAAGACGGTGGATTACGACGCATTAAGCGTGATGAATTACAGTGCCATTACAAAGTTAACGAAACAAGCAGAGGCGCAACAAAACCAAAACGTAACCATGCGTAATGAAATCGCCGAATTGCATTTAGCTATCGATCAAATGATGCTACTGATAGAAGAACAAAACCTTCAGATTAGCAGTTTGAAGGCCTCTGCGCTAAATTCATCCGAAAGGGAACAAAACGAAACCACTGCTAAAGAATCGGAAATTAAAGGCACACGGTATATCCCTAATATTTATAAAAAAGCATCCTCCATCACTTATACCGAAAACGATGCTATTATTACTGTAGATAAACTTGATGATCTTAGACCTGGTGACAAGATTAAGATTTACAACGAAAAAAACGAATCTTATGAATCGGAGGTAGCCACCGTAAATGGCAATTGTTTCACCATTGAAAAGATTCAAAAAGAATTATTCGGCGATAATATCTTTGTTTACGGAAAAGCAATCAGTGACTTACGTAGTGTCGGTTTATAAGTGCAAATAAAGAAGGTATCCAAAAGGGCTTAACTTCCCTTTTTATACCCACTTCACAAGAATCTAGCCCTTAGCCATTATTTATAGGCTGTCAGAATCGTATATCCAAGATACGAAAGCCTTGTATTGATTGTGCGTGAGTGGTTATCCGGTCCTGTAAAAAAGTCTTCACTTTTAATCCACAACTGCATTGCATTCTCCACTCTTTTCCTAAATTGCCACATCTTTTCATGGAAAATCACTTTGTTGTTTCTGCACGTAAATACCGGCCTGCTACTTTTGACACTGTAGTGGGTCAGGAACATATTACCACGACCTTAAAAAACGCCATTACCAATAATCAATTGGCACAGGCATTCTTGTTTTGCGGACCTCGTGGTGTGGGCAAAACAACCTGTGCGCGCATCTTGGCAAAAACAATCAACTGCACCCAACGTACTGCCGATTGTGAGCCCTGTAACGAATGCGATAGTTGCACCACCTTCAATAATAACACCTCCTTTAATATTTACGAAATGGATGCTGCCAGTAATAGCAGTGTCGACGATATTAGGGCCCTTGTCGATCAGGTGCGTATTCCACCTCAAGGTAGCAAATACAAAGTATATATTATTGATGAGGTTCATATGCTAAGCGCGAATGCCTTCAATGCTTTTCTGAAAACACTTGAAGAACCACCTCCTTACGCCATTTTTATCCTTGCTACTACCGAGAAACATAAAATAATTCCGACTATTTTATCACGTTGTCAGATCTTCGATTTTAAAAGGATTCGTGTTGCCGATATTGCGACACACTTAAAATACATTGCTTCGAAGGAGGGTATAAGCTATGATGAGCAAGGCCTTCATATTATCGCTCAAAAAGCAGATGGTGCTTTACGTGACGCGCTTTCAATTTTCGACCAAACCTCTTCTTTTACCAACCAAAATATCACCTATCAGAATGTCATCGAGAATCTGAATATCCTCGACTATGATTACTATTTTAAGATGATGGATGCCATCGCTCACTTTAGTATCTCAGATACCCTATTACTTTATCATGATGTGATGACTAAAGGTTTCGATGGACATCAATTTGTTGTAGGGCTAAGCGAACATATACGTAATTTAATGGTGTGCAAGGATGCTAGCACCATAACCTTGCTTGAAGTGGTTGAAGTGGTTGGGGCCAAGTATAAAAGTCAGGCGGAAGGCTTTTCCGGAATTCTGCTTTTACGATATCTAGGCATTCTCAACGACTGTGACACCAATTATAAACAAGCTCGAAACCAGCGGCTCCATGTAGAACTCGCACTCATGCGTATGGCTTATTTAAGCGCACCTAAAACAGAGGATGCGGATAAAAAAAAAATAGCTGACCATAAGGTTAACCTCATTGTTCCAACCTTAGAGGAAGAGCAAGCACCTGCCCCGCCTCCCATCATTACAGTGATGCCAAGTTCCGACACTTTGCCCAAACCAGGAGCAAGTGGAAGTTTGAAATTGGGATCGTGGAGTGGTATAAAGGAAAGCATCACTCCTGTAAAGAACGAAGAGAACGAAAATATAATCATGGAGGTTCATGAGCCGAGTATCTTAACACCAGAAAAAGCCAAAGAAATATTCTCCCTCTTCCTAAAACACCTCAGTGATAACGGAAAAAATGCAGCTCATTTTATATTGTCCCGAAGCCACTGCAGCTGGGATGATGAAAAATCAGAATTAAAAATCGTTATTCCATCCGACTATTTTCAGCACGATGAAATAATTAATTACAAGTTAGATATTTTAGCTTTTGTTAAAAAAACAAGCTTGCAACACATCTCCCTCTCGTTAATCCAAGGTGATAAAATACATCAGGAAGATCAGAAAATTTTTACCGGCCGCGATAAACTCGAATTTATGTTGGAACAGAACTCCCAAATTAAAAATTTGATGGAACGTCTTGGTCTAGATTTAATGTACTGAAGATAGTAGTATAATGTCAGTTAAGGTAAGTATCATCACCGTTGTTTATAACGGCGTAAAAGAAATAGAAAAAACCATACTCAATATTCTGGACCAAGGATATCCAAATATTGAGTATATCGTTATGGATGGAGGGAGCCATGATGGAACCACAGACATCATCGAAAAGTACAAAGACCGTATCGCTCATTATATTTCCGAAAAAGATTCTGGAATCTACGATGCCATGAATAAAGCCACTAAACTAGTGTCGGGAGATTGGGTAAATTTTATGCATTGTGGAGATACCTTTTACTCGAACAACACAGTGCAAGAAATTTTTGAAAAAGACACCTCACGTTTTGATATAATTTATGGCGACTATGTGGCCGACTATCTTAAAAATGGACGCCGGCTCATCAAAGCAACATTCCCACAAGCGCCACACCAAATGGTACTTTCACACCAAAGCGTTTTTGCACGTACCTCATCATTACACTTATTCCCTTTCGACACTACGCTAACCATTAGTGCCGACTTGAAATTTTGTGAACAATGCTGGCATCATGGATTAAAATTTCACTATTTCCCGCAAGTTATATCCATTCGTTCGTGCGCCGGGTTAAGCGATTTGAACCGATTACAGGCTTTCAAGGAAACAGAAGCTGTACTGCAGCTGTTTTACAATCCTGAACAAATAAAAAAACGAATGCAGAGAATTAAACTAATGCATCACGTGAAATACGGAGTAAAAAAAATTATGCCTTCCTTTCTGCAACGTCTATTTCGAAAAAATATTTAAAATTATTTTTGTTTATTTTTACACAAAAATTAAGTTTTGCGCATCGCTTTTCTACTCCCCTCACTGGCTAAAACAGCTCCCATGATAATTGTGGCCAGCATTATAAAGCACCTCAAAAAAGAGTACGACTCCATTGAGGTTTTCTATTTTAAAGGCGAGATAGAAATTGAAATGGGAGTACCTGTTCATCAATTGGATTTTTCTGTCCCTTTCACTTTTGAGAGTTTTGACTTATTGCATACCCATCTGTTTAAACCAAATATGTATGTCATGAGGTTTCGAAATCAAATAAAATGTAAAACCATCACAACCATTCACAGCTATATTCGCCAGGATATTTATAATACCTATCGTTTCCCCATCAATTTTATTGCAACCAGTATTTGGTACCGCGCCTTAGCCAAACATGATGCACTAGTTTGCCTTACCCAAAGTATGATGCGCTTTTATCAATCGCATATTCCAACAAAAAAAATTTACGTGGTGAATAACGGCATCGAGTGCCACGCTATTCATGAACCGCTTGGTAGCGATGACCAGCAAGAGTTGGTGGCAATAAAAAAGAAATATAAAGTGATTGGCAGCACCTCATCACTAACCCCGCTTAAAGGACTTGAGATCATGATTCCATTCTTGGAGCAAAACAAAAACTATTTTTGGGTCGCTATCGGGTCGGGGCGTTCTTTAAAGAACTTACAAAAATACGCGCTCAAAGCAGGCGTTCTCGATCGCTGTAAATTTACCGGCTTCAAAAAAAATAGTGCCGCCTTTTATTCTCAGTTTGATATTTTTGCATTCCCTTCACGAAGTGAAGGATTTGGGTTGAGTATGGCCGAAGCTGCTCTCCGAAAATGTGCCATTGTGTGCAGTGATATAGAAGTATTCAGGGAGCTGTTTACCGAAGATGAAGTGGCTTTTTTTAAACTAGACGATGTGCGTTCATTTTGCAAAGCAGTTAGAAAACTTGAGCTGGCACCTGAAAAATTTGGAACACACGCCTATACGAAATTACAAGAAAAATATACCGCACCGGTAATGGCTGATGCTTACCTTGATGTTTATAAACGAACACTACAATAATGCATCCCATTTCAATCACCATATCGATCGTTTCATTCGGTCATAATCATTTTGTTTCTGAACTGCTTAAATTCAATGCAGGATTAATCCCTAAAAACATCACGGTGGTGATTACCGACCTGTTAAAACAGAAAATATTTGAAGAGGAGATAAATTCGTTGGGGCTGCCCAATTTAATCTATCATACCAACCAAGAAACCTTCGGTTATGGGAAGAATAACAATATTATATTTCAAGCATATGCACAAAAATCAGACATGTTTGTCGTTTGTAATCCCGACGTAGAATTTGACTTTAGTGCTTTCAATACTTTTGTCGACAATATCAACTGGCAGAACCATTTGCTTACTTGCCGTACAGAAATTCCGGGGGGCCTTAAAAATAATAATATTCGACGTTTTTTCAATCCCGTGATATGGATGGGTTCTTTCCTCAAGATTCTCAATTTCGATTATTGGTATTATGGTTCCCAACGCCATGAAGAAGTAAGCTTCGACTGGTGCAGTGGCGCCTTTATGGTATTTGATTCGAAAGCTTTTCAAAAGCTTAACGGCTTTGATGAAGGCTATTTCATGTATATCGAAGATACCGATATTTGCTATCGATGTGAAAAATTAAAGATCGGGAAAAAATATTATCCTACTTTTGCCATTAAACATTTCGGACAACGCCAAAGCAAATATGTTTTCAATAAACATTTTCGATGGATCGTGCAAAGTGTTTTTCGTTACTATTGGAAAATATATACCAACAAAATGTAAGTCGCTGAATGAAACTCACCATAGTAATACCTGCCTATAATGAAGAAGAAGCCATCTGTTCTATTATTGAACGTACCCAGGCCGCTGTGCCCGAAATCGTCAATCAAACTTTTATTGAAGCCATAACCATCGTTGTTGTAAACGATGGAAGCCTTGACCGAACGCTTGAATTGGCCTCGAAGTACGAGGATATAAAATTAATTTCATTTGAAAAAAACAGAGGTTATGGTGCGGCATTAAAAGTAGGCTTTGCCCAAACCACCGACGCCTTCGTGAGTTTTCTGGATGCCGATGGCACCTGTGATCCATTGTTTTTCATTTCATTACTAAAGAAACAACAAGAAACCAATGCTGATATTGTATTAGGGTCAAGGTTGGGGGCCGGTAGTGAGATGCCTAAATTACGTAGAATAGGCAATATTGCTTTTGCCACTTTAATCAATTTATGGGCAGGAACAAAAATTAAGGACAGTGCCAGTGGCATGCGTATCATGAAGCGTGATTCCATTGAAAGTCTTTATCCATTGCCTGATGGCTTGCATTTTACCCCTGCCATGAGTAGCAAGGCCTTGTTCAATAAACGAATCATTATAGAAGAAATACCCATGCCTTATAAAGAGCGGATGGGCGAATCAAAACTAAAAGTAATACGTGATGGTATAAGGTTTTTGCGAGCCATCCTAGAGGCTGCAATAACCTATAAACCCAAACGAGCATTTAATGTGGTGGGTAGCTTTTCCCTACTGGCTGCGCTGCTTTTAGTGATCGCTCCATTACAAAATTATTTCGTTTTACAGCGGGTAAGTAATGAGATGATTTACCGTTTACTTACGATTGTTCTTTTAGGTAATATAGGGGTGTTGCTTTTGGGAATTGGGTTTGTGGCACAACGCTTTTTAGATTTGCTTCACTACCGAGAACTCGTCAATAAAGGCCTTTTAAACAAAATAGAAGATGTTGTCATTAATCATGGTTTGCTTTCCGGACTCCTCAGTTTGATTGTAGCTGGTTCGTTTTTTTATACCCCTTTAATACAGCTTTTTCAAACGGCACACATTCAGGTAAGCTGGAGCAGGGTGCTTATGGGCTCATTCTTTTTCATGCTTGGTTTTCAGTTGATTTGCTTTGGTGTACTAGGAATCATAATCAATACTTTACTTTTAAACCTTCGCGATAAAAATATTATACTCTAAATGCTCACTAAATTTTGGCACCGCTATGGCACCGATGTAGTATGGTTATCTGCATTGTTACTTTGTGGCCTCAAATTTACACACCATCTTCCTCAAATAATTGACTACCCTATTAGCGATGAAGGCGCTTACCTTCAAGATGGTTTAGACATACCATTGAAAGGCGTAAAACCGGTTTATTGGGGTAGTTTATACAATATTTGGTATTATATAGGCTCCTTACTTATCCCCGATAAGATTATGCTTTACTATGCACATCTAAGACTCCTCACGATAGGTATTCCTTTTCTACTTTATATCTTATTGCGGATCATTGGAATCTCCCCAGCGGTCAGCTTTACTTCAGCCTTTCTTTATCTTCTTTCGTTTGGCAACTTATATATCTTTCATAAAGGAAACCATACTGCTTTATTTCTAATGCTTGTGGTTTTGGTTTGTGGGTATCGTTTGCATCATAAAATTCATTTCTGGCTACTGGCAGCGATGGCCATATTAATGAGTGCCTTTATAAGGCCAGAGTTATTTATGGCATTTTGGCTTGCCATATCCGTATATGTTTTTCTAATTCTAAAAAGCAATTTAATAAAAATTAAAAAGCTAATCATCGTAATCACGATTCTCCTGAGTACCTTCTATCTCTCACGTTTAATGTTTGCTCATCAAAATAGAAGTTTCTATACTTTTCAATCGAATTTTCCTGTAAATTGGGTAAAGTGGACGAACTCCAACCTCGACCCCGATCAAAACAATAGCTTACTTTTTAAGCAAGCATTTGGCAATGCCACTACCATTGGACAAGCCTTCGAGAGCAACCCCTCCCTATTCTTTAAAAACATACTTTGGAATATAAGAGGGATGGGCGAAAATTACATCAAATTAGGACTCACTCATTTTAATATACTACTCCCAGCCACTCGAAGAAGTTTCACTTTTATAGAAGGTATGATTTTTACTTTAATTCTTCTGGTACTCACATGGAAGGCCCATCGGAAAAACAAGGACCTTGTCCTAAAGATAAAAGAAAATGCTCGCTGGTTCTTGTTTTCGTGCTTCCTTGGGGTTCCTTGTTTGATTACCAATATGCTCTTCTATCCAAGGTATAATTATATTATGCTTCCTGTTTTTTTAACATTTCTACTCTTCCCTATACTTTTTTTAAAGAATCCTGAAAAGACCTTATCATACTCAAAGATGATTGGAATTATTCTTCTTCTCTTTGCATTAACCCCTTCCCCTGCTTTGGGCAATAATTGGTATTTCGCACCGGTAGAAAGAAATAATAACTTCGATAAAACACCGGTAAAAAATTGCGTCGAAGCTATCAATGCGCTCCCCCTAAAATATTCAGTCGTTAGTTTTATAGCGGAAAAAGCAACCT
>CAIUDH010000024.1 GCA_903897855.1 uncultured Bacteroidota bacterium | reverse complement strand
TTTATTTAAATTAATTTGGTTTCTTAGTAATAACAACAGTATGGTGCTTTGACCATTTTCGCTTTGAAGCCTTTTCAAGATAGAAGTCAACCCGGCCTAAATTGATGCCTGCCCATCCCACCTGATAAATAAGAACTTCTTTATTGGCATTATTTTTGACACGCTCTGGCGCATCCATAAAGGTGTGTGTATGCCCTCCAATAATAAAGTCAATGTCTTCCGTTTGTTGAGCGAGTATTATATCGCTCACGGTGCTGTCTTTGTATTTGTAACCCAAATGGGAAAGACAAATAATGAGATCGCAAGACTCTTCTTCTTTTAGGTGTTTTGATATCTTCTTAGCGGTTTCAATAGGGTCGTTATGCCTTACCTCTCCATACATATTGGCCGGCACCAGACCCTCTAATTTAATCCCAATTCCAAAAACTCCAATTCGTATACCCTCTCTTATGAAAACTTTGTAGGGTAAAATTTTATCCTTGAGTAAAGTGTTATCAAAGTTATAATTAGCGTTTAAGATAGGGAAACTCGCATGGGGTAATTGTTTGTTTAATCCAGCGAGCCCAGCATCAAAATCATGATTTCCTAAGGTCGAAGCATCATATCCCATTTTACTCATTAACTTATACTCGAGTTCACCTCCAAAGAAATTAAAATAAGGGGTGCCCTGAAATACGTCGCCATCATCAAGCAACAAGACATTTTTTTCTACCTTACGTATATCGCTAATAATTCGGGCTCTGTATACAGCTCCGCCCATCCCTGAAAACTTTCCTCCATCTTCAGGGAATGGCTCTATTCTACTGTGCCAATCGTTGGTATGTAGAACTGTGATTTTTACGTATTCATTTGAATTCGCTAGCAATTCTTTGGGAAAGCTATAGCATGCCAGGAAAGCAGTGGTTCCGGCTACATCACGTAAGAATTTACGTCTACTTTTGTAATTGTACTCGCCCATCGGTAGTCATGTTTAAAGGTTCTGGATGGGCTTTGAAATAAGCAAAAAGCATATCACGTAATTTTATATTTTTAATTTCCTTGGGAATTTCTTTGAGAAAATTCATGTTATCTCCGCCATTGGCTAAATAGTCGTTGGTGGCATAGGTATATTTTCTGGTTAAGTCGAGTGGAGCATCATTTATGCTGATGTTAATGGGTTTGTCGTTATGAATGGTATAACGTACTCCCGAAATCGGATCCCCTCCACGTTTGGCACTGTATTCTAATATTTTAAGTAATATAGCACCATCGATTTCCATCACCACAATCTCATTTTCGAAAGGCATGAGTTCATAAAGAGTGGTTGCTTTAATATCACCTTTAGCGATCCCTTGTATGCGTAAGCCACCACTATTAAAGAAAGCAATTTCAATGTTTTTATTGAAGATTACAGCCGTTTGTTCACGAATGGCATCTGCGAAAAAATCACCGAGGCTCCCTTCCGGTTTTTTACTCGATAGTGCTACAGCATTCGTTCCAACAACTACATTCATTTGCGAATCAATGGCGTTTTTATAAGGTGAAATAATAGTTTGAATCGAAGTGTCGGGAGTAAGATGAGACTGTTTTTCTTCGAAGTGGTATTGAGTCCACTGAACTTGTGTGGTATGATAAGATTTACAGGCGAAAACCAGTAAAAGGAGTAGTGTATATGGATGTTTTTTAAACATGGTAATTTCGGTCACAAAGATGTGTATAAGACCGTGAATAAAAATATTCTTTTTTAGCTATTTTATACTTATTATGAAATTTTCAAAACGATTTGGTTCTGATATTTCTCCTTTGTTCTAAAAGGATTAAATCAGTAAATTTGCAATTCAAAAAAATCAATTTAGTTTTATGTTTGACAATCTAAGTAGTAAACTCGATAGAGCTTTTAAAGTATTAAAAGGTCAGGGCAGGATTACAGAAATAAATGTTGCAGAAACAGTTAAAGAAATTCGACGTGCGCTCTTGGATGCTGATGTAAACTATAAGATAGCGAAGGATTTTACCGACAAAGTGAAGCTGGAAGCTTTGGGGCAGAACGTATTAACCTCGGTTTCACCTGGGCAGTTGATGGTGAAAATTATGCAGGATCAACTTACCGAATTGATGGGTGGACAGGCACGCGATATCAATATCAAGGGCAGTCCGACGGTAATCTTGATGAGTGGACTACAAGGAAGTGGTAAGACCACGTTCTCTGGGAAATTAGCCAAGTTTCTAAAAGAAAAACGAGGCAAAAACCCCTTATTAGTAGCATGCGACATTTATCGCCCGGCAGCGATTGACCAATTAAAAGTTTTAGGCGAGCAGATTGGCGTAAAAGTATATGCAGAACCAGATAATAAGGATGCGGTTCAAATTGCGTTAAATGCCTTAAAAGAGGCAAAACAATTGGGTGTTCATGATGTAATTATTATTGATACCGCAGGACGTTTAGCGGTCGACGAACAAATGATGAATGAGATTGCGCGCATCAAGGCGGCCATCAATCCACATGAAATTTTGTTTGTGGTCGATTCGATGACGGGTCAAGATGCTGTAAACACGGCGAAAACATTTAACGAACGCTTAAATTTTGATGGTGTTATCTTAACCAAATTAGATGGTGATACAAGAGGTGGAGCAGCACTCTCTATCATGAGTGTGGTTCAAAAACCCATTAAATTTGTAGGAACCGGTGAAAAGCTCGATGCTATTGATGTGTTTTATCCTGATCGGATGGCCTCTCGTATTTTGGGCATGGGTGATATCGTGAGTTTGGTAGAGAAGGCACAAGAGAATTTCGACCAAGAAGAAGCCTCACGGTTGGCTAAAAAAATAAGTAAGAACGAGTTTAATTTCGACGACTTTTTATCACAACTCGGGCAGATTAAAAAAATGGGTAATATTAAAGATCTTATGGGTATGATTCCAGGCGTTGGTAAAGCCATTAAAGACGTTGATATCGACGAGAATTCTTTCAAAGGAATTGAAGCGATTATTACAAGTATGACCGCAGAAGAAAGAAAACACCCAGATACCTTTACAGGTTCGCGAAGGCAGCGTGTAGCCAAAGGCAGTGGGCGAACCATTCAAGAAGTAAACGACCTCATCAAACAATTTGAAGAAATGCGTAAAATGATGAAGACGATGAATAAATTTCAGGGCATGGGACGGAGTCTCAAAAATATGCCAATGTTCAAATAATAAAACTATTGATTGGTTTTGCTATTCATAAATTGATCTCAAATAAGAAATTCTAAATTCTAATTAACCAATAATTAACGCCCCCATACAATGACTGAAAAAGATATATTAAAAGCCCTGATGAACGTTGAAGATCCTGATTTAAAAAAGGATATCGTGACTTTAGGAATGGTTCGCAATATCGAAATTGAAGGAAAGAAAGTTTCCTTCACAATTGTGCTTACCACCCCGGCATGTCCGATGAAAGAAATGATTCATCGTGCGAGTGAAAATGCAGTAAAATTTTTGGTGGATAAGGAGGCTGAAGTGAATATCACCATGAGCAGTGAGGTAACTTCTCTAAGAGATAAGAATAACGTACTTCCGGGTGTCAAAAACATTATTGCCGTGGCTTCTGGTAAAGGCGGTGTAGGCAAGTCGACGATAGCAGTGAACCTTGCCTTAGGGTTGGCTCAACTTGGTGCTAAGGTGGGATTACTCGATGGAGATATTTATGGTCCTTCTATCCCATTGATGTTAGGAATGGAAGAGGAGAAACCACTTTTAGAAGATTTCGAGGGTAAGAATTATATGATTCCCTTGGAAAAATTTGGAATAAAAATTTTATCTGTAGGGTTTTTGGTCGATAAAATGCAACCGGTCGTATGGCGTGGCCCTATGGTGTCGAATGCGATTCGCCAATTTGTGAATGACGTAAGATGGGGCGAACTTGACTACCTTATCCTCGATTTGCCTCCAGGTACCGGAGATGTTCATATTACGATTGCTCAAGCGGCGAATATTAGTGGTGTGGTCATGGTAACTACGCCTCAAGAAGTGAGTTTAAACGATTGCCGTAAAGCCATTGGTATGTTTGCCATGCAGGGCATCAATATTCCTCTTCTTGGAGTCGTAGAAAACATGGCCTATTTTATACCTGCCGAATTGCCTGAGAACAAGTATTATATTTTTGGTAAAGACGGGGGCAAAAAAATTGCTGAAGAATTTAAACTTCCTTTTTTAGGAGAAGTGCCTATTTATCAAAGTATCCAAGAAGGTGGCGATGCTGGTAATCCAGTCGTCTTGGGTACAGGTCCGGATGCCATTGCTTTGCAACAGATAGCACAAAATGTAGCACAACAAATTGCCATGATGAATGCGGGATGATGTGAAGCATCATCAAATCCATTACACATTTACTGTATTGTGAAACGATAAAAATATTTTATGCCCATCAACCAACAAGAGATAGAAGCCTATGGCAACCTCGACATTATTGCCAAGCAGGTAGTGGAAGGGTTTATCACTGGGCTACACAAGAGTCCATTTCATGGTTTCAGTGTCGAGTTTGCTGAGCACAGAATATATAATACCGGAGAGAGCACACGCTATATCGATTGGAAATTATACGGTAGAACAGATAAGCTTTATGTGAAACGATTTGAAGAGGAAACAAACCTTCGCTGCCAGATACTTATCGACAATTCATCCTCTATGTATTTTCCGGAAGGGATCAATAATAAGATGAAGTTTTCGGTGTATGCAGCAGCAGCGATAGTACATCTCTTAAAAAAACAACGTGACGCCTTCGGATTATCCATTTTTAATGAGGAGGTAAAATATCATATCAATCCGAAAAGCAGCACCGTACAGCAAAAATTACTCTGGCAACAGTTGGAGGAGCTACTCATTAAACCCAAAGAAATTAAGACGACTAATGTCGCAGTGGCACTGCATCAAATTGCTGAGAATATACATAAACGAAGCATGGTCGTTATCTTTAGTGATATGATGAATAGCAAAGATGATGAGGATAACATTTTCGATGCCTTACAGCATCTTCGGTATAATAAGCATGAAGTGATTTTATTTCATGTCGTCGATAAAGGCAAGGAGATTGATTTCGATTTTGAGAGCCGACCTTATGAATTTATTGATATGGAAACTGGTCAGCATGTTAAGGTACATAGTAATGCAGTGAAGGAAGCGTATCAAAAAGCGGTAATTGATTATACTGTAGCCTTACAAAACAAGTGTGCTCAGTATCGAATTGATTTTGTTGAAGCTGACATTTCAAGAGGTTTTAATCAGGTGCTTACACCCTATTTAGTGAAGCGAGAGAGAATGATTAAATAGCCCTATGAATCTAATTTGATTGCAATGCACCGAAAGACTTGCTCTTGATTCGGAATCTAAAACAAATCGCTGTTCCCATTTAAAAATTCCACAATCCCCATTCGTTTTTTACCTTCTATTTGCAAATCTAATATATTGAGGTAGCCATTGGCAACGGCCACTTTTAATTTGTTTTTTTCTTTCTTAAAGGTACCAGGCACCAACGTATGCGATTCAACTTCTTTGGTGGTGGCATAAATTTTCAAAACTTTGTTGGCAACATAGGTAAAGGCAGCAGGGTAGGGGCTCAGACCTCTAATTTTGTT
The DNA here is from genome assembly GCA_903897855.1 of uncultured Bacteroidota bacterium. Lineage (GTDB taxonomy): Bacteria > Bacteroidota > Bacteroidia > UKL13-3 > UKL13-3 > CAINMV01. The sequence continues at coordinate 36,302 of CAIUDH010000024.1, read as the reverse complement.
GTAAACTTCATCGGCACTCTTAGAAAAATCCAGGATACAATCTGACTTAAATATTTTAGGCGCATTTTGCAGCTCAGTATACGATGGTTGGGGAGTTTCGGGGTAGCTGTTGAGCTCAATGGCTTGCACTGTTTTTAGTATTAGTGTGGCTCCAATTTCTTTCATCCGATCGTGCAGCTCTCCAGCATTTTCATTTTCATCGATGGAAACTTTTTCATTGAATATTATATTTCCGGTGTCGATCTCGTGTTTCAAGAAAAAAGTTGTTAATCCTGTTTCTTCCTCACCATTGATGATGGCCCAATTGATGGGAGCAGCTCCTCGATATTGAGGCAGTAGCGAAGAGTGTAAATTCACGGTTCCCAGTTTTGGCAAACTCCATACTATTTTAGGAAGCATGCGAAAGGCAATGACAATACCTAAATCAGGCTTGAGCGCCTCTAAAGTTTCAATAAACTCAGGTGATTTAAGTTTCTCCGGTTGAAGAATGGGGAGGCCATTTTGTAATGCATATTCTTTCACGGGAGAATAATTTAATTTCAATCCACGTCCGGCAGGTTTATCAGGCCCCGTTACAACGGCTATTATATCGAAGCCAGCTTGATGTAGTTTTTTTAATGAGGCTACGGCAAATTCAGGATTTCCAAAGAATATTATACGCATTGCAGGTAGCATTTATCTTTATGATGATCGATATATAATGGGTTGATTTATATTTAACCTTTCCGTTTCTATAAATCATACGATAAAATGAACTAAAGTAAGGCTTTTATGATTGTTTCAACACTCATGCCTTCAGCCTCTGCTTTGTAATTTTTAATAATGCGATGGCGTAAAACATTATAGGCTGCGGCCTGAACATCTTCGATGTCAGGCGAATATTTGCCACGTAAAAGAGCATGACATTTTGCGCCTAAGATCAAATACTGGCTTGCTCTTGGGCCAGCGCCATAGCTTACATATTTTCGAGATGTTTCGTTGGCAAATTCGCTTACATTACGTGTTTTATTCACTACCCTCACGGCATACTCAATGACGTTGTCGGGCACGGTAACTTTTCGCACCAGTGCCTGGTAAGAAATAATATCTTCAGCGGTAAGTATCTTGTTTAACTTCACTTCTCGGTCAACTGTCGTATTCTTAACAATATCAACTTCTTCAGCAAAAGAAGGGTAGTCGAGGATGATATTAAACATGAAGCGGTCTAATTGAGCTTCAGGCAAAGGGTAGGTTCCTTCTTGCTCAATAGGGTTTTGAGTAGCCAAAACGAAAAACGGATTGGGTAAAATATACTGTTTGCCATTCACCGTAATGGTACGTTCTTGCATCGCTTCCAACAGGGCTGCTTGTGTTTTTGGAGGGGTACGATTTATTTCGTCGGCCAGTACAATATTTGCAAATAAGGCTCCTTTGATGAACTTAAAGTTTCTATTCTCATCCAAGATTTCACTTCCTATAATATCACCGGGCATTAAATCAGGTGTAAACTGAATACGATTATAGTTCAAATCGAGCACCTTGGAGATGGTTTGTACCAAAAGCGTTTTGGCCAAGCCGGGTACACCCACAAGCAGGCAATGGCCATTGCAAAAAATGGCCGTTAATACGGCTTCCACCACAGCGGTCTGACCTACAATGATCTTGGAGGTTTCCTGTTGAAGTGTTTTAAACTTTTGAGCTAAATCTTGTGCACGTTCTACGTCGTTCATGGGTTAATAAATGTTGTTCAAGCAATCTTTATAGTTGTCTTTTACGTTATAGTAACTTCTGTTTTTTTCTTTGGCAAGCCATTTCTTAAGTACTTCATATTGTTTCACCTCGAGTGCTTTTGCTTGGATTTTCTGATAATCATCTTTCAAATTCATCACATGCGGAGGTGATTCGCTTTTCAAGTAAAGCATCCGGTACACGATCGACCCGTCCTCAAGATTCACTTGAAAGGGTTCAGTGATTTGACCCGCTTTGAGTTTAGATATTAATTCGTAGGTCTCTTTATCAATTTCACTCACAGCAATTTTTGTACTGCCGGTATTGGGATCGAGGTAATAGCCGCCATTAAAGCTGGAACGCTCATCATCACTATACTTTTTACAGGCATCTTCAAAATGAACGCTGTCAATCAGAATAAGTGATCGTATGCTATCTAAAAAAAGTCGGGCAACTTCGTAGTCTTCGGCAATCATAATCGGTCGAATGAGGATATGACGTACTTTAACGTGATCACCTTTGCGATAAATCAACTGCATAATATGATAGCCAAACTCAGTTTCGATAATCGAAGAGATGGTGTCGGAATGAAGTTTAAAGGCCATGGCTTCAAATTGTGGCACCATCACTCCTCGAGCAAATTCATCCATCTCGCCGCCATTACGAGCACTTCCTTTATCGTCGCTATAGAGCAGTGCCATCGTCCGAAAACTAGTACCCGTAAGTATTTGATTACGGATATCGGTAATCTTATCAAAGGCTATTCTTTTTTCTTCAGTGCTCACTTTGGGTTTACGTACCATCTGTGCAATCTCAATTTCAGCGTCAAAGTTGGGCAAACTATCTTTAGGGAACTTATTGAAATAGGCCATGACTTCATTGGGTGCCACTTTCAGGCTACCCACTAATTTTTCCCGCTGTTGCTGAATCAATAGTTCATCTCTGATTTTCTCTCTGTTTTCGCTCTTCAATTGAGAGACTGTTTTTCCAATCTGCTCTTCCATTTTGCGCTCACTTCCGTAGAGTGAAACAAAATAGCTTACTCGTTTATTGAGTTCGGCATCGATGCGATCTTCCTGTACTTCCAGACTGTCGAGGTCGGCACGCATAAGCATAAATTTCCTGATCAGCAGTTGATTGAAAATTTCGCAACGTGATGCTGCACTTTGGCTGATGGAGACTTGTTTCTTTTGCTGTTCCATTTCCAACTCCATTTCCGAATGTAATAGTATTTTGTTGCCCACCGTTGCAATAATTTCATCGGCCAGAATGGGCTGTGCATTCATGTTCAGACTCGCCATGAACATGAACAAAGTAGGTAAAAGATGGGTTATTTTAATTTTCAAGATAGGGTTCAATTTATTTTAATATCGTTTGAATTCAGGGCGTCTTCCATCATTTTTCGTTCTAATTCATCCATTAATTTTACTTTACGAGTGTTGAGAATGGTGGTTCGAATGGATTTGCTTACAAAGGGCAACTCTGAGATGCTATTTTTAATCTTAAAGTCTAAAATTTTCACAAAGTAAATATAATTATCATCAAATACTTCTATGTATTTATTGTTTTGTATAAACTGTTCTTGATCATAGGTTTTGATTGGCACCTCTTTGAGCAAGTCGTTAAACTCAAGCCATACCGTGCTTTTGAAAAAATAATTGGCTGCATTTTTTTGGCAATAATCGATAAAATCATAATTCTTATCAATATTGGCTTTTTGCATTTCTATTCTTATTTTATCGATGGCAGGTTTTTTCTTTTCGTATTTTACGTAATTCAATTGCACGATGTTACTTTTTTGCTCAAAGTTATTTTTATTTTCATCGTAAAACTTTTGAATTTCATCTTCGTTCACCAAGGTATCGAGTCGTTGTCTTACCAATTCCTTTTCATATAAGTAGATGATTAAGCTATTTCGATATTCATCGAGTTGTGCTTGTACATTCTTTTGATCATCGGTAAGGTTTAAATTTGCTTTCTTGAGTAATAATTGCTGTTTGACCCAATTGTTTACAAATTCTCTTGCCATGGCCACACTATCGTCTCGGCTCTTCTCTTTCGAATTTAAGGAAGCTAAATCGCTTTCAAACAATTCGACATCATAAACCTTTGCGATAACTTTGCCACGGGTATCTTTTTTTTCGAATGGATTGTATTTTGAAGCTTGTTTACACTGCACTAACAATAGAATAAACAGGAGCATCATAAGCTTCCCCATAATCCATTTTGTTGGCCGAAGCATTATTTTATGATCGATTTTACAGCCTCTTCATTCACCTGGATAGGGTATTTCTTACGAAGTTCTTGGATCCATTCTTTCTCTAAAAAACTTTGATATTCGGAAGTGAAAGTTCCTCGGGCTTCACTTAGTAGCTTCGGTTGTGATGGAGTTACACTTCGAACAATTGCAAACTTAAGGTCAGATATTTTCTGCGTTCCTTTCTCCCATTTTAGCGAGTCGGCTGCGGTGTTCTCCCCACGCTCAAATTTGCCTTTTTTTACGGTTAAATTTAGGGCATTGGTTTTGTTCAGCACGGCAAGAATACTGTCCGATTCGATTCCTTTGGAAACCATTTTTAACGCTAGCTTCGCAGTCTTTTTGTCGGCACAGTCATAGATAGCCACTTCAATTCTATCTTTCCATAGATGCTCCTTGCGGTGTTCCTCATAAAATTTTTGCAATCCTGAAGTGTCGCTCACGGCTTTACTCCACACGTTTTTATCGGTTAAGTCAAACAGTAAAATACCATCGCGATATTCTTTATAGATATATTTAAAAGCCTCATTGGTAAGTGCCAAATTACGTTCTGCATATTCATATACCGAGTTGTTCAAGAATTCTTTATACATCCCATTAAGAATCGCTTCAATACTTGATTTCTTCTGAGGTGTTTGATACAAGGTAACATAGTTTGCAAAAGCTGTTTGGTTGAATTTCTGCGTACCTATTGTAAACATCACTCGGTTCTCCATTTTCAGAAGCTGAGTGCTGTCGATTTTCCAAGTGCCTGTAATGAGTGAAGAATCGGCATATTTAAAAAAGCTATTAAAAGCAGTGATATCTTCTTTGAATTTATTGGCAATTTTAATACTGTCGATAACCACTGTTTTGTTGAGGTCGCTTCGTCCATCGCGCTGAATTTTTTGTGATAAGCTTTCTTTCACTTCATCAAAAGAGCTAGCTGCTTTTATTTCCAGACGTTTCACTATATGCCAGCCAAACTCTGTTTTGAATGGTTCTGAAATGGTATTGTCAGCATTAAGGCTAAAGGCGGCCGCTTTTATTTCTTCAGGGTAACGGCTTGTACTAGAGATCCAATTTAAGAGACCTCCAGTCTGATTGGTATAAAAATCTTCACTGTACTGTTTGCAAAGATCCTCCCATTTCTCTCCGTTTTTAAGTTTTGCATAAATAGCATAAATACGAGAGCGCGAAGAGGTTGAATCACTCTCAGCTGAAATTTTCTCTTTGTTGGGGTCACTGATATTTACCATGATATGGGCAATTTTCACTTCTCCACGAGCCTTCCGGCGGTCGGTAACTTTAATTAAATGGTAGCCAAATTGTGTTCGTACCGGCATCGATACATCACCAATAGGTGTATTATAGGCCCCTGTTTCAAAAGAGTAAATCATATTAAAGGCCGTAAAAAATCCTAAGTTCCCCATATTACGTGCAGCCGAAGGATCATCACTGAAGTTGAAGGCAGCACTGTCAAAACTCATGATTCCTTTGATTACCTTATTCCTAATTTCAAGTGCTTTTTTATAGGATGCCAAGGTGTCTTTAGGAATGTCATTGAGACCGCAGTTTATAAGTATATGCGAAGCTTTGATCTCATATTGCATCCTGTCATATGCTTCTATTACCAACAAGTCGGTAACTTTTTTGCTCGTTAGGTAGGGTTGGGCTAATTGTTTACGGTAACCTTCCAGCTCCTGCTTGAATCCTTCTAAGGTATCCATCCCCAGGTCTTCGGCAGCTTTTACTTTGAGTTTAAAATTCTCATATAACTCTAGATACTCACGTACCGACTTCTCGTCGTAGCTTATGGTATGATTGTTTTTCTGATAAACGCGTAAAAATTCATCCTTACTTACCGGGGTTGAACCGTAGGTAAAAATAGTTTGTGCATTTGCATTAACAAAATAGATACTAAAGATAATTAGGATTAGCCTTTTCATATAGGGAATGTAATTTTTTTTAAAACGTGCGAAATTAGGCTTAAAATTTCAAATTTCTATTGATATTATTGTTCAAAAGGTGTTAAAAAGTGAAAGAAATCAACTGCCCCCTTCAATTTCAGGAGAAAGGTGCTCGGGAAAAAGGAGCTCAAGGATATTTTTAAAATGTCTGTATTTTTGAGATATTTTACATTTCAGATTATATTTTCAAGAGCTCTAAGCCTACTAAATTTGGTTGTCTGCCCAGTTTTGTTTTTCAATATCATCCCAAAGGGTCGGGAAAAATTTTCGCTGTTGAAACTTCGGATGAAGATATTTTTTCCATTCTGACCCGCCAGTGGCCGCTTGGTTTTCACCTTTGCTATCCAAATAATGTTTGGCCGTGTTTAAGTGTACCAAAGGCCAAGCAACATTGTACAAATGGTCAAATTCTTTCAATTTGTCTTTTAAAGATTCTGAGGGTTTTGGAATCTGTAAAATCTTTTCTTCGATGGTTTCTCCTTTGACTCTCTTTGCGAGGGCAATAAAACTTTCTAAATATTTCTCTTCAAATAAAGTTAAGGTCAACGTTTTCTTGCCTGTTTGTCTGTTTAGCCCGGCATCTTTCCAATACGCATGCTCGAAATATTCTTCAGTAGAGGGGTTGGCAGGGAGTCTTTTTTTTCCTTCTTCATTAATCAGGTTCTCCAAACGAGTGCAATAAATTTCAACAAATCGGAATTGCGCACTCTGAAAGCCACTTGCGGGTGCCAAGGTGCTTCTAAAAATATTATAATCCTCATAACTCATACCCCCTTTCATAATGTCGAAAGAGCCAATAAGCATTGAAGTATAGCGGTTCAGCCGATCTATTTTTGTAATTAGGAAATCTTCAGTGATGGGTTTTTCGCTTACAATTTGTTTAATTTCATGTAACATTAATTTGAGGAATAGTTCAGTCACCTGGTGGTACATGATAAAAATTTCCTCGTCCTTAAAATTTGTTCTTGGTTTTTGGAGTGATAAAAGAGTATCTACTTCTACATAATCCCAGTAATTGATAGGTTTGGCTTGAAGCAAACCTTTAAGATAGGTGTCAGGGTTTTCGCCTAGGTTACGGTATTTATGATTGATGGCGTCAATAATTTCTTGCTGATTCATGGGATGCTAAATTATAAGTATAAATTTCAAAAATACTTAATTTAGTCACTTTACCTTAATTCTATTAAAATTAATTGTATAATTCGTTTGCTCCTGAGGGTTTAGCAATTTATTCATGGCACGAATTCACTTTTTCTTTTTCGTGTGTCGGCGAAACGTATGGGATGCCTAGATTTAATCCTCTCACAATCAGCAAAACGGCCACTAGCATGATGAAATAGGGCATCATGCTGTTTAGCTTGCCACGGATATTCTGAGAAATAAATTTACCGAAAAACATCGTAAGCGCCATCACTGGTAAGGTGCCCAAGCCAAAGGCGAACATCAGTAAGCCGCTATATAAAATGCTTCCTGTAGCCAGTGAGGTAGCGAGGGCTAGATAAACCAAACCACAAGGTAAAAAGCCATTTAAAATACCAATCGTTAGGTAAGTAATGGTGGCTTTTTCTGATTTCAAATAAGTCCCTAATTTAATTTTTAAACTTTGCGAGAATCGATTCCACGAGTTTGTGGTTGGATTCCCCCATTTATTTATGGCGAAAACAAGCAGAATAGTTACTCCCGCTATAATAGAAAGCCATTGTTGTATCTTAAAAAAAGAGAAACTTTGCCCGATGATTCCAAAAACAATACCCATGGAGGTATAGCTTATAGCTCTTCCAAGATTATAGAGCGAAATAGAGAAAAACTTCCGAACTGAACTCAGGTTATTTATGGGTAAAGAGAGGGCCAACGGGCCACACATTCCAACGCAATGAAAACTGCCTAAAACGCCGATGGAGAAACCCGAAACAAAAACGAGTAGGATTGCCTGCATCACTTTGCTATGCTAAGGTTTTGCTCCCTATAATAGCTTTTGTTTTTGCTCATCCACTCTACTCGTACATTATAGATTCCCATCGAAAATCTCGACTTGTCGATGATAAATAACCCACTCGCATCGGGTGTAAATGCCAGTAAAACATCTTTACTCTGATCATCATTTCGTATAAATTCAAGATTACCATTATTGAAATCGAGAGCTAAGATTGGGGGAATTTGAAGTAAAACATTCGCATCATTACATCGTAATAAAGTGTCTGTTGAAATGCTATCTAAAGCATGGGATGCATCAATATAGGATTGATATTTCAGCTCCTTCTGATAGTAATTCTTATCCATCATTTCATTACTCTGCTTAAAAGCAAAATATACCATCGATAACATGATGATTACAAATAATGCAATCACGGTAGCAATTTTATATCCCCAATTCATAGTTATAATTTAATTAAAAGGGCCAAGAAATTTCGTTTTGATGGTTTGTATTTTTTCCTCTCCACGATAAACTCCAATTTTTATTTTAGAACTCCTCTCGGTGATATAGGTTTTAGGAATATCCAAGAAGAAGGTCAATTCATTGAGAGCTTCCTTTTTAAGAATTACTTGATTCATTCCTACCACTCTCACTTCCCCTGGAATTTCTTCTAGTCGCAAAGAAATAGGGATCTCTTCATTCGTTTTGTTAATGATTTTAGCATCAAAAAGATTGCTAATTTTATCGGTACCTACTTCCTGATAGAGCTGTCCTTTTACTCTTGTGATGTAAGTATCTACCGATTTGCGCGTTCCGATAAGTATCGCCATAAAGATCGTGAGTACACCCAATAATATAGTATAGGCTTTCATCCGTGTATTAAAATGGAATTTTTTTCCGGTACTTATTTCGTTCTCCGACGCAAATCGAATCAATCCTTTTTTAAGGTTAACACTTTCCATCACTTCGTCGCAGGCATCAATGCAGGCCGTGCAGCCAACACATTCCATTTGAATGCCATCTCTGATGTCAATGCCAGCCGGACAAACATGCACGCATTTCATGCAGCCGATACAATCGCCTTCTAGTCGTTCGGTATTTTTCTTGAACTTACCACGCGGTTCACCTCTTTTATAATCATAGGAAATTTGCATGGTATCTTTATCAAACATCACACCCTGTAAACGGCCGTATGGGCAAATGGTGGAGCAAACAATTTCTCTAATAAACGCGAATACGCTATAAAAAACCAAGGTGAAAAATATTAAACCGGTAAGTAAACCTACATGCTCTTCAAGCGGTTCTTTAATGATGGCAACAACTTCATCGATGCCTAGTACATAGGCCAAGAAGGTATGAGCGATGGTAAAAGAGATCAATAGGTAAACGAAATGTTTCGTGAAACGCTTGATTATCTTTTCAGTGGTCCACTTCGAAGCATTCAGTTTTTTTTGTTGCGCAGGCGACCCTTCAATAAGCCATTCGATGGGCCTGAAAACAAACTCCAAAAGCACCGTTTGAGGGCATACCCATCCACAAAAGAGGCGTCCGAAAACAACGGTAAATAGCACTACGAAAACGATAAGCGTTACCATTGCTATCGCGAAGATGAAAAAATCCTGAGGCCAAAAAATCTTGCTAAACAAGATAAATTTACCCTCAGGAAGGTTTATCATCATAAACGGTAAATTGTTTACCTTAATAAAAGGCATCACAAAAAAAACAGCCAGGTAAGCATAGGCAATATATTTCCTATAATTATACCATCGGCCTGAAGGCTTTAAGGCATAAACCCAATTTCTCTTACCCTTATTTGTTACAGAGCTTACTCTGTCTCTATAAGTTTCGGCATGCACTAAATCCTCTTCTCTCAATTTGGTCTATTTTTTTAGTTTGGTCGTGTCTTTTACGGTCGTGTCGGTTGCCGTAATTACTTCTGAATATAATTCACCCTGAGGTTCTTTGGCATTGGCTGGATTGCTTCCATTAATAGATCGAATGAAACTAGCCAACTGTGCAATTTGTGTCGATGAAAGCTGATCCTTCCAAGAAATCATACCTTTTTCCACCCATCCATATTTTATCGATTTAAAGATGTCTTTTATTCCACCACCATGAATCCAGTAGCTGTCGGTAAGGTTCGGGCCAACGCCACCAGGCATACTTCCACCATTTGCTGCATGACATGCTATACATTTTTCAGTAAAGGTCTTCTTTCCCTTCTCAATCTCCGAAGTACTAAGCATGGTCACGGTGTTTTCGTCTACATTATTGGTTTGTGTGGCCATATACTTGGCTTTATCTTGCTCTGCCTGTGCCATTTCAATCTTATATTCTTCTGATTGTAAGGGTGCTGATTTAGAAACATGATATCGATACAAATAAATAGCAGCGAAGATGATGGTGAGTGCGAATCCTGTAGCAAACCAAGGTGGGGTGATGTTATCTAATTCTCTAATCCCATCATAACTATGTCCAGTATCGATATCCGATTCTTCAGCGATGGGCTTAAAACTGTTGATTTTGTTCCAGAAATTCTGAAGCCAGCTATTCTTTGCAACCGAGGGCTGTGAATCATCAACACTCGATCGGGAGATGAACTTAAGTGATTGAGACGAAAAGATCACAATCAGGAGGGATTCTAAAACAATCACGATTGTAATTATCCAAGCCGTCCAATCGGTATCGCTCGGAGTGGCATTCGTTGCGGGTAACTGAGCCTGAAGTGCCTGGTAACAGAAAAAAAGAAGGATGAGGGTACCGGTCTTTTTTAACGTACTGGATTCTTTTTTGGTATCAGTCGCGTACTTTTTTGCTGCGAAAATGAAGGTATTCCCCGTAATATATAAAGGGATCAGCAAAAATGCTGCAACGAAGAGTAATACCGAATTCAAATCAATTCCATTGGCTTGAGTTACGGCGGCTTGTGTGGTTACCTGTTGCCCAAATATGAAAATGGGTGCAACGATGGTAATGCAACTTAAGGTTATCTTTTTTATATTATTTTGTGTCATATATTCTATAATTTATTTGTCATCCAAGGGTAGTCGTTCTATTCGTTCAATTTCATTTTTATCGATACTGTACATCCAGTAGGTGATTAAAACAAAAAAAGCAACGAATAAAACAAGTGAAATAAGTGGATAAATGCTTACTCCAGTGATTTGCTCTAGGTAGGTTGAGAACTTCATGATTTTAGATTATTTTTTTGGCTCTAATTTAATGTCTTTTCCTACACGTTGTAAATATCCTATCAAGGCAATAATTTCTTTATCACTCGAAATGGTAATTTTATTATTGGCCGATAAGTTATCTGCGATAGTTTTTGCTTGCGCTTCTAAATCACTGTTAGCATTAGCTTCATAACCTTCAGGATAAGGTACCCCCATCTTACGCATGGCGTGAATTTTAGAATTCGTGCTACCCTTTTCAATCAGGTTTGCAAAGAGTGATGGATAGGATGGCATAATAGATCCAGGCGACATAGAACTCGGTTCGAGCATGTGATTAAAATGCCAAGCATCACCATATTTTCCTCCGATACGCGCTAAATCAGGGCCTGTACGCTTACTTCCCCATTGAAATGGATGGTCGTATACAAATTCACCGGCTTTCGAATATTCACCATAACGAGCTACTTCGTAGCGGAAAGGGCGAATCATTTGCGAGTGGCAATTATAACAACCTTCACGAATATAGATATCTCTTCCTTGCAACTCCAATGGCGTATAAGGCTTAACGGAGGAAATGGTAGGGATATTCTCTTTCACTAAAAAGGTAGGTATTAATTCGACCAAGCCCCCGATGCCCACAACCACTAAACTAAGCACCAGCAACAAAATGGGTTTTCTCTCAATGACACTATGCCACATAGAGCCCGATGGGGCCTGATATTCCTTCACTAAAGGGGCAGCTTCGGCTTCTTCCTCCCTCACAAAGGATCCAGATTTTGCTGTTTTGATTAGATTGTAAATCATGAGAATGACCCCCGTAAGGAATATCGTACCCCCAATGGCTCTCATAACATAGAAAGGGATGATGGTTTGTACGATGTCAATAAACTGATATTGTAATTGTCCTTCCGGAGTGAAGGCCTTCATCATAAAGTAAGAACGAAACGAACTCCAATACATAGGTACAGCATAAAGTAAGATTCCTAAGGTACCTATCCAGAAATGAGTAGAGGCTAATTTTTTAGAATAAAGGGTAGTATTAAACAATTTTGGTATTAACCAATACATCATACCAAAGGTTAAAAAACCGTTCCATCCAAGTGCGCCGATATGCACGTGTGCTACCGTCCAATCGCTATAGTGCGAGATGGCATTCACGTTTTTTAAGGCTAACATGGGGCCTTCGAAGGTGCTCATACCATAACAGGTTACGGCAACCACAAAAAACTTCAACACAGGCTCTTCACGAACTTTGTCCCAGGCACCACGTAAGGTAAATAAGCCATTAAGCATACCTCCCCAACTAGGTAATATTAGCATAATTGAGAATGCGGTACCTAACGATTGAGCCCAATCGGGTAAAGCCGTGTATAATAAATGGTGTGGCCCAGCCCAAATGTAAAGAAATATCAAACTCCAAAAGTGTAAGATACTTAACCGATAAGAGTAAACTGGGCGATCAGCTGCTTTAGGCAAGAAGTAATACATCAAGCCTAAGTAAGGTGTCGTTAAAAAGAAGGCTACTGCATTATGACCATACCACCATTGTACTAAAGCATCCTGAACTCCCGCATACCATGAATAACTTTTCATCATCGATACTGGAAATTCAATTGAATTTACGATATGTAACATGGCTACAGTAACCCAAGAGGCAATAAAGAACCAGATGGCTACATAAAGATGTCTCTCCCTTCTGGTAAGGATCGTAGCAAACATATTGAATCCAAAGACAACCCAAATTAAGGTTATCATGATATCAATAGGCCATTCTAATTCGGCATATTCTTTTCCTGTGGTGAAGCCCATAAGTAAGGAAACTGCCGCACAAACAATAATAAATTGCCAGCCCCAGAAGTGAATTGCACCAAGTTTCTTACTCCACATCGGGGTTTTAAGTAACCGGGGGAGTGCATAGTAGATTCCCGTAAAAATACCATTCCCCACAAAAGCAAAGATCACCGCATTGGTGTGCACCGGGCGCAAACGCCCAAAGGCTAAATGCGGAAAGTATTCGCTAAAATTAAGAATTGGAAATGCCAACTGAAAGGCGATAATCACCCCCAATAGCATTCCTACAGTACCCCAAAAAATGCAGGCGATTGCAAATAATTTAGGGAATTTGTTGTCGTAGTAAAATTTTTCTAAACTCATTTTTTATTGCTCGTTGTTAAATTTGTTGTTAAATAGGATTCTTTCAGCCGGACTTTGAATGTCGTCAAATTGCCCGTCTTTTACGCTCCATAAAAAGGCAAGTAGGAACGCTCCCGCGATACAAATACTCACCGTTAGTAAGATAATAATTACACTCATGTTGAAAAGTTTAATGGGTTGATTGAAGGTTTGAACATAGATATATTTAATTGGTTATTTCTTCTTTTAAATTAAACCGATAAGCCGCTAATTCGGTGAGCCCATAAGTTAATAATATAATTGTGATAGAGCTGCAAGGCATTAAGATGGCCGCAATTACGGGCGACAACACTCCTTGAATGGCAAAATACAATCCGATGACATTATACATGGCTGAGATCGTAAAACTAAACAAAATAATTTTTCTTCCTTCTTTTGCAAATTTCAAAAAAGTATCTAACCGGGTGAGTTTAGAAGCTTCAATAATGCAGTCGGACGAAGGCGTAAAGTTGTTGCCTGAATCGGTTACGGCCAAGCCAATAGAACTTTGTTTTAAAGCTCCTGCATCATTTAATCCATCACCCACCATCATCACTCGCAGCTCATGATTGGATTGTAATTGCTTGATATAATTTAACTTTTCGAGAGGACTTTGATTGAAAAGCACTTCACTGTCTTTCCCCAGGAGGTCGACTACATTTCTTAATTCTGTGTCATTGTCGCCGGAAATTAAAGAGAGGGTGTATTCTTGTTTTAGCGACTGAACTAATTTGGTAACTCCAAAACGATATTTATTGGTGATGAGAAACTCCCCCCAAATTTCATCATCCATCTGAAACACGACTTTAGAACCTTCTACATTTGCAAAATATTCGCCTCCGATAAATTTGGATGAACCCAACTTGATATGGTGTTCATGAATCCAGCCTTCAATACCCTGTCCTTCTGTTTCCTTAAAATTAGTGATATCTTCTGAATTTATAATATTCAAAAAATGGGCTACGAGTTTGCTAGCTGGATGAGAGGATTGTTTAACAAGCGAGGAGATATACGATTTCACTTCCTCCGTCAGCACTTTGCCGGTGTATCGAACACTGTTACTGTCGGCCTGTGTAAGCGTTCCGGTTTTATCGAGTACAATATGGTTTATTTTAGAGAGCTTTTCAATAATTTCAGGGGAACGCAAATAAAATTTATTGAGTCCAAAAATTCTAAGAATATTACCATTGGTGTAGTTTTGGGAGAGTAGTAGAGCACATGGGCAGGCCACAATCAATACCGTGGTGATTGCATTCCACATCAGTTTCGTTTCTCCCTGAAACCCCCAGTAAATTCCGGCTACCAAGCCTAGCATCAAAACAACATAGGTGAAGTATTTTCCAATGGTATCATAGCTGCTTTTCTTGATCGAGTCTTTCTTGTTGAAAATCGGGTTATTCCACAAATTGGTGAGGTAACTTTGTGAAACTTCTTTTACCACAATGAGTTCGAGAAGGCCTTCAAGTTGCTTACCCCCGGCATAAATCATTTCGCCTATTTTTATTTGTACGGGTAAACTTTCTCCACTCACAAAACTGTAATCAATATTGGCGCCTCCTTTCGAAAGAATGGCATCCACCGGAATAATTTCATTGGAGTGAATTTGAATAATATCGTTAATCTTAACTTTTGAAATTTCAGTAGGTGTAATGACCCCCTCTTTAATCACATTTAGGGCTATTGGGAAAAAAGACTTGTAATCGCGGTCGAACGAAATTGTTTGATAGGTTCTCGATTGGAGCCATCGGCCAATAAGCATAAAAAACACAATGCCGCTCATACTATCGAGGTAGCCGGTGCCTGCCCGACTCGAAATTTCATAAATACTACGAACAAAAGTAATTACGATAGCCAACGCCACAGGCAAATCGATATTGAGATATTTGTTTTTAATACCATTCCAAGCCGAAACAAAAAACTCGGATGCCGAGTAAAACAATACAGGCAAGGCAAGTAAGATGCTTAATCCTTTAAAATAAAGTTGAATCTTAGGTTCAACTTCGTTCGAGAAGGAGAGGTAATCGGCAAAACTCATCATCATGATGTTGCCAAAACAAAAACCGGCTAGCCCAATCTTATACCATCGTGTTCTGTCGGTTTTGTTACTCTGACGCGTGGAAACATCGTTTAAACTTAGATGCGGTTCATAACCAATTTTGGTAAGCGTTTCTACTACTTCCCGAAGGGTGGTCTTCTCTTCTTCAAAAACAATAAAAATTTCTTTCTTTGAAAAATTCACGTTCGCATTTTGAATGCCGGCATTCAGTAAATGAATATTCTCTAAAAGCCATAAGCAGCTACTACAATGTATTTGAGGCAAATAAAGTGTGAGTTGTGTTTGCTTGCCATTGGTGAATTGTATTAATTTTTTCTGGATATCCTTGTTGTCCAAAAATTGAAACTTGTCTTTTCTGATTTCGTTTTTCTGCCCTATTCCAGGGGTGGAATTTAAACTATAGTAAGTACATAAATCGTGTTCATTTAAAATCTCGAATACCGATTTACAGCCATTACAACAGAAATGGTTTTCGCCAATAAAAACACTGTCATTGGGGCAATCATCACCACAGTGGAAACAGGCTTTATTGTTTATGATTGTATTCTTGTTGGTACTCATTTGCTCTTTATGATCATTACCGGGCAAGTGGCCTCTCTCATCACCGATTCGGAGACACTGCCCATCAGCAATCGGCCGAAACCTTTTCGTCCATGCGATCCCATTACAATTAAATCAAAATCACCATCATGCTGTATTTTAAGTATTAATTCTGACGGGTCATTTCCTATTTCAAGAAGAAAATCACATTGAATATCAGTGAATTTTTTTTTAATTTCTGCTATTTTGAGTTGAAGGGCTTCCTGTGTTGTTGTTTTGATTTCCTCCGACTTCACCTCAAAATAAGTAAATCCATTCGGGTCGATAATATAAGGTACTTGAATAATATTAAGAAGTGTCAGTACGGTGTGAGGATCTGACATTTTTAGGGCATAAAGTAAAGCCTCCTCTGCATAATCAGAAAAATCGTATGCACAAAGTATTTTTTTGAACTGCTTCACTTTTTCGGAGGGGTATTTCTCGGTATCGTTTAGGGTGTGATGATATTAAATATTTTTGAGAAAAAACTCTCCAGAATCCAGTTTCGTTTTAAAATCAGCAATGGTATTGTTTTCAATCATACTAATGAGGTTCTTTTTGATTTCCTTGAATTCGAAATGCACAGGACAAGGATTTATTTCCGAACATGCTTTTAATCCCAATACACAATCCAAGTAAAGTTTGTCACCATCGATGGCTTTTACGATCGTGGCAATACTGTTCATAAGGTCTTGTTTATCCATATAAAACCCACCATTAGGCCCCTTTATGGAATGAACTAGTTTTCTCCGACTTAAGTCTTGCATTATTTTTGCAATAAAATGTTTTGGTGAAGCTGTACCAATTGCAATTTCATTGATTCCTACACGCGACTCATCCGTTGATTTTTGTGCAATAAAAATCATTGCCTTAATTGCATATTCACACGATTTTGAAAACATTATTGAAATATTATAATGGCGAAAATAATATTTTTTTTGAAATATAAAGAGTTTTAATTCTTTTTTTGATTTTATTTTTGATTTTATTTTGGGTGTTGAAATAAACTGTCATTCAATTCTGAATTAATTTATTAATGTTGCCATCTGTGAGCCCTGATTTTTCGAGCGATGACTCGAAACGGAAGAGCTGAATATTTTTAATTATAATCGATGTATTAATATGAAATTTTTCCTTTCGGTCTTGGTTGTACTCTTCTTGTTTGTCAATCTGCATTGTGGTAACGGAAGCGCTAATAAGGATCCAAAGGACGCAGTGAGTCAGGATTCCATTATAGTGCCTGTTAAAAAGTATGATTTAAAATCGAGTATAATAAGTTATACCAATGTCATGAAAACGGCTGGAATGGAAGCCAAATCACGCCAAGTGCTCTATTTCACCGATTCGGGTAAGCTGCAATGTCGTGAAATATTTATGACCAATCCGGCCAATGGGAAAGAGGTTCTTACCGCCAGTATCATTGCCAAAGAAGGTTACGTGTACACGTACTCAACCATGACCATGACAGGAACCAAAACAAAAAGTTCTACCCGTTTTATTGCAGGCACGGATATGTTTCAGGATATTGATAAAATGAAACAGATGTATAAGTTTGTCGAATTGGCTAACGATACGGTATGTGGGAAACAATGCAAAGTGACGCTGGTAACGCTTCCCTCCGGCAATGCCAAAATCACGACTTGGAATGAAGTTGTTTTATCAACTTCATTTTTCGACCCAAAAACTAAAATGAGTGCCGATATGAAAGCTTTCAAAATAGAAGAGAATGTGGAGGTGCCCCTGTCGAAATTTGAGATTCCGGCTGATGTGAAGTTTGTGATTCGCTGACATTTATTATCTTTCTTAGAACTATTGTCACTATGAATGATGAATGGGTTGATATTCTTAGGTCAAAATGTCCAATTTTAAACTTTTCCACGATATTTGTGTACTTAACTAAAATTCCTATTAGTGAGATTCACTTAAATTTGAACTCTTACTTTTTTTATCATCAAGCAAAAAATTAAAATATAATATATGGATGCAAAATTTTCTCCTCGTGTTCGAGAGGTCATGAGCTTAGCTAAAGAAGAAGCAGTGCGAATGGGTAATAGCCAAATTGGTCCTGAGCATTTTGTGATGGGGTTATTACGTGAAGGCCAAGGATCGGCAATACGTACGTTACGTTCTCTTGATGTGAATCTAACGCAACTCAAGCGAATTATCGAAGATACCGCGCGAAACTACGCAGGCAACGGAATCTCTAATGTGAACAATATTCCGTTAAATAAAGCAGCCGAAAAAGCGCTCAAGGTAACCTATCTTGAAGCTCGATCCTACGCCGCTGATGTCATTGGAACAGACCATTTGATGCTTGCCATTTTACGTGACGAATTCAATACCGCTTCGCAAATTTTATCTCAGTTTAATGTCGATTATAATAAATTTAAAGACGAATTAGAGAATCCGAATACGAACGAAACTCGCAGTGAATTACCTCCTCTAGGTGGTGATGACGATGATATGCCCCCACCTCGTGAAGAACGACGTGCCACCGATCCTGGAAAAGCAGGAGCCGCAAAGTCAAAAACTCCGGTACTTGATAATTTTGGAAGAGATTTAACTAAATTGGCTGAAGAGGGCAAATTGGACCCCATTGTGGGAAGAGAAAAGGAGATCGAAAGAGTATCTCAAATTTTATCCAGAAGAAAGAAAAACAATCCTGTGCTCATTGGGGAGCCTGGAGTTGGGAAAACAGCCATTGCCGAAGGATTAGCACTGCGCATAATTCAGAAGAAAGTATCACGTACCTTATTTAATAAACGAATCGTGATGCTCGATTTAGCGTCACTCGTGGCGGGCACAAAATACAGAGGCCAATTTGAAGAGCGTATGAAAGCCGTGATGGCAGAATTGGAAAAAAGCCCGGATGTCATCGTATTTATTGACGAGATTCATACTTTGGTGGGTGCCGGTGGTGCCAGTGGTTCACTCGACGCTTCCAATATGTTTAAGCCAGCCTTGGCACGTGGAGAAATACAATGCATCGGAGCTACCACCCTCAACGAATATCGTCAGTATATTGAGAAGGATGGTGCACTCGAGCGTCGTTTTCAACAGGTCATCATCAACGCTGCTTCTCCTGCCGAAAGTATCGAGATATTACACAATATCAAAGACAAATACGAGGATCATCATAATGTAACCTATACGGATGAAGCGATTGAGGCCTGCGTGAATCTGAGTGTGCGTTATCTTACCGATCGTCATTTGCCTGATAAAGCGATTGATATATTAGATGAAGTAGGGGCTAGGGTTCATATTATAAATATACATGTGCCTCAAAATATAATGGATCTCGAAAAGCAGGTGGAAGAGATTAAGATCGAGAAAAACAAGGTGGTGAAGAGTCAGCGCTATGAAGAAGCCGCTCAGCTGCGCGATCGGGAAAAGAATATGATTGAGCAGTTGGAGAACGCAAAAAAAGAATGGGAAGAGGAAACCAAGGCGAATAGATATAAAGTGACCGAAAATGAAGTGGCCGATGTGATGGCCATGATGACAGGTATTCCAGTGAAACGTATTTCACAAGGGGAAGGAACAAAACTCCTCAGCATGGCCGACGACTTAAAATTAAAGGTAATCGGACAAGAAGATGCAGTGCGAAAATTGGCGAAAGCCATTCAACGTAATCGTGCTGGATTAAAAGACCCGAATAAACCAATCGGCTCCTTTATTTTTTTAGGACCCACCGGGGTTGGTAAAACTGAAATGAGTAAAGTGCTAAGTGAATATTTATTCGATACCAAAGATGCGCTACTAAGAATTGACATGAGTGAGTATATGGAGAAATTTGCCGTTAGCCGTTTGGTAGGTGCTCCTCCAGGATATATTGGCTATGAGGAAGGCGGACAACTTACCGAAAAAGTGAGACGCAAACCCTATTCTGTAATTTTGCTCGACGAAATTGAAAAGGCTCACCCGGAAGTATTTAATATTTTACTTCAAGTATTGGATGAGGGTTTTTTAACCGATAGCATGGGACGTAAAATTGATTTTCGTAACACGATCATCATTATGACGTCTAATATTGGCTCTCGTCAAATCAAAGATTTTGGACAAGGGGTTGGATTTAGTACCCAAACCCGACAAGAGAATACCGACCGTGATACGAAATCAATTATCGAAAATGCACTCAAGAAATTTTTTAGTCCTGAGTTCCTAAATCGCGTCGACGATGTTATTGTATTCAAATCCCTCGAGAAAGAGAGCATTGTGAAAATATTGGATCTGTCTATCGAAAAAATGCTGAGCCGAATTGAGAAATTGGGATTGAAAATAAAATTGTCGGATGCCGCCAAAGAATTCTTGGCAACCAAAGGGTTTGACCCTGAGTTTGGTGCACGCCCCTTAGGACGAGCCATTCAAAAATACTTAGAAGACCCGATTGCAGAAGAAATTTTGAAAGCAGGCACCAATGATGGAGATGTGGTGGATGTCGATTTAGAAGAAGGAGCTGAAGAATTGAAAATTAAATTAAAGAAAGCCCGTAAGAAAAAAGAAGATGTGGGAGAGGCATAATAAATATACAGCCTAAACTTAAACGCCAGCCTATTCGGTTGGCGTTTTTTTAAATTATTCTTCGCCTTATCATGGAGCAATAAATTTAATCAATGCCCAAGGATAAACAGTTTTCGTAAATGCGCAGTTCACTCTCTGAATATTGCCATCACAGAAGCTCGAAAGTTTAAATAATGTAAATTTTTATCAACGCATTAAAAGTAGTCATATTATGAATAGAATTGAAGCAATCTTAACCATCGATACAGAGAACCTTCCAGCGAATTTTGAAGAAATTATTAAGCATGAGAGAGAGATGGTTGCGAAATGGAAAGAAGAAGGGATTTTAGAACATTTGTTTTTAAGAGAATTAAGAAACGGAGCCGTACTTGTTTTTAAAGGACTTGATGAAGCTCAAGTAAAATTGAAAATGGAACAACTTCCATTATACCAACTGAAGAAAGAGGTGGTGTATTTGAATTTGATTAAACAGTTTTAAGTAGCTGCTTAAAATACCGAGGTAGGCTATTGGTTAACTTCATGGTAAAACAGAGGGCTGACGTTCTTCAGGAATGTCAGCCCTTTTGCTAAAATATCCAAAACGCCCTTTTTTGCCTGCTCGTTTCTTTAGCTAATAAAACGACACCGGCTAAAGTGCGACGCGAAAAAATACTGTTAACCAAGTTAGCATTTTCAATACCATTGAATTTTAAACGCATAAAAAAGTCGTAATGGCTCTCCTAATTTATGTTATATCTCAGATTACGAGCGTATTGACTTAAATTCATGCTTCTTTTTCCATATTCATAGGCTGCCAAAAGAAAAGTTGACACTTTCAAAAAAATCTCCCACGGAAATTAACGATTTTAAATTATTTTATTTACCTTCGCACCCCTTAAAAAAGGTTACACTTAAAAAATAGTATTAAAACGATATGCCATCAATTCAACAATTAGTTCGCAAAGGCCGCGAGCAGCTTACATTTAAGAGCAAGTCGCCTGCGTTGCTCGACTGTCCTCAACGTCGTGGAGTTTGTACACGTGTTTACACCACTACACCTAAGAAACCGAACTCGGCGTTACGCAAAGTGGCCCGTGTTCGTTTAACCAATGGGAGAGAGGTGAATGCTTACATCGGAGGAGAAGGTCATAATTTACAAGAGCACTCTATCGTACTCGTACGTGGAGGTCGTGTAAAAGACTTACCGGGTGTACGTTATCACATTGTACGTGGGGCATTAGATACTGCTGGTGTTGACAAACGTATGCAAAGCCGTAGTAAATATGGTGCAAAACGCCCTAAACCAGGTGCAGTTGCAGCAGCTCCAGCAAAAGGAGGAAAGAAAAAATAAGAAAGTTTTTTGATTCGTTACGGCTCCTTTATACGACAGTCTCGACTCGAAAATCAGTTATTTATATTCATGTATTCAAATTAATTAATCAAGTCCTTTACTAAGCTGAATTGAAAGTAAGCTCAAAGGCAATCATCAATGAGAAAGTCAAAACCAAAAAAAAGAATTTTATTACCAGATCCAGTTTATAACGATCCAATGGTAACCCGTTTCGTAAACATGTTAATGTGGAGCGGTAAAAAAACATTAGCCTTCAATATCTTTTATGATGCTTTGGCAGTGGTAGAAAAGAAAACTTCGGAGCGTGGAATCGACGTTTGGAAAAAAGCATTAGGCAATGTAATGCCAAGTGTGGAAGTAAAAAGTCGCCGTGTGGGTGGAGCTAACTTCCAAATCCCAATCGAGGTTCGTCCCGATCGTAGAATTGCGTTGGGTATCAAATGGATGTTGGGATATGCCCGTTCTCGTAACGAGAAATCGATGAGCGAGAAATTGGCTAACGAAATCATCGCCGCAAGTAAAGGTGAAGGTGCATCGGTGAAAAAACGTGACGACACACACCGTATGGCTGAAGCGAACAAAGCCTTCTCTCACTTTAAATTCTAATCAAAAAGTATATAGTCAATGGTGTTTCGTATTTAGATAATACAACCTGCCAGATACTACATTCCAATCACATAAATTATAAAATAGCCAGTATCTCAGCGTTCTACTTTGTACAAAATACGAAGTACGAATCACAAACTACTAGCGACCACCCAAAATGTCAATCGACTTAAAATACACAAGAAACATAGGAATTGCTGCTCATATTGATGCGGGCAAAACAACGACCACAGAGCGTATTCTCTACTATACCGGCGTTAACCACAAAATCGGAGAGGTACACGATGGCGCTGCTACTATGGACTGGATGGTACAAGAGCAAGAACGTGGAATAACCATTACTTCTGCTGCTACCACTTGTTTCTGGAAATACAGAGATAACGATTATAAATTAAATATTATTGACACCCCTGGTCACGTTGATTTTACTGTTGAGGTAAATCGTTCACTTCGTGTATTGGATGGATTGGTTTTCTTATTTTCTGCTGTTGATGGTGTTGAGCCACAATCGGAAACCAACTGGCGTTTAGCAAACAACTATAACGTAACCCGTTTAGGTTTTGTGAATAAAATGGATCGTGCAGGAGCCGATTTCCTAAATGTTGTAAAACAAGTACGTTCGGTATTAGGCGGAAATGCAGTACCACTTCAATTGCCTATTGGCGCTGAAGATAACTTTACGGGAGTAGTCGATTTGATTAACTTCCGTGGAATGGTTTGGAATGATGACGATAAGGGAATGACTTACAAAGTGGTTCCGATTCCTGACGATATGATGGAAGAGGCTTTAGAGTGGAGAGAGAAGATGTTGGAAGCCGTTTCTGAATTTGACGATAAAATAATGGAGAAATTCTTTGAAGCTCCTGAAACAATTACTGAAGCTGAAGTACTTGCAGCACTTCGCAGAGCTTGTGTAGCGAATAAAATCGTTCCTATGTTATGCGGTTCTGCTTTCAAAAATAAAGGCGTACAAACGATGTTGGATTTGGTAATGGAATTAATGCCATCGCCAATGGATAAGGAAAGTATCGTGGGTACCAACCCTGATACCGGTGCGGAAGTGATTCGTCATCCTGACCCAAAAGAACCATTTACAGCCTTGGCATTTAAAATTGCCACTGACCCTTTTGTAGGTCGTTTGGCCTTCTTCCGCGTATACTCGGGCCGTTTAGATGCGGGGTCTTATGTACTTAATACAAGAAGTGGAAATAAAGAACGTATTTCTCGTATCTTTCAAATGCATGCCAATAAACAAAACGCAATCGATTATATCGAAGCTGGCGATATTGGTGCAGCAGTAGGCTTTAAATCCATCAAAACAGGCGATACACTTTGCGATGAAAAAAATCCAATTGTATTGGAAGCAATGAATTTCCCTGAGCCGGTTATTGGTTTAGCAATTGAGCCTAAAACTCAAGCTGACGTTGATAAATTAGGTGTTGCACTTGGCAAACTTTCAGAAGAAGATCCTACCTTTAAAGTTAAAACGGATGAAGAAACCGGACAAACTGTAATTTCAGGAATGGGTGAGTTACACTTAGAAATTATTATCGACCGTTTACGTCGTGAGTTTAAGGTAGAATGTAATCAGGGAGCTCCTCAGGTGGCTTATAAAGAAACGATTACAAAATCGGTTAATCACAGAGAATTATACAAGAAACAATCGGGTGGACGAGGTAAGTTTGCTGATATTACAATTGAAGTAATGCCAGGAGACCCTGCTAAACCAGGATTGGAATTCATCAACGAAATTGTGGGAGGTTCAATTCCTCGTGAATATATTCCTTCGGTTGAGAAAGGTTTTGCAGCCGCTATGGCCAATGGTGTTTTGGCTGGATATCCTGTCGATTCATTGAAAGTACGGTTGTATGATGGTAGTTATCACGCGGTCGATTCCGACTCTTTATCGTTCGAATTAGCGGCTCGTATCGCTTATCGCGAAGCATGCAGAAAGGCAAGTCCAGTGTTATTGGAGCCGATCATGAAAATAGAAGTACTAACTCCTGAAGAAAACATGGGTGATGTGATGGGTGACTTGAACCGTCGTCGTGGACAATTGGAGGGTGTTGATACCAAAGCGGGTTCTCAGGTTATTAAAGCGAAAGTACCACTAAGCGAGATGTTTGGCTATGTAACTCAATTACGTACCATCACTTCAGGACGTGCCTCTTCAACCATGGAGTTCAGTCATTATACAGAAGTTCCTAAGAGTCAGGCGGAAGCAATTTTAGCGAAGTTGAAAGGAAAAGGATCAAATTAAAAAAGTTGATACTTCGAAAACAATAGTTTGAGAAGTGTAGTTTAAAAAAATATTGGGAGGTTACGTACTCATAAAGTCAATTTCCAATAGTTCATAGGTAAATAAATAAATCCAAACAAAATGGCCATCAGTCAAAAAATTAGAATCAAATTAAAGTCTTACGATTACAACCTCGTTGATAAATCGGCAGACAAAATCGTAAAAACGGTAAAGAGCACTGGAGCCGTAGTTAGCGGTCCAATTCCGTTGCCTACCGACAAGAAAATCTATACTGTGTTACGCTCACCCCATGTAAACAAGAAAGCCCGTGAACAATTTCAATTGTGCAGCTACAAACGTTTAATGGATATTTATAGCAGCACCAGCAAAACCGTTGATGCTCTTATGAAACTAGAGTTGCCAAGTGGGGTTGATGTAGAAATTAAAGTTTTAAATTAGTTGAATTCAATGGGTAGTTAGTGGCATCATAGCCACCTAATGGCTACCTAAACATAAAGGTTTTAGCGTTGATGTATTGGTTTGGCTAAGATCTTTTTTACCGGTAAGTACCCCCAGCATAAGGTTACCTATGCCGGAAATAATTAAACCGATACATCACTAAATTAATTAAATTAAAATTATGCCAGGAATTCTTGGAACTAAAGTAGGTATGACAACGATCTACAACGCAGATGGAAAAGCATTACCATGCACCATCATTCAAGCCGGACCATGTGTTATTTCACAGGTGCGCACGAAAGAAAAAGATGGATACGAAGCGATCCAATTGGCTTTCGGAGAGAAAAAAATAAAAAACACAACCAAAGCGATGATTGGGCATTTTGCGAAAGCAAATACAACCCCAAAACGTAAAATCGTTGAATTCGTTACTGAAGAGAAATACACGGTTGGCGATTTGTTAAAAATCGACATTTTTGCTGAAGGTGATTTCGTAGATGTTACTGGAACTAGCAAAGGTAAAGGGTTTCAAGGGGTTATCAAACGTCACGGATTTGGTGGTGTGGGTGGTACTACTCACGGACAGCATGACCGTTTGCGTGCTCCGGGATCTTTGGGTGCATCGTCGGAGCCGGCTCGTGTTATGCGTGGTATGCGTATGGCGGGACGTACGGGTGGCGATCGTGTAAAAAAGATCAATCTTGAGGTCGTTAAAATCAATTTAGAACACAATCTGATTGTTATTAAAGGGGCTATTCCCGGACATAAAGGGAGCTATGTAATCATCGAAAAATAATACTATTTCGTTAAATTTTAAAAAGCCTTTTCGTTTTCGGAAAGGCTTTTTTTTTGCGTGCCTTGAAACATACACGCATCCTCTTTTGTGGTCTAAACTTATTACCTATTTTTGCCTTATGTTACATTTATTAGAAAATTTAACGGTACTTCAAATCGAGCAACTTTTTGACAGTCCAGCCTTGGTAGCTTTGTTAATTGCAGGTGCCGATGGTGCCATCGAGCCGTCGGAAATTGAGAGGGCTATCGAAGTGATTCATATCAAAACTTTTAGTGAATATTCCAATCTAAAGGAGTTTTATATTGCGCTGGAACCTGATTTTACAAAACGGTTTTATCATTTATATTCGCTATTGCCGATTACAAAAAAAGAAAGAAACGGACAAATTATTCAACGACTCACTGCCCTCAATGAGGTACTTGCTCTAATGCCTTATAAGTTTAGCTTACACTTTTATAAGAGCTTAAAGAATTATGCTGCCCATATTGCCAACGCGAGTGGTGGAGTAGGGGGCTTCTTTACCATCAGTGATGATGAAAAAGTGCTGCTCCATTTGGATATGATAACAGAACCTACGCACCACACGGAGTGAAAGGTGAAGTTTTTAGTTTAAATAATGAAGCCTTGGGTATGGCCGAATACAATTATTATTAATGTAAATTTGCACCCATTCCTAAACCCCAATAAGTCATGACCAAATACTTTGTACTAATTCTTATATTCGCTTCTATCAGTTATAGTTTTATTTTTCTAAAACGTCAACAGCGTAAAGAACGCGAACTGATGTTCGAGTTGAAATCGTTTTATGATTTAAAAGTAAATAGTATTGATGGGAAAGAAATTCAATTTAGTCAGTTTAAAGGCAAAAAAGTATTATGTGTAAATGTGGCCTCCAAATGTGGGTTCACACCTCAATATGAGAAGTTACAAGCGCTCTCCGAAAAATATAAAGATAAATTAGTGGTCATCGGATTTCCTTGTAATCAATTTTTGAATCAAGAATCGGGAAGCACTCAGGAGATTAAAGAATTCTGTACTAAAAATTACGGAGTCACTTTTACACTTACCGAAAAAATAGAAGTGAAAGGAAATGCGCAACATGAGGTTTACGAATGGCTCACCAACAAAATGGTTAATGGCAAAATGGATAGTGAAGTGAAATGGAATTTTCAAAAATATGTGATCGATGAAAAAGGGCAATTAATAAACTTTTTTTCGCCTAAGACAGATCCGATGGATGCCGCAATCATTGCAGCCATCGAGCAGTAGTCGTTAATGGGTCGATTCAGAAGCTCTTGATTGTCACAAAATAAGCCGGGTAGTTGATATTTAGATTGTTTATAATTAGCTTTGTATTTATTGCTATCAGTAGTGTTTGTTGAATTACTTTTAAACATTCTACTTTTATATTGTTTTTTACTTTGCACCTGAAATAATTTACTATACTTTCGCATGTTTTTAGAGAAAAACAAACTATGCTATCTCCTGAAATAATATATAAAATAATCCTAATACTTGCTGTATTTACAGTAACATTAGTGGTGGCCATGTGGTCGACCTATGCCGAACGAAAAGTGGCAGCGGTTTTGCAAGATCGCCTAGGTCCGAACCGAGCTGGTCCTTGGGGTTTTTTTCAACCCGTGGCCGATGGTTTGAAAATGTTTACGAAGGAGGAATTTATTCCAGGTACGGCCGACAAACAACTTTTTATTTTAGGCCCCTGCTTAGCGATGCTTACCGCTTTAATGACAGGGGTCGTGATACCATGGGGAGGCGATCTCACTTTTGGAGGTCATAGCTATAAGCTACAAATCACCGATATTAATATTGGCATTCTTTATCTGTTGGGAGTGGTTTCAGTAGGCGTTTATGGCATTATGATTGGAGGATGGTCGTCGAATAACAAATACTCTCTCATCGGCGCTTTACGTGCCTCTTCGCAGATGATCAGCTACGAAATTGCCATGGGCCTAGCGCTGATCTCATTGGTCATGATGACGGGTACCCTTAGTTTGGGCGAAATTGTTCATCAACAGGATGCTGGTTGGGCCAATATCGTATATCAACCACTGGGGTTCTTGATATTCATTATTTGCGCCTTTGCCGAAACCAATAGAGCTCCTTTTGATTTGCCAGAGACAGAAAGCGAACTTATTGGCGGATATCATACCGAATACTCTTCGATGAAGTTGGGTTTCTTTTTATTTGCTGAGTATATCAATATGTTTATTTCCTCGGCGATTATCGCGTCACTCTATTTTGGTGGGTATAATTTCCCGTTTCAGCATAGTTTAGGCCTGGAAGGCAACGCCTTGTCGTTGGTACAAACCTTTGTGTTCTTCTGTAAAGTATTTTTCTTCATCTTTTTTTATATGTGGGTACGTTGGACAATTCCTCGTTTTCGTTATGATCAACTGATGAACCTTGGATGGAAAACATTAATTCCTTTGGCGATATTAAATTTATTTATTACAGGAATCGTAATCGGTTTTAGAAATGGATTCTTTCAGTAAGCGCTGTAAAGGGTCAGAAATTCGTAAACGTAACAACCATAACTCAAATGCAGTTAACCAATAGAAGTAAACAGGTAGCCGACACCAAAATGACTTGGTTGGAGCGTATTTATTTGCCTGGCATTTTTAAAGGGATGATGATTACATTAAGTCATGCCTTCAAGAAAAAACCTACCATTCAATATCCTGAACAAAAACGCGCCATCGCTCCTTTATATAGAGGTCAACATGTATTAAAACGCGATGATAATGGTGCCGAAAGGTGCACTGCTTGCGGGTTGTGTGCTGTTGCTTGTCCGGCCGAAGCTATCACTATGATTGCTGCCGAACGCGAAAAAGGACAAGAGAAATTGTATCGTGAAGAGAAATACGCCAGTATGTATGAAATTAATATGCTTCGGTGCATTTTCTGTGGATTATGTGAAGAGGCTTGCCCTAAGGAGGCTATCTTTTTAACCGACAGAATTGTGCCTTCTACCACTAAACGTAAAGATTTTATTTATGGCAAAGACAAATTGGTGGAAAAAATGGACCAACGAATAGATGTAAGCGTTAGACAAACGAATAACCTAGCAGAGTTTAAGAAAAACCAATCTTTTGCGCATAATAAATTGTAGCAAACGATAAATTAAGAGTGTAGTTCATAGAGAAATAAATACAAATTATAAATCACCCATGATGTCACAATATCTATTTTACTTTCTCACTTTTGTAGCCATTTTTTGTGCTTTACTTGTGGTGTTTAGTAAAAACCCTATCTATAGTGCCTTGTTTTTAATTGTCACTTTTTTTGCCACTGCCGGACATTATTTTTTATTAAATGCACAGTTTCTTGCAGCCGTTCATGTGATTGTTTACGCCGGAGCTATTATGGTTTTGTTTATTTATGTAATCATGATGCTTAATCTCAATAGGGAAGTGGAACCACACAAAAGCACGGCCATTAAAATTGCGGCTACGGTATGTGGTTGTATTCTTGGTTTAGTATTGGTAGCTGCTTTGCGTGAAACTGAAATGAGCGCCATCTCTGAATATTCAAACCCCGGTATTGGACTCATAGAGAGACTGGGCAATGTATTATTTGGGGCCTATATGGTTCCTTTTGAAATATCGACCGTGTTGTTTCTATCGGCCATGGTAGGAGCCGTATTTTTAAGCAAGAAATCAATTCATTAACCCACAAAAATATCCTTGACATGGAAATAATAAAAGGAATACCACTTACAAGTTACATTTTACTCTGTTCTATACTTTTCAGTATTGGAGCCATAGGGGTACTGTATCGTCGCAATGCATTGGTTATCTTTATGTGCATTGAGTTGATGTTAAATTCATCCAATCTTTTGCTGGTGGCCTTCTCACGATATTTTAGTGATACGAACGCGCAAGTGTTTGTTTTTTTTATTATGGCTGTTGCCGCTGCAGAAGTGAGTGTTGGATTAGCTATTTTGATGATGGTGTATAGAAATACCAAGACCACCGATATCGATGCACTAAATAAACTGAAGTTTTAAGAACACATTACTTACCACTGACTACCTTAAAATAATGGAACAATATATACCTTTAATTCCGCTGATGCCCCTGATAGGTTTTGCTGTATTGGGTTTGGCGGGAAATAGAATATCAAAGAACTTGGCTGCCATCATCGGATGTGCTTCCATTGGATTGTCATTCGTATTGTCACTGCTGGTATTTAATGCTCAACTACATACCGAGGATGCAGTGACGGTAACCATCTTTAACTGGATAGAAGCCGGTTCTTTTAAAGCAGAACTTGCTTTTTTGGTAGATCATTTAACGAGCACCTTCCTCTTGGTGATTACCGGTGTTGGGTTTTTAATTCATCTTTATAGTGTGGGTTATATGCATGCCGACGATGCTCATAATCGTTTCTTTACCTATTTAAACCTATTCATATTCTTTATGTTGTTGCTTGTGATGGGTAATAATTATTTGGTGATGTTTATTGGATGGGAAGGGGTTGGATTATGTTCTTATTTGTTAATCGGCTTCTGGCATAAAGTAACAGAATATAATAAAGCGGCCAATAAAGCATTTATCATGAACCGTATCGGTGATCTAGGATTACTGTTAGGAATACTGATGCTTTTTTCTCGGTTCGGCACCTTAAATTTTTTAGATATTAAAGCTAATATTTCGGGTATTGAAACGAATAATTATACCATTGTGATAGCGACCCTTTTGCTTTTTGTAGGCGCTATGGGCAAGAGTGCTCAAATTCCTTTGCACACTTGGTTGCCCGATGCGATGGCGGGTCCAACACCGGTTTCTGCATTAATTCATGCGGCTACGATGGTAACGGCGGGTATTTATATGGTGGTAAGAAGTAATTTTTTATATAGCCTCGCTCCAGTTACACTCGAATTTATTGCGATTGTGGGCTTAGTTACGGCATTGGTGGCAGCCACCATTGCTTTATTTCAAAACGATATAAAGAAAGTGTTAGCTTACTCCACCCTAAGCCAGCTTGGTTACATGTTTCTGGCTCTTGGTGTTGGAGCCTACAGTAGCGGCGTATTTCATGTGGTTACCCACGCCTTCTTTAAAGCCTTATTATTCTTGTGCGCAGGTTCGGTAATTCATGCCATGAGTGGAGAACAAAATTTGCTTAAAATGGGCGGATTAAGAAAAAAAATACCACTTACGTTTATCACTTTCCTAATCGGTGTTTTAGCCATCTCTGGATTCCCTTTCACCTCTGGATTTGTTTCCAAAGATGAAATTTTAATTCAAGTATATTATCATAATAAACTCTATTTTTATTTGGCAGTAGCAGGTTCGGTGATAACCGCATTTTATATGCTCCGCCTCCTGATGCTTACCTTCTTTGGGAATTTTCGTGGAACCAAAGAACAAGAACATCATCTGCACGAGTCGCCGTCAACCATGACGATTCCATTAGTGATTTTGGCAATATTCAGTGTGGTAGGAGGTTTTATTCAATTGCCTCATATTTATGGTGGCCATCCCTATTTCGAGGAGTTTCTAAGTTCGGTAGCACCTACCTCCGAGCATCTCGATGTGACGCTTGCAGCCAAAGAATGGTTAATGCTCGGGGTAACTTCTTTAGCTTTACTGATAGTGTATTTCTTCACTAAGAAATTTTATGCCGATAATAAATTTGAAGGCGTTTATACTGGATTTAAAAAGATATTGGCTAACAACTATTACTTCGATCAAATATATAACACCTTAATCACTAAACCATTAAATGCAGTGAGTGGCGTGTTTTACAAAGTGTTCGACAAGATATTGCTCGATGGTACGGTAAATGGGGTTGGGAAATTGGTTAATTGGAGTGGCGGTAAACTACGTTATCTTCAAACTGGTTACACCGGCTTTTACCTGTTTGCAATGGTATTAAGTTTAGTCGTTTTTTTAATTATTGGTTTATATAATTTAATTTAGAAATAAAGATGTTTCCAATTCTACTTTTATTGCTTCCTATCGTTTCAGCCCTAGTGCTCTTGGCTTTGCCTGGTTCAATAAGCAAGAGAGTTGCCTTGGTGGGGTCCATCCTAAGTTTGGTGATGGTGTTGTATGCCTTAAATACGCTGCGTTTCGATGCTGCAAGTGCCAACCTCGTTTATAATCAAATATGGCTCAGTTCATTAGGCAGCAATCTCAGCTTCAGCATCGATGGAATCACGATGGTGTTGTTATTGCTTACGAATATTTTAATGCCTTTAATCATTCTTTCCACTTTTAATAGAGAGATTCATAAACCAAAAGCATATCTAACTTTTATGTTATTCATGCAGTCG
The DNA here is from genome assembly GCA_903897855.1 of uncultured Bacteroidota bacterium. Classification (GTDB taxonomy): domain Bacteria; phylum Bacteroidota; class Bacteroidia; order UKL13-3; family UKL13-3; genus CAINMV01. The sequence goes on along the minus strand of CAIUDH010000024.1, from coordinate 4,242 downwards.
GCCTTAGTGGGCGTATTTATGGCTACCGATGGTTTAGTGTTCTATATATTTTGGGAATTAGCCTTGATACCCATCTATTTTATTTGTTTGTTTTGGGGTGGTGAAGGACGACAACGTATCACGTTTAAGTTTTTTATTTATACCTTACTCGGAAGTTTATTTATGTTGGTGGCCTTAATTATACTTTACCAACATACCACAAATCATTCTTTTGCCATTAGCGACTTGTACGCTGCTGGAAAGAGCATGACATTCGAACAACAGGCTTGGGTATTTTGGTTTTTCTTCCTTGCATTCGCAATTAAAATGCCGGTGTTCCCTTTTCATACTTGGCAGCCCGACACCTATACCAACGCTCCAACACAAGGTACCATGCTACTCTCCGGTATCATGCTTAAAATGGGAACCTATGGATTAATTAGATGGTTGCTTCCGATGGTGCCTGAGGCAGTGTCTGCCTATTCTAATACTGTCATTATTCTTTCCATCATCAGTGTGGTATATGCCTCTTGTATCGCTATTGTACAAACCAGTTTTAAACGATTAATTGCCTACTCCTCAATTGCTCACGTAGGCTTAATTTGCGCCGGAATTTTCTCTTATAAAGCAGAAGGAATCCAAGGAGCCTTGGTACAAATGTTTGCACATGGAGTGAATGTGGTGGGATTGTTTTTCGTATGCGATATTATTCAACGTAATGCAGGTACCGATACCATCGCAAATTTAGGCGGTATTAGAAGCGTCAATCAGCGGTTTGCTTTTTGGTTTCTCGTCATTATGCTGGGAAGTGTAGCTTTACCTCTTACCAATAGTTTCGTAGGCGAATTTTTGTTGCTCAACGGAATTTATCAATATAATGTTTGGTATGCAGCTATCGGCGGACTTACCATCATCTTAGGTGCGGTTTATATGTTTCGCAGTTATCAGGCCATCATGCTAGGCACTACCTCTGGAAACACGCTGATGTTTGCTTCCCTTAAAAAATCAGAAACACTCGTATTTGTGTTTATTGTATTCATAATTATGGTTTGTGGAATATATCCTAAAATTATTTTAGATATATCTGCACTCGATGTTCTGAAAATGATTATGCACTAACATTTATAGTTTGACAGTTAACCATTAATAGCCAATGAACGAAATTATTATAGTAGCAGGTTTAGGAATTTTAACACTACTGGCTGAAATTTTCAATTTCAAGAAATTACTTATGCCTGTGATCATCGCCGGTTTAGGTGCAACTCTTTTGATATCCATCCTCGAACTTCAGGGTTCCATTTCCAATTCAGCCATGGACGCGAATGTTTTAAGTATGCTCGATTTCGACCGGTTTGCAAAATGTTTTGTCATTCTACTCACGGTCATTGCCTTGTTCTGGGTATTGATCAATTATAATTATTTTCTTGATGAAAGCAGCAGAGCCGATCATCTGGCGTTGATACTTTTTGCGATGGTTGGAGGATATTGTATGGTTTCGTATAGCAATTTTGTAATGTTGTTTTTAGGCATTGAAATTCTATCCATACCCATGTATGTGCTGGCCGGCAGTAAGAAAAATAGCTTGCGAAGTAATGAAGCAGCTTTGAAATACTTTCTGATGGGATCTTTTGCTACGGGTGTGTTCTTGTTTGGAATTACCTTAATTTATGGAACTATGGGTTCCTTTTATGTGTACGATGTTCGTGCAAAAACTACGGCCACCGAGTTTGCCTTAACCCCTATGTTTACGGTGGGTGTGGTCATGCTCATTTCGGCACTCTCGTTCAAAGTATCATCTGCCCCTTTTCATTTTTGGGCTCCCGATGTATACAGCGGCGCTCCAACATCGGTTACCTCATTTATGGCCACTTTTGTTAAAACAAGTGCCATTGCTGCATTCATTCGTCTGTTTTATACGGCCTTGCCTTTTGTGCCTGATAACTTTAGTAGAATCTTCGTTGTACTAATTGTATCGTCATTGTTCATAGGCAATATCATTGCTGTTTTTCAAACCAATGCCAAACGATTAATGGCCTATTCCAGCATTTCTCATGTTGGCTTCATGCTTATCGCGATTTTGTTCTTCACTCAAGCCACAGGTGTTAAAGCGTTATATTTTTACGCTGCAGCCTACTCAATTACTACCCTTGCTGCGTTTATGGTGATTAAAATAGTGGCTGAACAATCGGAAGGCAATGACAATATTTCTGCGTTTAACGGTTTGGTAAAACGTAATCCGCTTCTTGCCGGAACGCTTACCATTGCCATGCTCTCTATGGCAGGAATTCCGCCGCTTAGTGGTTTTTTTGCTAAATATAATATGCTCTTTATTGCTTTAAGTCAAGGGTATTTCTGGCTTGTGATCTTAGCTATTTTAGCCTCTTTGGTAGGGGTTTATTATTATTTCAAGATTGTCATTGCCATTTTTACAGGCGTCTCAGTTTCGACCTCCTCAATTCAGATTTCTTTTGCACAGAAAATAATTCTGATAATACTCACTCTACTCATCATTGGAATGGGTTTGAATGGATGGGTTTTTGAGATGATCTAAAAAAAACATTCAAGGAATTGTTCCCATTTACACCTATTTCTTCTTGCAACATTTAGAATGTAGGGGTTCTGTTGTTTTATTTCAAATAAATCATTCAATCTTTTCAACTTCAATGCTTCAAGCGCTGTCAAAAACTTACCTTTGCACTCAATTTTTTTGTTATGAATAAACTAAGCCATATGGCGGAAACCTTAATTGGTAGTGAAATTGTGAAACTCGGAAATGCCATCAGCGAGCGTGTGGCCAAAGGTGAGAAAATCTATAATTATACTATTGGCGATTTTGACCCTGAATTGTTTTCAATCCCAAAAGAATTGGAGCACCTTATTGTTAAATCATATCAGGCACACCATACCAACTACCCCGCCGCTGAAGGCGTAGCCGATTTGCGTAAAGCCGTGAGCGATTTTATGAAACAAAGGGAAGGTATCGATTATGAACTCAATGAGATTCAAATTGCGGCAGGCGGCCGACCTTTGATTTATGCCTTGTTTAGTGTGATCGTCGACAAAGGCGATAAAGTGATTTATGCCGAGCCCAGCTGGAATAATAATCATTATACCCATTTAGTGGGAGGTGTACACTGTGTGATCGAATGTAAGGTAGAAAACAATTTCATGCCTACGGTCGAGGATATCCGCAAGAACATTAAAGGGGCTGCCCTTGTCTGCTTATGTACCCCACAAAACCCTACGGGTACCACGCTCAATAAAGAAACACTCGAAGAAATTTGCGACTTGATTCTGGAAGAAAATAAACTCCGAGGAGAGGGAGAGAAAAAAGTTTACTTGCTCTTCGATCAAATGTACTGGACCTTAACCTTTGGGGCCACGTTACATTTTAATCCTGTTTCATTACGACCTCAAATGAAAGAGTATACCATTTTCGTCGATGGAATATCAAAAGCTTTTTCAGCTACAGGGGTGCGAGTAGGATGGTCGTTGGGACCGTCAGAAGTCATCGCCAAAATGAAGTCGATACTCAGCCATCTGGGTGCCTGGGCACCGATGGCGGAACAAAAAGCAGTAGCCCAATATCTTCCTCAAACAGAAGTGATCGATCAGTTTCTTTCAAATTACAAGTCAGAGATCGAAGCGCGACTTGTTAATCTGTATGATGGATTTATGAAGCTGAAAAACAAAGGTTTTTCGGTGGAAGCCATTTCACCACAGGCCGCAATTTACTTAACCGTAAAAATAGATTTGGTGGGGAAAATGGCGGTGGATGGAAAAATGTTAAATACTCAATCCGACGTCACTTCCTATTTATTGACAGAAGCAAAGCTGGCTGTGGTGCCTTTCTCTGCCTTTGGCGGAACCACAGAAAATCCATGGTATCGAATAAGCGTGGGTACCTGTAAAAAAGAAGAAATCCCAGATATGTTCGCCATGCTAGAGAAGGCCTTATCTAAATTAAAATAGATGGTTGGCATCTATTGCCATGATGGCTTAAGTACTTCGTTTGTGTCCTTTCTGAGGTCCGTTTTCTAAATTAGAAACCTGAGTCGCAAGGCAACTTCAGTCCTTTTAAAGAGTTTGGATAACAGTAGCTGTTCTCTCACAGTTCTTAACTTTATTTATGAATTGATAGCATTAATATAATGAGGTAAATTGAATCTTTACCACTACTTTTGCTAACGAATTATTACATTATCTATAATTTTAATACCTCTTTTATGAAAACATTCAAATATATTTTAATTGTCGTGGCAG
>CAIUDH010000023.1 GCA_903897855.1 uncultured Bacteroidota bacterium | reverse complement strand
TTTCTTTTAAGTCGGAGGTTAATTTTTCTGCCAGATTTTGTGCCCTCTTTCTCAGAGTTAGCAGTATTAAAATTAAAAAATATACTAAGAAGCTAATTACTATACCACTTGCTAATTCACCCAAAACTTTGCTGTAGAGATAAGGGTTTTGATTATTTGGTTGTCTAAAGCGAAGCAGCCATTTTTTGCCATTAAATTCGATTGGGATATTAAATATTCTTTCAGATGAATTAGTATCAATAAGAAGTTTGTCACGTTGACTAGCAAATAGAAGTGATTGATTTGAAATGGAATCGTCATATACACATAAAGTAATTTTATTCTCTATTTCATTGCTTCTGCTTTCTAAAATACCCTTCATTAAATCATTCATCCGATAAGGACTATAAACCCAACCAATAATAGCAGACCTTCGTTCTTCAACTGTATTAACAGACTTGTTTTTACTATATATAGGCACATACATTAATACTCCTGCCTGCAAATCTGTTTCGGTTTCCTGTTTAAGTAAAACCTTTCCTGATAAGGAAACAACATCATTATCGCGGGCTTGTTCCATCGCTTTTCGCCTTACAGGTTCAGAAAACATATCGTAACCAAAAGCTCGTTGATTTCTAAAATTAAATGGTTCGATATAAACGATTGAAGTATACACATCTCTAGCAAAATTTGGACTTACACTATACGTTGAAAACCCTTCTTTTTTAATGTGTTCAATGTGCTCTTGTAATTGTTCTTTAGAAATGATGCATGCAAAACCAACCCCTTGAATACCTGGCAAGTTTTTTTCAATTTTACTATTTTCAATAAAAGTTTTCCAGTTATCTCTTGTTACTGTATCGGTTGCACTGAATAAAGCTGAGCCACTTCTCAAAAGTTGGGCATGTGAATGCAAACGGGTATGTATTTTTGTTCCTATTTCATTGCAAACCAAGTGATATTCAATTCTTTTCACGGCCTCCATGTCTCGAACTAAATAATAAGCAATAGTAACTGTAATACCAATGCCAGCGAGCAGAATTAATAAGGGGAGTCGTGATTTATTTTGAATAGTAAATATTTTCACTGGAGATTAAATTTTAAAAAGCACTTCTACCCAAATGTCGTCATAATAACTTATTTAAAGTATGAGATACAATAGCTTTTCGGTGGTTTCGTAAGATAAAATATTAAAACTTATAGTAGGGAATAGCGTTGAGCCATTTTATTTTTAATCGTGGCTTTTTTACACGCAAAATCCATCTAATGTTATAGTTTGTGAATTTGATTTACTGTTAGTTTTTGCCTAATTTTAGGGCTCTTAAATCAACTTAAATTTTATGAAAAAGCTACTTTTTACTTCTGTTTTACTTCTTTCAATCTCAATACGCACTTTCTCCCAGCAAGAACCCGTTAGAATAAGCGGAAGGGCGCAGGGCACTACTTATAATGTAACTTACTATGATGAAAAAAACAGAAATTTTTTCCCTGAAATAGAAACACTTCTCAAAAATTTTGACAAATCTGTTTCACTTTGGGATTCTACTTCTATCATTTCAAGAGTTAACAATAATGAAAAAAACGTAGTACTTGATGAATATTTTAAAGTGTGTTACAATAAATGTTTAGAAGTTTCAAAAGCAACTGACGGGTATTTCGACTGCACTGTTGGACCATTAGTTAGAGGATGGGGGTTTAGTTTCAAGAAAAAAGCTAAAATGGATAGCGCAATGGTTGATAGCCTTGTTAAATTTGTTGGTTACCAACTGGTTGAAATGAAAGATGGAAAGATCATCAAAAAGGACCCTAGGATTAAACTTGATTTTAATGCCTTAGCTCAAGGCTACTCTGTCGACTTAGTTTCTCGCTTGCTGGACTCCAAAAAAATCAACAACTATATCGTTGAAATTGGAGGAGAAGTTTATGCAAAAGGTAAAAAAACAAATGGTGATAATTGGAAAGTAGGGATAGAAAAACCACTTGATAACGCTGAAGGAAGCAACCCACTTAAGGCAATAGTAAAGCTTGAGAACAGAGCACTAAATACCTCTGGAAATTATAGAAAATTTTATATTGAAAATGGCGTTCGTTATTCTCATGAAATCAATCCAAAAACAGGCTATCCTGCGCATAACACTCTTTTAAGCGCAACTCTTTTTGTAGGTGATTGTATGACTGCTGATGCATACGCAACCGCTTTTATGGTAATGGGGCTTGACAAGTCAGTAAAATTTTTATCTGAACATCATGAGCTATTGGCCTATTTAATTTATTCGGATGAAAATGGAAATTATAAGATTTTTCAATCTGACGAATTAAAAAATATTATTACCGAAGCAACTGATTAGAATTACAAAAATAGATTTCTCGTATTAAGGATCAGGCTTTTTATCTGGTTTTGCTATTCATTTTATTGAACCCTCCTTAATTTTTACAACTGCTTTTTAGCGTGTTTTATAACAATAACTGGATATTTCACTCAAACAGACCCCTCAAGATCACTCTAAACTGACCCCTCATTTCCAACTCCTTTTTTTAGTTTAATCTAAATCTGTTTTATCATTCTTCGGCTAAGTTAGTTTATTAAGTTTTCCAATACAATTTCTTCTTCATTTTTCGGCTGTCTTTTTTTTCTTAAAGACTCACCTTTCATTTCAACTCTGTGTGCATCGTGAACAATTCTGTCCAAGATTGCGTCTGCGATAGTTTGTTCACCAATGACCTCATGCCACATGCTTACTGGAACCTGAGAGGTAATGATGGTAGAAGATTTTCCGTGACGGTCTTCAATAATTTCCATGAGTGCCGAGCGGCTTTGTGCGTCAAGCGGCTGTATACCAAAGTCGTCAATGATAAGCAGATGTTGTCGTTCTATTTTAGCAAGTTCTCTTAAATAAGAGCCATCAGTTTTAGCGATCTTCATTCTGCCAAAGAGTTTAGTATTATGATAATAAAGAACACGGTAGCCTTGTGCGCAAGCCTGGTGACCGAGTGCGGAGGCTAGGAAGCTTTTGCCGATTCCGGTACTTCCTGTGATGATGATGTTCTCTTTTCGTTTAATAAATCCACAATCGGCTAAACGCAATACCTGATTCTTATCTACTCGCTTCTCTTCAAAACTGATCTGCTCAACACTTGCCTTGTAGCGGAAGCGGGCAGCATTAAGTGTGCGGGCAAGCTTTTTATTAAATCGTGTATCCCATTCTGCTTCTACAAGATAGGTGATCATTTCATCAGAAGTAAACGTTTCGTTTTTCTCTGATTTGCGTGTGTTGTCGAAGGCTCTTGCCATTCCATCAAGTCGCATCGTTTTCATTTTGTTTACAATTTCATCCATGTTTTTTTGTTTTTAGTTAATAATTATTTTTGATTACTGATAATAGTTTCCTCCTCTGATGTTCTCATGAACAGGCATGTGCGCAGGCGCCAGGTCATCATCATATTTATCCAGATTGTTTTTTAAGATCTCATCAATGATCTTATAATTGTAATAACCTATTTCATCTGCCCTCTTACAGGCTTTAATAAGTCGGGTATTTCCAACACGTTTTGCATAGGATATAATTCCCATACAAGCTTTGTAGGCCTGCTCAGGATACGTTTTCTTTGCAAGCACTTCACGGATGTAATGTTCTACAATAGGGTCAATAGCCTTTGCCTGATCGATAAAAAAAGAAGGACTCCATTCTGTTACATAACGGTGTTGTGGTGGCATGTGCGTAGGGTCTGTACTGTAATTGCCCCGACTGCGTATTCTTTTATGCGATGCTACAAGTTCATATTGATCATACAGATCCACTTTGGAACGGGAGTACTGCATCTTTAGCTTCTTGCCAATAAGTTCATAGGGAACACTGTAATGATGCTGATCTTCATTCAGGTAAACATGTGCAAACTTGGTAACCGTTACTTGTTTTAGGATGCGCATTTCATATCCTGTTGCAGGTAATGCCTGAAGAGCAGAGAGCTCCATGATCCATTGATCGGTCCTGGAACATTCTTTTCCTGTAAGCGTTCCATCATTTAATACAGAAAGATTCTTCCATATTTCTTTGTTTAATTCACTTAGAGGCACGATCTCCTTCTCGTTGATGTTAGTGTATATCTGCTGATAAGATAGCTTTACCATATTCTCTACAAGTGATTTATCCTGTGGCTTGCGTGATCGTGCAGGAAGAACAGTAATACCATAATGCTCAGCAAAAGCTTTGAAGTTTTCATTTACCACCGGTTCATATTTACTTGCTTTGATTACCGCTGATTTTAAGTTGTCTGGAACAATAGCCAGTGGAACGCCTTTAAAATATCTTATTGCATTTTCACAGGCTGCAATAAAATCTTCTACTGTTTGGCTCGGCATAGCTTCAACATAAGCATACTGGCTCCAACCAAGTATGGCAACAAACACTTGTGCATTTTTTATTTCACCTGTATCAGTATCTACATAAGGCAGCGTTCCTCCTGCATAATCAACATACATCTTATCACCAACCTTATGTTCAATGTGCATTGCCGGATTTACTTTCTTGCTCCATTGATTGTAGTGATAATAAAAAGAAGTTTCTCCGTACGCTTCAGGGTGTTGCGATTTAAACTCCTTGTAAAGCCACGCTACTGTCATTCCTCGTCTACGTAGCTGCTTTTCCATCACAGGAAAGAAGTCATGCAGTTGCTGCAATCGATCATTTAGGAGTAAATCTTTTGGTGGATGGAACAGTTTGTTCAACTCGAAGTCCGTAAGCTTGCTGAGCTCTTCCCATGTAGTTTTAAGTTGGCGGTATTGCTCTATGTAAAGCCTTACGGTATTCTTGGACATACCAAGGCGCTCACCGATTTTTTTCTTCCCCATCTGCTGGTGATAGAGCTTAATAATTTGTCGTACGTTACTCATACTTGTTGGTTTATTCGCCATGATTTATTAAGTTTACTGAAGCGTAAAAATTACGACATCAAAAACTATAAATCATTTTGATAAAACAGTATGATAGAACTAAAAAGGGTGGGGTCTGTTTCGACCGATCTCCTGGGGTCAGTTTGCTCCGATCTTGTGGGGTCTCTTTCGGGCGGTCAAGTGGGGTCTATTTGGCTGAAATTTCCA
>CAIUDH010000022.1 GCA_903897855.1 uncultured Bacteroidota bacterium | reverse complement strand
TTCGAACTATCGTTATATAAGGTGGTTTTTAGATTATGCCTAACTTAATCTACTTCAAATGCTTGCTGAACAGTTTCCGATGATGGTTTTGATGAAAAATCATGAACCCCAATAAGTCGGCAATACGCAGCTCTTTTAAATATTTATGATGCACCCAAAATTTTTTCGATTGCGCTTCACTCACCGATTCCATGAGCTGGTATAATTGCGACCGTGTTTTGAGAAAATCGTTCTTTATATCATCTAAATTGAAGACCTCCTCCGAAGGCTCAATTACCTTTGGTGCCTTTATTTTACCACCCACATTTAAGTACAACTTATAAATTCTATTATTAAAGCATATTTTAATTCTGCTTCCCTCTAAGGGTACCTTGTTTTTAATACCACGGCTTAGCAATACTACGAAACTACGCTCCGATTTATGGAGATGCACAAGATGTTGCATTACACTCCATTTGCCGGGAGCTTGCGCCGTATTTAAGGTTTGTTGATCGTACTTGCTTAACAAATACCAGATATTTTCGGTGTTCGTTTGTAAGGTGTTAAAAGGTTTTTTAAATAACATGAGTTTAGGCTTATTTTTGTACTCAAAGATAAACAACAATAGCTCATGTTCAAACGAATTAAATTGGTATTACAACGGGAATATATATCACGTGTGAAAAAACGATCGTTTATAGTGATGACGTTTTTAACCCCTATTTTGGTGGCCTTTTTTTACGGGATCATATTCTATATTATTTATAGCCAGCAAAACACACAGCGTAATCAAGAAGTATGTGTGTTCGACAGCTCAGGTTTCTTTGCAAACAAATTAAAAGAAAGCGAGCATGTTAAATTTACCTATAAAGAGGAAGCTTATTCGGCGTCTTATAATTTTATTGAACAAGGTTTTGATGCTTGTCTGGTATTGCATTTGCAAGATACCTCCTCCAAAGATTATACGGCCGATATTTTTAGTAAAGAGTCGTTGAGCCTCGTCGATCAAAGCAATTTAGAACATAACATAGCGGATGTGCTTTACGAAAACCAATTGAATAATTTGAATATCAACCGGAAGCAGCTTGAGGATGCTCGTGTAAATGTTACGCTGAAGGCTAAAAAATGGAGTCAAGGTGAAGTGAAGGAAAGTAGCGCAGGAGCGGCCACCGGACTAGGTTTCGCAGCCAGCATATTAATTTATTTTTTTATTTTTATTTATGGATCACAAGTGATGCGTGGGGTGATGGAGGAAAAAACCAACCGTATCGTGGAAGTGATCATCTCGTCGGTGAAACCGTTTGAACTGATGATGGGTAAAATATTAGGGATTGCCTTGGTGGCCTTAACACAGATGGCCCTTTGGGTAATTTTATCGGGCGTAGCCATGGGCTTTGTTACCAGTATGATAGGTTCACAGATGCATCTTAACGGAGCTGCGCAACAACTCATGGAGCAATCGCAGCAAGGAGGCGGTCAGTTTAAAATACTGCAATTATTATCTTCTCTTAATTTAAGCTTGATGGGTTTTTCTTTTCTGTTTTATTTTATTTTTGGATACCTCTTCTATGCTTCATTATTTGCTGCGGTGGGCTCGGCCGTCGATAGTGAAACGGAGTTACAACAGTTCACATTACCTATTTCACTCCCACTCGTGTTCTCTTTTATCTTAACACAATCGTTACTCACCAGCAACCCCAACGGCAATTTGCTATTCTGGATTTCAATGATTCCCTTTTCATCGCCGGTGGCTATGATGGCACGAATACCCTTTTTAGAGAGCAATAACTATTGGCAGATTGCCCTATCGATGGGCATTCTGGTATTATCGTTTATTGGCACCGTTTGGCTTGCCGCCCGCATTTACCGCACAGGTATTTTGATGTATGGTAAAAAGGCAAGTTGGAAGGAGTTGTGGAAATGGTTGTTTTACAAAGGTTAATGCAAACTGGAGCCTCTCCTTTGTTTTCTTATCGAATTATCTATCCTCTAATCCCTTTCCATGGAGAATTTGTGGGATACATTTTTCAATTCTCGCCTCCCGTGTTTTACTTTGTTTGGGTGAAGAAAAATGAAGCAGGTATCCTCTTTGCCTTCCCGGAGTGAGAGTATAAAAAGCCGTTCTCAATTCAGGCATGTCGCGTAACATAATCTGAAACTCTTCTACCATTTTGAATTCGGCAGGCTTCTTTAATTCCACTTTCAACCCCGCCTTTTCCACTTCAATGGCTTCTTTAATATAGGCTTTGATGATGGCTTTTAGCTTCACTATTTCCTTCACACTGGTGAATCTAATTTGCCGCCCCGCTTGCACATTCTCTGTTTGTTGCACAAGGATACTTTTTGCATCCTTTAATAACGCCCCTTTCATAAACAACAAGGCGGCGTAGTCCTTAAATCCATGTATTAAGACAATGTTCGCTTTCTGTAGGGTGTAACAGGGACAACCCCATTTCAATTCTTCGGTCAGCCCACAGTCGAGAACGAGCGCTCTCAACTCTTCAAACTCTTCCTGCCATTTTTTTGCTTTACTAAAATAAAAATCCACTTTAGGATTCGTGCTACTCTGGGTCATACGAGATGAATTTATTTAGAATGGTTGGGTTGTGTGGTGGCCGTGGATGGCTTAATTATTAAATTGAACTGCTCCTAAGATACCGATATACAGCGAATATAGGGGGAAAGTTTTTAGTTATTGTCGTTTCATTTTATCTATTTACATCGCCGTCGCTTTCCATCATTCTCTTTTTCTCCTACTTCCCTATCTTTTGTATCTTCGCAACTCAAATTTTATATGGACAGACAAATAATTTTTTCGATGGCAGGGGTGAGCAAAACTTATCCTCCTCAAAAGCAGGTATTAAAAAATATTTATTTAAGTTTTTATTACGGCGCTAAGATCGGAGTGCTTGGTTTAAATGGAAGTGGAAAGTCGAGCTTGCTGCGTATCATCGCCGGTGAAGACAAAGACTATCAAGGCGAAATTGCCTTTAAAGGAAACTATAAAATTGGGCATCTCAGCCAAGAGCCACAGCTCGATCCTACCAAAACCGTGATGGAAGTAGTGAAAGAAGGCGTAAAACCATTGGTCGACAAGCTTCTTGAGTTTGATGAGGTATGTATGAAATTGGGCGAACCCATGGATGATGATCAGATGAATAAGCTGCTCGATCGCCAGAGTCGTTTGCAAGATGAGCTTGATGCCACCAATGCATGGGAACTCGATAACCGGTTGGAGGTGGCCATGGATGCCCTTCGTTGCCCCGAGAGTGATAAATTATGTAGTGTATTGAGTGGGGGTGAGAAACGCCGTGTAGCACTGTGCCGTTTGCTTTTAAGCGAGCCCGATATTTTACTGCTTGATGAGCCTACCAATCACCTCGATGCCGAGAGTGTTGCGTGGTTGGAATCCTTCTTACAAAATTTCCCGGGTACTGTTATTGCAGTAACGCACGATCGATACTTCTTAGATAATGTAGCGGGCTGGATCTTAGAATTGGACAGAGGTGAAGGGATTCCATGGGAAGGTAATTACAGCAGTTGGCTGGAGCAAAAAAGCAACCGTTTAGCGCAAGAGGAGAAACAGGAAAGTAAACGTCAGAAGGCTTTAGTGCGTGAGTTGGATTGGGTACGTCAAGGCGCAAAAGGACGACAAGCAAAATCAAAAGCACGATTGGGTGCGTACGATAAAATGATGAGTGAAGAGGCTAAAGAAAAAGAAGATAAACTGGAATTATTTATTCCTTCGGGTCCTCGATTGGGTGATGTGGTAATTGAAGCGAATGCAGTGAGCAAAGCCTACGGACATAAAATATTATTTGAGAATTTTAGTTTCACTTTGCCTAAAGCAGGAATTGTTGGAGTTATTGGCCCCAATGGCGCTGGTAAAACCACGCTGTTTAAAATGATTATGGGACTTGAAGCGCCCGACAGTGGTAGCTTTAAGGTAGGCGACACGGTGAAAGTTTCGTATGTAGATCAGAGTCACGATAACCTAAATCCGGAAGAGAGCATTTTTGAAGCCATCAGTGGCGGTACCGAGAATATGATTGTGGGAGGAAAGCAATTGGTATCGCGCGCTTATATCGGAAAATTTAATTTCGGCGGACAAGATCAACAAAAGAAAGTAGGCGTGTTATCGGGAGGTGAGCGTAACCGTTTGCATTTGGCGATGACGCTTAAAGACGGAGGTAATGTATTGCTACTCGATGAGCCTACCAACGATATTGATGTAAACACCTTGCGTTCTTTGGAAGAAGCGATAGAAAATTTTGCCGGTTGTGCTGTCATCATCAGTCACGATCGATGGTTCTTAGACCGCGTTGCCACTCATATCATTGCTTTTGAAGGCGATTCGCAGGTCGTATTTTTCGAAGGCGATTATAGCGCCTATGAAGAGAGTCTTAAAAAGCGAAAAGGCTACAGTGGCCCTCACAGAGTGCGTTATAAAGATATTAGCGGTGGTGTTATGAACGCATAAATTGAATTCATAGATGAGAATAGACCATCGATATTTAACACCGATTTTTGGTTTCACTCTTTGATGATTACTTTCTATTAATACTTGACTACTTTAAATTATGTTCACCGGGATCATTGAAAATATCGGAATAGTCACCGCCTTAGATAAGGCAGGAAGTAATATCACGTTCAGCATTCAGTCTCCTATCTCCAGCGAACTGAAAGTTGATCAGAGTGTAGCTCATAATGGGGTATGCCTTACCATTATTGGTGTTGAAGGCAATACACATCAAGTTACGGCGATTGATGAGACACTCCAAAAATCAAATCTGAAATTTTTTAAAATTGGTGATGAAGTAAATTTAGAGCGATGCCTAAAGCTTAACGACCGACTTGATGGGCACATGGTGCAGGGGCACGTGGACCAAACCGCGAAATGCACCGAACGACGCACGGAAGAAGGAAGTTGGATTTTTACGTTTGAGTATAGTAGCGAAAACAAAAATATCACCGTAGAAAAAGGAAGTATCTGTGTGAATGGGGTAAGTTTAACAGTGATCAACTCCCAAAAAAATGCTTTTTCTGTAGCCATCATCCCCTATACCTTTGAGCATACAGTGTTCCATCAAATTTTTATTGGTGACGAGGTAAATTTAGAGTTCGACATTTTGGGGAAGTACATTACCCGATGGATGGAGTTGAGAGCATAAGTTTTAATTCGAATGGATCATAACGATTTATTTCTTGGGTTACTCTCTGTAAAACTCCTTGGTGACCTCAACATATTCTGAATGTCGG
>CAIUDH010000021.1 GCA_903897855.1 uncultured Bacteroidota bacterium | reverse complement strand
GCCCCGGCACTTCATTGGTATCTGCTGCCAGTCTTAAAATCGATGGCTTTGTATTCCTTTCGGGGACTGTTATTGGTGCTGGTGTTTTTGGTGAGTCAATTAAATATTTTGAAGATTTATGGTATTCGTCATACAAAGGACGTTACCTGGTTTCGGATTGGTTAGACTGGTCTATTGGAGCTACAGTTCTTGGAGTTACATTATTGGCACTTGTATTTTTCTACGGGGCAGAAAAAACAGAAGAATTTTTCAGAAAGAAAGAAACCGGAGAACCATGGTCGTGGAAAATAACCAAACGTTCTTATATCTTTTCATCCATCGTTTTAATCCTTACAGCAATTGTAATTTTGGTTATTGGTCAACCCGACCCTATTCGGAAATGGAAAATGATGGAAAGTAAATACTCCGAACAATTAACGTCAAAGGCAGTTTTTATTCACCCTTTAGAATATGTAAAAACGAACAATGATGCCAGTATAAAGTTGATAGCAATTGATTTAAGACCGGTCACGGCATATCAAACATTTCATATTTTTGGTTCTATCAATCTGAATTTAAACGACCTCTTAAACCCAAAATTAGTGTCAGAATATGCACAGTTACCGGCAAATGGCGTAGTTATACTAATTGCTGATAAAAATGAAGAATCAATCAAAGCATGGCAATACCTTAAAGTACAGGGAGTTGTGAATGTTTATATTCTTGATGAAGGTTTACAAAATTGGGCGAAATTATTTGGGAATTTGAAAATACATGGTAAACCAATAAATTTGTCTTCACCGCCTTCCGACATTTTGGAATTGTTTCCGAAGGATACGTTTACACCTAAGATAAAAATAAGTTGTAAGAAACATGGTGGTGGACTTTGTGGTTAATTAAAAATGAATTTTTTATGAAAAAAATATCAACGACATTAGAAATTATTTGTTGCCTTGTCATTCTATTTACATCAACGACACTGTCGGCACAATCACTTTCAACAAATCCAACAAATTCGGAATGTTTGAAGTGTCATCAAAGTCATGTTTCAACTGAAGGTTACAATGCTTCGGTGCATAAATCTTTAAACTGTACGGCTTGTCACATTATTGATGGCAAACAGTCCAATAAAAGCTTATTGCCGGACAAAAAAGCCTGTATTGCATCATACAAACCAATGGATTGTGCTTCCTGCCACTCAACTATAAGCAATGAATATCATAATAGTGTTCATAATTCGAAACGACTTACTGTTCACTGCTATGAATGTCATGCCGAAATTCATACGATCAAATCAATCAAAAAAAATAAGATAGAAGCAGCTAAATTATGTGTTCAATGCCATTCAAAGCAAAAAGAATACTTTAATTCAATTCATTATAAATCATTGCTTAACGGAAATAAAGATGCTGCAACCTGCACCGATTGTCATGGACTACACGGTATTAAAAGAATTGATAATATGTCCGAAGGTCGTACATTTCACACACAGGCTTGTTTGAAATGTCATGGCAATGAGAAAATGATGCAAAAAAATCATGTTACAAACATTGCCACAAAAACTTATTTTGAAAGTTACCATGGTAAAAACATAAGGTTGGGATATCCTGAGCGGGTTGCCGGATGTGCCGATTGTCATAGTGCTCATAATATTTTACCTGAAAACGATAAACATTCAACCGTAAATGCTGCAAATGTGCAAAATACCTGTAGGAAATGCCATACTAATGCTACAGCAGGATTTGCCAAATATCTGCCACATGCAGAACCAATGAATCATGAAAAAAATCCATCACTTTTTTGGGTAACCATCTTTATGAATGGCTTAATGGGAGTAACTTTCCTGTTTTTCTGGCTTCATTCATTGTTATGGGCTTTCAGAGGTTTTGTTGAAAAAACCAAAAACAGAAATAATGAACTCTTTATGAATTCTAAACACTCATCTAAGAAGGCAAAGAACAAGGTATATAAGCGATTTAGAACCCTTCATATTATACTCCACCTTTTTGTAATAACCAGTTTTCTTGGTTTAGCCGTAACAGGACTTCCATTGAAGTTTAACTACACAACCTGGGGAAAAGCCATAATGGATGCTATAGGAGGTGTTCAGACAGCCGGTATCATTCATAGAATAGGTGCAATTGTTACTTTCGGTTATTTCTTTGTAACATTATTTATGAGTATGCGTTTCTTATTCGACAAGAAAAATTCAAATGAATCATTTTGGAAACGGCTATTTGGACCAGATTCTCTATTCCCTAATTTAAAGGATTTACGTGATATTAAAGCTATGTTTAAATGGTTTTTCTTTAAAGGACCAAAACCAATTTTTGATAGATGGACTTACTGGGAGAAATTTGATTTCATGGCAGTATTCTGGGGGGTCGCAATTATTGGTTCAAGCGGGTTAATACTTTGGGCACCAGAATTTTTCGGTAAATTTATGCCGGGTTGGGTTTTCAATATTGCCACCATAGTCCATTCCGATGAAGCCTTATTGGCAGTAGGATTTATATTTACCATTCACTTCTTTAATACACATTTAAGAGCTGAAAAGTTCCCGATGGATTTCGTGATATTTAATGGTCAAATTACCGAAGAAGAAATGATTGAAGAACGTGGTGATCAATTGAAACGTTATCAGGAAGAAGGAAGATTAGAAGAGTTTGAAGCAGAAAAACCAGGTAATTTATTTTTAGAAATTATCTT
>CAIUDH010000020.1 GCA_903897855.1 uncultured Bacteroidota bacterium | reverse complement strand
TACTGTAAAGACAGTATCACCAAAAATAATTTCTTGCACGTGAGTGGCATCAAAGGCAAAACCACGGCGAGTGCGAACTCCGGCTGTTCGCAGTCGACGATAAATTTTAGCTCCACCATCGATTATAATTTTCATTTTGTAAATCCATCGGCCGTGGTGCAATATTCGTGGAGTTGCGTCCCTATAAGCGATGGAGCCACCTTGGGTAGTTATAATATAGGCAGCCCGGGAAGCGTGGCTACCGACATCACCTTTACGCACTTTGGAAAGTATCGTGTGTATTGCGAATTCACCAACAGCGAAGGCTGTCATTATATCGATTCAGCGGGTGCGCTTACCATAGCCATAGGAGCTCAAGCCCTTTTTAGCATCGCTCCCGAATTTTGCAAGTACGATACGGCCACCTTATTAAATAGTTCAACCCTCAACCCCGTTTCTTATAAATGGTTCTCCGATGGTGCCATCTCGTTTTTACCCAACGACAGTGTGGCCAACCCCAAGTTGGTGTTTTCTCAAACAGGATATCGCATGTTAGGTCTCATCGCCAAAACGGCGAATGGATGCGTGGATACCATGATTCAAAATATTGTCATTAGCCAGCCTATAGCCAATTTTATAGCCAGCGATACAGCTATTGTATGCGGGCCTGCGTTAGTCACCTTTCATAGTCGCTCCTCGAACGATGTAACAATCTATACCTGGGATTTTGGTGATGGTTCGCCTCCACTTAAATCAACCGATACGGTGATATCGCATGTGTTTGCGATAAAAAATGGGCTCTCTAGCTTTAATGTGACTCTTCAGGTGGAGAATAATATAGGATGTGTGGGGGTGATGACGAAACAAAATTTTATTCGAATTACTGGCCCCGTGCCGTACTTTAAAATAACTAACACAAAGGGCTGTGAGCCTGTCTCTGTGCATATTGTCGACAGTAGCCGATTTGTACATAAGTTCTATTTTAGTTATGGTTTCGGCCCCATCGACTCGGTGAGCATCACCGATAAAATTTATACGCTGGCCAGCCCGAATGTATTGTATTCGGTATATAAGCCTTATCTTTTTGTGTTCGATACTTCGGGAGTCTGTTCACAGATTTATCAGCCACTCGACAGTATCGTGGTGTATAGCCGGCCTAAGGCTTGGTTTTATGTGAAAGACAGTAGCAGCTGTTTGCCTTTCATTGTTAATTTCTTCGATACCTCGAAAGCCGCTACACGCTGGCGTTGGGATTTTAATAACGACGGATTTATTGACGACACCACCCAAAACCCTACGTACATCTATACTACGCCAGGAAAATATGGAGTGAAGTTAATCGTGACAAATCAGTTTGGATGCACCGATACGATGCTTAAAACCAATTACATTGAAGCGTTTGAAAAGCCGGTGGCGAAATTTGTGAGCTCCGATACGGCGGTATGTCCGCATACAGTCATCTCCTTTTTAAATCAATCTACCCTTGCCGCACCGATCGTAAAATACCATTGGGATTTTGGGGTACCTACCACCTTAGCCGACACGTCGGATTTGGCCAACCCAATTCCGTATAAGTACGATATCACAGGGGTTTATACCGTATCACTTTATTTAGAGGATGTGAATGGATGTAATGATCTTTTAGTGAAAACGAATATGATTAAGGTGGCCGACTCTTTGCCTCCTTCTCAGCCACAAATTTACTATATCACCGTAGTGAACAATAACGATATACGCGTGATATGGAATAAAAATACCGCCAGCGATTTTACATTCTATAACCTCTACCGAAGTGTGGGTGGCATGTTCACACCCTTGATTTCGAAAAACCTGATCACCGACACCAGCTATCTTGATAATGCCGGTATCAATGTAAAAACGCAGCCTTACAGTTATACGATGGATGCCCTCGACAATTGTGGTCATAACACCGCCTTCAGTATCACCCATAGAAGCATTTATTTAGATGCTACCACCTTAACTCAAAATAGTAATTTGATCACCTGGACAAGCTATCAGGGCTGGGCTGCAGGAACTTTTGTGTATAAACTTTACCGCAGTCATACCCTCGTTGGAGGCTATCTGTTATATGCCCAACATGCCGATTTTGATACCACCTTGGTTGATGCCAATTTATGCGACTCCGATTATTACTATTATGTGGAAGCATGGCAGGTAGGTACCGGCTTTATATCGAGAAGCAATATCGACTTCAATCATCCTCCGTATTATATTGCCAACACGCCGCTTGAGGTGATACGTGCCACCGTCGTTAACGATAAGGACGTATTACTCGAATGGGATACTTCAGGCGTTGTGAACACCAATAGAAAGATATATTTTATTGATAAACTCAATGCCGGAGGCACGTTTCAAAATATTGCAAGCAGCACCTCCAACTCTTATATTGATAAGCTGGTTGATGTGCATTCCAACAGTTACACCTACCGTGTGCGAATGCAGGATTATTGTGGTTATATCAATCCAGGTTCCAACATTGGAAGAAGCATTAACCTGAGGGCATTAACCAACGGGTATTCTGTTTATTTATCGTGGAACGCCTATGACTATTGGGCTAACACGGTTCAAGCGTATATCTTAGAACTCTACGACAACAAAAACAAGACTTATCAGGTGGTCTCGGTTTTACCTCCTACCGACACCACTTATACCGACACCAAATTCTATGAGATCGATACCGCTTCATGTTATAGAATCAGGGCCGTTGAAGCCCAGTCGCTTCCCGACACGAGCATGAGTAATTTGGCTTGCGTGTTCTTGCCCCCGAATATTGTGGTGCCCAATGCGTTCAGTCCGAATAACGATGGAGTGAATGATATTTTTTATGCGCAGGGGGTGTTTATCCAGAATCTCACGGGCAAACCGCCGATTGATTATATGCTGCGAATTTTTGATCGATGGGGCTCCTTGCTTTTTGAGACCAACGATTTCAATAAAGGATGGGATGGCAATTATAATGAGCGCGCCTGCGATGTAGGCGTTTATGTTTATGAGTTAAGAGCCACCGGTTATAATAAGCAACGCTTTAATTACAAGGGTACTTTTCACTTGCTGCGTTAAAAATTTTACGTGATTGTAAAATTGTTTTTCGTTAGTTTTTTTCGAGGATGATATCAGCCAACATCTTCGTCTGATAAACACTTTCGAAACGGGTTAAATCGGAGGTCGGCAAATCGAGGTTGGGATTCACTTTCCAAGCCTCTACCAACGCCAACAGATACCTATACATTTCTTCTTCTTCTTCATGTGCGAAGCTCTTACCGAATTGATTATCGGTTATCAGTTGCGCTACATCACCCTTGGGGTTGGCCAAGGAGATCACGGGTTTTCGACTTGCAAAATATTCGAATATCTTACCCGGGATAATCCCTTCATTATTTTCGTTTTGAGGCACGATAAGCAAGAGCACCGTCGATTTCAGAAGGTACTCTAAGGAATCGTTATGAGGCACCAAGCCCGTAAATTCGGTCATCGATTCGATGCCCGAGGCTTGTATTAGTTTTTGAATGCCACTGGAAGCGAGGCCTACGAAACGCAGTTTCACAGGCACATCGGTGGTTTTAGTGATTTTTTTTATCGCCCGAAATAAAGCCTGAGGGTAATAGATATCGGCAATGGTGCCGGTATAGGTGATAATAAATTCTGTAGTGGAAGGTTGGGATATCCTATGTTCAAAATTTTTCTCATCATAGCCATAATACAAAATCTTAAAATCGTCGGCTTTGATGAGAGGCGTTTTGGTTAAAAACAAATTCCTGAAATGGTAGCTGCAGGTAATAAGTGCATCGGCCTGTTCGAGCACCTGGCGCTCCATTCGCTTGTTAATATTAAGTGCGAAGGGCAAATGATAAAGCTGTTTGAAATAATAGATATCGGTCCAGGGGTCAATCAAATCACAGATCCAGCGCACCCCAAGCTCCTTCTTTAAGCGCATGCCAATGAGATGTGTCGAATGGGGTGGTGAAGTGGTAAATACCGTATCAATATTTTCCTCTAGTATCAATTTTTTGGCCTGCTGAAAAGCCGACTCATTCCACCCTTTGCGAGGGTCGGGGAAATAAAAATTACCTCTGATGAAGCGAGCGATTTTCTGTAACAAACTCGGGTTACTCTCATTGGCGAAGCCTGCCGTGGGGATATTTTTTTTTACCAGCCACTTATAGTATTTGTAATGCTCGTGGGTGTTGGTGCGGTACACGCGCAATTGCGCCGGCACTTCTTCTAACAGATGCTCATCGAAACCCGCGTAGGAGGCCTTCGTGGGGTCCACGGTAATCACGATAGGGTCGATCCCAAATTGAGGTAGATTCTTGGAAAGTTTTAAGGGGCGCTGCACCCCGGCGCCACTGCTGGGCGGATAATAATAGGAAAGGAATAGGATTTTTTTCATCTTCTGAAAACGCGAGGCAAATTACAAATAATTTGCCTTATCGGAGGGTGTTTTCATCGAACGATTCGCATTCATCCACATGTTGTTGGTGACGCTGAACCTCTGCCTTGGCCAACACCGAACAACGGCGGCGGGAATGGTGGCTGGAAATTGTATTACAACCCCAACGGGGTTGCACAATAATAGCCATAGGTGACAACCTATGGTAGGATGTTCGAATTGTATTACAACCCTAATGGGGTTGAACAAAGGCGCTGGGAAAACAGGGCTATTCATCTCCATGTTGTTGGTGACGCTGAACCTCTACCTTGGCCAACACCGAACAACGGCGGCGGGAATGGTGGCTGGAAATTATATTACAACCCCAACGGGGTTGCACAACGGCGATGGGAAATTACAGGGGTGATGGTTTTTGCTAGCGTATGCAATGCTTGAGATCCTTCCTTCGTTAGGATGACAATACAACGGCGCAATTGAAGATTAACAACTCCGTCGCTATTGCATGGATAACCTTAACGGCTCAAATACATACTTTTCTCTTTATACAATTCTCTGAACACAGGATCGTTCAAATCCTTGATAAACAAGATGGCTTCACCAGTCGATTTCATCTCGGGGCCTAACTCTTTATTAACTCCCGGAAACTTATCGAAACTAAACACAGGCTGTTTGATGGCATAACCATTCTTTTTCGGTTCTATCTTAAAGTCGCTTAGTTTATGGGTGCCGAGCATTACCTTGGCCGCAATATTAATATAGGGCACATCGTAGGCTTTAGCTATGAAAGGCACGGTACGGCTGGCACGTGGGTTGGCTTCAATAACATAAACCATCTCATTTTTTACAGCGAATTGGATATTGAGCAGTCCTTTTACTTTGAGTGCGATGGAGATGCGTTTGCTGTATTCTTCCATCGTATCCTGCACCTTTTGGCTCAACGAGAAGGGAGGTAACACGGCGCTACTGTCGCCACTATGAATACCGGCGGGCTCTATATGTTCCATCATACCAATAATATGAACGTCTTCACCATCGCTGATGCTATCGGTTTCGGCCTCTTCGGCACGGTCAAGGAAATGGTCGATGAGCACCCGGTTGCCAGGCAAATCGCCCAATAAGGCCAGGACAGCATTTTCTAAATCTTCATCGTTAATCACAATTTTCATGCCTTGTCCGCCGAGCACATAACTAGGACGCACCAACACCGGATAACCCACTTCTTTGGCCACCCTGAGGGCGTCGTCGGCGGTTTCGGCTACCCCATATTTGGGGTATGGAATGCCCATCTCTTTAAGTAAGTCACTGAAAGAGCCACGGTCTTCAGCTACATCCATATCTTTATACTGTGTTCCAAAAATTTTGATATTATTCTCATACAGTTTCTCGGCCAGTTTCAAGGCTGTTTGACCGCCTAGTTGCACGATGACACCTTCGGGTTTCTCATATTCGATAATCTCCCTGAGATGCTCCCAGTACACTGGTTCGAAATATAATTTGTCGGCGATGTCAAAGTCGGTGCTCACCGTTTCCGGATTGCAGTTTACCATGATGGTTTCAAAGCCTACTTCACGCGCTGCGAGTACGCCATGAACACAGCTATAATCAAACTCGATGCCTTGCCCGATACGGTTAGGGCCGGAACCTAAAACGACAACTTTTTTTCGAGAGGAAACATTACTTTCGGTATTGCTCATATATGCGTGCGAAGGTAATTAAGAATTAAAGATTTTGAAATAAAAAAAACAATTTGGATGACATCAGAATGAATAGTAATATTGAAACCCTTATGCAAGAGTTTTTTTCTAATTTTCCTCCCGAAGCAAGAGTTTGGCTATATCAGGCCAGCACACCCTTTCCAGCCCAAGCGGCCGACGAGCTGCAACCGGCCTTCGACGCCTTTGCCACACAATGGACTGCTCATAATAAGCAGTTGAAGGCCGAGATTCATCTGATCCAGAATTATTTTATTGTGATCATGGTCGACGATGATTATGAAAAACCAGGAGGGTGCAGTATCGACTCTTCGGTGCATTTTGTTAAAAGCGTTGGCGAGCAGTATGGCATTGAACTTCTCGACCGGATGCGGGTGAGTTATCTGCACGATGGTGAAATTCAAAATTGTGCCGTCAACGAATTTGTGAAGAGATATCGGGAGAAAGAGTTTTCGCCCGAGACGGTGGTGATTAATACGTTAGTAAAAAATAAGGAGGAGTTGTTTTCTAATTTTATGATACCGCTACGCGAGAGCTGGCTCAAAAAATATCTCTAATTAGCGCTTTCTTTGGGCACGTAAATTTTTATTTCGTCGCCAGTCAGTACGTTATCGCTCATGAGGTTATTCCATTTCATGATCACCCATTTATCGCATTTGTAACGATCGCAGATATAGTTTAAGTCGTCGCCAACTTGCACTGTATAAACTAGTTTTCGATATTCTCCCTTCACCGGAATGTCATTGCTCTCGCTAGCGAGGTTCGCTTCTTTTTTCGATTGTAAAGAGCCCGGGAGGATGGCTGACTCATCAGGTGTCGTATTGGATGCCATCGTTATTCCAGCATAATTTACATCAGGAGCACTATATACTTTTTGTTTGTTGCCCGAAAATTTGATGGCAGCCTCTTGTGGAAGAAAAATATAGGTTTCCGATTTTCCTTTATAAACATAATCTTTCTTGAAGGAAGGATTTAATTTTTTCAGTTCAAGCACATTCACCTCAAGCACTTTAGAGAGTTGAGCGTACGATACCGACTGCTCTATTTCTACACGCTCGATGGGATAATTTATTTCAGGTTCTGCGGGAAACAGGTTATGCTCGGGGGCATATTGAAAAACATAACAGGCAGCCAGGAAGGCGGGCACATAGCCCCTTGTTTCGGAAGGAAGATACTGTTGGATGTCCCAGAAATTATTGCTGCCGCCTTTGCGCACGGCATAGGCTACCCAACCTGGCCCGCAATTATAGGAGGCAATCGCTAAAAGCCAATCGCCAAATTGGTTATAGCTGCTCGTGATATAACGGCACATAGCCTCTGTAGCTCTGATGGGATCTTTACGTTCATCTACCATGGCATTAATGGCCAGGTCATAGTTTAAGCCGGTATTGTACATAAACTGCCATAGCCCTGTGGCGCCGCACCACGACTGAGCATTGGGGTTTAAGGCCGACTCTACCACCGACAAGTATTTAAATTCGTGTGGTAAACTATATTTGTCCAAAATTTCTTCGAAGAGTGGAAAATAATAATCGGAGGCACCAAGCATCTTACTCACACTCTCTCTGCGACGTTGGGAGTACAATTCGATATAGGCTTTCACATAGCTGTTGTAATCCATTGAAATCGGACTTTCAATCATCTTCATCCGATAATTAATAACGCTATCGTTATAGGCCGGAATATCATTGATAAGAAATCCGTAGGTGTTGAGGGCCTCTCGGTTGTAATTGACCGCCGACTTGTATTTTAGTTTCACTTCGTCGAGCATCGTATCTACCCCAACCAATGTTTTGTCGCAGGCCGGCCCCACAGGTCCAATCGGAACCGATTGTGCGAAGGCATAAGCACGAGTGAAAAACAGGAGGAGGGTAAGAACGTATTTTAGCATGCGGTCGTCTTTTCTGTTATGAACGAAGGAATTACAAATTTATTTCATGCAATGATAACCAATATAATTAAAAAGTAAAAGTTAATTAATCCTATTAATAGCAATGTGCAAACTATTTTTTATGTAGTGTTTATGCTACTTTTCGTGCTCTTTCAGGGATCATTTTTCTAAGCCAATACGAAGCATGTGTAAGGCAGCCATTGCCGCGCGTTCCATATTGCGGATACGATTATTTTCAAATTGAAATCGCTTGATCTTTTGAATACCATTTACGAGAATACCAATATATATGGTGCCTACGGGCTTCTCGGGTGTTCCGCCCTCGGGCCCTGCAATTCCTGAGATGGCGATAGCACAATCGGTATCATATTTCGCGATCACTCCTTGAAGCATTTCGGTCACACATTCTTCGCTAACAGCACCATAAGTGGCGAGGGTTTGATGTTTCACTCCGAGCTCTTTTTCTTTGGCCCCATAACTGTAGGTCACCGTGCTTCCCATAAAGCATTCCGAACAACCGGGCACCTGTACGATGAGGCTTGAAACATATCCGCCAGTGCAGCTTTCGGCTAAGGCCAGCGTCTTCTTTTTAGCGATTAAAAGGCGGCACACATTTTCTGCCAACGTATCATCACCTTCGGCATATACGATGTTGCCAAGTTCGTTACGGATCAAATTTTTATAGGTCGAAATTTCCTGATCTAACGCATCGGCGTCGGTGCCTCTGCCTGTTAGGCGGAGTCGTACAATGCCCAGCGACGGCAAGTAAGCCAGTTTAAGATGTGTTGGTAACTGGTCCTCTATCGCTTTTATTTTTTCGGCGATAAAACTTTCTCCTGCACCTGAAGTTTGCAACGTGCAATGACGTATCACCGGAAATTGAAAGGAGTCTTTTAAGCGCGGCAACACTTCGAGCTCCATCATGGCTTTCATTTCATAGGGTACACCGGGCATGCTTATCACAATTTTATTTTCGATATCAAACCACATGCCAGGAGCGGTGCCACAAGTATTATAAAGCGGTGTGCAAAGTTCAGGCAACATCGCCTGAGCGTTATTGCTTTCTAAAATAGTGAACCCCCGTTTGGTGAAAATGGATTGCAAATTTTCAAACGCGATGGCATCAAAAACCAAACGCGTATTAAACAATTCGCATAAAGTTTGTTTGGTGATATCATCGTTGGTGGGCCCTAGTCCGCCGGTAATTAAAACCAAATCATGAGCGTTCAAAGCCTTACGCACAGCGTCTTTGATATGCGTCGCATCGTCGCTCACAGAAGTAATCTGATGAATTTCAATGCCGAGCAGGTTAAACTCTTTGGCAATCCAGGCCGAGTTGGTATCGATGATTTGACCAATTAATATTTCATCACCGATGGTTATTATTTCAGCTAACATTTGTCGTTAATTTAGGAGGCTGCAAATAACAAAGTATTTATTTTCCGGAGCAAGAATAAATAGGGATAAGCCCGAAATTCGTGCGTAGAAATCAGGATTGTGGAAAACTAAATAAAGTTTATTTTTAATCATTTATTTGAAAATGCGAATAAAGTTTTATTACTTGCAAATCAAATTAATATTATCAATCTATTATATGAAGAAGTTATTTACAAAATCACTGCTCCTGATTTTGCTCTTGCTAAGTGCAACGGCATTTTCACAACGAGCCATCAGCGGTACGGTAACCGATGCCAAGACTGGCGAAAAACTGATTGGCGTAATCGTTGGTATTAAAGGTACTACGATAGGTACAAATACCGACGCCTCGGGTAACTACACCCTTACAACGACAGCAACATCCAAAACCCTCGTTTTTAGTTTGCTCGGTATGCGTACCAAAGAGGTGGACTTGGGTGCTGAAAATGTAATCAATGTGGCTTTAGATGAAGATCTAAAGGATTTAGATGAAGTGGTAGTTACCGCCAACGCCATCAAACGCGAGAAGCGTAGTCTTGGATATGCTACTACGCAGGTTACTGCGAAGGAGTTGACCACCACTACCGATCGCTCGGCGCTGAACCTGCTTTCTGGTAAAGTAGCTGGATTGACTATTGTAAATAATAGTGGAAGCCCGGGTTCTTCAACCCGTGTTACATTGCGTTCCCCTGTAAATATTACAGGCGACAACCAAGCACTGATTGTTATTGATGGTATTCCTATTAATAACTCCTCAAGTCAAAATTCGGATAACTTGAATTATCAAGTGGATGCCGGTAACCGTGTGAATGATATCAATCCCGATGACATCGAAAGCATTAACGTGCTCGAAGGTCCGCAAGCTGCTGCTCTTTATGGTAGCCGCGCTTCTAACGGCGTTATTGTGATCACCACCAAAAAAGGCGTGTCACGCGCCAATGGAGGTTCAGGTAAAAACACCATACGTTACTCTGCAGGATATACTTGGGAAGATATTTTAAAATTGCCCGATTATCAAAACGAGTTCGGACAAGGAGGAGAAATGGCTCCGGATAGCCGCGAGAATTTTAGCTGGGGCCCAAAATTTGTGAAAGATGCGAGTGGAAATTATCCATTAACACCTTGGGGACAAGCCATCACGGATGCTAACGGTGTTAGCACACAACGTGTTAAGCCATACGCTCCATTACCGAATAACGTGAAAGATTTCTTCGACCTCGGTCATACCTTAACCAATAATATCGGTATCAGCGGTGGTACAGCAAATACAGGTTATAACTTGTCTTTCAGCAATCTGAAAAACAACGGGGTTATACCGGGTACCGACTATAAGCGTAACACGTTCACTGTTACCTCTAGCTCGGAGTTTGCAAACAACTTCTATAGCGACATGACCTTAATGTATGCACAGTCTCAATCTAATCTCTCTACTCAAGGACAAGGCTATTCGGTATACGATCAGGTATTACAAACACCTCGCGATATTCCTTTGAAAG
Organism: uncultured Bacteroidota bacterium; assembly: GCA_903897855.1. GTDB lineage: Bacteria > Bacteroidota > Bacteroidia > UKL13-3 > UKL13-3 > CAINMV01. The sequence goes on along the minus strand of CAIUDH010000020.1, from coordinate 43,378 downwards.
AGTTGGAAGATTTAACCAATAAATTCAATTCATTGGATAACTATTATGGAGCGTATACTTTGAATCCATATCAGGTGTTAACATCAAGCGGTACCAGTAGCAAAATTGATAACTTTATCGCTGCCTTCACGGTGGGTTATAAAGCCACCAGCTGGATGGATATCAAATTACGCCTAGGTACCAACTTTGTATTAGACAGTCGTAAATTCCATGAGCCTGTGACCTCTGTTTTATCAGGTCAAAATTCAGGTAATACCGATGCTAATAATAAAGGACTATACTCTGAAGCATTAACAAACAACACTGAAATTAACTCTGATTTAATTATTGGAATGCACAAAGACATCAATAAAGATTTCAAAATCATGGGTGATATCGGACATAACGTAAATCAACGCTCAGCACAATTTAGCAGTGTATCAACTGCCGGTGGTTTAGTAATCCCTGAATTTTATTCTACCTCTAACTCTAAAGATACCAAAGATGCTTCTACAAGCTCAAGTATGCGCAGACTTTATGCGATATGGGCTGACGCCACGGTAAGCTATAAAAACTATGCGTTTTTAACAGTGACAGGACGTAACGACCACTCTTCTACTTTATCTTCGGAGAGCCGCAGTTTCTTTTATCCTAGTGTAAACTTATCATGTGTGTTTACCGATGCGTTAAAGATTGATAAGAAAATTTTAAATTATGGTAAAGTACGTGTTGCCTTCGCTAAAGTGGGTAAAGACCCTCTTCCATACCGTTTGGCTACTACTTATAGTGCTTACTCGGTAGGTGATGGGTACAAAGATTCTCGTGTCGATTTCCCTGTAAATAGTGTTGCTGGTTTCACCAGAGGTAACCGTATTGGTAACCCTACATTAACACCGGAGTTCACCACTTCAACAGAAATTGGAACAGAATTGTCATTCCTAAAAAACAGAATTTTTGCTGATTTTAGTTATTCAACAGGAAAAACTACCAACCTGATTTTGGATGCTGCTATTGCTCCGTCATCGGGCTATACTGCATACACTACCAACGCAGGAGAATTGAAATTTAATGGATACGGAATGAAATTGAGAGGAACTCCTGTTCAAACAAAAGATATCACTTGGAATATCACCGTATTGTATTCTAAATATAAAACCACCGTTACTTCATTGAATGAAGGCGCTACACAGGTGAGTTTTGGTGGTTTATCGTCGGCCTCTGTAGTGGCAGCAGTAGGTCAGCCATTTGGAAGCTTCTACGTAATTGGTACTAAAACAGAAAATGGCAAAGTGGTGGTTGACTCTAGCACTGGCTTACCTGTCGTAAATACAGAGCCAAGCTTGATGGGTTCTTATCAGCCCGATTGGACTGGTAGCATGATTAACACCGTTACCTATAAAGGCTTTACTTTAAATGTGAATTTCGAACACCGTCAAGGAGGTATGTTCTACTCTAGAACGAAAGATATCATGGAATTTGTAGGGACCTCTGTAAACACCTTAGACCATAACCGTGAAGATTATGTGATCCCGAACACCGTATACCTTAGTGGCGATGGTACATACCATAATAATACCACTCAAATGGTACACCCTCAGGACTTATGGACCGACCAGAAAAATTTCGGAACTAGTATGTTGGATGCTACATTCACGAAATTGCGTGAGTTGTCTATATCATACCAAATTCCTGCAAAATGGTTAAGCAAAACTCCTCTAGGTAATGCAAGTGTTGGTTTCAGCGGTAGAAATCTTTGGATGAAAACGCATAAAGACAATACTTTTGTTGACCCTGAAACTAGTTCGTTCGGAACAGGTAATGATCAAGGATTTGAATTTGGAACCCTTCCTTCATTACGTAGCTACGGATTTAATCTCAATGTTACTTTCTAATTTCACAAACCTAGTTTAATCATTAAATTAAAATATAAAATGAAACGATATAAAATTATAACCCTATTATTTGCAACAGTGCTTTTTGTTACTGCCTGCAAGAAAAGTTGGTTGGATATCAATCAGAATCCGAACAACCCGGAGAGTGCTCCGTACAACCTTACACTGCCTTCTGCTATTGGAGCTATTGGTTATACCATGGGCGACCAATTTCAGATCTGGGGTAATATTTGGAGCCAGTCATGGACCCAAGGCCCTACTGCCGGACAGTACAAATCGTGGGACCGTTACATACAATCATCCACTGAAATGGATCGCCCATGGCAACAAATGTATAGCGACGCTTTAACCGACCTCGACAACACCATCGCCAGCGCTTCTAAAAAAGATGCGACCGGCAACGACCGTCAGGATTATGTGGCTGTAGCTAAAATTTTGAGATCTTACACTTATCAGGTGCTAACCGATGCTTATGGCGATATCCCTTATGCTGAAGCATTACAAGGGGTTACCAACACCTCACCGAAGTACTCTACCCAGGAAACTGTTTATAAAGGAATTATTGCTTCGTTAAATGAAGCCATCACCACCATCGAAGATCCTTTGCTAGTGAAGCATCCAGGTTCCGACGATCTGATTTTCGGAGGTGATATGACTTTATGGTATGAGTTTGCCAACACCCTACGTTTGAAATGTTATTTACGTTTGTCAAATATTCCATCGTATAACGCCTTCTGTAAAGCTGGTGTCGAAGAGTGTTTTGCCAATGGATATTTCATCGGACAAGGTGAAGATGTTCAAATCAAATTCTTTGACAAACAATTCAACGCAAACCCTTTAAACACTACCATCAAAGCCCTATCGGTAGCTAACATCATCGCAAGCAAATCGATCTTGGATTCATTGGCGGGTCGTACCGACAAACGTATTGATAAGTATTTTGCAAAAGCAACCACCGGTGGTTCAGCGGGTGCTCATAATGGCATTAAGCAAGGCACTGGCGAATTATTGGCTAACCCTGCTACCTTAACCCATACCAACTACTCATTGCCAAGTTATAATGTAGGAGGTACTGGAGGCGAATCAACCACGCTCACTGGAAAAACAGCTCCAGTGGTATTGATGAGTGCTGAAGAAAGCTTCTTGCTTCAAGCAGAGGCTGACCTTCGTTTTGTGTTGGGTGCCGATGCTAAAGCACTTTACGAAAGTGGTATCAAAGCTGGTTTTGCTCATTGGGGCTTGCTTGCTGCCGATGCTACTGCGTATATCGCTGGCCCAGGTGCTTACCCAACTACAGGTACTACGGATCAAAAAGCAGAAAAAATTGCTACCGAGAAATGGTATTCTATGTGCGGAACTCAAGGTTTTGAATCATGGACTGAATTCCGTAGAACTAAATACCCTTCGTTTCTTACCCCTTCCGCCTCTTCTCAGTTAGGAGCAGGTAATTATCCGGCACGTTTCGTGTATCCATCGGTAGAGTCTACCAGAAACACAAATATGCCTGCAGGAAAAACTTTAACTTCAAAAGTTTGGTGGGATACTAAGTAATTTAACATTTTAATCAAAAAATTATATATCATGAAACGTAATAAAATAATTTTAGGAATTGTAGCGGTGCTTCTAATTTCTGTGGCGGCGTGCAAGAAAATCACGACCGACAAAGTGAGTGAGACCGACGTGGTATCAGCTCCGGTAATTAAGCTTAATGGACCACAATATGTTTCTATTGCTGTGGGAGGAACCTATACCGATCAAGGTGCTACTGCAAGTGATACCATGTATACCGTGGTGGGTGGAGTTACGTTCGATGCCAGCGGTGTCGATGCCAGTACTCCAGGGTTATACCCCGTTGTTTACAAAGTAAAGAACAATAAAGGATTTGAAACTATAACCACCCGATTTGTTGCTGTTACCAACGTGCTTGCCACCGAAAATGTAGGTGGTTTGTATCGTCGTACCGGTACTAGCGGCCCCATGAATGTGAGTTTAGTTACAAGAGGTATCTACAAAACAGATAATGTAGGTGGCGTGGCCATGGCTGGAACCAATCCGGTAACCGCAAACCCTTCGTTCCTCTTCGACACCTATTTTGTTCAAATCAACGACTCTACGTTGTTGGTACCTGCTCAACCTTGGATTGCCGGTGAATTGTATTGCACTAGTTCAAAATTGCGCAAATTGCCTACCGATACCACTATCGAATGGGTAGTGCGTAACTCAAGTTTCGGTACCGCTTTACGCGTATTCAGTCATCAATAAGTAGCGAGTTCAATCGATTATAATACCTCGGCAATATTGCCGGGGTATTTTTTTTGCTAGGAAGCAGGTAGAGGATTATTTTTTCTACCCTATATACGGAATATATTGTGCTAATTTGAATCAATAATGAAACCTACCTCACTGCATGAACTCAAGAAGGAATTGATAAACTTGCCATCGAAGCAAGTATTAGAGCTCTGTATGCGCTTGGCAAAACACAAAAAAGAAAACAAGGAGCTCCTAAGCTATTTACTTTTTGAGGCACACGATGAACAGGCATTTATCGCGGAAATAAAAGCACAGGTCGATGAGCAATTCGGGGAGCTCAATACCAGTCATGTTTATCTTGCCAAGAAAACACTCCGCAAAGTGTTACGTACCGTAAATAAATACATTCGCTTCTCCGGCTCCGACAAAACAGCCGTTGAAAGTCTGATTTATTTTTGCGGAAAATTAAAAACATCGGGACTGCCCCTAACAAGAAATACTGTGTTGGGAAACATGTATGAACAGCAGCTCAAAAAAATAAATATTTCATTGGCTAAAATGCACGAAGACTTGCAATACGACTACCATCAGATGCTGGAGGAGATTGCGTTGATGAACTGAACTACATTACCGAGTTATTTGTTCTTAACTGGCCGCACCTACGGCGCGAAATACGGGTTATACTTCATTTACCATTGATTCGATGTATGATTATATTACAACCTCAACGGGGCTGAACAACGCCTGCGGTTGGGCGGCGGCATAATACAGGGGTGTTGGTTTTTTTCTAGCGTGTACAATTGTTGTTGGTGACGCTTCACCTCTGCCTTGGCAAACACCAACAACGGCGTCGGGAACGGCATCGGGAAATTGTATTATACCACAACGGGGTTGCACAATAATAGCCATAGGTTTTAACCTATGGTAGGATGTATCATTGTATTATAATCCCAACGGGGTTGAACAACGCCTGCGGTTGGGCGGCGGGAAAATGCAGCGGTGTTGGTTTGTTCTAGCGTGTACAATTGTTGTTGGTGACGCTTCACCTCTGCCTTGGCAAACACCAACAACGGCGTCGGGAACGGCATCGGGAAATTGTATTATACCCCAACGGGGTTGCACAATAATAGCCATAGGTTTTAACCTATGGTAGGGTGTATCATTGTATTACAACCCTAACGGGGTTGAACAACGCTTAACCTCTACCTTAGCAAACACCAAACAACGGCGCTCACGCTGCAATTATTAATTAGATGAAATAAAAGAGAAGGAATTATTCTATTTTTGCAATTCGAAATTTTGAATTTTCGCCAGCGATGGGTAACGAATTCCTAGCGTATAATTTTTTTATACCTAAAATCGTTTTAATAGATTAAACCTTAACACTCAATCTGAATCAAACGCACCACAAAAATGTATATTTCTTTACGACCCTGGACACTAGAAGATGCGGCTACTTTAACAGCCTATTTTAATAATATCAGTATCTGGAATAATTTTCGTGATTATGTTCATCATCCCTATTTATTAGATGACGCCGAAGAGTTTATCACCTCTCAGGCGGCACTATTTCCGACGTTGAATTTTGCTATTTTAAATGAACAGGAAATTGTAGGCGGCATTGGCATTGTACTTCAGGAAGACATCTATAAAATGAATGTAGAATTGGCCTATTGGGTGGCCGAACCATTCTGGGGATGCGGTATTGCCACCATCGCCGTGGAGCTAATGACAAACTATGTGTTCGAAACTTTTGCGGTGAACCGCATCGTTGCCGAGGTGTTCGATCCCAATAAAGCCAGCATGCGGGTGTTGGAGAAAAACGGCTACTTCCTGGAATGTGTGAGGCGCAAAGGAGTGCTAAAAAATGAGGTGCTGCTCGACGACTTTGTTTGGGTGAAACAAAGAATACAATAATAACATACCATCGCGGCTATCAAACCGATAATAATCTTACAACGATTATGTTTTAGAAACGATGACAACTTTTAAATCAATTCCTCGACCAAGTTAAAAAATTAGTACTTCCATGATGATCAAAAAAAACATTGCAACCAATGAACTTGGTTTTATTTTCAATCCCGGAACCGGCGATTCTTACAGCAGCAATCCTATCGCAGCCGAAATAATTCAGATGATGAGAGAAGAGGTCTCATTCACAGAAATTAAAAAAAGATTGCTCGAGAAATATGAAGTGGACAAGAGCACCATCGAAAAAGATCTGGATGATTTTGTAGGCTTATTAAAAGAAAATAACTTATTAAGTAACTAAAACGTATCAATACTTACCATGAGTGAAGTGATAAAACCAATAGTGATTGCTGTTACCGGCCTGAACGCCATTGACAGCCCCGGGCCTGGAGTAGCTGTGATTAGAGCGATACGCGATGGAATGGACCGCCCCGTGCGAATTATAGGCTTGGCTTATGAGAGCTTAGAGCCAGGCATTTATATGGATGATATATGCGACAAAACCTACCAGATATCTTATCCGGCCGCGGGCGCAGAGGTGCTTTATAATGCGATTAAAGTAATCCATGACAAAGAAAAAATAGATCTCATCATCCCCAACTTTGATGCAGAGTTATTTAACTTTATTACCATCGCTCCACGCTTGAAAGCGATTGGGATAAATTCTTTTTTGCCGAGCCTTGAGATGTTTGATGCTCGTGATAAATTAAACCTCTTTGCTTTCGGGCAGAAACATGGCTTGCTGGTGCCTAAAGATAGAGTTATCTATAGTGTTAATGATCTTTACCTCATCGGCGAAGAGTTTGGATACCCGTTGGTAGTAAAAGGGAAATTTTATGATGCCGTGGTGGCCTATACCCTAGAGCAAGCACAGAAGGCGTTTTATAAGATTAGCGCGAAATGGGGTTATCCCATTATTGTACAACAGTATATTGCAGGCACCGAAGTAAATATCGCTGCTTTAGGCGATGGCGAAGGCAAAGCCATCAGTGTGATACCGATGAAAAAAATGTATATCACCGACAAAGGAAAAGCATGGGCTGGAATTACTTTGGAAGATGAGTCCTTGCTTGAGTTGGCAAGGAAAATTGTGGTGGCTACAAAATGGCGCGGTGGTTTTGAAGTGGAAGTGATGAAAACAGTGAATGACGAGCTCTACATTATGGAAATCAATCCGAGATTTCCTGCCTGGATATACCTTTCGGCAGGAGCCGGACAAAATCAGCCGGCCTCTTTGGTGAAAATGGCGTTGGGCGAGAAACTATTGCCCTTTACCTCCTACGAGGTAGGCAAGTTATTTATTCGGTATAGCTGGGATTTGATTGTTGACTTGTCAGAGTTTCAGCAGTTCAGCGCTTTTGGTAGTTTATAAATTTTTAAGTTTTAAAAACAAGTTTAGGAAAAGGAGATATTATTATTTATGGCAAAATTAAAATATGAAAGGCCCCTCATCAAAAAAATGAATGCGGGTATGATGAATAAGTACGGAGCACAAGTTGAAAATGCACCGGTAACACATATCGATGGAATATCAGTAAAATCGATCATTGAAAAATACGGCAGTCCGGTGTTTGTACTCAGTGAACAGAAAATGCGCCAAAACTACAGAAATGCGGTTCGGGCTTTTAATACACGTTATCCGAAAGTTCAATTCGCATGGAGTTATAAAACACATTATAATAATGCCGTTTGCAAGGTGTACCATCAGGAAGGCAGTTGGGCCGAGGTGGTAAGTGGGTTCGAATATCGTAAGGCCTTGGGTAATGGAGTACCGGGAAGCACCATTATATTTAATGGCCCCGACAAACATAGCGATGACCTTAAATTAGCCCTGGAAAACGACTCTCTAATTCATATCGATCATTTTGAAGAGTTATATCTGTTAATAGAAATTTGTGCCCAGCTCAATAAAAAAGCACGCGTAGCCATTCGCGTAAATATGGATACGGGTATTTATCCTATGTGGGACAGATTTGGATTTAATTATGAAAACGGACAAGCGTGGCAAGCCATTAATAAAATCGTGGCTTCCGGCACCTTGCAACTAGTAGGCTTGCATTCGCATATCGGCACCTATATGTTGAGCACAGCAGCGTATGGAATTGCCGCTTCAAAACTCTGTGACCTCGCCGTGAACTGTAAGAGTCAGCTCAACACCATCATTAAATATTTGGATTTAGGCGGTGGTTTTCCTAGCGCCAATACTTTGAAAGGAGCCATTGGCTTGGTTCAAACGCCTTCCGTTGATGAGTTTGCTGAAGCCATTACCACCACCATCTTAAACTATGGTTTTAAGTCGGACGAATTGCCTTTACTGATCTTAGAAAGTGGTCGAGTGATGATTGATGATGCTGGATACTTGCTCGGTACGGTGCTGGCCAATAAAAAATTAAGCGATGGACGAAAAGCAACCATCATGGATTTTGGTGTGAATATCATGTTCACCTCTTTCTGGTTCGATCATAAAATTAGCCCTGCACAGGAAGTGAGCCAGTTTAGTGAAGATACCGTGCTTTATGGCCCTTTATGCATGAATATCGATATCGTAAGAGAATCGGTGAATCTGCCTCTGCTCAATCGGGGCGATCATGTGGTGGTGCATAAAGTAGGGGCTTATAACATGACCCAGTGGATGCAGTTTATTGCCATGAGGCCCAATATCGTGCTCATCGACACCAACCAAGCAACACACATCATTAGAAAAGCGGAAACTCTAGATTATTTGGAGCAGCTCGAAGTAACCCCTCAACATTTACAACAAATCAAATCAAATTAAAAAAGTAATTCATAACACACTCCCATTCCGGAATGCTTTCTTGAACAGCTATTCTGTATTGTTTTTTTCAAACAATAAGCTGTTCGCTTTGCTCCTGATGACGGTTTCTTTTTTCAATCCGTACGCTGGGCTTACTGGTTTTATAGCGGTGCTTATTGCCTTGTCGCTTGCGTATGCTACGGGATTAAATACCACTTCTACCGAAAATGGCACCTATAGTTTTAATGCCTTAATCATTGGCATAGGCATGGGCTCCTTGTTTTATTTCAGTGCCGCCTTCTGGCTTCTGTTAACCACGATGGTGGTACTCTCTGTAATTCTTTCGGTGATCTTCCAAAACCGATTGGGTAAATATGGGCTGCCATTTTTAACGCTCCCCTTCGTACTCTGCTTCTGGGCGGTGTTGCTCGTTACCAAAGATTTTGCCGCCATTAATTTCTCTTTCAGAAACATTTATTGGCTCAACGATGCGTTTGCCATTGGCGACGAACAGCTGGTTGATTTTATTCTGTTTATGGAAAAATTAGAAATGCCTGTGTTGGTGTCTACTTTTTTCAGAGCTCTGAGTTCATTGTATTTTCAAAATAATATTTTTGCAGGAATCCTCATTGCCTCAGGAATCCTAATTCATAGTCGAATTATATTCTCCCTCATCTTGCTTGGTTTCCTCTCGGCTTATGGTTTTAATCACATCGTCATGGCACATCCAGAAGGGATGAACTATTATTTGTATGGGGGCAATTTTATTTTAGTGAGTGTAGCCATTGGAGGCTTCTTTGTGATACCTTCCCGATATTCCTATTTTTGGGCCATTCTCAGTGTGCCCATCACCTTTATTATTGTGATGGGATTGGGTAGGATTACTGGAATCTGGGGATTGCCGGTGTTTTCAATGCCTTTTTGTATTACGGTATTATGCCTCTTGCATTTTTTTGCACTCAAAATACAGAGAGGTAAAATGGTGCTCACCCCAATACAATATTATTCACCCGAGAAAAATTTATACCATTTTTTGAATGCCCGAGAACGACTCATGAATTTAAATCATATCCGTTTTCAGCTGCCCTTTATTGGCAAATGGATGGTGTCGCAAGGATATGATGGTAGCATCACACATAAAGGCGACTGGAGCAAAGCCCTCGATTTTATTATTGTAGATGAGGAGTTGAAAACCTATGAAAAACATGGCATAGCGGTAGAAGATTTTTATTGTTATAACAAGCCCGTATTGGCGCCGGCAGATGGTTTTGTGCAAGCCATCGAAGATCATATCGACGACAATGAAATTGGGAAAATAAATCAAAATCAAAACTGGGGCAATAGCATTATCCTCAAACACGTCGATGGATTGTACACCAAAATGAGCCACCTTCGTAAAAACTCGTTTAAAGTAAAACCCGGCGATTACGTGAAGCAAGGGGATATCCTTGCGCTCTGCGGCAACTCTGGCCGTTCGCCCGAGCCACACCTTCATTTTCAAGTGCAAACCACGCCATCCATTGGGAGCAAAACACGCTCCTATCCACTGGCCTGCTATCTCACCGAAACGCAAGGAAATACAAGCATAAAAGAGTTTTCGATTCCAAACGAAACAGAATTAGTGTGTAATGTGATACCCAATGCCATGCTTACCCAAGCATTTGAATTTTTGCCGGGAACGAATTATATGGTCAGCGCCGATGGTATGCAATCCGGGAAATGGGAAGTGTTTACAGATGCCTATAATAACGCCTATATCTATTGCCATCATACCAAGGCCCTGGCTTATTTTAAACGAAATAATAATGTGTTTTATTTCACCACCTACGAAGGGCCAAAAGAAACGTTGCTGTACTATTTTTATCTGGCCTGTTATAAAATTTATTTATCTGCCGAACCATCCTTTACGGCGATCGATAAATTTCCTTTGCAGTGGAGTAAATTAAGTATGACAAGATGGTTGCAAGATATCGTAGCCCCCTTCTTCATTTTTAGCCGACTGCATTATGAGTCGATCAATAAAATATCCTCTTCCGGTTTTTTCAGTTCCAGTGTCACCATCAAGAGTAAGCAAATACTACAGTTTTTTAGTTATAGAAAAAATGTTAATCAGTCAGTGATTGAAGTTAATGAGGGTAAAATCATCTCGTTCTCATTTCAGAAAAACAAACAAGAGATCAAAGCACAATGCATATCAGAAGAATATTAATAATTAGTGTTTGTTGCCTGTTTTTTTTTCAAGGCAAGACCCAAGGCAAAGAGACGGCCGAAGAAGTGGATAAACATTCATTAAGTTTATATTCGGAAGCACGGTGGCAAGCGTTGTTTGAGTATGGCAAAGAAAATATTGCGTCGGGAATCGACTTCTCCTTATTACGAATGCGCACTGGCTACGCCGCTTTCAAGCTGGGTAAGTACAGTCAGAGTTTAAGTCAATACAATAAGGTATTAGCCCTTGAGCCCGATAATTACTCGGCATTGTATTATGTGTATTTGAATAATCTTTATTTAAAAAATGATGTCGCGGCAAGATTCTATGCGAAGAAGCTTTCGGCAGAAACAAATGCTGCGGAGCAGATTTCAAGAGTCAAACTTCATTCGGTAGAGGCAGAGTATAGTCATAAGCAAACGAGTGATACCTTACGTAAAAACGCACAATATGCCCGACTGGGAATCAATGTTCAATTGGGATATCAATTTGAATTGCAGCAAAGTGGAGCCCTGTTTAAGCAAGAAATTAGCGAGCCTACCATGGTGAGCGTCACGAATAACCGTCATATTAATTTGAATCTAAAGGAATATTACGGGAAATTAATTTTTGGCGCTTCCGGGAGGATGTCGATACTTGGAGGCTTTCATTATATCAATTCTCCTTTTAATAATTACAGTTATAACAACAGCGTGGTCTTCGGAGGAGTGAACTATACCATGCCGTTTGTACACGTGAAGGCCATGACCAGTTTCGCGAAATTATCCGATAGCGCTTATTCTCAATTCGATTTGCAAGCTTCCTATTTCCCCTTGGGTAATATTAAGCTTTATGGAATCACACGGATCAGTTATAATAAGCAGTTGGTAGCATCACAAATTATGGGTGCTAAGGTGGCCGAAAAATTTTGGCTCGAGGCCAATTTAACCATCGGCAGCTATGCCACACTCCTAGAGAATGACGCCTTGTTTGTTTTTAATGATATCGATGAAAAGCAATTTAAAACGGGAGCCAGCGTTTACACCGAAATCTCAAAGAAAATGGTGCTCACTTTGAATTATACTTTCGAGCAAAAACGAAGATACCAAACCACCAACAACTATTTTTATCAGCATTCAATAACCACAGGATTATCATGGAAATTTTAAGAAAATCAATCATTGCCATCAGTGCAATTTTAGTATTTGTATCGCAGGCTTCGGGCCAAAGCTCAGAGGAGATACAAAAAGCTTTTAAGGCGAGCTACGCCAATGAATACAAAGCAAATTATACCGCCGCCATCGCCGACTTACAGAAGGTGTATAAGGCCGATAATTATGAATGTAATTTAAGGTTGGGGTGGTTGCAGTATGAAGCTAAACAATACCAGCTTTCGATGGATTATTATCAGAAGGCGATGGACCTCAAAAAATACAGTGTAGAAGCTCGTTTCGGCTATATTAAACCGGCCGCTGAACTAAAGAAGTACGATAAAGTATATGATATTTATGAGGATATTTTAAAAATAGACCCCTATAATAGCTCCGCTAATTATTGGGTGGGCCTTTCCTATTATAATGCTAAAAAATATGACATCGCGGTGAAATATTTGGAGCTGGTGGTGAATATGTACCCCTTCGATTATGATGCCAATGTGCTACTCGGCTGGACTTATCTAAGTTTAGGCAGAGCCGCCGATGCGCGAGTGTTATTCAATCTTGCCTTATGCAATAGGCCTGCCGATGCCTCTGCTACAGAGGGATTGGGCAAATGCAAATAAATCGCCTACGGCCATTTAGAAGAAACAATTTGGAGGTTGTTCTGCATCTTTCATGCATCCTATTTTACGAGAGCTTCGGGTTTATTTTTTAAGTTAGAGGCTCTTGTAATATCGGCCTTGATGGAGCCCACTACGAGGTCGGCTTGAATGCGCAACGGCAGCAAGTTGGCGTCGTCGCTCACCCATAAAGTCACCGCATCTTTATCTTTAAAAACACGATCGGCAATTACCTGTGGATGTATTTTTATTGCTTTATATCTTCCTAATTCGGTGTTGATTATTTCGCGTGCAATAATTTTAAAAGAGATGGAGGTAATTTCCTGATCGAGGTAAAATGCCACAGGGAAGCTGGCTCCTATGGAGGCCTCTTTGAAATTCAGGCAACGGGCATAATACATCATGCTTAAGATATCTTGGGTGTATTGGGGCATCGACAACGTGCCTTTAGAGGTAGCGATGGTTTTTTTGTCATGATCAAATTGAGCTTCATCCTTATTCATATAGCTTCCTTCCTGTTGGTCTTTACTATATTTTAAGGGGGCTATCGCATGAACGTCGACATACGTGTGAAACTCATCCCTGACTTTAAAAAACCAGTCGAAGCCACTCGCCGAGCGTCCTCGTCCAATGATATGATAAACTTCTCTTCCATTCACTTTTTCGGTATAGGGCAATATTTTTGCTGACCCATAACCCGCTGTGACAAAGCCGTAATGCACTTTAAATTCGATGCTCTCACCGGCTGCAAAAGCATTGTTCACCACCTTGCGAAACTCAAAATGATCCGAACGAAAGCTCAGTATCATAATACCAATGAACAATATTACAAAATAGAATTTCTTGAAATGCATGTTACAATAGACATTCGAAAATAAAGAATTCGTTGGAAATGCAAAAGGTGAGCCAAGTGGAAATCCCGACACGATTGTCCTGTGCTTGGAAGTCTATAAAAGAAGTGCAATGGCTCCGCATTGTCTCTGACTATGTGGAAGCGTAAATAAATCTTTGATTTGTACTTTTAATATTTCTAACTATGTAATGGACATAAGCAGGAATCCATGCTTCGCAGTCGGTGAAGAAGAACAGGGAAGGTATAATACTTAAAAAATAAAGTATTACAGGGTATAGAGTAACCTTTATTTAGTGGTCAATCGTGTTGAAGTCTCCACTTAAGGGTAATGAAAAGCAAAATGTTGTTCCAATTGCGGCGGTGCGCTCCACCCAAATTTCCCCGTAGTTTTTATTGATAAATTCTTTGCAGAGAATTAATCCTAACCCTGACCCTTTTTCGTTTTGCGTACCTTGAGTTGAATAGCCCTCACTTATATTGAAGAGGGTGTCAATTCTATTTTCTGATATCCCTACGCCAGTGTCGCTCACCGAAACGACTAATTCCTTTTGTCTGTCCCATACCGAGATTATTATCTTTCCTTCAGGTTGAGTAAATTTTATCGCATTTGAAATCAAATTTCTCAATACGGTGCTAATCATTTCCTTATTGGCATTAACATGTATTTTGGGTAACCCTGAATTTGAAATTAGGATTGCTTTTTGCTTGGCAAAGTCATTTAATAAGAGTGTTGTTTCTTCGATGAGGGGAATTATATCGAAATCTTCCGGAGTGTTGTCGAGGATTCCAGATTGCAATTGCGCCCATGTCATCAGGCTCATCAGCAAATCCATAGCTCTGTTCGATGAATGTAATATGATCTCCGAAATTTCCCCAATCTTTCCGTAATCTTTTTCCTTGATCTGTTCTGTGAGAAGCTCACTATAACCGATTATTGCATTGAAGGGGGTTTTTAAATCGTGTGCAATGATTTTGAAAAACTTATCTTTGGTTGCATTTAGTTCAGTGAGTTTCCGTTCGTTATTTTTGTTGTCAGTGATATCATAACAAGAACCAATATAGCCTAAAAATGTATTGTCTAAATCGTAAAATGGTTGGCCAATATCATTGATCCAACGATATTCTCCAAGTTTGTTTTTCAGTCGATATTCCATCATAAAAGGCTGCCTTTTATCAAAGGCGGCCACATAAGTTTGTAAACATAAGTCAAAATCGTCTGGATGCACTCCTTCTGTCCATCCATTTCCAAACTCTTGTTCCATGGTCCGGCCTGTAAAGTCAAGCCAGGTTTTATTGAAATAGTCACATAATTTATCTAAACGCGAACGCCAAATCAGAGCGGGGAATTCTTCAAATATTTTCAAGTACAATTCTTTTCCTTGAGTTACCTCAACATGTTGCTGCCGAAGCCTGGAATTCTCTTTTTCAAGTTCTATAATTCTCTGAGTTAATAAATTCATTTCACTGTTCATGTTTTGTCGTATTGAAAACGATGTTCGTTAGATTGGCGAATGGCCGTCGAACATTCAATCGTCTTCAAATATAAGCATTTGGGTGGCAGTTTCGAAAATTCGGTGGCCTTGACCACCCATTCTTTATTGACTGCGAAGAACAGGGAATATTGCACCTATAATGTACCACCAAAAAACAAAAAAGGGTCTCAGTTACCTGAAACCCTTACTATTGTTGGTGGGAGTTACTGGGTTCGAACCAGTGACCCTCTGCTTGTAAGGCAGATGCTCTGAACCAGCTGAGCTAAACTCCCTTTATTTCCCTCCTAAAACAAACCAATCAAAATATCAATTTCCTTTTTTGGGAGTGCAAAAGTAAAATTTTTTTCGTTCTACACAAAAGTTTTTTAACTTATCTTTTGGTAGGTGTTTATATGACGCTCTTTCTTGTGCGGATAGATATCATCGATAGCGACCAAAATCCCCGTCTCCTCAACCCCCCCAAAATGTGGGTTGATGGCCGTTCCAAACACTTTCATCGTGGACGATAGATTCATGTATATATTCATCAAAGGTGGAATGTTTTCGCCTAAATTACGTACACTCTGATTCAAAACTTTATAGGCATCGGCAAACTCCATCCCGCTAAAAATACCCTCAAAATCGCTGATGTCGGTCTTGTAATTAACACCAACTATTGGTTCTAACAAATGCTCTGCATCCGGAAAATAAAGGTTTAGGAAATAAATAAGCATATCCCGAGCCTTGGCATTATAATGACTGTACATCGTTACTTTTCCAAAAAAGTACCTGATTTCAGGATGGTTCACCACAATGGCTCCTAAACCATCCCAAATATTATCGAGTGCAAAGATGCCTTTACGCGGATTTACAGAAGGCTGAAAATTAGGTTGTACCCAACTTCTTCCCAACTCGATGGTATGAGGTAGATATTTCTCGAAAAAAATGGAGGAGAAGGTGAAATAACTGGCCGTCGATAAGTGGGCCTGGTGGTTTATTCTGTCTAACGCCTTCGAACAATCGATAAAACGATACCCCCCAATAATTTCACGATCTTCCGGACTATATACAATAAGCTGCTCATAACATATCGGATCGGTATCGAAATGGTCAATATCAATCTCATCGCCAGTGCCACCACCAGCAGCTCTGAAGGTCACTTCTCGCAGTCGCGCTATTTCCAACATCACGTTGGGCGAGTTATGATTATTAATTATATAAATCTCGTTATTGCCTTTGTTGGTTTTGCGTATAAACCGCTCTGCATTTAATTCTGCCGACACGAGATCCTTATTTACAGGAGGTATAATTTGCTTCAAAATAATTTAATTTACTTAAGTTGTTCTTTTAATTTATATACTTCATTCTTTAATTCAGAGGCCCATTGCTCATCGGTTTTGATATTGGTAAACGTGCTTGGCTGTATTAAATCTCCGAAAACAATGGGGATATGTTTCCCCTTTTGTTTGTGCATCTCGTCAACCAAAAAAAACATCTCTAGGTTGGCTTTGATGCCAAGCATCATTCTTAAATTACATAAATTATAAAAAAAGTTACTGTTTTTCGCATCAATATACACGGGTATAATAGGCATGTTAAATAGGCGGGAACGTGTGATAAAAGTTTTCTTCCATTTTAAGTCTTCTATCACTCCAGCAATTTTACGAGATACCATTCCGGAAGGAAACAGAACAATCAATTGATCAGATGAAAATAGTTCATTCACCATTTTTAGTGACTCGGCTGATGAACGGCCATGCTTATTTACTCCTACTAAAAGCGACTTTATATTATGTATGTTCAAGAGCAAATCGTTCACGATAAATTTCAAATCGCTACGCACCTTCTGCAATTCTACAATCAAACACATGCCTTCTAAGGCCCCCAACGGGTGATTGCAGGCCAAAATACAACCTCCGGTTTTGGGTACCCGGTCCATGTTAAATACTTCAAAGGTAATCTCAGCATCTTTAACAACGGCTGCCGAAAACTCGAATGCATCATCATTCGTATGGTCATTCAAAAATTTATTGGTCTCGTCTTGATGAACAATCTTTTTCAGAAGGGTCATCACAAACCTTGGCAACCACCTATATAACCTAGGGTTTTTTGATTTGAAAACGGCATCTAAATCAATTAACTTTTTCTCATTCATCGGGTTCTAATCTTTCTTGCGTATCTTTGTTGTAGAATTAATATGACAGCTCGCGAATATATTGATAAAAATTTGCAACCTCTTCATGCTGATGCTTCGGTGGAGGAGGCAATCGCCTATCTCGTTGAAAATAAACTATCTGAAACCTTTATTTTCTCTGAAGAAAAAGACCTTCTCTTACTTAAACTTGCTGAGGTAATTTCTGAAGATGAATCCAATCTTGCCAAACTTTTTGCTTCCCCCTTTCATCTTAAACTTTCTGGTGATATGCATTGGAGTCAGCTGCTCACATTTTATAGCACATTGAATGTTGAGGTGCTTCCAGTGTATGATCAAAATTTTTATTTTGCCGGACTCATCTCCAAAGCAAATTTAGTAGCGTGCATCGCCGACTTCAAAAGCCTTGAAGAACCTGGTGCCATGCTGCAGCTTGAGTGCGACCCTTATTTTTACGCGGCCTCTGAGGTGATTCGTATCGCTGAAATGTACAACGTTAGAGTGGTGGCTTTATTTACACACCTTAACACACAAACTCAAAAACTCAGTATTACCCTGAAATTAAATATACAGGAAACGAAAGGAATATCAAGCACCTATGAGCGATTTGGATACGATGTGACCAACGTGTTTATGAATAAAGATATGGAGGGTGATGTTTATACCGACCGCTACGAGTCGCTACTTCGGGTGTTGGACCTGTAATAAAATTTATTCATGAGAATAGCCATCTATAGTCGATTATTAAGAAATGAGTGCCTACCCTCGGTGGTAAAACTCGTCAGTCTCTTCCAGCATAAAGGAGCAGAGGTAATTCTGCACGTGACACTTTTCAATCAGATAAAAAAACTCCTTAAAAAAAATCTCACTTGTAAGGTATATGATCAGAATTTAGCTCAGGAACCCATCGAGCTCATGATCTCTATTGGCGGCGATGGTACCTTACTCGATACGATTACCCTGCTTAAAAATCGGGAAATTCCAGTATTGGGTATTAACACAGGCCGCCTTGGATTTCTTGCCAATGCCCCGTTTGAAAACTTTGAAACCATAGCAAGCAATATTATGCTTCAAAGGTTTCTATTGGAAAAAAGAACCCTCATCGAATTTAAAAGCAATGTCGACCTTTTTGGTACCGACATATGGGCACTCAACGATTTTGTGATTCACAAAAAAGAGAGCTCAAGCATGATTACGATAAATACTTTTTTAAATGGTGAATTTCTTAACACCTACTGGGCCGATGGACTCATTGTAAGTACACCAACGGGATCAACCGGATACTCACTTTCCTGTGGTGGCCCGATTATCTTTCCGCATTCGGCTAATCTGGTGATTACACCCATTGCACCCCATAACCTCAATGTTAGACCTATCGTTGTTTCCGACGATGATGTAATTTCTTTTGAGGTGGAAGGAAGAGTGAACTCTTTCTTAGCCAGCTTAGACTCACGATCGGTACCTTTTGAGTCGCATATTGAAATGGCCGTGAAACGCGCCGGGCATAATTTTATCTTGGTTCGTTTTAACGAAGACAATTTTTTAAATACGCTACGCGATAAATTGTCCTGGGGTAATGACTCGCGCAATTCATAATTGGATCAAGGAGTACACTTATTTTACATTTTAATTTAAGGTTAAAAAATCCAAAACAGGCCGAAATACCCCCAATTTATAGTGCGAATTAGCCTTTTTTTTAATTTATTTTGTTTTTAATAGGTAAGATGTGTAACTTGCACTACTATTTTAATAGATAAGTCTATTAAGCTAACACATAATGAAATCAAAATTACTTCTATTTGCCTTGCTTGTTTCTTTTGTATTTGCAAAATCTCAAGATTGGGAATTGGGAATTACTTTAGGGCCGATGAATTACCAAGGCGACATTGCACAAGCCTACGTTAATCTTGCAAAAACAAAACTTAATTTTGGCGCACTTGGGCGATATACGTTCAATCCCTCGTTTGCGATTAGAGGCGAAGTTAATTATGGTAAAATTGGTGGCGACGATAAATTCGCAGTGCTTCCTCCCGAAGCCTATGGCCATAACAAAAGAAATTTAAATTTCAGTTCGAGTATTTTTGAAGTAAGTACCAGCCTTGAATATAATTTTTTTAAATTCGTTCCCGGAAGTCGTCGCAAGCGTTTCTCCCCTTTTATTTCGGCAGGTGTAGGAATTTTTCATTTCAACCCCACCACTGTTTATCAAGGTCAAGTAGTGCATCTACAACCGCTGCAAACAGAGCTCAATAAACCGTTATATTCTCTTACACAAGTATGCTTCCCTATTGGTGGTGGCATCAAATGGAATGTAAAGAAAAACTGGACCTTAGGCGTTAATTATGCCACACGTTTTACACTCACCGATTATATCGATGATGTTTCACATAACTGGCAAACCAATCCTACTCCTGGAAACTTAGGACAGGAATTGACTTATAGAGGCGACGAAACGTCAAACATCAACTGGCAGCAAACAGTGGTGAAAAACAATCAAGATCCTAACAGTAAAATAACCGTGAATAGAGGCGACCCCAAAAACAGAGACACCTATATGATTTTTGGATTCTCCTTAACTAAAACATTTAGAAAATATTCATGTAATGCGTTCTAATAGAGAATTGCTAAAATAAAAAAAAGCTGCTTGGATTATCCAAGCAGCTTTTTTTATTCGCTTGCAGTTATTTCTCTACTAAAAAAACAAACATCTCTTTAGGCCCATGAGCACCGAGTACAAGCGTTTTCTCAATGTCGGAGGTTCTGCTTGGGCCGGTGGTTAAGCTAACCAAGCTGGGCATCGTACCGTTATATTTCGTTCTGATATTTTGTAAGGCATCCTTAATCTCTGGAACTAATTGATGGGTATAGGCAATCACAACATGGATAGGTGCATACACACTGAGTCGGCGGCCACTGGAGGTGCCCGAGGTTATAATAACACTGCCTGTTCTTGCTACCAAAGCCTCACAAGTGGTTACACTTACCTCTATCTCCCGAATTCGAATGTCATTATCTTCAAATGGAATTTCAGCATTGGATAATATTTTTCCCAGCTCTTGCTCGAAACAAAAAATATTCTGATACCGCGCAAGCAGCGACTTCAAGTTGACTTGAAGCATGGCTTCATTTTCATTATAAACAAATTTGCCGTTTACTTCAGAGAAGGCTTGTGCGAATTGAACTGCAGGATCTTCAGGATTTTGATGATACACATTCGTATCTAAATCCAAATCAGAAAACTTATAATCTGTTTTATAGATCAGCGCTTGCCGAATGCGTTTTAAAATTTTTTCTTTTGATGTAGCCTCTTTCATGTTTAGGATAACCAATAAGATACAAAGATAGATTGATAAGTTAAAATAGTTATGTTTTTAAACCCTACTTTTACACCATGATTGTTTACAATGTAACTATTAATGTACATGATGAAGTTTGTGATGATTGGCTGAAATGGATGAAAGAAACCCATCTGCCCCAAGTTATGGCAACGGACATGTTTGAAAAATACACCCTGTTTAAATTACTTACACGCCAGGAAGAAGAGGAGGGGAGCACCTTCGTAATTCAATACGCGTGCAGCACCATGGAAAAATACGATCATTACATGAAAGAATTCGCCCCTGCCTTAAGGGAAGAAACAAATAAGAAATTTGCCGGCAAATTCTTCGCCTTCAGAAGCTTAATGGAGTTGGTTCAATAACACCTCTGGGGTTTTGGCACCAAAAGTTCGTAAGCTTTAGGCATTCATTTCGGCGAAGTATTTATAAAAATGTGGAATGGTTTCAATACCTTTATAAAAGTTATAGATATCGTATTTCTCATTCGGACTGTGTAAATTATCACTGTCCAACCCAAATCCCATCAACATACTCTTCAATCCCAATTCTCTTTCAAACAATGCTACAATAGGGATACTGCCTCCTCCTCGGGTAGGTATCGGCTTCTTCCCGAATCCCTTTTCAATGGCGGCTGCTGCAGCTAAATAAGGAATGGAATCGGTAGGCGTTAAATAAGGCTCCCCTCCGTGGTGCGCG
The DNA here is from genome assembly GCA_903897855.1 of uncultured Bacteroidota bacterium. GTDB lineage: Bacteria > Bacteroidota > Bacteroidia > UKL13-3 > UKL13-3 > CAINMV01. The sequence continues at coordinate 22,055 of CAIUDH010000020.1, read as the reverse complement.
TGCACTTTCACGGTGACCGTTGCCGGTGCCATATTTTTAAAATGCGTTTCAAATAATTGGGCTATGGTTTCGCTCTTTTGATTTGGAACTAAACGCATACTTATTTTTGCAAACGCCTTTCCTGGCAACACTGTTTTCGCTCCTTCGCCAATATATCCACTCCACATCCCATTCACTTCCAAGGTGGGGCGTATACCGGTGCGTTCTAGGGTAGAATAACCTTCCTCCCCCCACTCCAGCTTAATTCCTAAATCGGAATTGAATTCTTTCTGATCGAAAGGAGCGTCGTTTAAATCTTTTCGTTCAGCCTCGCTCAAAATATTTACATCGTCATAAAATCCGGGTATCGTAACATGATTATTTTCATCATGCATACTGGCTATCATTTTAGCCAAGATGGTGGCAGGGTTGGCTACGGCTCCGCCATAAACACCGCTATGTAAATCGCGGTTGGGCCCCACTACTTCAACTTCCATATAAGCCAGTCCTCGCAATCCAACATCAATGCTGGGGGTATCCATACTGATCATGGAAGTGTCGGAAATTAAAATTACATCAGCTTTTAAACGCGCCGTATTAGCCACCACAAATTTTCCTAAATTCACGCTTCCTACCTCTTCTTCTCCTTCTATCATAAATTTAACATTACAGGCTAAGGTATTGGTTTGCATCATCGTCTCAAAGGCCTTCACATGCATATACATTTGGCCTTTGTCGTCGCAGGCGCCACGCGCATATATTTTACCGTCTTTTATCACGGGTTCAAAGGGAGGCGAATTCCATAACTCTAAAGGGTCGGCAGGCTGCACATCATAATGGCCGTAAACCAAAACGGTGGGTAACAAAGCATTTACTATTTTTTCGCCATAAATGATAGGATGCCCATCGGTAGCACATACCTCCACCTTGTCGGCGCCTGCTTCACGTAGTTTTTGGGCTACCGCCTCGGCGCATCTTTGGGTGTCATTATTATTTTCACTTCTGGCACTAATACTTGGAATTCGTAAGAGCTCCAGCAATTCATTCAAAAATCGTTCTTTGTTTTCGGTAATATATTCAGCTTGTGTCATGATAAGAATGGGTGATTAAACTATTGAGAGCGTAAAAGAAGTAAAAATAGTTGAAAGCAAAAAGGGGGAAAGTGTAACTTTGCCAAAAAAAATTAAATCAATGATGCAAGATCAATTGCCTGAAAAATCAGGCCTGGAAAAATTTATTCAGATCATGGGAATGGTGATGTCGTTTGTTTATATCGTGCTGGGAATGGGCCTCTTCACCAAAGCGATCGATTTGTCATCACTGAATTTTGCCATGGATGAAACCCCCACCAAGGTCTTAGGTATCGGCCTGCTGGTATACGGTGGCTTTCGCCTGTATCGGGCAATGAAAGGCAGAGGGAGAGTATAACTAACTTCTTGTTTCTTTAACTTCCTGTGTTAAAATTGAGCCACCAGGAGCATATAAAAATAGGCCGCAGGCATTGCCATTAAAAAGCCATCAAATCGATCCAAAAAGCCCCCATGCCCGGGCAATAATGTGCCACTGTCTTTAATGTTTAAGCTTCTTTTAAGCTGTGATTCTAATAAATCGCCGAGGGTTGAAAATACACCTATCACCAATCCTAATCCACAAAAAACCAAGGGCGACTGTGCAAGCACCAATCGACCGTAAACGGCGGCAAAAAGCATCGATAAAGCAAGACCCCCAATCAATCCTTCCCAAGTTTTCTTCGGAGAAATACGTTCAAATAATTTAGTCCTTCCAAACAAATTCCCTGCAATATAGGCTCCGGTATCATTAACCCAGACCAAAACAAAAAGTAGCAGTGCAAAATAAGGATCGAAACCTGCCGTGATGGTCGTGGTGTTTTGTATCATAAGCAACACCGGCACAGAGATATAAAACAACCCAAAATAGGCAAATGCAATATTTGTAAACGGTTTTTCGGAGGAATAGAATAATTGTATAAAAATAAGCAAGAACAGCAAAACCACCATGGCTATAAGTAAAAAACGATAAGTGGTGTTTAACCAAATGGAGGTATCAATAAAGGGAGGTCGGGAAAGAAGAATCGTTATTAAGGTGATGATACATAGGGTGTATCCGTTAAAAAACTTTTGACCTCGCTCCAAGGTAAGATGATAGAATTCGCGCAGGCACAAAAAAGCAATCGCAATCATGAGTGCATAAAAAGTATACTCATGAATGAAGAGGCAACTTACGATAACAGATACCAACAAAAAGCCAGTGACGGCACGGGTCTGAAAATTTTTTTCCTGAAGCAAACTCATTTTTGGTTTTTTTAACTGGCTACAAATGAACTCATTTTTTAATACATCAAAAAAAGTCCCTGTAAGATTTTACTTACAAGGACTAAAAATCATTTCAAATTCCAATCGCGTATTCGGCCTTCGAGTTAATCTCCAGCAGCGTGGTTATCTTTTTATTTTGAAGGCAATCGTTTTCTTTCCAACAGTGAGTGTCGCATCGTCATCACAGTTGCCATTACCATAATCAATGACACGGGTGGGTTTGCCCGTTGGCGTAATTTCTATGGTGCCTGAAACCAGATGAAATTGGCAGCTAAAATCGGTAATGAGTGCTTTGGTGATAAGCATAGAGAATGAATTTCCATTGGCGTCGGTACCACTGGCGCTTCCAGTGATGCTGTAAATATCGTCGCTCACGGTAGGGGTATTGGCTCCTTGGATCCACTCACGGGTGCGGGTACTGCTCCAGGAAATAATTTTGCCATTCACCTTGGTCACTTTCGCATTGGTAATTTGCACGGTAAAATAAATATGGCCGGCATTGTTTAAACCCATATTAGTGACTGTTTTAGTCCCTTCTATTTTATTGTTGTTCTGATAGAAATCGACATAGCTATGTGTGATCACCGTTCCTGCCTGGCGGTATCGGCCACTCCAGGTGATGATAATTTTACCGCGGCGAAGTTTCCCATCAGCCCCGGTGCAATTGGAAGATCCAAAATCAAGGGTCATGCTATGTGGCGTACTTAAGGTGTCGACGGTGACGGCCGGACATGTTCCATTGGTTTTGCCGAGACCATTTTCAATGGCGGCAACATCTACAATACGAGATTCATCGCTGAAGTTAGCTTCCGCAGTAGCATTGTCGGCCGCTACACTTTCATCGGTTACGGTATCCGTATTTTTGTTACAAGAGGTGGCTACAAGGCCTAACAAAACGAAACTTAAAAATAAAATCGACAAGGTTTTTAAAAGTGATACTTTCATGATGTTTGAATAATTTAATTGTGATAAACAGAAAATTAACGAATCGATATTTTGCAAAAATACGAGTCTATGACGAAGCTCCGACGAAAAGGTTTAAAATGACTGACAAATTTTGTATAATTGCACTACCATCCTAAAAATAAAAGTTATCGTTACACGTTTACGCAGTATAAATAATGTAAGTGATTTGAAAAAGCTAAGTTATATATTAGTGTTTTTTGCTCTAGCTGCGTGCAAAAGTAAGATTTATCATAATACCACCGCCCGTTTCAATGGTTATTATAATGCCAATGAGCGTCTTATTCAGGCTGCCCAAACCTTGCAGTTGAGCAACGTCGACAACTATGAAAAAGTTTTAAGCGTTTTTCAGTTTGGCGATGAAGCCAAAAGCAAAGCCATTCAGCCCGATATGGATGAGGTTTTTAAAAAGGCTGGGGTCATCATTCAAAAGCATGGAATCAGTAAATGGGTCGATAATAGCTATCTGCTCGTGGCTAAATCGCATTTTTATAAGCGCGACTTCTACTCTGCCATTGAAGTGTTTCAATATGTAAACGACCGTTATAAAAACACCCAAGAGAGTTATGAGGCTACCATCTGGATCATGATTTGTAAATTAATGTTGAACAAAGATGATGAAGCATTCTCGGTATCTACCTCTCTCAAACCCGACCTGGAGTTGATGAGCAAGCCCAATAAGGCACTCTTCTATGCTACGATGGCCGAATATTATACAAAGCAACAAGAGTATGTGCAAGCTCAGAAATATATTTTCAGAACGCTGAAATATGCCGAAGGAAAGACCTACATCACACGGCTTAAATTTATTTTAGCACAGCTCTATCAACGCAACGGAAAAGCAACCCAAGCTATTTTAAATTACAAATCCGTTATTAAGCATAATCCGCCTTATGAAATGGCGTTCAACGCTAAGTTAAATATCGGTCGTACCTACGATGCTACCAAGCCAGAGACGATAAAGCAAGCTAAGAGTTACCTCCAAGCCATGGCTAAAGATGATAAAAACATAAGCTACCTGGATAAAATTTACTATGAACTGGGAAATATTGCGCAGCTCGAAAACAAAACAGACCTCGCCATAAAAAACTACAAGCTTTCCCTTCTGAATTATAAAGATCAGAATACGAAGGCGCTTACTTTTTTACAGATGGCCGACCTCTACTTCAAGCTGTCTAATTATCCTTTAGCTCAGGCTTACTACGATAGCACAGGCATGTTTTTGAGCACAAAATATGAAGGGTATGTAAAATTAAACGAGAAGAAAAAAGTACTTTCAGAAATCATTAGAAACCTTATCACCATTCAAACTGAAGATAGCCTTCAGAGATTGGGTAAACTGAGTGACGAGGAACGAAAAAAAATCTTGGATAATTATAAAATCGAAAAAGAAAAACAGGATAAGAAAACCGAGAAACCGAAGCGCGACAATAACAACAACAACGATAATGCCTATATCGACCCCAATGCAAAGAATAATAATTATCAGCAAGGGGTAGGCGACGAATGGTACTTTTATAATGCGAATGCGATTGCTATTGGCTATAGCGAGTTTGCCAAACGATGGGGCCCCCGCAATAATGAAGATTTTTGGTTCATTCAAGACCTGAAAAATGCCAATGCCGGCGATAATAACGATGAACCCATCATAGAGAAAAAACCCGGACAAAACCAGAAAGACACCAGTAGTGCAAAAAAGGGACGAGAGACGAGCAAAAAAACCAAGAATGATAATTTTGGCAAAATTCCGATAACGGCGGAGGATGTGATCGCATCCAATAATCGTATTATTGATGCCTACGTTGCCAACGGATTAATTTACAAAGACAAACTGAACGATACGAAGGAAGCCATCAAACTATTTGAAATACTCCTGCAACGCTTTCCGGAAAATACGTACCTCGCTAAAGTGTATTACTATTTATATAAGTGTTATGAGGAATTGAAAAATACGGCACAGTCGGCTTATTACCGCGATCTTGTACTCAATAAGTTTTCGAACAGCGACTATGCCAATATTATTAAAAACACAGGAAACAACAGCACTTCGAGCGGAGGCCATGAGGATACAAGATTTTATGAAGCCACCTATGAAAAATACAAATTAGGAGATTATGAAGAGGTGAAGAAACGTTGCGATGAAGCGTATTTGAATTATGGCAAAAGTAATTTGATTGGCAAATTCGAATACCTGAAGGCCTTGGCAATTGGCAAAACAGAGAGTGAGGCGGCTTTCAAGACCGCCTTAGAAAACATTGTTAAAACCTACCCCAACACCGATGTTTATGTGGCAGCCAATAATATTCTCGACTATCTAAAACGAAAAAACAATCCCGTTGCTGAGGTGAGCCCAACGGCCAATTATGGGTTCAACCCCGCTGGGGAGCATTATTACTTGCTACTTACGGAGGATGTAAAAGCAAATATTGAAACTTTAAAAGCAAACTATTCCGATTATAACGCAGAGTATCATCGATTGGAGTCGTTTACCATCAACTCTTACATCCTGGGCGACAAAACGAAAATCATATTAATTAAACCATTCGAAAATAGCGCTAAGGCACAGGATTACTATCGTGAATTGGTAAACAACAGCCTTTTCTTCGACAAATCGGGTCTCGACGAATACTCTCAATGTGTGATTAGTGAAGAGAATTTTAAGATTTTGATGAAGAAAAAAGACGATGAAGAATACTTAATTTTCTTCCGTGAGAATTATAAATAAACATGCAATTTTATAAATATCAAGGCACCGGAAACGATTTTGTGATGATCGATGATCGTAAGAATCAGTTCGATGTTACGAATACGGCTTTGGTTAAAGCTTGGTGCGACCGCCGTTTTGGCATCGGAGCGGATGGGCTCATTCTGCTCCGACGCTGCGCTGAGGCTGATTTTGAGATGATTTATTTCAATAGCGATGGTAACCTGAGTAGTATGTGCGGCAATGGCGGACGCTGCATCGCACGTTTTGCACAAGAGCTGAAAATGATTGATTCCAGCTGCACCTTTAAAGCAATCGATGGCTTGCATCAAGCAACTCTAACCAAGCAGGAGGTGGCCTTAAAAATGAGTGATGTGAAGGAGGTTGAAATTCATAACGAAGAGTACTATCTCAACACCGGCTCACCGCATTGGGTGAAATTCGCCACTGATTTAACTACGCTTAACGTGGCTGAAGAAGGCAAAAAAATTCGCTATAACGACCGCTTTAAAACAGAAGGAACGAATGTGAATTTTGTTTGTTTCGAAAACAACAGGTTACGTATTCGCACGTATGAAAGGGGTGTGGAGGATGAAACACTGAGCTGTGGCACCGGCATCACGGCGGCAGCATTGGCCTACAGTATTAATGCTAAATATGCGGCAGGCAGTTATACAATCGCTCTCACGGCTCAAGGGGGCAATTTAAATGTACGATTTGATTTCGACGGGCAACAATCATTCACCAACATCTATCTTGTGGGTGCGGCCGTAAAGTCGTTTGTAGGCGACATCGAAATATAATGTCTTAAAGAGGTTTCCGAATTTCGAATTCTTTCTTTCTTCGAAGCAAAATTATTTCTTCTGCATGTCGGCGTAAGCAAAGGCTTTCTTCATCATCTCTGTGCCACGCTTTACGGGATTCGCACGAATGGCATTTTCCTCTTCTTCCACTCGGCTAAACAAGGCTACCAGTGCTTTATCGGTAACAAATGCATTTAAATCCGGATTCAGTTTTTGAACCATGGGTATTCGATTGTAAATATTTACCAGGTCGCCCCAATATTTAGTGACTCCAACCTGGTCTAACGCTTCTTGAATTTTGGGTTTGAAAGCACTCGTTAAAGCCACGGTAGTATTGCTTCTTAAGTAATTTGTGGCGGCACCATGGCCTCCAGTGAGAATACCCATAGCATCGCTAAAATTCATGCCTGTAACGGCATCGATGAAAATGGGTTTCGCTGTTTTTACCGCGTTCTCGGCACCTTCGTTAAGTTTTAAAATTACGTTATCTACTTGGGCTCCCATACCCATTGCAGTAAGTTTGTCGGCTATTTTCTGTGCGTCGGCCGGCAATAAAATTTTATAGGCTGCATTATTTAAGAACCCTCCTTTGGCCGAAAGGAAGTCGACCCCGTTGCCGAAGCCTTGTTTTAGCGCATCTTTCAAGCCGCTGCTCGCTTCACCTGAGGTAGGAATGGTGAGCGCTTGTGTGGCCACTGCTTGCAAAATGTCGCAAGAAGCAAAAAACATACTTAGAAATGCTACAGCGAGTAATTTTTTACTCCTGTTAAAACCAGATTTGAAATTTAATTTCTTTGATATCATATTCATATTCGTTCGCAAGACAAATGTTGTTCCAAAATTTAATTTTGCGATCCCTGAATCGTTAAGAATTCCTTTTTTATTTTCTCGGTAACCTCCTTTTCAACCATACGCTTACCTAAGAGAATCATATTTTTGAATGCTTCCGTGTTGGAGATGCCATGGCCTATAAGCACCGGAGCATTGACGCCCAATACCGGCGACCCACCGTAGATTTCATAGTTAAATCGGTCAAAATAGCTATTGCTACTGCCCATTTTGCGCATGATCTTATACATACTCTGCGCTACCTTCATCATCACATTTCCGGTGAAACCATCGCATACTACCACGTCGGCCTTCTCATCAAACAAATTATAACCTTCTACGTTTCCGATAAAATTGATATGCTCGTTTTGCTCCAAAACAGGATAGGTAGCTAAGGTTAAAGCATTCCCCTTTTCCTTCTCTTCCCCTACATTCATCAACGCCACTTTAGGACGTGGGATATTATAGATGGCTTCACAAAAAATAGATCCTAAAATAGCAAATTGGTTCAGCATCTCAGGCTTGCAGTCGGCATTGGTGCCGGCGTCTAATAAAATGCCAAACCCTCCTTTTAATTTAGGTAAAACGGTGATAACGGCGGGTCGGCTCACACCTTCAATTTGCTTCACACTAAACATGGCACCTACCATAACGGCACCTGTATTTCCGGCACTCATAAACACATCTAATTCTTTTTTTGCCAATAAAGAAAATCCAACATTGATGCTTGAATCCTTCTTCGACATAATCGCTTTGGTAGGGTGTTCTCCCATTTCGATTACTTCAGTGGTATGCACGAAATCAAATAATGAAGCGTCGGCCTGGTACTCAAGCAGCAGGCTTCGGGCTTGCTTCTCGTCGCCTATCAACACAATTCTGCCTTCGGTTAAGATCTCCTTTTGAGCCTCAATGGCGCCAAGGATGGCCTCCTTTGGGGCAAAATCGCCTCCCATGATGTCTATTCCTATTTTCATGATATTGCTTGTAAATGTAGCTAACACGAATTAATCGAATTATAAATGCCAGGGTCTCTAATGAAACAAAAAAAGGACTAAGCTTCCTAGCTTAATCCAAATTTATACTGGCTAATTTTCATTAACGCCCTAATGCTAGGCTTTTACCTCGAAAACTTTTTTTCCTCGATACATTCCGTTTTCCATATCAATACGATGATATAAAGACACGGTGCCTGTACTGGCATCTTTACGAAGGGTAGGTAACGCAGCTTTATCGTGTGTGCGACGCTTGTTACGACGTTGTTTCGATATTTTTCGTTTTGGATTTGGCATGACTTAATCTATTTAATTATTTTATATTATGGGGGTCGTTTATTCGTCTAAATCAATATTCTTTAAGGCGTTCCACCGAGGATCGCTTTTGTCGTCAGCCTCATTTCCAGGAAGCGGTACGATGTATTTCAATGTTTGCTCATCGCAGACTACATTCTCCAAATCGTCACAGTTAACAAACATAGGCATCGCAGTGAGAATATACTCATAAATATACTGCGCTACATTGAGTTTATGCGCTGTGGCGGGTATCTCAATAACGTCCACGTCTTGTTCTTTATAATCGGTACCTAAGTTTACTATCAAGGTTTCGAACGACTCAATAGGATACGAGATACTATTGAGACAGCGGTCGCATGTGGTGTTTATAGAACCTTCCGTGTCGAACTGCAACTGTAGTAAGGCGTCCTCCTTTCGAAGGGTGACCACCGATTTTAAGTTGCCGCCATGGATACGGTTTTGCGGGAAAGCCTCAAAAAAGGCATCATCAATGTCAAAACTCAACTCGTGCTCATCATCGTTGAGCCTCATAAACTCGATATCGAATGCTTTGTGCTTTTCCACAACTTCCTTTGTTTTAAAAAAAGGATGGCAAAAGTACTAATTTTTAGCGAAATAATGAAGCTAAATTTCAAGATTTTTACTAAATCAGGAGAGAGATGCCTAAAAAGGCCGCTTTGTAAGGAAGCTCCACTAACTCAAAATAATCCTGAAATGGCTGCCGGCCACCTTTTCTACCAGCCGAGTAACCAGGCAAATATGAGAGGTACTACGATGGTGGCATCACTTTCAACAATAAATTTCGGAGTGTTTACATCGAGTTTCCCCCAAGTAATTTTTTCATTTGGTACGGCTCCGCTATAGCTACCATAAGAGGTGGTACTATCGCTCACCTGACAAAAATATCCCCAAAACGGCACATCATGCCATTCCAAATCCTGATACATCATAGGCACCACACAAATGGGGAAATCGCCGGCGATGCCACCTCCGATTTGAAAGAAGCCAACCCCTTTTCCCGAGGAGTTATTTCGATACCAGTCGGCGAGCCACACCATATATTCTATCCCACTTTTTACGGTCGAAGCCTTGAGCTCGTTCTTGATGATATAAGAAGCGAATATATTTCCCATGGTACTATCTTCCCAGCCCGGAACCACAATGGGTATGTTTTTTTCTGCAGCGGCCAGCATCCAACTGTTTTTTGGATCTATCTCATAGTATTGTTCGAGCACTCCGCTAAGCAACATTTTATACATGTATTCATGTGGAAAATAGCGTTCGCCAGCCTTATCGGCAGCTTCCCAGAGTTGATGAATATGTTTCTGTAACCGACGAAAGGCCTCTTCCTCCGGAATGCAGGTATCGGTAACACGGTTATAGTGATGCTCTAACAAATCCCATTCGTCCTGGGGGCTTAAATCGCGATAATTTGGCACTCTCTTATAATGTGAATGGGCCACCAAATTCATGATATCCTCCTCCAAATTGGCGCCGGTACAACTAATAATTTGAACTTTATCCTGACGTATCATTTCGGCCAAACTCAAGCCCAGCTCGGCCGTACTCATAGCACCTGCCAAGGTGATCATCATCTTTCCACCTTCGGCCAAATGGGTCTCATATCCTTTTGCGGCATCCATTAAAGCGGCGGCATTAAAATGGCGATAGTGATGTTCAATGTATTGCGAAACGGGTCCTTTATTCATAATGAGGCGAAGATAATGAAATAGAAAATAGTAAAAAACAATAACAAGATTACCATAATGTTTTTCAACAAATTTCCATGTACATTTGTAGAATGTTGTTAAGCGCCAAATTTAATACTCATCTCAGTCAAATGGTCTCCGTTTTTTCGAACCTCAATCAAGCAGCCTATCACGATGATTGCCCTATGGAGTTCTATTGTCTTGAATTTATTAGATTAACGGTGAAGTCATGAGTGATTTAAAAAAAACAAAACCCGAACTCATTTCGGAGCTTAAAAGCTTAAAACTCGAACTTGATAAGTTAAAAGAAACAGGAGGCCAAACCAAAATTGAGCTGCCGCAAGCTGCCGACCTTTTAGCCCAACGTGAACAGGGTTATGAGGCCGTGTTCAAAACCTCCCATTCTGTGGTACTCTTAATTGACCCCGTGAGTGGCGATATCAAAGATGCAAACCCGGCGGCATGTGCTTTTTACGGCTGGTCGCATGACGAAATTTGTAGCAAAAAAATTGTAGACATCAATACCCTCTCACCTGAAGAAGTGGCTGCAGAAATGCAACGTGCCTCTTCAGGTAATCGGAATCATTTTCAGTTCAAACATCAACTGGCCAACGGGTCGGTGCGCGATGTAGAGGTTTTTTCCAGTCCTATTCGGCGTAATAATTCCTTCCTGCTTAATTCGCTTATTTATGATATTACTGAAAGAAAAAGTGCGGAAGAGGCCCTTCGGAAATGGGAGAGTATTATTGCGGCCTCACCCGATGGTATTGGATTGGTTACCTTGGATGGAAAGCTTCAGCTGGTTTCAGATCGATTGGCGATCATGTTTGGTTACTCGGTCGAAGAAAAAGATTTTCTCATTGGAAGATCCGTTTTCGATTTTGTCGACGAAGCCGATCATAAGAGTTTAATTCAGAGTATCCATCAGTTGCTTTCGAATAAGATCCAACAAAAGTCGGCAGTTTACTTGTCGGTGAAAAAGGATCAGAGCCGTTTTTATTCCGAATTGAATTCTTCCGTGTTGCTTGATAACAACGGTAATCCCGAAAGCATTCTCTATGTGCAGCGTGATATTTCTGAGCGTAGGAAGTTAGAAGTAGAGAATAAGGGAAAATCAGATCTTCTGACAAACCTGATCGTAAACCTGAAAGAAGGTGTATTGTTGGAAGATTCAGACCGGAAAATAGTGTTAGCGAACCAATTGTTTTGTGATATGTTTAGTATTCCTGCCCCGCCCGATGTTATGGTAGGAGCCGACTGTACAAACTATGCCGAGCAAAGCAAACATCTTTTTATGAACCCCGATGCTTTCGTTTCGGATATTAAACGATTGCTCTCCAAAAAAGTACCTGTTTTCAATGACGAGCTTCGATTGGTAGATGGCCGGGTGCTTGAACGAGATTATATCCCTACTTATTTAGACAATAAATACTCTGGTCATTTATGGAAATACCGGGATATTAGTACGCGCGAGAACGCTAACCGTGAATTAGAAAAAATACTACAAGCGGTTGAACAATCGCCGGTCATGGTCTTCATCACGAACACGGCGGGGGATATTGAATATGTGAACCCTAAAATGACAGAGTTAACGGGATATCCTAAAGATGAATTGATAGGTAAGAATCCTAGGATGTTTAATAGTGGTGAAAATTCCGAAGCAGTTTATAAGGAGCTTTTTAGAGTTTTAAAATCGGGAAGCAAATGGGAGGGTGAGTTTCAAAACAGAAGAAAAAACGGCAGCTCCTATTGGGTATCGGCGTTAATTTCGCCCATCATTGGTAAAAACAATGAAATCACACATTATTTAGCCATTGAAGAGGATATAACGAATCGTAAGCAATCGGAAATTGAGATAAGAGATCTAAATGCAACACTCGAAAGGAAAGTTGAGGAGAGAACCGAAAAATTAAGTGAAGCAAAAACATTGCTCAAAGCGGAACTTGGTGAACGTTTGAAGGTAGAACATGATTTGCGTTGGAATCAATCATTGCTTGAATTTATGGCTAACGCATCACCCCTAGGGTTTTTGGTGGTTGATAATCGTACCGATGAAATCTTATACTCCAACAAACGCTTCTTGGAGATTTGGAATATAGAACATTTGGCGGATCAAATTTCTCGCGGGGAGTTAAAAAATAATGATATCATTCCTGCTTGTCTGCCGATGTTACTTGATATTCCTGCCTTTGCCGAATCATGTAGGCCGCTTCAAGAGGAGGAGAATAGGGTGGTGGTGGATGACGAGATTCCATTTGTTGAAAACCGAACTATTCATCGCTATTCTACCCAAATACGTGGCCTGGATGATGAATATTTTGGAAGGTTCTACATCTTCGAGGATATTACTTCAAAGCAGCAGGGTTTGCTCGATGCCCGATTGAGTACAGAAAAATTTCGAACTTTAAGTGAAGCCTCTTTTGATTCTATTTTCTTTTCCGAAAAAGGTGTTTGTATAGAGCAAAATCAAACTGGAAGAGAGGTGTTTGGATACACCGATGAAGAAGCCATTGGACGCTATGGTACCGACTGGATCGTTCCAGAGCATCGGGCCTTGGTCATGGAGCACATGATCTCAGGTTATGAGAAACCCTATGAAGTAACAGCTTTACGAAAAGACGGCACCACATTCCCTTGTGTATTAAGTGGAAAGATGATCTTCTTTAAAGGCAGAAATGTAAGGGTTACTTCACTTCATGATATTACAGAGCGGAAATTGGCGGAAGCGGCACTGAAAAAAAGTGAACATATGTTTGAAGCGTTCATGAATCAATTGCCGGCTTTGGTATTCATGAAAAATTTTGAAAGCAAAATGGTCTACTCAAATAAGGCGATGCATCAAGCATTGGGATCAGCTACTTGGATAAATAAGTCATTATCTGAAATTTTCGATCAAGAAACAGCGGATAGAATTATTACAGATGATAAAAACACCCTCGAGGCCGGCAGAGTAATTATTGAAGAGAGTTTTTTTAATTTGGATGGCGAATTACATCATTATGAAACACAAAAGTTTGTAGTTGAAGGTCTTAGTGATGAAGCTTTTATTGGAGGCATTGCTATAGATATTACGGAACGCAAAAAAGCAGAAGAAGAAGTAAAAAAAGCAAAACTGGAGGCTGAATATGCAAACATCGCGAAAAGTGAATTTCTTGCGCGTATGAGTCACGAGTTGCGCACCCCTTTAAATTCAATTCTCGGATTTGCCCAGTTAATGCAAATGGGTGAACTTAGTGTCACTCAAGAAAGAAATGTAAGTTATATTTATAGTGGAGGGAAACATTTACTTCAGTTGATTAACGAAGTGTTAGATATATCTAGTATTGAATCAGGCCACATTTTGTTTTCCATTGAGCCCACTAAATTTAGTTCGGTTTTGCAAGAAACGTTGGAGGTGTTAGAGCCGCAGTTAAAAGCGAAGCATATTATCTTAGAATTAATTGATTCGCCTACGAATCAGGTCTTTGTAATGGCAGACCATTTACGACTTAAGCAAATTTTAATAAACCTACTTGAAAATTCGATTAAGTATAGTAATGAAGGCGGGAAAGTGATCGTTTCTACCGAAACGAAAGTGACTGCAAATATGTCAATCAATTTAAGAGTGATTATCAAAGATTACGGAATTGGAATTGCATCGGAGAATATCACAAAAATTTTCAATCCTTTTGAGCGCACGGGCGCCGAAAAAACTCAAATAGAAGGTACTGGTCTGGGTTTGGTCGTAGTGCAAAAACTTTTGGCTGCTATGAAGGGGATTGTTGAAGTAGAAAGTATTGTAAATGAAGGCAGCACTTTCTCATTCGAATTGCCTCTGGCTAGCCTCACGGCTCAATTTAACAACTCCAACTCGAGTAGTGCTAACCCGTTAGTAGATTCATCCGATGACATCGTGGGGAAAATTTTGTATGTTGAAGACAATCAATCGAACATAGAATTGGTGGAAGAAATTCTGCATAGCAAGCGAAAAGGAATAGATTTATTACTTGATTTAACCGGGAGTTCGGCGGTTGAATTAGCGATAGAAAACCAACCTGATTTAATTTTACTTGACCTCGACTTGCCCGAAATTCATGGCAGCGAAGTTCTTAAACTTTTACATCTTGAAGAAAAAACAAAGAACATCCCCGTTGTGATTGTCACCGCGAATGCCTTGCCGGGAATGCAAGAATATCAGCTTGCTCAAGGTGCAACAGGCTATTTATCAAAACCCTTTGACATTATTGATTTTCTGTCTTTAGTCGACAAGTTTGTCACCAGAAAAAAAGACAAATAAAATATTTACTCCACTTCCAAAATAAAAATTACAATCCCAATGACCTATTTAGATGCAACAATTCTGATTGTAGATGATAAAGCGGGAAACATTGCTATCCTTGAGGAACTGCTTAAAATGCAGGGCTATAAGCAGATTCATAGTACCAGCGATTCTAGAAATGTTCTGGAAATGTTTAATTCATATAAGCCGGATATAATTTTACTCGATTTAATGATGCCCTATCTTTCGGGTTACGAAGTACTGACTCAGTTAAAGGAAGTGATTCCTACCGGGGCCTATCTCCCCATTCTTGTGCTTACCGCCGACATTACCAGTGTAGCAAAACGGCGTGCCTTAGCCGAAGGGGCAACTGACTTTCTTCCTAAACCATTCGATTTAATTGAAGTGGGTTTGCGTATTAAAAACATGCTGTTTGCAAGAGTTTTATACTTGGAAATGGAAAACCAGAATATAAATTTAGAGAACAAAGTAAAAGAACGAACCCTAGAACTTTTACGTAATAACAAAGAATTAGTTATTGCAAAAGATAGAGCGCAAGCAAGTGATCGGCTCAAAACGGCATTCCTGAATAATATTTCCCATGAAATTCGTACTCCCTTGTCGGGTATCATTGGTTTCGCCTCCTTTATAATCAAGCCAGATATTACACAGAAGGAAAAGGAAGGGCATTTTGAAGTTTTGAAGCGAAATAGTGCACGATTGACTAATACTGTAAATGATTACATGGATATATCTCTGATTGTTTCTGGCAACATGGTTGCCAATAACGCACCAGTGGATTGCTTCTATATTCTGCAAACCTTGCATCACGATTTTTATGAACACTGTGTCAATAAAAATCTAGAATTTAAATTGCAGTATCTCGTAAACCCTGTGGGATTAATTTTAGATACCGATAAAGAAATGCTGATCAAAGCATTATCTCATATTTTAAACAACGCTATAAAATTCACCGCAAGCGGGAGCATTACTTTAGGCTTTGAATGTAATGATGATAAAGCAATATTTTTCATTAAAGATACAGGTATTGGAGTTGATTTAGAGGCACAGAAGCGCATTTCGGCTATTTTTATTCAAGAAGATAATTCCATGACACGCAGTTATGAAGGCAGTGGGCTAGGGTTGAGTATCGCTTCGGGCTTAATTAAATTAATCGGTGGTTCGGTACACCTTGTCTCAGGAAAAACCCATGGTACATCAGTATTTGCGACATTACCCATGAGTCCAAAGGTCGATGAGGAGGAAATAGAACTTGCTATTGAACCTAATTGGGGGAAGAAATTTAAGACAATTGTGATTGCGGAGCCTGATGATCTAAATTACGAATATTTACACCCCATCTTCGAGAAATTAGCGGATACCTTAGTAAGGGCCCAAACGAGTATAGAAACCATTGAAATATGCAATAATGATCACAGCATCGATTTTGTAATACTAAATACAAGAATGCCCCGAATCAATGGATATACCGTGGTTAAGGAAATTCGAAAGTTCAACAAAGAGGTGGTTCTTTTTGCCTTGGTATCGGGAACGGCCGACGAAACTCTGGAAATGATGATTCAGGAAGGATACAATAATTGCTTAACCATGCCGGTGTCTCAAATCAAATTAGATTTATTGATATCAGAATATTTCAACAAATAAAAAGAATTTAAATAGCACAATTTGCTATTTACCAAGTCCACCGCCCCCGTTATTTTCAAAGTCAAGGCGATTGTCTTTGGTATTTTTCTTCGTTCGTTTCTTGCCATCACCCTGCCACCCCTTACTAAATTTGTATTGAAAAACAAGGTAGGCCGAACGCGATTCGAACCTAAACATACCGTCGATATTATAACCTTGTGTGGCAACAGAATACCTGAATCGGCCGGTTTTGAAAATATCTGAAACATTAAAGCTCAACGTGGCCCTGTCTTTCTTAAACAAGAACTTATACCCTGCATTTACCTGGTACATCGCCTTGATATATCCTTGCGAATTGATAAATCTACTGTTATAAAATCCGTTCACATTAATACTATGTTTCTTCAGAAACTTAAACGAATGTTGAGAATAGATATTATACACCATGCCTTTACTCATATCGCTTACATGATTATAAACACCGCTGATTGATACGGTGGCATTATACCAGCGGTCATACGAAAACTGGGTAAAAGAGCTAGCCCCATACCCCCAGGCATTGTTAATGTTTTCGAAGGTGATATAACCCGCTTTGTTGCTGTCGATAACCACGGTTCGGTCGATTGAGTTTTTATTGAGTGAGCCAAAAAGAGTCACGCCCAGGGCCCCCACCTTGAGCTTTTTGCTACTGTCGAATTGCTTCTGAAAACTAATCTCACACTCGTTGCTTATTTCCGGCTGCAACTTTGGATTGCCTCTAAATCCCAAATATTTGTCGGAATAACTGACGGCATTATTTAATTGTGAGAACGGCGGACGATTGATGCGTCGGCCATAACTAAAGGAGAATTCTCGGCCCTCCTCGAACTTTTTGCTGAGTTGAAGATCGGGAAAAAGGTTGAAATATTTCTGCTGTACCTCACTTAAGTTGGATGCTACCTTGGTATGTTCGCCCCGCAACCCTAACAGATATTCCCATTTCTTGTACTTGTTGCTATATTGAACATAACCGGCTAACACATTTTCTAAATAATCGAATTGATTACTTAGATTGCTGTCGAGGGCCCATTGGCTGGACTCCATATTCAGGAAATTGAACTTGCTATCATTCCCCGTATAGCTATTCTTCATTCCGGCCTCAAGAGAGGCTTCCCCCTTGAGTGTTTTTGAATAATCTATTTGGGAGGTATTACTTATTACATGACCAAGGGTATTACTATATTGATGTTGGAAAGTATCCGTCAAATTCGGTCTTTCATAGCCCGTGTTTATGCTATCGGCACCTTTCCTGCTAAGCAGGCTATAGGTGAAATCAAAAGAAAACTCTTCCCCCGCCCGCTTCGTTTTTAGGATATAGTTAAGGTTCAAGGTATGTGAAATGAAGCTCCCATCTTTATATGAATTTGCATGACTCGCAGGTAGAAAAGGGCTATTATAGTTGTTGGTAGCCACTGACGTATCATGGCTGAAATTATCGTTGTAGCTTATCAAATAAAAGACTCCGAAGATGTTTTTGTCGTTGATGAAATAATCTATTCCAGCTTTTGTAAACACCCCCCCAGAATTATTTTTACTGTTGGAGTTAGACAAGATGGACTGGCCAAGCGCGTTTTTTCTGTCGTTTGAATTAGAGGATTGACTCTCGGCAAGGCGCAAACCGGAGTTGATGAAAACATTGGTTTTGTAGCGGCGGATATTGGCATTAAAACCACCGTTGTATTTATTGACACCACTAAATTCATATCGGGTGCCCGAACTTAAAGAGTAGTTGCCATTGATGCCCATCTTTTTCTCTTTTTTGAGAATGATATTGATGATGGCTCCGGCTCCGGCAGCATCATATTTAGCCCCGGGGTTCGTAATTACTTCTATACTTTCAATGCTGCCTGCAGGGAAAAATTTGATCGCCTCCGCCGGACTTTCGGCCGCTAAGGCCGAGGGACGGTTATCGATATAAACCTTGATGCCGCCTTTCCCTCTTACGGTAATATTATCTTCATTATCGACATAGACTCCCGGAATTTTTCTAAGTGCATCTAAAGCATTGAGCCCTGCATTAGTTTGGTCGCGATCGAGGGTATACACCATTTTGCCGGCCTTAAACTCGATCGCATTTTTTGTTTTTGTGATGTCTATTTCTTTGAGTGTGGTATTCTTTTTAAGACTTATGGCGGGTAACACCATCGACAATTTAAAGTCAATGACAGAAGAGAAATATTTATCATACCCTAGATAACTTACTTCTAAATAAAAAAGGCCCTTCGGGATTTTTTGAAAAGCAAATTCACCGTTACTTCCGGTGAACACATCTGCAACATAAACGCTGTCGATATTTTTAAGCACTACCGCCGCTAACTCGAGAGGGTGATAGATCTCATTATTTATTTTACCCGCTAAACTCATCGAGTTTTGAGCACTAGAAAAAATCGAAAGTAGCAAAGCTAGAAGTAATAAAAATGGTCGCATGTATAAAGTTTGGTAAAGATAGCAGTGTTTAAAGTGTTACAAAAGAAAGTTAAGGGCAAAACAAAAAATTAACTGCAAATTCACTTTGTTGGGGGGAGTTAAAATGGACGGAAATGTAAGGGGGATTTACAAGACAAAGGGTATTCAGGATTGAAATCAGTTGTAATGATAAGTGCCAAAACCAAGATTCAGTTGTACCCCATAATTGCCACCTTTTAATTTTGTTGAACTACCCGTAAATGATTTGTTTATCGTAGATGCGATAGACAAAATATCGGCCTCGCTTCTCAAAAATTGGTAATAAGGGCGAAAACCCAAAAACACCCCTTTCACTATTTTCACTTTGTAATCGTAACAAAGTGTCAAGCCTAATGTTTTACTAATACCTACATCAGTATAATCAGTAGTTTCCAAGGTACCCGCATCGCCCACTCGAGTACGCTGTTTCATTTTTCCAAAATCAATACTTAAACCAGGGCCCCGAAAACTTTTATGCTCAAAATTTACAAAGTACATACACACACTTAGAGTATTATAGGTAAATCGCACATCACGCCGGGTGAGCACCCCCGTTGATGGGGGAACGCCTATGGCAGTTTGTAACGAATATTTATTGGTGTACATAAAATCTAAAAAAAGGCCGTCGCTTCCCCAGCCCCAAGAGCCGGTAAACCCTTGAATATAATCCTGTGGGTTCATCTTCTGCGTGTTGTAAGGGCGGATGTCGTTATAATCCTTCACGAAGTTATTCACCACCGCTTTGCTATTAGAAATACCTCCGTTGTAACCGAAGGTGAGAAAGGTGTAATACTGGGCATCAGATACTTTGCATAGCAGTATCACCGCCATGAGTAGCAGGTAATTTTTTTTCATCTTTGTTTGTTGTTTACAGAAAAAACAGTATTAAGTCGTAGTGCTCAATTTAATTGAATATACCACCCTTTTTACAACGCATCATTCGATGCCTACTCCGCTCTACTTTTAAAGGTGGATACACTCGCCGTAAGCCTGAGCTACGGCTTCCATAATGGCTTCACTCATAGTAGGGTGGGGGTGAATACTCTTGATAATTTCGTGCCCCGTGGTCTCCAAATTTCTGGCTACCACAACCTCCGCGATTAACTCCGTAACGCCCGCTCCTATAAAATGCGCTCCAAGCCACTCTCCATATTTCGCATCAAATATTACTTTAATCATACCGTCTTTGGTACCTGCAGCAGAAGCTTTACCTGAAGCAGAGAAGGGGAATTTCCCTACTTTAATATCGTATCCTTTTTCTTTGGCCGCCTTTTCGGTAAGTCCTACCGAGGCTACCTCCGGATTGGTATAGGTGCAGCCTGGTATATTGCCGTAGTTTAATGGATGAGGCTTGAGGCCTGCAATATTCTCAACACAAATAATTCCTTCGGCACTGGCTACATGCGCCAAAGCCGGCCCGCTGGTGATATCGCCAATGGCATAAACACCGGCAATATTGGTACGGTAAAACTCATCCACCAATACCTTGCCTTTATCAACGGCAACCTTATTCTCTTCCAGTCCTAAGTTTTCTAAATTGGTGGTAATGCCCACGGCAGAAAGTACCATATCGCAATCAATGACAATATCTCCTTTGGCACTCTTCACACTTACTTTACAGCCTTCGCCAGAAGTATCAACACTCTCCACCGACGATGACGTCATAATGGTGACTCCGTTCTTCTTAAAAACACGCTCCATTTGTTTGGATATCTCTTCGTCTTCCACAGGCAGGATTGAAGGAAGGAATTCGACGATGGTTACCTTGGTTCCCATCGAGTTATAGAAATAGGCAAACTCCATACCGATGGCTCCACTTCCCATGATGACCATGCTCTTGGGAAGACTTTCCAATACCATGGCTTTGCGGTATCCTATGATTTTTTTATCGTCAATCTTAATATTGGGCAGCTCGCGGCTTCGAGCCCCGGTAGCTAAAATGATATGTTTCGCAGTATGAATTTCTTTCGTGCCATCTTCTTTCGTCACCTCTACTTTTCCACTACCGGCGAGCTTACCGTATCCGTTAATAACTTCAATTTTGTTTTTCTTCAATAAAAATTGAACCCCTTTGCTCATGCCGGCGGCCACATCCCGACTGCGTTTCACCACCGCATTAAAATCCTGACTGTATTCTTTTACCGTGATCCCATAATCGGCCGAATGTTTAATATATTCGAATACCTGGGCCGATTTCAGGAGCGCTTTGGTAGGTATACATCCCCAATTAAGACAAACGCCTCCGACTTCAGCTTTTTCAATTACGCCTACTTTTAGGCCGAGCTGTGAAGCGCGAATGGCGGCAACGTATCCACCAGGTCCACTACCAATAACGAGTATATCTAAATTCATGGAATCAATGATTTTTTATGAATGGCAAAAGTAATACAAATTACGAATTAATTAAGAGGGAATAACCGACAAATCACCTCCCAAAGCCGCCGAATACAACTTGGCTCAATTACCTCTAGGTTTATTTCATTATTTACAATCTTGGGTAACACTGATTTTGCATAGTGCATCCGGCATCAATTTAATAAAAGCCAATAAAATTCTTTAATTATTATACCTATGAAGCTTTTTACCAAAATCATTATAATTTGTATTTTTACAAATCTTTATTTAAAAACGGCTAAAGCTCAACTTACTTATATCGGAAGTAACTATTCCTTAACAAATACCAATACCGATTGGAATGCAAAATTTACTAGAGGGGTAATAAATACGGGAAATGCGAATTCATGGCAAAGTTTTTTTCAATCACCTGCAAGTTACTCCTCGGTACAACAGAAACGATTCGTTGGAATGCAAATAGTTTGCCTGGCGGGTCAACTCTTTCGCTTGAATATACCATCGACAATGGAACAACTTGGATACCTATAGCCGCAGGTATCACCGGCGCCACAACCAAGTTTTCTTTATTTAATGGGCTTCGTTATGTACAAAACTATAAAGATTCTGTTGTTTGTTTTTTTAATGAAAAAAATTCTAATCCATCTAGTTATCATTATCGACTATTTAATATTTTAGCTAGAAATGATGTATTGTTTAATGGGTCTTT
>CAIUDH010000019.1 GCA_903897855.1 uncultured Bacteroidota bacterium | reverse complement strand
TACAGGGGTGTTGTTTTGTTCGTGCGTATCCCTCTTGTTGTTGGTGACGCTGAACCTCTGCCTTGGCCAACACCAAACAACGGCGGCGGGAACGGTGGCGGGAAATTGCATTACAACCCTAACAGGGTTGAACAATAATAGCCATAGGTGTAAACCTATGGTTATGCGCCGGAATTTGTATTACAACCCTAATGGGGTTGAACAACGTCAATGGTATAAAAACTGTTGTTGGTAAATTTGCAGGTATCCCCTTTTCGCTTCTGCACAATACACCCAGAAACATCTTACTGCTTTATGAAACGGCCGATATAACTGCCGTTGAGCTTCAGGTAATAGCTGCCTGTAACGAGTACAGAGGTATTGATTTTGTTCGAGCTAATTTCTTCGGTACCTACACAGGCTCCCGAAACATTATAAATTTCGACGTGCGTCGGTTTAAGAATCTCAAGATTTAAGAAAAGGGCATCGGTGGCCAACGTGTTTTTGATGAGCGACTCCTCATTTTTCGAGCTGATGAAGATACCTCTACCCATAGCCATCCGTTTCAGAATGGTATCGGCGGTAAAGGCATTGGGGATACCGTATCCATACAACGTATCGGGATTATTGTAACGATCGGCGCTCTGTTTTACAGCATTGATAAGCTCGATATTGGTGACATATTTGTTTTTTTGCAAAAGGCATGCACATAAGCCCGTAATGAGCGGTGAAGCGAACGAGGTGCCTGTACCATACACGAGGGTGTTAGACGTGTTGATATACGCTGTGGCACCCCCCACCGCCATCACATCCGGCTTAATACGTCCGTCGGCCGACGGGCCTTGTCCGCTGTTGTTTACCCTTGTTTTCGAGACATCCACCGAACCCACGCAGAGCACACTGTCGGCATCACTGGGAGCGGTAATTTTACGAAACAGCTTCTCCCCTTCGTTGCCGGCACTATTCACGATAACGATTCCTTTGCGAGTGGCAATCACCGCCGCTTTGGTGATGATGGCGGTACGGCCATCCATCTCGGCAGGGGTATAATTTACTCCGTTATCAAAATCGCTATAACCCAAGGAAGAATGAATAATACGTGCGCCGGCGCTATCGGCCCATTCGGAAGCTCTCACCCAATTATATTCTTCGGCATGGGTTTCGGTACTCACATCTTCGGTGCGGGCGAGCAAGAAATCGGCATCGAAGCCGCTACCAATTAACCCCCCATCGGCTTTCGCTGCGAGTATCGAAAACACAGCTTCACCATGCGAATCGTCGAGGTACACATCGCCATCTTCGGCCACAAAATCGCGGGTGGCTTTGATACGATTTTTAGAGCGTAGATATTGAAAGGCCGCCATCTGATTCACGTTATTGAATCCGCCGTCGCAAATCGAGATGAGGATATTATTACCCGTGAAACCTTGGTCGTGCAACTTATCGAGATTCAGCATGGTAATTTGAGCGGTGGCGATACCATAATCATACACACTTTGGGTGGAGGTGGTATTCGCCTGCGTGGTTTCATACTGATCCCAAACCTCAATTTTATTTACCATCGGAAGTTGCAGCAGCGTATGGATATTTTGTGTGGAAGTAGAGACCATCACGGCATTCAGCCATTTGGAGGTGCTCAGCACTTTCGCATCGTTAGCGCTCAGCATCTCAAGATAAGCGGGGCATACAGGGATATCGAGCAGGTCGAAAGGGCTATTGCAAAGCAGTCTGCGCTCGATGGCCGCTGCGGTCAAAAACTTTTCGGGATGTTCTAATACTTGCGTGGCATTGGCTCCTTTATCTTTCAGGTAAACCAACACCTGGCGTTGAGCTTGGGCTAAAAAGAATAAAAAGCAAGTGGAAATTATTAACGTTATGCGCATTATTTGATACAGCAAATTACTAAATAAATATGCAATATTGTGGTACCTAAGTTGTAAAAATATTATTACGCAAGAAACGAGTCATGAAGCGCGAAGATTTAGAAACAGAGTTAAAAATTTTTATCCCAGAGCTCTCTGTTCCACTCATCGCTTCATGGATACAAGAGCATAATGTGCATCTGCATATCAGCCATAAACGCAACACCAAGCTGGGCGATTATCGGGCTCCGTATAGAGGCAGCAATCACCGCATCAGCATCAACCATAATTTAAATCATTTTGATTTTTTAATTACCTTAGTGCATGAATTTGCGCACCTCACCAATTGGGTGAAACACCAACATCGGGTGGCCCCTCACGGACCAGAGTGGAAGCAAGAATATAAACTTTTGATACAACCCTTCATGCAACTTCCCATTTTCCCTGAGGAAGTGAAAGTGGCCCTGCGTAAGCATTTCATTAACCCCAGTGCAAGTTGCAGCGATTTGCATCTAGCACGTGTGTTAAAACATTATGATGACAAAAAAGATGCTGGCATCATCACCGTCGAACGAATTCCTATGGGTGCTTATTTTAAATTACGCAACGATCATATATTCAAAAAAGGAGCTTTACGTCGCACCCGATTTGAGTGCCTCGACACCACCAATGGAAAGACCTTTCTGGTGAGTGCGTTGGCAGAATGCAAGCTCATCGAACACCCATAAAATCACACCACAGTGTCGACGTATGTCTCGCCTACCGCTCCCATCGCCTACTCGCACTGCCTGCATGCCCTATAATTTCCCATTGATTTCTACTGGCAAGCTTAAAGAGGCGGATTCTAAATCGTTTAGGGTAGAAATTAGTGACGATCATACCCCAACGGGAACGCGGTTTAAACAAACCCAACTGAGCGCATACGTCATCCATCGAAGAGGCGCAACGCATGCCTAAAAAAGCATAATCATAAGGGTCTTTTGCGCAATAGGCCGCCTCAATCGATTTCAGTTTTCGAAACTGCTCAGAAGATAAAGGCATCATCACCGTAGCGTATTGGTTACCGATGGTGTCGAGCACCCAGGTGCTCAATGGCTGTTTCTCCCAATGGTGATGGGGGTTTTTACGAGTGCCCCAAAGGCGCACTTTGCCTTTAAATCGGAAACTAAATAGAGTGTCGTCGATTTGCATACTCACATGGCCTCCATGAATGCCGCCAAAACGCTTCTGTTCATGCGTATGCGACCCTGGCCTGGAGCCATAAAAGAAATGTATTCGTACGGTAGTCGAATCGGATTGTGCCGCTAATGGAGCAGCAAAGAGGCAAGCCAGAATCAGAATCAGAAATTTCATGCCGAACGAAAATAGCACTATTCGTTGGAAACAAAAAAAGCCATGTGTTAAATTAACACATGGCTTTTATTTTAGCGGTTCCGACTTAATTTGTCGACTTCACAATTTCCTGAAATACTTCAGGATGATTCATCGCCAAATCGGCAAGAACCTTGCGATTTAAGCCAATATTTTTCTGACTTAAAGCATTGATCAATTTTGAATAGGTAGTCCCGTTGGTGCGTGCTGCTGCGTTGATACGTTGAATCCATAGGGCGCGGAATTCGCGTTTTTTGGTTTTACGGTCCCGGTAAGCATAGCCCAAACCTTTGTCGATACTGTGTTTGGCTACCGTTAATACATTTTTACGAGCTCCAAAATAGCCTTTGGCTAATTTTAAAATCTTCTTTCTTCTGCGTCGCGAGGCGACAGCGTTTACGCTTCTTGGCATTTTAAATAATTACATTGTGGCTAAAGTGCAGGCCTCACTGGGCTTGTCTTTTGTACTTTTTGCCTGTTTACTAACTACACCTCCTGAAGGTTTTTCAGATCGGTATTTTTTGAGTTCACCCTTGGGGGTAAACCAGGGTGTTGAACTAAGCTAACAAAAGCATTTTCTTAACACGATATTCATCGCCTTTAAAAACGTAAGCTGTTTTGCTTAAGTTACGTTTTTGAGTCGTTTCTTTCTTGGTTAGGATATGGCTTCTATAAGCTTGTCCGCGTTTAATTTTACCGGTGGCAGTAACGCTAAAACGCTTCTTTGCTCCTGAATTGCTTTTTAATTTTGGCATGTTGTAATGGTTATTAATTCTTTTATGTTATACTATTTACTTTATTCTATCGTCCTTGGCTTTCCGTATGCTGAATCAACAAATGCACCCTCACTCTCTTTTCGATTCACGAAATCCCTGCTTCTATCCTTTTTTCGGGGCAATCATGATGGTCATCTTTCTTCCTTCCATCTTTAATCCCGTATCTACTTTCCCTATTTCTTCGAGGCGTTTCACAAATTCTTCCAACAGCACGCGTCCTCTTTCTTTATAGATGATCTCACGTCCTTTAAACATCACCAACGCTTTTACTTTATCACCGGCCTTCAAAAACTCTTCGGCATGTTTCACTTTAAAATCGACATCATGCTGGTCGGTATTGGGTCCGAAGCGCACCTCTTTCACTTCTTGTTTGTGAGAGTTGGCTTTTATCTCTTTCTTCTTTTTCTTTTGTTCGTAAAGAAACTTTTTATAATCGACGATACGACATACGGGCGGCACGGCGTTCGGCGAAATCTCCACGAGGTCGAGTCCTAAATCGTCGGCTATATCCATAGCTTCGGAGAGTTTCACTACACGGGCTTCTACATCTTCGCCTACGATACGAACTTCGGGCGATTTAATAAATCCGTTGATGTTGTGCTCAGCAACACGACGTTGCGGAAAACGACGGTTACTGTTGTAAGGACCACTGCTGGGCTTTTTCGGAGGTAATGCCAAGTATTCTTATTTGTGTTTTATCGCATTTTTAATATGAAAATAACAGGCTCAATGCAATTTAAAAGCGAATTATTTTTTGCTGGTCGAACCTGCATTCAATCTATTTTAATTTCTCGTCTTCGGTGGCTTGCTTAAAATGAGTCACAAATTCCTGCATCCCCATTTTACCTAAATCACCTTTACCGTGTCTGCGAATGGCGATGTTCTCAGCCTCTTCTTCCTGCTCGCCAACGATGAGCATAAACGGTATCTTTTTCATCTCCGCGTTCCTTATTTTCTTCCCAATGGTCTCATTGGAATTATCAATAAGTCCGCGAATATCGTAATTTTCTAAAAACTGAGCAACTTTTTCTGCATAACTCTCAAACTTTTCGCTCACCGGCAGTATAATAAATTGCTCAGGAGTGAGCCAGAGCGGGAAATTGCCAGCACAATGTTCAATTAATAATCCCATAAATCGCTCCATACTTCCAAAAGGAGCTCTATGAATCATTACCGGGCGATGTTTTTGGTTATCGGCACCAATATATTCCAACTCAAAACGTTCGGGTAAATTATAATCTACTTGAATGGTACCGAGCTGCCAGCTTCTGCCAATAGCATCTTTCACCATAAAATCGAGTTTCGGGCCATAAAAAGCGGCTTCCCCGTATTCGATATACGTCTTCATCCCTTTTTCGGCGGTGGCTTCAATAATCGCATTCTCTGCTTTCTCCCAGTTTTCATCGCTACCAATATATTTCGACCGGTTCTCTTTGTCGCGAAGGCTAATTTGTGCGGTATAATTATCAAAACCCAACGATTTGAAAACATAAAATACCAGATCGATCACGCGCTTAAATTCTTCTTTAATTTGGTCGGGGCGGCAAAATAGATGCGCATCATCTTGTGTGAAGCCACGCACTCGTGTTAAGCCACTGAGTTCACCACTTTGTTCGAAACGGTATACGGTACCAAACTCGGCCAGACGCACCGGCAGGTCGCGGTAGCTGCGAGGTTTTGTTTTATAGATTTCGCAGTGATGCGGACAGTTCATGGGTTTGAGCATATACTCTTCACCCTCGGGCGTACGAATGGGCTGGAATGAATCTTTGCCATATTTCTCCCAATGACCGCTGGTTTCATATAAATCTTTTTTGCCGATATTAGGGGTGATCACCGGCAAATAGCCCATCCGTGTTTGAGCTTCGCGCATAAAACGTTCGAGACGTTCGCGTATCATAGCTCCTTTAGGCAGCCAGAGTGGCAAACCTGCGCCTACCTTATCGCTGAAAGCGAAGAGCTCCATTTCCTTACCCAACTTTTTATGATCCCGTTTTTTCGCTTCTTCCAGCAAACGCAGATGCTCTTCCAGTTCTTTCTGTTTTTGAAACGTGACGGCATAGATACGGGTGAGCATCTTATTTTTCTCATCGCCACGCCAGTAGGCTGCTGCCACGTTCATTATTTTTACCGCTTTAATAAAAC
This sequence comes from uncultured Bacteroidota bacterium, assembly GCA_903897855.1. GTDB lineage: Bacteria > Bacteroidota > Bacteroidia > UKL13-3 > UKL13-3 > CAINMV01. The sequence goes on along the minus strand of CAIUDH010000019.1, from coordinate 13,293 downwards.
CGGTACTTGGGATATGCGGCCCTTTGCATAAATCGGTGAAATTACCTTGGGTATAAAACGTGATATCCCCGTCGTTAAGGCCTTCCAACAGATCTAATTTATAGTGATCGCCTTTCTCCGTGAAATATTTAATGGCGTCGGATTTGCTAATTTCTTTACGCTCAAAAACCACATCACGGCGCGACAATTCGATGATCTTATCTTCCAGTTTCTTGAAGTCGTCGGCTCCAAAAGATTTACCACCCAAATCGATATCATAGTAAAATCCAGCCTCAATAGGAGGACCGATACCGAATAAAGTTCCCGGATAAAGGAATTCGATGGCTTCCGCCATGATATGTGCCGAGGAATGCCACATCGTTTTTTTACCCTCGGCATCGTTGCCGGTGAGTAAAATTACATTTGCGTTTTGGTTAATGGCACGTGAGGCATCCCATACTTCACCGTTTATTTTAGCGGCGAGTACGTTACGGGCTAGGCCTGCACTGATGCTTTGAGCGATTTGCATCGCTGTTGTTCCTTGTTCGTATTCACGAACGCTGCCATCGGGCAGAGTGATATTTATATTCATTGAATGCTTAAAATCCTTTACTTCCTATACGTACAAATGTGTAAGAAGAGTGAACCGCGAAGATATGGAAAAGTGTTGATTTTTTCTGATGTGCATTCGATACCGTTATTCCGAATTTAAGGTGAGATAAACAACATGTTCAACCCCGTTAGGGTTGTAATACAATCCATCATGCAACCATAGGTTATCACCTATGGCTATTATTGTGCAACCCCGTTGGGGTTGTGATGCAATAATGCACCCTTACCATAGGTTTCCCGACACCGATCCCGCCGCCGTTGTTTGGTGTTGGCCAAGGCGATGGTTCAGCGTCACCAACAACGTTCTGAGGGCTTTCGAACTTTGCTTTTTGAGGGCAGCGCGCAATTTCAAAGTAGATGGAAATTATCCGTTCCACAAAAACAAATTATGCAAACCTTTTGATATGCTCAGGCCGGTCGTCATTCTGTTATTTCTAATGGGCCTATTAGCAGCTTCCTACTCAAAACTTTATTAATTTTTGGAACCAACTTAGAAAGTGTTAAGTAAGAATTGTCAGTTGCATTCAATACTAAAACTGGTAAAGAATACTTTTGAAAATTCTGTTGAAACTGTAAGTTCTTGTCGAACGTAAGGAGTGCGTCAAAATTATCAGCAATCATTAAACCCAATAATTCGCCATTTTTCTTTCCATTCCACCCTTTGTCCCATACCGTAAATATTTCGTGATCTGCGAAGTCAAGTTTTAATCGTTTAGGTAAATTTTCATCAAGTAGTAGTCTCATAAATATGTTCAATATTTTTTGAACTTACTATTTTACCGGCAATTGCTAAAACAGCAATTGCTTGTTCTTTTGATACAGAAGGGAAATCAAATAGGAACTCATCCAAAGAAATTCCTTTTTCGAGATGCATAAATAATGATTCTATTGGTACCCGAGTTCCCATGAAGACTGGCTGCCCGCCAAGTATATCAGCATCAATATTAATTATATCTTTTATAGCTTCCATGATTCAAATATACGAATTCATTTCTATGTTTCATCCGGCATGGAGCTTTGGGCATAATAGGGGTATATCCGTGGTGTTGTGCAACCCCGTTGGGGTTGTGATGCCATTTCCCGACACCGATTCCGACACCGTTCCCGCCGCCGTTGTTTGGTGTTGGCCAAGGCGGTGGTTCAGCGTCACCTACAACGGTTTGCCAGCTCCAAGAAGTTGGCGATTTCGGAGACGAAAACTGTCTGCCACCACTCAACTTGCTTCGAAGCACAAAGCTTCATTTAACCACTGAACCGCCAATTTCTTTTAGGTGCTGTTATGGGCTGGTGTTATCTAATAACTTTTTTTATGAGCAAGCTTAGTGAATTTTGGGTGGTTACAAAAATTTCTGCATTAATTGGAATGCTGTTTAATTCATATATGAAACGAATGGGAATTCAATTCAAAGCAGGTTTGTCAGGTAAAGAAATTATTGGTATCTTTATAAACAAAAATTAGGCTGAAAAATTTGCTAATTGGGCTTTATTAAAAGCTGGTGCAATTAACAAGTTTTAAATTAGTTGGAGGATTAATACCTCCAATTTTAAAAAAATATTTATTATGGGGAAACACCTAAAATTAATATCGGTTGAATATTTACAGGAATATTCAAATAAAGTAAAAGTTGATTGGTTTGAAGTTTTTAATACGCTAAAATCCAAAACTCAATTTTCACTTGAGGATTTTGAATATTATATTATATCATCATCTCTTTATTCGTCAAAAATTGAAGGTAATACCCTTGATGCTAATAGTTTCTTTAGAAATCGAGATAAGAAAACATCACCTAAAAAGGAAGAGGTACAAGAAATCGAAACGCTTATGGAAGCACATAAATTTGCTTCTGAAAATAAATTAAACAGAACAAATTTTTTAAACGCTCATTCGATACTATCAAAAACTTTATTACCAGTTAACGAAAGAGGTGTTTTAAGAAAAGAACAAGTTGGTGTTAGAGATTCTAAAACATTAAAACCTGTTTATTTAGCGGTAGAACCTCAATTTCTCAAGGAGGAATTTAGTAAACTGTTTCACGATATTGCTGAATTATTAAAAAGAGAATTAAGCCATAAAGAAATATTTTATTTTGCGTCAATGATTCATCTATGGTTAGCTAAAATACACCCTTTTAGTGATGGTAATGGAAGGTCTGCACGATTATTGGAAAAGTGGTTTTTAGTTTCAAAATTGGGTCTTTCTGCATGGTCAATTCATTCTGAAAAATATTATTGGGATAACCGTCCCGATTATTATCAAAATATTGCTCTTGGATACAATTACTATGTGCTTTATTGGAACAGATGTATACCATTTTTGTTAATGTTGCCAGAAGCTATGCGTTTGTCCTAATACACTTGCCCATAACGGGGGTATACCCGTGGCGTTGTTCAATGCCTTTAGGGTTGTGGTACAATTGTACCTTAAACAAATAATGAATTTGTTGTATTCTGCACCGTAGGTGCGGCCCGCTGGTGGCGCCTATTTTGACCGCTGCATCACGAGTTGTGCAAACCCTTGCAGATAAACTTTCCATTCGCTAGAAAGAGGCACCGCCTGGAGTGCTTCTAAAGCCACATTATAATAGTTTTGTTGTGCTTGTTCGGTCGCCTTTTTGGCCCCGGTGAGCACAAATAATTCTTTCATTGCTGCCACTTTCGCCTCGGGGTTAATATCGGAATTTTGTAACCAGCCGTTCAGCAATTCTCGTTGAGTGCTATCGGCATTTTGTAAGGCCGTAATAAGTAAATACGTTTTTTTGTTTGATAAAATATCGCCGCCCACCTGTTTGCCAAAAGCCACCGCATCCTCGGCAAAGGCATCGAGCAAATCGTCGTGCAACTGAAAGGCAATACCTAAATTTTTACCAAATTCATACATCGCCGAAGCTGCTTCTTTGGGGGCTCCACCAATACGTGCACCGAGGTAAAAACTACAACCCAGCAATACCGAAGTCTTGAGGGTGATCATATGGATATATTCGGCTATTTCAACTTTCTTTCGCTGCTCAAAAACCATGTCTATTTGCTGTCCTTCACACACTTCGATGGCCGTTTTATTGAACATTGAAAGGGCCTCCTGCAAAAGCGTTACAGGCAGTTCCTGTAAAAACAGTACCGCCTTAAACATCATCATATCGCCACATAAGATGGCGGTGGCATGATCCCATTTTATATGCACGGTGGTTTTACCGCGACGTAAGGGTGCCGCATCCATAATATCGTCGTGTACCAGCGTGAAATTATGAAAAACTTCGATGGCCATAGCGGCTGGAAACGCCTCTTTAAAAGAACCTTGGAAGGCGTCGCAAGCCATCAGCACCATCGCAGGACGTAGTCGCTTGCCACCCAGTTGCATCATGTAATTGGCTGGCTCATACAAAGATGCTGGCTCGCCTTGAAAGGGATGTTGGCTTAGATAATCTTCAAAAGGGGCTAAATAGGTCTCCAGTTTCATCATTTGAGGCAAAGATAAGGCATTTACCAGTTAGGAAGCGTATCTTCGCGCTTTTGTTATGAGTAGAATATTAGCCATTGTAGGCAGACCCAATGTGGGCAAATCGACCCTTTTTAATAGGCTGGTAGGTAAACGTGAAGCCATCGTTGACGACAGCTCAGGGGTTACGCGCGACCGCCATTACGGCACCTGTGAATGGAACGGAGAGTCTTTTACGGTGGTTGATACCGGTGGTTTTGTTGAAGGCAGTAATGATATTTACGAGGCTGCCATACGACGCCAGGTGAATATCGCCATCAGTGAAGCAGCGGTCATCTTATTTATGGTGGATGTGACCGAAGGCATCCATCCTTTAGACGAAGAAGTGGCGAAGCTTTTGCGCAAATGCAAGAAGCCCATCTTACTCGCGGTAAACAAAGTAGATAATAACGAACGCCTTTTAAGTGAGGGGGTGTTTTATAAATTCGGACTCGGCGATATCTTCAGTATTAGCAGTGCCAGCGGCAGTGGAACGGGCGAGTTGCTTGATAAAGCCGTCGAATATATTAAAGAAGAAAAGGTTATTGATGATTTCTCTAACCTCCCGAAGATTGCCATTGTAGGCAAGCCTAATGTAGGTAAATCGAGCTTAATAAATGCTTTGCTTGGAGAAGAACGTACCATCGTAACAGATATTGCTGGCACCACCCGCGACACCATTCACACCCGTTATAATGCCTTCGGCAACGACTTTATGCTTGTGGATACTGCCGGTATTCGTAAGAAACAGAAGGTGCATGAAGATATTGAATATTACAGTGTGATGCGTAGTATTAAAGCCCTTGAAGAGTGTGATGTATGCTGCATTTTAATTGATGCCACCGCAGGCATCGAAAAACAAGATTTGAACTTACTCCATCTGGCCGAAAAAAACGGGAAAGGGGTGGTTATTTTGGTGAACAAATGGGATTTGATTGAGAAAAATAATAAAAGCACTGTTGAATACGAGAAAGAAATAAAATCGGCTACTGCCCCATTCACCGATATCCCTATTTTATTTATCTCTGTACTCAACAAACAAAGAATACATAAAGCGGTGGAGCTTTTCATGCAGGTGAATGAAAACTTAAAACGCCATATCTCTACCCATAAGCTCAACGAATTTTTGATCGACACCATCGAAAACTACCAGCCACCGGCGGTGAAAGGGAAATTTATAAAAATAAAATTTATTACCCAATTACATACTAAGACCCCTTCGTTTGTGCTGTTTGCGAATCTTCCACAGTATATTCAGGAAAGCTATAAACGCTACCTGGAGAATAAATTTCGGGAGACCTACAATTTCACAGGAGTGCCTCTCCGTCTGTATTTCAGAAAGAAATAGGCTTTCTACTCCTTCACGAACTTACGCATTTCATTTCCTATTCTAATTAGATAAACACCGTTGGTGAGTGCTGAGATATTAAGTGCCGTCGAGGGCTCTAATAATTCACCATACATCATCGGCTGCCCGATAGCATTATAGATGGTATAGCACGTATGCGGAAACGTAAGCGCAGCAGAGAGGGTGAGTTTTGTATGTGCAGGATTGGGGAACACTTCTATTTTAAACGCCTCGCCTGCTTGCTTCACACCCGTGACTTGCCTGCTATAAACCACATTTTGCTCTCCTAATTTCGAGGTGGCAAATCCAAAATAGTTAAATCCATTCAATACATTATCGGTTGGGGTATAGTACGTTGAGGTGCCGGTACTATAATCGTTATTCAACACATCGAGATCGTCGGCAAAGGTGGCATTAGCGTAATTAAGCACCTGCAAATCGGTTTTGGTGAGCGTGGTGCCGGTCCGGTTTTTGACGCTATCGAGCATCACCCCAAAATCGGAAGGTGCATAGTACAACCTAATGCCAATAGGAGTTGTAGGTGTCATTGCCGATTGTAGCCAGAGGTTACGTACAAAATAATAATTGTCTTTTTTGTTGGGATGCACGCCCAGTCGCTCACTACGAAGTGTGTTGGTAACGATGTTCACGCCAAAGCAAAGAGAACCCAAATTATTCCCGTTCGGGTTGAGTTGTGCTATCAAATTGTTTTGATCATCTCTCAAATCAACCCATTGATTGCCACTAGCTATAGGGCAAGGGGCCACCGCGCTGAAGATGCCTGAAGAGGAGCGTAACACGGTATTATAAATCTGAATATCATCGATGGCAAAAGCAGTGCCTCGCTTACCCCTGGCCTCAAAGGCCAAGAGTATTTTTGTCTGTCCGGCAAAAGCCGATAAGTCAAGATCTACGCGGCCCCACTGAGGCGTGCTATACGCCATATTATAACGGGTAAGCGCACCCAGGGTGGTCCACGAAACCCCGTCGTTGCTGGAAATTAAGACATATAGTGAATCGGGATTTAACGGATTGAAATTATTAGAGGTTAAATAAAACGAGAGGGTGCTATTGCTATTGAGCGAACTAAAATCGAAGCACGGTGAATTAAGCCTGGAGGTGGTATTGGCCAAGAAACTATCGGCACTAAAGACGGCCATATAGCTACCCGAATGTGCCGCCAATATTGGATTAATTAATTTATTCGTGATTCGCCATTGCTGGTTTCCGCCAACGGTAGCCGTCCAGTTGGGGGTGTTTAAAGCAAAACTTTCGAGGTACGGAAATGTGCTTATCACACTCTTCGTGGTCACCTGATAATTATTAATGGTATCGTTGGCCGCATTGATATCAGCCCAAAAATAACAGTAAAACTTGAAGGTGTATAAACCACCCAAACTAAGGTTGGCCGTAGTAGTAAAATTGTAATTGGCCACCCCGTTGACCGCTAAATCGGCAGGTAAACTAAAGTTCTCATTCACGGGTGTGCCGTTATTAAGTATATACGACAAGGCGATGCTGGTGCCGGCTGGGAGCACTACATTACCCAAATTTTTAATGTCGACACTGACCGTTTCTGTTGCCGTTAACCCACATTTACTAATGGGTGCCGTAATACCAGTCAGGCTGAGGTCGTTAAAGATATTATCACGCAACACCACGCTATCGATGGCCGCACCTTCATCGTTGACGGTAGCGTCGCTCTTAAAACGAAAGCGGAATTGTACATTGCTCTGAGCAGCTAAGCTTGCTAAGTTCACGGTATAACTTTTCCAGACTAAATTATCGCCACTCCATTTGGGTGGCGTAATACCGCCTGTTGTTGAGGTGTTATTGTACGTACCTTGCGTATTCGATGAATCGACCCGTTGCCAGCTGGCACCACCGTTGATGGAGCGTTCTAATACCATGGCGTCGGTGTTGGCCTGCATCTTGAAACGCAGTAGGAAGCTAAGCTCAGGATTGGTTAACGCCGACAAATTGAAGCAGGGCGAATAGAGTGCGCTATGGGTGTTATTGGCATAATTATTAAATGGGTTGGTGAGCCAGCATTGTTGTCCGTTGGGGGTATTGCTGATGGCCGTCTTCATAGGGAAATTCCAATCCCACTCATTAATGGTGGTGCCGTTCAAAGCCTCGCCATACCAAGTACCTTCGGAAATTTCAAAATCTTGAGTATAGGGGAAGGTACTGATGGATGACCTGGATAAAATAGGGGAACTAAACAAGGTATCATTCAACTGGTCGCTATCGTTGAGCAGGGCTGTCCACACTTTAATTATATAATACCCCGGGGTAGCCAAATTCAGCGTCGAGTTGAAAGTAAAATTCAATGAGTCGTTCAACTTAAAGAGGCTGGTCAATAATAAGGTATCGGTTGCAGAAGAGAGATAGATATTATTAAAATCGACCATGCGATAGCTAACAGGGATCTTGGTGCCAATAGGAAGTGGCTTCCCGTAGTTTTTTATTTTCACCGTCAGTGGTGTGGTCGTACTCATTCCGCAGCCGCCACGAGGACTTATAATTCCCGTTACGCCTACATCTTTCGAATAAATATCGGTGATGGCCATGCTATCGACGGCCACCCCTTCGTCGGTGGTACTAAAATCGCTAGCAAAACGGATTCTAAATTTCACGTTACTCAGTCCGGAGAAGCCCGTGAGAGGCACTTTCACACGAATCCATCCGGCACTGGTGCCACTCCATTGTGGAGGGGAAAAAACTCCAAAGGTCGACGTATTATTGTAGCCTCCTTGCGTGAAGCCCGATACTTTAAGCCAGCTAAGGCCTCCGTTGATGCTCGACTCTAAGATACAGCCATCATAATCGGGCTCGGTACTAAATTTCAGAGAGAAGGCGAGCGAAGGATAGGTTGCTCCACTGAGGTTGATGCAAGGCGACTCCAATGCAAAATCGGAATTATCGTCATAGTCACCAAAAGTACGTGTAACCCAGCATTTACTGCCACTGGCGGCACCCGAGAGAAATGTTTTATAGGGAGTACCCCACACAAAATCGTTCGATGTGCCTGCCACCAATTTACTGGACCATCCACCATCGATCGTCTCAAAGCCCTCACTGTAGGGCAAAACGTTAACACTCAAGATGGACACGAGGGCGATGAGGGTATCGTTTTTGCGGTCGGAATCGCCTGGTAAATTAACCGAAAGTTTGAAGCTATAGGTGCCAAAAGCAGTGATGGAGGCGAGTGTTTTAAACGAGAATTGAATGGTATCGCCGATGATTTTATTTTTGGTAAGGGTGATGGTATCGTTACTCACAGTGCCATTATTGACACTATACGAAACCGGAATTTTTGTTCCTGAGGCCAGGGTGAGTCCATAGTTCGTGATGTTTATTTTCACGACAGCGAGTCCCAGAGGGCTGCAGGCATTTACCGGGGCCAGCAGCGAGGTCATGGTGAGGTCTTTGAAGGTGTTGGTGATGTATACGCTATCGAAGGCCACCCCTTCATCGGTTACAAAATTATCGCTCTGAAAGCGGACGCGTATTTTTGCAGCAGCCACTCCCCCAAGGTTAGGCAATGAAACAACATAACGCAGCCAGCCTCCATTATCGCCACACCATGCCGGTGGAGTAAAGACAGCGATGGTTGAAGTGCTATTATAGGTATTACCGATAATGTTGGCCGCCGGTACCTTAGTCCAGGTTGTGCCTCCATTGGTGCTCGTCTCTAAAAACAAGCCATCATAATCAACCTCTGTGAGGTAACGCATCGAGAACGACATTCGTGGGTAAGGCACACTGGTGAAATTAAAGCAAGGCGACACCAGGGCATAGTCCGACAAATCGGTGTAATCGCTTACGAGGTTGGTAGCCCAGCAATTCAAACCGTTGACGGTGCCATTGGTTTTAGTTTTCGTAGGAGGTCCCCAGAGCCACTCTTGTTTGCCGCCAGCGATATCAACACCGCTCCAACCTCCGTTGGTGGTTTCAAAATTTTCAGCATAGGGGAAATTAAAAATACCGCCCACCGTAATCCGTGCGCTATCGGAAGCGCTGCTGCTGGAGATGCTTACACATTGCACTATGCAGCGATAGCTGTGGTTTGTTGTGGAACTAAAAGTATAGGTGTTATAGATAGCGCCCGAAATATTTAGCCAAGTGCTCGTTCCATTCGAATCTATTTGCCATTGATAGGCTAAGCCGGTAGCCGCCGTAGTGCCTTTTAACGAGAGGATCACCGATTCGCCGGTACAAGGGAATGGATTGCTTGCGGTGGCCGTTCCGGCTGCCGGGGTGGCACTGCAAGGGGTTAGTAAATAGTAAGTAAGGGTGAGCTTGGGTGGGTTGGTGGCATTGGTATAACCTCTAAAGTTATACGTGTTGGTGCCGCCTGCATCGCGCGCTAAAGCCAGTGAAGCGCTGCCTCCTATATTGGCATTTAGAAAGCTATTGCCCAAAGCGTTGAGGGTGGTAAAATAGAGTGAAGGAATCGTTTGAAGCCAGGTTATCGAGGCTACGTTACCCGTTAAAGGAGAGGCGTCGCCGCAATCGGCATAGAGAGTGGCCGCTGCCGCGGTATTGGGGTTGTAAGATAATGCAAATATAGAGTTTGAGATGCTTGAGCTGCCGAGACCCCCATAATTATAGTATTCCAGAGTAGCGTTGGTAATCACGGCGTTGCTGGCTAGAGCGCTTAAATCAAATTTCATGAAAGCCCTGCTCAAGCCATCGCCAATGCTATCCATGTCGCCTGCGATGATGTTGGTGCCGTTAGTGCTCCCCGAATAGGTAGCGGTAAGGGTTACCGTTTGTGCCATGGCAGAAAAGGCAAAAAGGAGAAACAGAAAAAGCGAAAAAATATATTTCATCGAGAAGAATGGTTATAGGATACGAATGTAGGAAAATAATGATTGAATTAAGACCGCTACAAAAAACTTTTCGGGTAACTCATCCCATAAAACGTTGTAAAACCCTGATTTGGCATAAATATTGCGAGGTGCTCTTTGAAAATGAAACATTTTTTTTTATTCCTTCTTACCCTCCTTATGTTCTCCTCTTGTATGCGGAAGACCGACGTGAAAGTCCCTATTAAAGACACTTTAAGGCTACTGCCACCGGCCGCACTCGACACCTTAGAGTTACAAACCAGGCCTGTCGACTCCGTTTTAAACACCAGGCGTTATTAATTTCCCGATTTTTTCGGCCCACAGTTTCTCATTTTAAAACATTTTGCTATATTTGCACTCCAAAATTTTTACGTACATGAATTTCATTAAAGTTATTGAACAAGAATATATAAAAGCGAATCTGCCTGAATTTAAAGCAGGAGATACTGTAACTGTTTCTTACAAAATTAAGGAAGGTAACAAAGAGCGTACACAGTTATTTAACGGTGTGGTATTGCAACGTCGCAATGCAGGAATGGGTGCTAACTTCACCGTTCGTAAGATATCAAACGGTGTAGGCGTTGAACGTATCTTCCCTTTAAACAGCCCATTCGTTGAAAAAGTAGAAGTAAACAGCCGTGGTAAGGTGCGTAGAGCAAGAGTATTCTATCTGCGTAAATTGCAAGGCAAAGCGGCACGTATCAAAGAATTACGTGTTAGATAATTTAGAATTAAACAATTCACAAAAACCCCGTTCATTATTGTTCGGGGTTTTTTGTTTATTTCGTAATATTGCTTACCCATTATGAGAAGAAAAATTGCCATCTTAGGTTCAGGAAACGTAGCCACCTTTTTAGCGAAAGCCCTGCGTAAAGCCAATAACACCATCACCCAGGTGTATAGCCCGAATTTCGAGAATGCCACGTCGCTGGCAAATAAAATTAATGCCGACCCCATCGACAATATTTCTCATCTGCGCGACGGAGCCGATTTGGATGTATATATTATTGCCGTGAGCGACGACGCCATCGGTGAGGTGGCTGCTCAACTTAAAACAGAGCATAAGATTGTGCTTCATACTTCGGGAGCTACCTCGAAAGAAATTTTACACGAGGTATCTGAAAATTACGGGGTACTCTACCCCTATCAAAGTTTACGCAAAGGCGATTTAATCGACATCAACAACCTCTGTATGTTTTTTGATGGCAGTAACGAAGAAACCTTATCGATGGCCGAGGAGCTCGCCTTTGAGGTGGCCGGCTATGCCATTCAGGTGAACGATGAAGAACGCTTGCAATACCATCTGGCAGCGGTGTTCGCGAATAATTTCTCGAATCATTTATTTGCTTTAGCCGAGAAGATGCTTCAAGATCGGGGACTTGATTTCGAGAATTTGAAACCCATCATTTTGCAAACGGCACAAAATGCCATGGCGCAGTCGCCGGCCAAAAACCAGACAGGGCCTGCCATACGTGGCGATGAGAAAACGATGAGCAAACACCTGGAACTGCTTCGAAATGAGGAAAATTTAAATAAAATTTATACCGACTTAAGTCTGAGCATCAAAAATTTTATTCCCCATGAGGTAGCAGAAACAGAAGAAGAAACAGAAGAAGCAGAGCCTGAAGCATAAAACAGAAAAGAATCCCACCCCGTTTTCTGCCAATGTGTTAATCCTTAAAACTGAACCCATGATCCAAAAAGCCACCCTGAAGTTTCTTACCGAATTAAAGAAAAACAATACGAAAGAATGGTTCGATTTACACCGACACGAATATGAGATCGCGAAAAAAGATTTCGTTGAATTGATCACGCAGTTAATTCCGAAAATCGCCATTTTCGATCCTGAGATTGCCGAAGTGAAAGCCAAGGACTGCCTTTTTAGAATAAACAGAGACGTTCGTTTCGGAAAAAATAAAGCACCTTATAAAACTAATTTTGGCGCAGCCATCAGCTTTAAAGGCCGAAAAAGCAGCTATCCCGGGTACTATATTCACTTGGAGCCAGGGGCCAGCGTGGTAGGTGGTGGAGCCTACCTCTTGATGCCTGATGAATTAAAAAACATACGGCAAGAAATTGATTATAACACCGAAGAATTTTTAAAAATTATTCGTCACAAAAGTTTTAAAGCAATTTATGGCGATGTAAGAGGAGAAGCGTTGGTAAATCCGCCGAAAGGTTTTGATGGCACCAACGAGGCCATCGAATATATCAAACAAAAGCAATGGTATGCGATGACGAAGATGAATGAGGAGGACTTGCTTACCGGAGAGTTTGAGAAAAAAATATTACAAGCCTTCAAAACCTTACGTCCGATGAATGTGTTTCTGCAACGTGCTTTAACACACTAGCGAAGACTGAAACTTCCACTGCCGATAATAAAACCTTCGCAGTACAGTTCTACTTTATAAATACCCTTAGTTAAAGAAGCATTGCCTTTGTCCCAAATGAGTTGCAACTGCTGTTTGGTATTGGTGAATTGAAAATTTATTTTTTGTGTGTATACTGTTTCACTTCCCTGAAAGGTGAAAGTGCCACGGTCGGGCGATTGAATGGTACTGCCGGAAGGGTTGATAATCTTCATATAAATCACCTTCTGGTTTTTCTCAGCAACATAATTCTCGCCTAATTTAAATGTAATTTTAAGTCGGTTTACCGACGACGATTTGGATGTTTCTTTTTCCTTGTCTTTCACCACATAAGTAATGGCAGTAAGGCTTTCCGACTTTAACACACTCGCTACCGCCACCTTGTTTTTGAGGCCTGTGTTTTCGACCGTTAAATTTTCGTTTTTGTTATTGGCGTCTTTCACGTCGTTCATCAAACCTACATTCTGATCCTTCAATATACCATTTACCGCGTTGAGTGAATCTACTCGCTCGTTGAGTCGGTTAATATTATACGACAGATTTTTGATTTCTTCCATCGCTTTATCCAGCTGTGCTTTATCCACTTTCTTATCTCTAATCATCAACTGAATTTGCTTCACTTTAGCATCCAATTCCTCCTTCTGTTGATCGACCAAG
>CAIUDH010000018.1 GCA_903897855.1 uncultured Bacteroidota bacterium | reverse complement strand
CATAAATGCTGCCCAGCCATAAAAGACCTAAATAAGAGCCCCAGGTAGCACCAGTGTCAAGGTTCCCTTGAGGGTCGCCCAATTGGTAAATGGTGTAGAAGTAAATCAGGGTAGGTAACAAGGCAAGTGCAACTAAAGTTAAACCGGCTAAATATTTTCCTAAAATAATTTGAAAGTCGGTAAGTGGCTTCGTTATTAGTATTTCTAACGTGCCCGATTTTTTTTCTTCACTAAAACTCCGCATGGTGATAGCACTAATTAGAAAGATGAGAACAGACGGCGACCAAAAGAATAAGATATCCAGATTGCTGTAACCCGACTCAAAAGTGTTGTTCTTGAAAACCCACATCAATAAGCCATTAATGATTAAAAATACAATAATCACGATATAGGCGATGAGAGAACTAAAATAACCTCGTAACTCTTTTAAGAATACTGACTTCATTTTTTGAAATTGGGGTTTGTTAATACTTTAAATATTTCCTCCAAACTTTGTTGCTCTAATTGCATGTTCAAAATGGCAGTGCCCGATTGTGCGACCGCGAAGAATAGCTGCTCGCGCAAGTCAGTGGCGCATTCCAGCTCATATTTATGGGCTGCGATACGTTTTACATGCAGCACTCCGGGTACAGCCTCTAAGTGTATTAAGTCGATTTCTTTGCTGAGTTGCAGTACAATAATTGTTTTTGTCTTTGCGGTATTTTGAAGATTTTCCACTTTATCGTTGGCTACAATAACACCGTGATTGATAATCATAACCTTACTACACAAGGCGAGTGCTTCCTGCATAATATGTGTTGAAAGAATAACCGTTTTGTCTTTGCCAAATTCTTTGATCACATTTCGGATATCTACAATTTGATTGGGATCAAGACCGGAAGTGGGTTCATCTAAGATGAGCACTTTAGGATCATGTATCAGTGCCTGTGCCAAGCCCACCCTTTGCCTGTAACCTTTTGATAATTGACCAATTTTCTTTTTGTATTCAGGAGTGAGGCCTACTTTTTCGATAATCTCTTTAACACGAGCTTCTTTGTTTTTTAGTTTAAAAATTCCGGCACAAAAAAGCAGGTATTCCTTTACATAAACATCCAGATAAAGTGGATTATGCTCAGGTAAATATCCAATATTTTGCTTCACCTCCAACGGATGCTTCGCTACATTGAAGCCCGCTACCCAACTTTCCCCGGAGGTAGGAGGGAGGAAGCCAGTGAGCATTTTCATCGTCGTCGATTTGCCTGCCCCATTAGGCCCTAGAAAACCCACAATTTCGCCTTCGCCGATTTCGAAATTAATTGAATCGACAGCCACTTGCTCTCCAAAAACCTTTTTTAAATTTATTACTTTTACTGACACAATATGAATGCGTGAAAATAAGACTTTAATACACAAAAAGCAAGTAACATCAGTCGCTACTTACTTAATAATAGATAATTTTTTAGCCCAAACCGTAATCGGCTTTTTGGATGCATCATTATAGCAGAAAAGATACCATTCGCCACCATCGCTCAACTTTAATTGCTTTTTTACTTCCTCCGGTTTCCAAAAGAAATTACGACAACTGATATTGGCTTTTTTGATTTCATTCTGTTTTATAAATTGGGCGAGTAAACCCTTTTTAAAGGGTAATACTCGGATGATTTGAAATAATCGACCTTGCAGTTGCTCCTCTGGATGATCTGTAGTAAAGAAATATCCATTGGGGTAAATTACTCTCAAATTGTTCTGGATGGAGTATTCCATGCATAGTTTACTTTTTATTAAAGCTACATTAGGCTCGAAAAGATAGGATAGAGGAGCTGACAGCAGAGGTTTTGTGTTATTATAGTCGGAAGTAAAGTAAGTGGTATTTGCTGCAGCAATATTGGAGGCGGCATAGGTTGTTTTTTGTTCACCACTTTTTAGGCAAACAAGTATTTCCTTCATTTCATTATGATGCGAAATACAATGTAGTACCGAAACATGAGGGCTGAAATTACTCATGATTGTATTTATATCAATCATTGGCGATAGTTTAATCCAGACCTCTTTAGCACGATCGAGTAAATCTTTTTTCAATTCAATAATGTTGGGTGTACATTGATCGATATCAATAAATTTACGATTCGCATCAGGTCGCCGGTCAGGATCGACATAGATCACATCATAATGTTCGGTTGTTGTTTTTAAGAATTCTTCTAATGAGATGTTTAATAGTTTAGCCTTAAAATGATGTTGATGGTAATTATGTCGCAAGATCTCCAGATGTGAGCTATTACTCTCCAAACAGATAATCTGTTTGAAGTTCTTGCCTATAAAAAAAGTGTCAATTCCTAAACCAGCGGTGGCATCAAGCATGGAGTGGCCAGAAATAAATGTCGCTTTGTACTGAGCCACTTCTTCATGCGTACTCTGCTCATATAATTTCGGAAGGAGCAGGATGGATGCTGTGATAAAGGTTTTTATCTTCTTTTTTGCCTTCTGCCGAAGTTCAATTTGTTGTGTGATAGCTCCAAGGTCAAAATCGACTTTCGTGGTGTATTTTAAAGGAATTGTAACGGTATCGTCATTTTCGTGCAACGCCATAAAATTCAGTACTTCCGGCAATAATATTAAAGAAGTAAGTGCGTTGGAGTTATTCACGATGTTATTTGGAAGCAACAAAGTAATACTCTTGCATTCTGAAAAATTTATTATTGAATTCCTCAAACGTCAATGGTGGCTTCTGGGCCATGAAACCCTTCAAAGTGTAAATCTGATATCCATATTCGAGATGCAGTAATTCATACATTTCCTTTGGAAGAATTCCATAATAATCGCTGGCTCCTCTTCCGTGTTCAAAAATAATCAAGGGCATACATCTTTTAATGGTTTTTATGCCTCCTTCAAGCACTCGATATTCGGCTCCCTCAACATCGATTTTTATTAAATCGATGCGTTGATCTTCAGCGATAATATCATCCAGTAAAGCCATTTGCACTTTAATAATTTCAAGTACCTCCTTTTCATTATCGTACTCTCTCTCCTGCAATCCACTATAGGCGGGGTTACTCTTAACAAACGTAAAGTCCGTCTCGCCACTGCTCTTGCTGAGTGCTAAATTATATAGTGAAACATTTTTGTTGTTTTTATACTTCGTAACCAAATCCTGATAAAAAGCAGGAAGAGGTTCAAAAGCAGCATGGGTGCCTTGTGGAGCATACTTTATAAACAAATCAAGAATCTCTCCCTTATGACATCCTACATCGATGGCATTGCTTCCAGGCTTTAATACCGATTTTAATATGTCGTCGGTCAACCGATCATATTCTAAGTTTTTTGTGAGATCAATTTTTAAATTGATCAGTAGTTTGCGAGTCTTGTCCTTAAGGAGTTGTAGAATGCTCATTTTGAAAAGTTATTATTGGTGATAAAATTAATTCGATAGCAAAATAACTACATTTTCGATTAAATCGCTTATTTTGAATAATTATTTTTAAAAGGATGGACGTATTTAAAATAGTTTCAATTTTGATTATACTCTCAGCCATGCTGGGATATTTAAATCTGCGATATGTGAAACTGCCACATATTATCGGGCTGCTTGTCCTTTCCATGATTACCTCCATACTCTTTTGGATAGGATCTACGGTATTTCAGATGGAGCTGGCAGTAAATATGTTGAACGTAATCAATAAAATTGATTTTAGTAAGGTGTTATTGAATGTGATGCTATGCTTTATGCTTTTTGCAGGTTCTTTTCATACCAACGCCACTGCCATTAAAAAAGAAATTAAATCGATTTCTATCCTTGCCTTTGGGGGAACCATAATATCTACCTTCCTCGTAGGGGGGCTGTTGTTTTTAACCAGCCGGTTTTTGTCATTTAATATCCCATTCATTTATTGCATTTTATTCGGAGCTTTAATCTCACCTACCGACCCTATTGCGGTGTTAGGCATCATCAGCAAATCTAAAATTCAAGAACGGATCAAAACAAACATCATTGGAGAATCGCTCTTTAATGATGGTATTGGCATCGTAATTTTCATCACGGTACTTGAAATCATCGACCATGGTACGGATTCATTTTCGATGTCGCAAACCATTCTTTTATTTTTGCAGGAAGCTGTTGGCGGCATTGCTTTGGGTGCCTTGATGGGATATCTTGCCTTTCTGTTCCTAAAGTCCATTGATAGTTATGAGGTGGAAATAATGATCACTTTAGCACTCGTTACCGGAGGTTATTTCATAGCTGATTATTTACATATTTCAGGACCCTTAGCCATGGTCGTTGCAGGTCTCATTATAGGCGGTGATAACTTACGCAAAAATGTGATGAGCGACTCAACGGTGGTTTATATGGATAAATTTTGGGAATTGGTGGATATGGGTTTAAATTCAGTTCTTTTTGTGCTTATTGGACTGCGGCTGGCCTTGTTATCCTTTAGTTGGAATTTATTAATCTTTGGATTGATAAGCATTTTCATCGTTTTGTTGGCCCGATTTATTTCTATTAAAACGCTGGCTTTTCTCTTCAAAAAACAAATTGTGGCAACAGGGAAAGAACAATTATTACTGGTATGGTGCGGCCTGCGTGGTGGCTTATCACTTGCTATGGCACTATCGGTGAGTGCCATGGATGTCAAGGAACCGATTGTATTTATCACCTATGCAACGGTGCTATTTTCAATCATTATTCAAGGGCTTACCGTGGAGAAATTAGCCAATAGTGGATCTACGATTTAAAGCCAGGTTAAATGACAAACTGAAAAGCGTCTTTTGGGGATTGGAAGGTGTTAATAAGGCTACTTTTTTTGAAAGCTACAAAAGAGAAAATTTTGTAAGGTATTGAACGGGGTTGCGTGATCTTCTTCGATACATTTTATCCTCACAAATGATTTTTCAAAACGATCCGACATGCTGGCTTTGTTATATTGTTTGATTTCCAGACCGCTACATTGGGTTGGTCCCTGCTCCGAAAAAGTACCCAGTATTAAATACCCCTCTTTTTCAATAGCATTCTCAGCGATAGATACATATTTGTTAATCTGTTTTTCGTCGGTAAGAAAATGAAAGGCAGCCCTGTCATGCCAGAAATGAAATTTCACCTCAGGTGCAAAATCGGTGATATCTGAAATAATAAAAGTGACATGCTTAGCATTCTGTCCTAATCTTTTCTTTGCCCTATTAATGGCGTTTTCAGAGATATCAAGAAGAAACAAATTGCTGTATCCTTTTTCAATTAGAGCATCGATAAAATAGCTATCGCCTCCACCAACATCGATAATATTTGAATCTAACGGCATCTCAAAAAGTGCTATAAACTCTACCGATGTTTGAGGATATTCTTGAAACCAACTTACCTCATTCTCTTTTTTACTAGAGAAAACGTTCTCCCAATGATGCTTTGTTTTGCTCATAAGCAAATTGAATCTACTGCTTGATGAATTTCAGAGTGCTCCAAACGGGGATATTTACGTCTTTCTCATTACGTGGAAACACAGGTATGATGTTTACAAAATAGACTCCTTCCGTTAAATTAGAGATGTTTATGGTTTCGCTCGAAAAATCGTTGTAAAGTTGTTGGATTACAATTTCCCCCATCACATCTCTAATTTGAATCTCAACGTCTTTAACACTTTCGATAGTTCTCAAAACGATACTTTCGGCCGAAGGATTGGGGGCGATTATGGCTTGATTCGGCAAGTTCTTAACAAGCACCCCTGTCGTATTCCTATAGTGGATATTGAAAGTAAGTACTGTTTTATCAGCACTGTTCTTTTTATTGTAAATATTATATTTAATAACCGAAGTTCCGTTGAAACTGTTGGTTTGCACATGAAAAGCTAAGAAACAGGTGCTGTCGTTGAGTCCAAAATCTTTAATGAAACAGCCCGAGGCAAGCAGGTCGTTTTTGCAGTCTCCATTAAAGCACGAACTCACCAGCCATCGGCTATCCAAAGAATCGGAAATCTTATTCCAGCAATAATCCTCCGATTTGTAAATCCCAGTATTGAAAAGGATTCTAGTCTCAAGATATAATACGTCACTTGAGGTATTTAAATTAAGTACATTCCCTTGTGGTAAAGCTATTTGTGCCTGCGCTGTAACGAGTGACATCAATACAATAAATGTAACACTGGTTGCTCGCATCATATTTTTCAAAAGCATAGGTATCGTTGGATCTTTAGTTTTTTTAAGTAGGATTTTAACTGCAAAGCTGATGGGTTTTCGAAATGTTAGGAGCCTTGAAATAACCTACGTATAATATTTTCTCTCTTCTTATGCAAATATACATTTATACGGTTAGAATTAGCATTTGTGCGTGAGTCTTTTTTTATTCTGTGCTAATTTGTGCCAGAATTGGTAAATACCTAACTTCATGCTAACTTTGTCGCCATAACCAACTTTAACGACTACCACACACCTTGGCCATAGACTGGAATAAAGATTACTACAGCGTTTTACAGGTACCCCGCTTCTCTTCGTCAGCTGAAATTAAGGCTTCTTACAGGAGTCTTGCAAAAAAATTTCACCCTGATATGAATCCTGGAAACCGAAGCGCAGAAGAGAAATTTAAGGAGATCAACAGCGCTTATGATATATTAAGTGACGATCAGAACAAACTCATTTACGATAACAAATTACGTAACCCTTCAAGTTTCCAACAAGAGCAATTCCGATCGCAACAAAGAAGCCAATACCAACAATATCAGCAAACGCAATATGAAGAGTTTCTCAAGCAACAACAACGTGCGAAAGATTCTCAAGGTCGTGGACGCCAAAATGAGCGCCAATTGAATTATGATATCAGCCCCTGGAGAATTGTTTTTATTGTTATGATAATTATTAATTTACTTCGCATGTGCACCCATCGGTCCTTAATACCCTAAGCAACGACCCCTATTCCATACAACTTCTAATATTATTTTAATTAATACAAGTGGAAACCAGACCTGCTGAATTCGAGTTTGATCTCAATGAACGTTCCACTTTTTTTGTTGACGTGATATTGCCGTTATACTTGCCCAAAGCGTATACCTACCGAGTTCCATTTGCTTTAAACGATCATCTTCAAATAGGGAAACGCGTCGTGGTTCAGTTTGGAAGCAGAAAAGTGTATGCCGCATTAATCGTTAAAATACATACTACCCCCCCCAAAGAATACACCGCTAAATACATCTACGATGTAATTGATGCTGCGCCTATTGTTACGTCGCTCCAGCTTCAACATTGGCAGTGGATGGAAACATATTATTTGTGCACCTTAGGTGAGATTATGGCGGCGGCATTGCCTGGGGGGTTAAAGCTGGAAAGCGAATCGAAACTATACCTGAACCCGGAGGCTACATTTTTACATGCTGACCTCGATGATAAACAATACTTGATTGTGGAGGCCCTTGAAATTCATAAGGAAATTACGATTAACCAGGTGAGTGAGTTGTTGCGAATTAAAAGTGTACTTACCATCATTAAATCACTCTATGATTCGGGAATTATTCTTATCCGTGAGCAACTCAATGAAAGCTATAAAAGTAAGAAACAAACCTGTGTGAAATTTACCACTGCTTATGAGGAAAATGAACCAGCTTTGCATGAATTGTTTACTAGATTGGAGAAGACACCTAAGCAATTAGAGGTGATTATGACTTTGATGACTGCTTTTAAGGATATGGAAAATATTTCGAAGAAAGCATTATTATTGGCCAGCAAAAGCAGTGAAAGCACTTTAAACACACTCGTCAATAAAAAAGTTCTTGAGATTTACGAAATTGAAATCGATCGAATCTCGTTTGATACGAGTGACACCGAAGCAATTCAACTGATGCCCAATCAGGAAATTGCCTATACCCAAATTAATACACAATTCGAATCGAAAGAGGTGGTGCTGCTCCACGGTGTTACGAGCAGCGGCAAAACGCATCTATATGCTAAACTCATAGAAAAAGCCATGGCCGAAGGCAAACAGATCTTATATCTGTTGCCAGAGGTGGCGTTGACATCGCAGATAATACAACGAATTACAAAATATTTTGGCCGAAGTGTAGGCGTTTGGCATTATAAATTTAGTGATTTTGAAAGGGTGGAAATCTGGAATAAAATTCGTGATGAGAGATTTAGGATTATCATTGGCACACGAAGCTCTGTATTTCTGCCGTTCCAAAATCTAGGATTGATCATTATTGATGAAGAGCACGATCAAAGCTATAAGCAGATGGATCCTTCGCCTCGATATCATGCCCGCGACGCGGCGATCGTTTTGGCCAATATGCACCAGGCTAAAGTGCTGCTCGGTACGGCCACTCCGAGTATCGAAACTTATTATAATACACACCAACAAAAGTATGGTTTAGTAGAACTCACCGAGCGCTATGCAGGAATGCACATGCCCGAAATCAGTTTATCCGACGTAAGTAAGAGCAGCAAAGATAAGACCTTGAGTTTTGATTTCACCCCTGAACTACTCGATAAAATAAAGAGTGCTCTGCTTAAAAAAGAACAAGTCATCCTGTTTCAAAATCGCAAAGGCTACGTGCCACGTACCGAATGCACCAATTGCGGATGGACACCTCATTGTATCAATTGTGATATTACGCTTACCTACTACAAGACACAACAAATATTAAAATGTCATTACTGCGGATATAAGGTGAAACCTATTAATGTGTGCAGTGCCTGTGGTGCTACCGAAATGCGAATGAAAGGGTTTGGTACCGAAAAAATTGAGGACGACTTGAAAAATTTGTTGCCTGAAGTGCGAGTTTCCCGACTCGATTATGATACCACGCGAACCAAAGAAGGACATAGTAAAATTATTAGTGCGTTTCGAGAGGGGCAAATTGATGTGCTGGTGGGCACCCAGATGGTGAGTAAAGGTCTCGACTTCGAAAACGTGACCATGGTAGGTATTATGGATGCCGACCAAATTATTAATATCCCCGATTTCAGAGCCAATGAGCGTGCTTTTCAGATGCTTACCCAAGTGGCAGGAAGGGCAGGCAGGATGCATAAAACAGGAGAAGTCATCATCCAAACCCGTCGTCCCCAACTTGACCTATTTCAAGTGGTCATCGAGAATAATTACCAGGCTTTATATCTTTATGAGATGCAGGAACGACAGAAGTTTATGTATCCACCGTTTTCGAAAATCATTCGTATCACCATCAAACATAAAGAAGAAGCTGAAGTGAGGCGGGGAGCGATTGATTTTGCCAATATCCTACGTCAACAGTTGGGTGAAACAGTACTAGGACCTGAAGCACATTTCATTCCTCGTATTCAGAATTTATTTATTCAGTGTATCATTTTAAAGATACCCCACCAGGTTGTTTCTTTGAAAATGGCTAAACAGTTTTTAAAATTGACCCTACATGAATTTATTATCTTGAAGGAAAACAAAACCTTACGTTTTAATTTAGATGTAGATGCTTATTGATACGCTTTTTACACAAGTTCTTGAAGTAAATAATGGCATTTTCGTTTTAAGTAAATTTTCGTTCCTTTGACGAAATAAGATGGTGACCTCACATGAGCTGGCCATCAGTGAATTATGATTACACCTTTACGTTATGTAAGCAACCATCCTCTGGCATCCATTACAAAGCAGGAAAACAAGTTTCAGCACCTTTGGCAGCTCGTCGGGAATACCCCGATGTTGGAGATCGACTATCGCTACAAAAATCAAGAACGGAAAATCTATGTTAAATGCGAGCATTATAACCTTACTGGAAGTATCAAGGACAGGATGGCCTTGTATATCCTACAACGAGCTTACTACGAAGGAAAAATAAAAGCAGGTGATACTATTATTGAAGCCACCAGTGGCAACACCGGAATCTCTTTCAGTGCCATCGGCAGAGCCTTAGGACATGATGTTAAAATTATCATGCCCGATTGGCTTAGCAAAGAGCGTATTGCCATTATTAAGAGTTTAGGAGCAGAAGTAATCTTAGTATCTAAAGAAGAAGGAGGGTTTTTGGGAAGTATTGCCTTGAGTGAAAAAATGGCTCGAGAGTCTGTACATATATTTCTTCCTCGTCAATTTGAGAATATTTATAATGCAGAGGCCCACGAGAAAACCACTGGCATGGAAATCTGGATGCAGCTGCAATCGGTGGATATTATTCCCGATGCCTTTGTTGCCGGTGTAGGCACCGGGGGTACCATTATGGGTACCGGAACCTATCTTAAATCTAAAAATGCTGCGATGCTTATTCATCCTTTGGAGCCGGCCGAATCGCCCACCCTCTCTACGGGTTATAAAGTGGGCTCACACCGTATTCAAGGCATCTCAGATGAGTTTATTCCGGCTATCGTGCACCTCGACCAACTCGATGAAGTGATAAAAGTATCGGACGGCGATTCTATTATTATGGCTCAAAAACTAGCAAAACAGCTAGGGCTTGCCGTAGGAATCTCTTCCGGTGCAAATCTCATCGGTGCCATTCAACTGCAGAATCAACCAGGATTTGAAAATCTGAATGTAGTAACCGTGTTCTCCGATAGCAATAAAAAATATTTAAGCACCGATTTAATGAAAGAAGAACCTCTAAAAACGGGTTACCTATCACCAGATGTTGAGTTGCTCGATTATAAGGCGATTCATCGATTAGCCTAATGAAGTGAATCGACTGCATAATATGGGCCAACTATAAATATTATTAAGCGAGTGTTTCATGAAACCTCTGATTTACGCAAGGAAAACGATCGTTTAAAGATTATGTTAGCCGACCTGGAACTGCGCTATGTCATTGTAAAAAAAAGCTTAAAAATGCTGGAATAGAAAAAAATCAGAAGAAATTGGTTTAAACGAATAAAACAAATAACTTTGCCTTATAGCACAAAAAAAAGAAACAAGCTAATGTCGGGTGTTGAAAAGGAGAGATTAATTAAGTGAGAAAAAAGGCGAGGGTGACTATGTGAATTTTTATTCACTACCAACCCTCTCTTACCAGGCAGATCATTAATAGGAGGCTCTGTATTAAATCAATTTCAACACTCAAGCAAAATGAAAAAGCACATACGCATTACTTTAATCCTTTTACTTTCGGCCTTTGTTTCGCAAGCACAATGGCAGCCTGATGTAAGGCTTACCTCTGATCTTTCTACTTCCAATACTTCGTATAATAATGCACGATGTATTGCATCAAGCGGGAATTTTGTTCATGCTGTTTGGTATGATGGGCGGGATGGAAACACGGAGATCTATTACAAACGCTCAACAGACGGTGGTATAACCTGGGGAGCCGATACCAGGCTAACGAACGGCCTTGGCCCCTCAGAATACCCTACGGTGTCGGTGGCAGATTCGATAGTACATGTGGTATGGCGAGACAATCGGAACGGTAATTTTGAAATATACTATAAACGTTCGACAGATGCAGGTTTAACCTGGGGTACCGATACAAGGTTAACGAATAATACTTCCGTTCAATGGTATCCTTCTATGTTTTCATCTAAATCGGATGTGTGCCTTGTTTGGCAGGATGCCCGTGATTTGAACGACGAGATATATTTTAAAAGTTCCTCTGATGGTGGCCTAACCTGGGGCGCGGATACCAGGCTCACCAATAATACTTCTTATGCTCAATATCCTTCTGTAGCAATATCCACATCCAACGTTCATCTTGCCTGGTTCGATGATCGTGACGGCAATCAGGAAATATACTATAAACGTTCGGCTGATGGAGGAGTAAGTTGGGGTGCCGATACCAGGCTAACCAATAGTGTTGGTAATTCATGGTATCCAACACTAGCCGTAAACGGCACAGTGGTTCATATGGTATGGTATGACGATCGGAATGGGAATGATGAAATATACTACAAACGATCTACCGATGGAGGATTAAGCTGGGGGGCAGATGTTCGTCTCACGAACAATACCTTTAGTTCATCCCAACCTTCCATCTCAGTGTCAGGTTCAATGGTACATCTTGTTTGGGTTGACTGGCTTGATGGGAATCGTGAACTATATTATAAAAACTCTACTGATGGAGGTTTAACCTGGGGGGCGACGACAAGGCTCACCAATAACACGGCTGCTTCATGGTATCCGTCTGTAGCCGTTTCCGGTTCGGTGGTGCATGTTTTGTGGTATGATAATCGCGACGGAAATGAGGAGATTTACTACAAACGCAACCCGACCGCTAATACGGTTGGAATAAAGGATATGCTCTCGGAGGCTTTGCCTTTTAATGTTTTCCCAAATCCGGCAAGCACAGAAATTAATGTTAGAGGTTCAGGAAATATAGATGAACTTAGCATTACCGATATATTGGGTAAACAAATTTATAGTGCCAACCTTATAAATCCAACGACTGAATTATTAATTTCGACCTCTGATTTTCCAGTAGGGATTTATTATATTCAGGCAAAAATAGGAAACAGTATAAACGTGCAGAAATTAATAAAGTTATAAAATAGCGTTGCCAATGGTATTCATGCAAGTGGCTTTTTAAAAACCTGATAAGACTCGCACTTATAGTTTTGAGGTGCTTCAATTCTAAACTAGTTTAAGTAAATAATCAATCGAAGAAGTGTATGGAAAAATAATATTATCTATATTAGGTCCACTTTATGCTGACGATTTACACTGCAAGCAGCTATTAGCGCAGCGAAGGACGATTCAAATTGTAACGGCAGGATAACCGCTACCATTTCTCCTGACTTCCTTAAAAAATGCAAGGAAACGCTCTCAAATGCGAAAGAGTTACTCCGTGTTAGCTATATCGGTGGAGTATCAAAGAAAAAGTTCGTCCGCAAACCATCCCGAGTGGATGATTTACTTTTGTTAGACGAAATAAAAGGAAGGGCTAAGAAAAGAAAATCATCAAAAAAAAAACGTTAAACGGACTCGCTCCCGAAATTTCTAACGCAAGTCAGGGTAATGATGTGATGGACTTATCCAACTTACATAAAACCAAATTTGATTTATTAGGGCTTGATGGGAAATACCTGCAACTTATTGGTGAAGCCTGCAAGCCTACAAATATTTTTATATACGGCCCGGGAGGAAGTGGTAAAAGCACGCTAACAATAAACCTTTCGTATTACCTAGCTAAAAAGGGCAATACGATTTTATATGTAGCTGGGGAGCAATTTGGAACACCTGTATTTTCGAAAGCTCTAATTCGCTTAGGAATCAAAGAGCATACAAACTTAAAGATTGTACGTAATTTGGAGGCTTTGAATCCTTCCAACTTCGATATTGTAGTATTGGATAGTAAAGATAGTTTAGGCATAGAAGTAGAACAATTTACAGCCCTTACCAAAAAGCATCCTCACCAAAGCTTCATTATCTTATCAATGGCTACCAAGGATAGCGGCTTTACCGGAAGTGAGAAATGGCGTAATCTAATTGACACCATGATTTACTGTGAAGATATGGTTGCCTATACCAAAGGCGATAAGAATCGCTGGGGAGGCAAAGGTCAAGTAAAAATTGTTGTGGAAAATAAAGGATAGCAATATCCCTTCATTTGGTGTGCAAATCAGGCAGTTCTTAGGGGCTGCCTTTTTTGT
>CAIUDH010000017.1 GCA_903897855.1 uncultured Bacteroidota bacterium | reverse complement strand
TCGCCCATCGCTGGCCGGACCTCGGCTGCTTGTTACATCTACCGAATCGGTGTTCCACAAATTAGCAACGGCGATTACATTTTTACCTGTTTTCATTCCTCCTGTAATGTTTCCCCATCCTGTCACACCTGCATTTTGATAATTACAATTGGTGTTGCCCGAGTTGCCAGCCGAAAACACACTGATGGCTGCAGGATAAATTCGCATCATCTCATCGAGTGAATTGGCATCGCTGGTATATCCGGCATTACATCCCTGCCCATATGATAAGGAGGTGATTCGAATTTTGTACAAACCATAGTGTGCTGGTAAATTATTAATGTTTTCATAAGGTCGGTAGATGAAAAGTGAACATCCTGGGGCGGCACCCTTCGCTTTTGGGTTAAGGTTGCCTGCCCCGGCGAGTATACCACAAACATGATCGCCATGATCGCCTATATTTGTCGTCACCCAGGTTTGATTTGCCCTGCCTGTATAATCAATATGAGGCCCTATAATACCATCATCACCTACGGCAACATTGACACCAGTACCATCGTAATGTAAACCATTGCTTCCTGTTAAATTATTGTCAATGGCATAGCTACGATGATTGGCACGTTCCACCTCATTTTCAGGAGTTGCCGGCGCTCGCTCTGGGTCGATATACGACAAGAAGCAATGCGTTGCAACTTTATGGATGGCATCTGTCTTCACTCGAATCTGAAAATGATGCATGGCCTCACTCTCGCTGACGATATAATATTTGTTTTTTGTTAAAGCAGCCCTCACCTCTTCGTGCTTCAAATCGGCATAATAGAAAACCATGAGATCGATTTGATTATTGGGTTTCAAGGCCCAAGGGGGTAATTCGGAATTACTCAATACAGGATTCAATTTATTTTTCGAGTCGATTAAAGAAATACTCCTGAGGTTAGTATCTGAGATGTTTTTTAGCACATTTTTAGCAATGGCACATACATAAGTGTTGTTGGGAATATAAGAGAGAAAGTGCACCCCTTTCTCTTCAAACGCTTTTTTCTCTTCATTGCTTGGTAAGGTATAAAACTGTATATAAACGTGCATAATGCCATTAAAAACTTCATTCTTTGAAACCCCGCATTGGATTTTTATTTTACCCTTATTCTCTGGCAATTCAAACGTTTTGTTGTGAATCAGCAAGGCATAATTTTGCTGGGCTTCAGCGCTCACTATACCGAATAGAGCGTATAAAAGTAAAGGTAAAAATTTCTTTATCATAATATCATTTTGTGCCAGCATGCGACTCTCTTTCTCGGAAGTGTAAAGAAAGAGTATAATACGTGTAATGTTAAAAGCGAATTTACGCAAAGTGGGTGGAATGTATGCTGTATTTTCTTGAAGGAGAATCATTTTATATAGTTATTGACTAACTTGCGATTTAAATTAATACCATCATGCGTAAAATTTTACTTTCCGCACTTCTTTCTTGTGTCTTTGCAAGTCATTCTCAAACACCCATTGATACGTTTTTAGCTCGTGGCA
Source organism: uncultured Bacteroidota bacterium (assembly GCA_903897855.1). Taxonomy (GTDB): domain Bacteria; phylum Bacteroidota; class Bacteroidia; order UKL13-3; family UKL13-3; genus CAINMV01. Next base: position 30,199 of record CAIUDH010000017.1, on the reverse strand, counting down.
TCGGGGGAGGTGGCGCCTTGTTCTTCCCCACCATAAACCCGGCAAATTCGAATGAATATTATGTGAGCTGCGATATGAGCGAACTTTTTCACACTTCTGATTTCGGGAAATCGTATACGCAAATTCATCATAAAAGCTTACAGGTTTTTAATACCTCAACGTATGAATTTACCAATAATCCACTCATTGCATATAGTAATTTCAATGATGGTAATAGTGGCTATCCGGTAAAAACGATAGATGGTGGTAAAACCTGGATTGTCCTTGGAGGGCATAGCAGCGGTTACGGACAGGCTTTTAAAGTGATAGCTAATTATGCTAATCCCAGTCAGGTCATTATTGGGTACTATGGTGATATTTTTATTAGCAATAATAGTGGTGTAACATTTACCCTCGTGAGGCATACCGTGAATAATGGGGCGGGAATAATTTTAGGAGGTGTGTTTTTTGATGGAAATAATATTGCTATTGGCACCAATGAAGGCTTATTTACATCGAATAACGGAGGTAATTCGTTTGCCTTCATGGCCACCACGGGAATGGCAACAGGGCAGGTGATCTGGAGTTTCAAAGGTGCAAAAAGTGGCGCTGTTACTCGGTATGCCTGTATTGCCTCTACTGGCACATCAACCTATAACGGCATTATGCCTTACGATAATTATCAGTTCGCAAAAGGGGTTTATACCATGGATAATAACAGTGGAAACTGGGTAGCTAAGAATTCAGGTATAAATTTTTCGAACGATTTTGTGATGTATGTAGGGATGGCCGATAACGATATCAATACAATTTATTTAGGAGGGAAAGATAATTTACTCGTGGCACCCTTAGTTTTTAAAACAAGCGACGGGGGTACAACTTGGACGAAAGTTTTTAAAACAACCAACAATCAAAACATTACCACCGGTTGGAGTGGTATCGGAGGCGATAAAGCATGGAGTTGGGGCGAAGCCTGTTTTGGCATTACTATAGCGCCCAACAATTCACAGAAAGTGATTTTTTCTGACTATAGCTTTGTTCACGTGAGCAGCGATGGTGGCTCAAACTGGAAACAAGCCTACGTAAACATCTCCGATGAAAATGCAGCCAACGTAAACACTCCAGCTAAGAAAGCCTATCATAGCATAGGTTTGGAGAATACCACATGTTGGCAGATGCAATGGATTGATAGTAATAATATTTTTGCCGCTTTCAGTGATATCGGTGCTATCCGTAGTAAAGATGGAGGAAAAACATGGGGCTATCAATATGCGGGCTTTAGCGTAAATAGCGCGTATCGATTTGCGAAAAGTGGCGCAAATATTTATTTAGGAACTTCCAATATTCATGATATGTATCAAAGTACGCGGTTGAAAGATGCACAGTTGGATGCAGCCGATGCGAATGGTAAAATTGTATTCAGCACCGATAATGGCGACAACTGGACGAACCTGCATACTTTTGGTCATCCCGTTTTTTGGCTGGCGGTCGATCCTGCCAATGGTAATAAAATGTATGCCAGCGTAGTACATTACGGCGGTGGCGGTACCGGTTCACAAGGGGGTATTTGGGTCACCTCCAACCTTAATTTGGGCGCAGCAAGTACCTGGATTAAACTGCCTAATCCACCACGCACAGAAGGACATCCGGCATGTGTTATAGTGTTAAATGATGGGAAAGTACTGTGCACCTACAGTGGCCGGTATGGAACCAATTTTACGGCAAGCAGCGGCGTTTTTTTATACGATCCGGCTACTTCAACCTGGACCGACAAGAGCGATATTAATATGCAATATTGGACGAAGGATATCGTGGTAGATCCGGCCGATGCTACACAGAATACTTGGTATGTTGGGGTTTTCAGTGGATGGGGAGGAAGTGCTAATAATAAGGGAGGACTTTATAAAACAACCAATCGGGGCACCAACTGGACAAAAATATCGGGCGCGTTATTCGACCGTGTTAGCTCCATCACCATGAACCCTGCCAATTTGAAACAAGCTTATGTAACTACCGAAACTCAAGGTTTGTGGGCAACACAGGATATTACCTTAGCAAATCCAATATACACTTTAGTGGATGCCTATCCGTTTCGTCAGCCCGAGAGAGTATACTATAATTCATTTAAAACAGCTGAACTCTGGGTAACCAGTTTTGGTAATGGAATGAAAGTAGGAGCCACTAAGGCAGCACAGCCCAACGGAATAGAATACCCTGACAAGCTGAAGAATGAAATACGAATTTCACCAAATCCAACCCATGAGAAACTAACAATAGAAACAACGTATTTATTATTGGAGCGTACAAAATACAACCTTGTAAATATGATGGGTCAGAGGGTCATAGAGGGGATATTAGAGCCACACGAAACGGTGGTTAACATAGCCCAATTACCGAAAGGGATTTATTTTGTCAGCATAGGGGAATTCGTAGGTAAGATAATCATTCAATAAATATTCATAAGGATAGAGCATGATGGCATTGCAAAGATTCTAATTTCAATGCCCTCCTACTTCTGGCAAAACAAAACGTATTTACAGTTATCTCTTAAGCCAAGTTATCATTATATGTTTTAACTTTGCTGTTTAATACATGAACCCACAATCACCTATAGGTATTTTTGATTCAGGCATCGGAGGACTTACCGTTGCGCATGCCATTTCGAAGGCGATGCCCAACGAAACGCTCGTCTATTTTGGCGATACCGCTCATATGCCTTACGGCGATAAATCGAAAGAGTCGATACGCTATTACGCCGAACAGATTACCAACTACCTTCTGAAAAACGAAAACTGTAAATGTATCGTCATAGCCTGTAATACCGCTTCTGCTGCAGCTTATGAGTACTTACGCGATGCGTTTAAAAATAGTATTCCGGTAATCAATGTCATCGACCCCATCATTGAAGAAGTGATCGCTGATGACCAGATAAAAAGAGTTGGAATCATCGCCACCAAAACAACCATCGCTTCCGGAATTTATCAAGAGAAACTAACCCGCCGTAAAGCATCACTCGAATTTACGGCCTTAGCTACCCCGCTTTTAGCACCAATGATTGAGGAGGGTTTCTATAATGATAAAATAAGTCATGAAATAATTTATAGCTATTTGGCACAGCCAGAACTTCAAAATATTGATGCCTTGATTTTAGGATGCACCCATTACCCACTCATTAAAGAGGAAATAAGTGCCTACTACCAAAACAAGGTAAGAGTCATTGACTCTACTTCCATTGTTGCAAAAAAAGTAAAAATGATACTCGCCAACGAAGGTTTGTTAAATGATCATCGAACCGCCAATGACAAATATTATGTGAGCGATTACACCGACTCTTTTGAGAAAACAACAGCAGTATTTTTTGGCAGCAAAATACATTTAGAATTGAAAAATATTTGGTTGGCAAAATAATTTTATATGGTTACTGAAGCCGACATATTGCAAGCCTTACATGATGTTAAGGACCCTGAAATTCCTACCATTTCGGTGGTCGAATTAGGAATTATCACACATATAAAAGTTGAGAACAATGCCGTTGAAATTATGATGACGCCTACATTCAGTGGTTGCCCGGCAATAAAAATATTGGAAACCTATGTGCGTGAGCGAATCGAAAAAATGGGGGTGGAAAGCGTCGTAGTTAAAACCACTTTCGATACGCCATGGAATACAAATCGGATCAGTGAAAGTGGGAGAGCGGCTCTCTTAAAACATGGCCTGGCACCACCGCCTAAACACGATGGTTATTTTGAATTGGATGTGCTAAGCGATGTGGCTTGTCCTTTCTGCAGTAGCCGCAACACAACTTTCAACAGTCCGTTCGGCGCCACACTGTGCCGCTCCATACATTATTGCAAAAACTGTCTGCAAAGCTTTGAACAATTTAAGCCGGTAGTTTGAAGAGTACAAGAAGAATCGCTGAAGTAAGAGAATCCTGAATTTATGGCTCGGACGTGTACTTATTTATCTCGCCAACCATAGGCTACCAGAGGTGATTTAATGTTACTCCTTTAAAAATATTTTAATTTGATACATTTGTATTTCTTTGTGGACTTCATGAAACGATTACTTTTTCTTTTTTTCTTCCTTGCTCTGCTTGTAAACAACGCTAGTGCTGCCACATTGCCCGATTCGCTACAAACTTTATTGAAGGCCAATATTAACGACTCTACCAAGACCAGTATCTATAAGCGGCTCTGTGAGTACTATGGCACCTTCGACTTTGAGAAGAGTATTTATTTCGCCAGTGAAGGATTGAAGATTTCACAAAAAAACAATTGGCCAGTTAAATCGGCTGAGTTCTACAAACAGCTCGGCGTAACCTATTACCTTAATGGGAGTCATGATATAGCTCTTAAAAATTATTTAAGTGCTGTCGCATTATTTGAAGAACATCTGGATAAGAGTGGGGCCGCAAACGTTTATCTCGAACTCAGTGTATTACTTCGTAAGCATAACGATATGGACTTGGCTATCGTCTACTTGAGTAAGGCGATCGATTTATTTAATAGCAATAGCGACCTCAATGGAGTGGCGAATGTTTATAATAATATGGGCATCGTATACGAGTCGAAGAACAACCTCGATAGTGCACTGAGTTGGTATTCGGAGGCAAAGAAACTTTATGAAAGCTTACCCAATTCAAATTTGGGCATTTCTTATGCCTTGTGTAATATGGGAGGTGTTTACTCTTTACAGAAAGAATATGAGAAGGCGCTCGAAGTGTTGAATAAATCGTTGGAATTACGATTGCAACTTGATGACAAGTTTGCAGTTTGTCAAAGTTATACCTCTTTAGGCGAATGCTATGCGGCTAAAGGCGACTACACAAAGGCGATCTTAAATTTTAAACTGAGTATTGATATTGCGAAAGAAATTCATTTTCGAGATATATTGCAGTACAACTTTGAGCAGGTAGCGAACCTCTATCAACAAACAGGGAACTATAAAGATGCACTCGAGTATTATTCACTTTTTCAATCGATGAAAGATTCATTATACTCAAATTCACAACTCAATCAAATTGAAGAATTAAAGGCCAAGTATGAAAACGACAAGAAAGAACAAAAACTGGTTCTAGCCAACAGAGAAAATGCATTAAAGGATTTAGAACTCCGGCGTAAAAATTATTTGATTGCCCTTGGCTTTGGCATGGTCGTACTCATTTCTATCGTTGCATTTTTATTGTATAATCGATATAAAATTAAGAAGGATACCGAACTTTTTGCCGCACGGGCCAATCAAAAGGAACAAACCGCAAAATCTGTCATCGATGCCGAAGAGCGTGAGAGAAAGAGAATTGCGGGGGATTTACATGATGGCATCGGACAAATGTTAAGTGCTGCGAAAATGAACCTAAGTGCACTTCAGGAAGGGCTGCATTTCGATCAGGTGGAGCAGTCGATGTTCTTTAATCGCACCCAAGACATTATTGATGAATGCTGTAAAGAGGTGAGAACCTTGTCACATCAGATGATGCCGGATGCATTATTGAAAAACGGATTAGCTTCAGCCGTTGGGGAGTTTGTGAGCAAGATTGATTCTTCACGATTAAAGGTAAACCTACATACCTATGGACTCCCTCAACGAATGGAAGAAACATTGGAAATTCTTTTATATCGAATCATTCAGGAATGTGTAAATAATGTAATAAAACACAGTGGAGCAAACTCGTTGGATATACAAATCATCAAAGACGAGAAAGAAGTTTCTATCACCATTGACGATAATGGGAAAGGATTTAATATGGCCCATCAAGAAAATTTTGAAGGCATTGGTTTGAAAAATATAAAATCACGTGTTGAGTATCTCAATGGCAGTGTAAACTTCGATTCAACAGAAGGTCGTGGTACCCATGTTCATGTAGAAATTCCATTATAAAATTTAATCTTTCACTAATTTTTCTGTTCTTGTTCCTTCGCTTGTCGCGAGCTGAAAATAATAGATGCCTGGAGCAAGATCCGAGAGGTCAAGCTTTGTTTCTTGGTGTTTTAATACGCCACTCATTACGTTTTGCCCTAAAAAATCAATGATATTAAATTGAGAATCGAGAACTGTGGATTGTTCAAGAACAATCGACAATTGGTCGTGCAACGGATTCGGATAAATTCTCCACGACGCATTGCTCAAGGGCTTTTCTATGCCAGTATTTCGGCTTACCGTTACTAAATATGTTTTTGAGAGGGCATTGTTCTGTGCCTGAATAAGATAGGTTACATTCGTCGTAAAGTCATTACCGGTGTTATTGCTTATTTGCAAAACATTAGAGATAAAAGCTTTTGATGAATCTGAAATTGAAAAGTCGGCTACTAAATTCGTTACATTGGTGCTATACGGCACCGTAACAGCGACTGTTCCTCCGTTGAACGATGGCGTAATCACTCCAAGGGTGCTCGGAGTATTAAATTTGTACGAGAGTAAATCACAGGCTATGTTTTTGGTAACGGATACTATAATTTTATAGATTCCTGAATGTAACCCATCTTGCGCGATTACCTTGAGTAATAATGTGTCTGTAAAATCATTTGACGTAATCGCACTCTGCTGTAATGCCATGTTTAGGTATGCCTGAGCACTATCACTCAGCACAAATTGCGCAACCAAATTTGTGATGTTGGTTGCAAAAGGAACACTGAGGGTTACGATACCTCCAGTTGAAGTGGTCGTAATGATTCCTGAAACTGCAGGACTCACGAGATTATAAGTTATTAAATTAGCCACCGTATTCGGGGCAACGATGATTGTCACAATATATATTTTAGAGTAATTTGTATCATGGGCAATCACTTTATATGCTTGTGGGGTTGAAAAGTTATTGGAGGTTAATCCACTCTGTTGCTTCACACTGCCGATATAAGCTTTAGCACTGTCGCTCAAAACAAAGAGAGCGGCCAAATTAACCAATGAAGTGCCATATGGAACGGTCACAGAAATCGTTCCACCAGTGGCCCCAGTGGCAGTAATTACGCCTGTGATAGCCGGCGTTGATAAGGCATACATCAAAATGTCGCACGATTTACTTTTGCCGAATAAGATGTTTAGTTGATACGTTTTTGAATACGAGGTATCTTGCGCCACTATAAGGTATGTAAGCGGGCTGGTGAAATTATTAATCGTACTATTACTCTTTTGTTGTGCAAAATTTATATACGCCTTTGCACTGTCGCTCAGGCTGAAGATGGCAATGATACTGGTTAGAGAAGTGCCGAAGGGAACCGTAATATCAATGGTTCCACCGCTTCCGGTTTGCAGGATGGTGCTGCTTACCGCAGGACTCGCGAACCCATAAGTTAAAATACTACATTCCTTATTTTTAAGGGGTATCACATTTACAACATAGGTTTCTGTAATTGAATTATCCCCCGACTTTATCAGGTAGGTAACCTGTCCATTAAAGTTATTTTTACTGCTTGCTGAGGTCTGAGTCTTCACTCCAATAGAGGCTGTCGAACTATCGCTGAGAATAAAAGTGGCGGCCAAAGAATCTAAAATAGTGCCAAAAGGCACATAGCAGTAAATAGCCCCCCCTGATGGCGATTGCGCTATGCTATCTTTAACACTAATTCCTGCAAAAGTGAAAGAGTTAATTCCTACATAAAAAAGGGTTGAATCAGCCACACCATTATTGAAATTTCCTGCCAAATCGGTGAATTTATTCGCAGCAATACTAAGTTTAATGATTCCATTATTGGTTGCGGTAATTCTAGCCATATAATGAAGTGCATCCAACTGCGAGAAATTGCTTAGGGTGGCATTGGTTAAGCTGATGTCGGTCGCATCAAACCCATACACAAATTCCGAAAGGGTAAACATTGCATTGAAACTATTACTTACCACGGGTTTTGGAATATTGATGGTAACCACGGGTTTTGTTTTGTCAATAAATATGGCATAGTCTTCACATTGCCCATAACTGAGTGCCCCACAGGGCGCTGTTACGGTGCTGTAATCGCTTACCACACGCATTCTTAAAAAGCTATTCAACAAGGGAGGGTTCAATAAGATACTGATATTGCATGACCGCCTTCCTAAGCCACTGGTGATTGTACCTACTAATTCATTGGGATCGGTGAACAGCCCGTTGTTATTATAATCGATATAAATTTTTGCATTTTCATTATACGAAGATCCATTCGTAACCCAAGCCTTATAGGTGTTTCCGGCTAATAACAAGGTATTGCTACTGCACGAAAAATCCTCATAGCTTACATTGCCGGTGCCCGAGGAATTGTCAATCGTGTTGAATTCAAAGCGGTAAATTCCAATAGTATAACCACCTAAAAGATTGGTGGTGGTTGAGCAGGTTGGCGATACGGCTAAATTGGAATAATTATAGTTTATTGTTTTTGTGTTAGAGCCTTTGGCATTGGCTACCGTTAATGAAATAAAATAGATTCCGGAGAGGTTAAACTGTATCTCGGCTCTGGCTGAAAGCGAGTCGGTACCATTAATATAGCTCCATCCGGTGGTTGGTAAAATAAACCATTTACGAGTGGTGGGCGAACCTGTTGAATTGTCGATGGCAATAATAGTATTCGAGCAAGACTGGGCAGAAGTAGGCTGTACAACAAAATCTGCATTCGGTGCAACGCTTACACTTTTATACAAATCGGTTTGCCATATCCCTCTACCATAAGTTGAAATATGCAGACGGCTTTTGGTAGTTCCATCACTCATAATTTCCATGTCTGATATTTGTGCTACACTCGGCAATCCTTGCGAAAAATTAATCCAATTGCCGATGGAACGGTTTCTATAATACACTCCAAAGGCTGTGCTAGCATACATGCTTGAGTCGGTGGCCTTGGGGTCGAGTAAAAATTTTATAATGGTCGTGGAGGGTAAATTCTTGGTAATATTTGTCCACGAGAAACCTTTGTTGTTACTCCTGAAAATTCGTGATTGCGTGGTTAGCACATAGATGATGGTGGAGTCATAATCGTAGGTTTGTAGCTGCTTTATTTGTTCACCTCCATTAAATGGGAAAGTGGCAATTTTTGTGAAGGTGGGCGCCGACGCATTAATATTATCGCTTCGATAAAATGATTGAGGAGTGAATGCGACATAGAAGATGCCTGATGAAAATTTGGCATACGCCATGCTGTTAGGTGAAGTATTGCCGCTGATACTCGAAATCTGATTCCAGGTAACATTCGTAGAAGGATTCGCACGAACATTTGTGGTCCTAAATAAATTGGTGGTTGCTTCGAATAATACATTGCTATCATTCGGGTGCACAGCATAAAGGCCAGCCTGACCGTTAATATTTCCTGTGGCATGCGATTTAATATTTCTTTTCAGTCCGCCGTTCTCATACAGAATACTACTGTCAAAGGCATCAAAGACGAAATCACCGCCCCAATCACCACCACGCACCGTGGAGAATTTTTTATCGGTACTTACATCCATTCCATTGTCTTGTAAGCCACCAATAATATGATCGTTATAAATTCCACTACTCCCCATTTTGTAGAATTCAGAAGCACTCAACCCATCTTCTAAAGTGATCCAAGCATTACCGCCATCCGTACTTCGATCGATTCCTCCATCATGATAAACGAATAGTTTATTTGGATTAAAAGGCGAGAATAAGAGCCCGTGTTTATCGGCATGCACACCAAAAGCCCAGGGCGATTTCAAATCGAAGGAGACCCCTTGATTGGTGGATTTCCAGATGGTGATGCCAGCAACATAAACGGTGTTTGCATTGTTAGGGTCTACCGCAATGGCTAGGTTATAACTTCCCTGTCCGTCCATACTTCTTCCATCACTTGAGTAGCCTAAAACATTCGGAGTGTCAACTTGTAAACTAAAACTGGTTCCGTTATTTGTGGATTTATAAACCCCTCCAAAAGGACTAACCCCTCCATTTTTCCAGGCCAGGCAATAAATTTTAGAGGTGTCGTTTTGACACACTGCAATTTTAATTCCAGCACAGGCAATACTGCTATTAATATTCGACTGAATCCACGAATCACCGTTATCATAGGAGCGATAGAAGTAGCTGTCGGTGGCCGAGTACAAGATGGTACTACTCTGTGGTCGGTACATTAAATCACGATAGCTACTATTGACGGTAGTCTTTTTAACCCAGGTAGCCCCCGCGTTAATGCTTTTGTAGATACCATCGTAACAAGCTGCGATGAGCGTGTTTGTGTCGTTGGGGGTATAAAGGATATAGGAAACTAGCTTATTGCCCAGGCCTGAGGTAGACTGAAACCAGGAGCTGCCACCATTATTTGTTTTCCAGATGCCGAACCCTCCTCCATTATAGTTCGCATCGCCCGTCCCTAAAAACATCACTTCGGGCCTCAAAGGGTTTATCGCCAAAGAAGCACAGGCCGTTTGTGGAAGAAAGTCGCTGATCGGTCGCCAGGTTATACCTTCATTCGACGATTTAAAAACTCCGCCCGAAGCGGTTACCGCGAATAGAATCATGCTGTCGGTGGGATGATATATAATTTGCGAAACGCGTCCCATGCCGGTAGTTTGAACACTCGGATTGGCAGGAAATTTCACAGGACCGACTTGGGTGAAAGAGGCGAAATTTTGCGTGAAAGAAATTATTGGGAGCGCCAATACAAAGAATAAAAAAGTTAATTTCTTCATCGGGTAAGGGTATCGTTTTGGTTTTTCTTCCATTGTTCTAAAACTTCTTCAGAGGTCATGATGGTGCCATCGGGTTTCACTAAGTTTTTGTTGCGTTGTTGCCAATTTAAAAACTGTTTATACTCATAAACATATCGAATGGATCGGTTCGCTTCTTTCTTTTTTTCAGTTGCTGTTTTTTCTTTCCCGTAGATATCTTTTCCTTCCCCGTCGTCTTCGGTAGGTTTTTCGCGGTGTTCCCAGTATTTATCAAAAGCGGCTACGGCTAAATTATAATTAACTCCGGCACTGTCCATCATCGCAATCCAATACGGGTAGTTTTCAAGTGTATCATTTCCGTAACTTATGTTTTTTGATGATGGATGCCAGCTATGACAAGCTTGAAATGCAGGATTCAGGCAAAAGACAAACGCCATGAGACAAATATGTTTTATACGAAGGAGCATAGACTGCTGCGAAAATAATGATTTTTATTTGGGGTAAGTTTTCATGTACAGGGAATGAAAATTTAAATGACAGGCTATCATTTTTAGCCCAATAAAATAATTGTGGTATTGCCATTTTATTTTATTTTTGTGCGATTGCCTTTGTCCCTTTTAAACATTCAATACTAATGAAATTATTTTTTACCAGTCTATGGTTTTTCGTGTCATCTATTGTTATGGCCCAGTCGGTGGGCATCAATAATGCAACCCCCGACAGCAATGCCATCCTCGATGTTAGCTCCACGGCCAAAGGAGTACTCATTCCTCGCATGACCAAGGCACAACGTACCGCCATTAACTACACCGCCAACCCAAAACCAGCCGGCCTACTTGTGTATCAAACTAACGACACCACAGGTTTTTGGTATTGGGATGGAGCCCTATGGCAACATCTTTCTAACGCTAGTGCCGACCACGACTGGTACACCGAAGGCACTACAACTGCCCCAACGGCGATCACCGATTCCATGTTTCATTCCGGCAAAGTAGCTATTGGAAAAAACACCGTAGGCGATACCAAAGTAGCCATCGAGAATACCACCAGTACCAGCTCGCTTACACTCAATAATACCTATACCCCAAGTTCAATCTCAAACAAATACGGCATTTATAATACACTAAATTCGAACCAATATAATACGGCCATTAGAAATGATCTCTTAGGAACAGGTAACTCAAGTACCGGCGTCTATAATTTATTTCAAGGCACGGTTGTCAGTGGCTTACACACCGGATTGTCAAATATTTTCGAATCGAATGGTTCACATAACCAAATTGCACTGTACAATACCTTTGCGAGTACCGCCTCTACCGGAAGTTATATTGCCGGCATGCGCAACTGGTTCACGAGTAGCAGCAGCTATACAGGAGCCATTACCGCCATCGACAACTCGATGTATAATAATAATAACGGAATTCAGATAGGCATAAATAATGAATTTACGGGCACCGGCAATGGCACCAAATATGCTGTTAAAAACTCATTTTCAGGCAACGGGAATTCTTCCTTTTATGGAGCGTATACCGATATAACGGCCACTGGATCGGGCAACTATACCGGCACTTATAATGTTATCAGCGGCGCTGGAAGCAGTCTTCTAATAACTGGCGCTACCAATTATATTTCCTCGAATGGAGATGGGAGTCATTATGGCAACTATAATTTTTTATCTGGCACAGGAAATGGAGTTCAAATAGGCTCGTATAATTACCTTACTGGAACGGGCACCGGATCGCATTTTGCTTCCTATAATATCATTACAGGATCTGGAAGTGGGATACAATATGGAGTTGCTTCCCAAATAAACACCTCGGGTTCTGCAACAAACTACGGATTTGTAGCCAGTATAGCTGGCACCGGAAATGCTGAGCAGTATGGCCTCTGGTCTACGATTGGAAATACGGGCAGCGGTATACATTATGGCATTTCTAATGATTTAATCGGTACCGCTACCGGCCTCCAGTATGGTGTAAAAAACAATATCACGGTTACGGGAAATGCCTCACAGTACGGTATTCATAATACGTTGAGCAACTCTGGCGGTGGTAGTCATTTTGCAATGGATAACACGCTGGGAGGCAATGGTGGAGGTGCTCAGTATGGAATTCAAACATCGATAACAAATACCGGTAATGGAGACCAGTATTCCATGTGGTCGTCACTCAGTGGCGCTGGCACGGGAAGGCATTTTGGCAATGTAACTTCTCTTACAGGTGCTGGAACAGGAGAACAATGGGGAAGTGATATTGAAATTTGGAATACCGGCAATGGCGCACATTATGGAAACTCAATTTCAATGTATGGTACAGGAAGCGGTACAAAATCAGGTTTGACGGTAGAAATAGACCCCGGTGCCGGTGGCATACATTATGGAGTTTCTTCCACAGTACAAAAAGCTACCGGCTATGCCGGATATTTTTTGGGTCGTGTTTCGTTAGGATCAACAGTAGCCACTAATTATATAATGCCCCTCTATAGAGGAAATGCTAGTAATATAATGCAAACCGATGGGGCGGGCAATGTAACCTTTGTATCGCCCGACACGGCCTTAAATAGCTATGGATGGCTCACTACAGGCAATAGTAGTAGCAACTCTTTCACCAATTTTGTGGGTACCAAAGACGATCGCGACTTGGTTTTTAAAACAAATAATATCGAAAGACTAAGAATTGATTCTGCCACGGGTGATATCGGTATTGGCACCACCACGCCCCAAGCCCGACTTCATATCTTAGGTCCCAATGGCGCTACCGGTGTTACACCACAAACCGATGCCTCTCTAGTTTTGGATGAATCAGGCGACGACCTATATTTCAATATCTTGTCTGGTTATAATTTTGCTGGGGGTATGCTCTTTGGTAACATGTTTGACGCTGCTGATGGGGGCATTATTTACAACCATGCCAATACCCGCTCGGGCATGCAGTTTCGTACCAATGGCAATGTAACCCATATGGTTATCGACTCCATTGGAAGTGTAGGCATTGGCACATCATTCTATACCCCAAAAACATCTCTTGAAATTGACGGGGGCTTAACCATCGATGATGCTACCTTTTCTGCGACCGCGATTGCTCCTGCTTATTGTACCTTAACGGTAGGCAACCGAAGCTATTATAGAATTACTTCAACAGGATCAGCAACAACACGCTTAATAAGTTTAACTGATGGGCTAGCCGTAGGCCAAATATTGGTTATCTCCTGTTCCAGTGGCGGGTTTCGATTTGATGATTCGGCCACCGCAAACGCAAATACCACCACCACCACCACTGACCTAACGGTAAACGATACCATTACCTTTATTTGGAATAGTAGTGTTTGGCTTCAAATAAGCATTTCGATAAATTAAAGTAACGATCGAATGGCCTGCCATGCAAAAAGGTGGCGTGTGGTGTATACGTTTTTGTGAACAATGGAGCAATCTTAATTATTTATGTAGCTAATTTTAAAAAAGAATTTGCATAGGTTTAGTACATCATGTAATTTTGTATTGTCACATTAACGACATTCTAAAATGGCTACCAAAAAATCTAAAAAAAGTCCAGTAAAAAAAGCAGCACCTAAAAAAGCAACGTCCAAAAAAGTAGTTGTAAAAAAGGCAGCGAAAAAGAAAGTTGCAACGAAAAGCAAAGTAGCGAAAAAGAAAGTGACAGTGAAAAAAGCAGTATCTAAAAAAGTAGCGGTAAAGAAAAAAGCAACACCCAAAAAAATAGCTGTGAAAAGTAAGGTGGCTGCTAAAAAAGCAAAAATAGCGTCTCCCGCCAAGAAAAAATCTATTGTAAAAAAGGCCGTAACAAAAAAGACGGTCATCAAAAAAGTGGTCGCCAAGAAGGTGGTGAAAAAGAAGCCCGTTGCAAAGAAAGCGATTGTGAAGAAGGTTACCCCCAAAAAGGCAATTGTTAAAGTAGTTGCTAAAAAAGCAATTGCAAAGCCCGTCGTTTCAAAGCCGAAACTAAAGAAACGCACGGCTCCAAAGAAACTCCCCATAGTGGCAGCTCCACCAATAGTAATTGAAAAAGTGCCTGTGCCCGAAATGAATAATGTAGTTGAGGCAGCACCTCAAATTTCATCGATGCCCATGGAGGATGTCTCTACTCCCGATAGTACACCACTAGATTCAGATAAATAGGATCCTACCGAGGATGGCAATATATCGTTAGCGCCATACACAAATACAAAAGAGCTGCCGTTACAAGCGGCTTTTTTATTTTTTCATGAACATGGTTTGCCTGTAATGTCTCAGCCAAGGCCATTGACCCTTTAACTTTCTGTAAGTTGAATTTAACTTAAAAATTTCATAGCACGAGTGTCATTATTAGTTCGTACTACAAACTAATTCAGTTCTATAGTGTATCTTTGTAAACATCATGATGCAGGTTAAACGTAGCTTTAATACACAATTGCCTTTAGGGCGGCATCTTGCAATCTTAACAAAAATGTATTATGGTGCACTGAGTATTAGGTTGGAGCACCTGGAAATAGAAAAGTATTATTCAATATTGATTCTTATTGCGGGCAGTGAGAAAAAGTGCACACAGCAATATATTTCCGATACCTTAAAAATTGATAAGGCCTCGATGGTCAATGTGGTTGATTATTTGGCCGAAAAAAAATTCATTATAAGAGTGCGGAATCCCGGCGACAGAAGAGCATACTGGATTGAACTTACTCCAAAAGCAATAACAGTGATGCCGGAAATATATAAACAAATTAAGGAACTAAATAGGGCGGCCTTAAAAGGATTGAAAAAAGCGGAAATAGAGGGTTTTAATCATGCTCTAGGACTCATTTCTGGCAACTTAGACCAGTTGCCTTTTAATCAGGTTACCATTAATTATAAAAAAGTAAAAAAGAAAATATAATGAAGACATTAAAAGTAATTTTGACCATTGTTATCATTGTTGGGGTTTTTGCACTCGTGAAAGTGTTTATTCTAAGCCCCAAAACGGAGGTCAAAACGATGGTTGGCACGCCACAGGCACCTGTCAATGTTTACATTGTAAAAGCACAAGTATTAAACAACAACGTATTCGCTACCGGAAGCATCATGGCCAACGAAGAAGTAATGCTGTTGCCGGAAATTACCGGTAAAATAATTTTCCTTAGCATTCATGAAGGCAACGCGGTGCGTAAAGGTGAATTACTCGTTAAAATAAACGATGCCGATTTACAGGCCCAATTAAGGAAGATGGAACTTCAACTAAAAATTGGAGATGAAAAATTATATCGCCTAAAGCAACTTCTGGCGCTGAATGGTATCAGTCAGGAAGAATATGATGTGGCCCTAAATCAAAGCAATTCCACGAAAGCCGACATCGATTATGTGAAGGCGCAAATTTCAAAAACAGAGATTCGTGCCCCGTTTAATGGGGTTATGGGCTTAAAGTATGTAAGTGAAGGAAGTATGGTTAATGCTTCTTCTCGCATCGCATCGATTCAACAGATGAATCCCGCTAAAATTGACTTTTCAGTCCCGGAAAAATATGCCGGTTTGCTTAATAAAAGTGAGACAGTAATTTTTACCGTCTCCAATAATAGCAAGAAATACAAGGCCAAGGTATATGCCATTGAGCCTAAAATAGACATGGCTACCCGTACTGTACAACTAAGAGCAACCGCAGATAATTCCAACGGGGAGCTTTATGCCGGCGCTTTTGCTAAGATTGAGCTTCCATTAACTAAAACAGAAAATGCAATATTGGTGCCAACAGAGGCCATTATTCCAATACTCAAAGGGAAGAAGGTTTTTATTTGTAAAAATGGCCGAGCAGAAGAAGTATTCGTGGAAACAGGAATTCGAACCGATGGGCAAATTCAAATTATGAGTGGATTATCTGAAGGGGATTCGGTTATCACAACCGGAATTATGCAGCTCAAAAAAGGCGCTCCTGTGAAAATAGTTAAAGCGAATATTACCAATTAATACAAGCGTTTGTTATGAGTTTATCATCTACCAGCATTAAACGACCTGTATTAGCGATCGTAATGTCTATTGTCATTATTACCTTCGGGTTAATAGGCTATAATTTTTTAGGCGTCAGGGAATTTCCTTCCATCGACCCTCCGATAATTACGGTTCGCACAAGCTATACCGGAGCCTCTGCCGAGGTTATAGAGTCGCAAATTACAGAGCCCTTAGAGAAGGGGCTG
Organism: uncultured Bacteroidota bacterium; assembly: GCA_903897855.1. Classification (GTDB taxonomy): domain Bacteria; phylum Bacteroidota; class Bacteroidia; order UKL13-3; family UKL13-3; genus CAINMV01. Next base: position 13,480 of record CAIUDH010000017.1, on the reverse strand, counting down.
AATGGCATCGAAGGCATTCGTTCTATCTCCTCCGCGAGTAATCAAGGTACAAGCCAAATTACGGTGGAGTTTAATTTGGATGCAAACTTGGAATCGGCCGCCAACGACGTGCGCGATAAGGTGTCGCAGGCCGTAAGGCAGTTGCCTCAGGATATCGATGCTTTGCCTACCGTCACTAAATCGGATGCCAATTCAGATGCTATTCTTTCACTCACCTTGCAGTCGGATACAAAGAATCAATTGCAAGTGAGCGATTATGCTGAGAATGTTATTGCCGAGCGGCTTCAAACCATCCCTGGGGTGAGTACCGTTCAAATTTGGGGTCAAAAAAAGTATGCCATGAGAATCTGGATGGACCCTTCAAAATTAGCCTCCTTTAAACTAACACCATTGGATGTGAAACAGGCTCTCGACCGCGAAAATGTGGAGCTTCCATCAGGTAAAATAGCCGGCAACACCACAGAACTTACCGTGAAAACGATGGGTAAATTTACCGACGAAGAAAGTTTTAATAATATGTTAATCGTGTCGAATGGCGATAAGGTAATTCGTTTGAGAGATATCGGTTACGCTTTGTTAGGACCGGAGAATGAAGAAACAATTTTAAAATTATCGGGCATACCCATGATTGGTTTGGCCATCTCGCCTCAACCGGGGGCAAACTATCTCGATATTGCTGAAGAGTTTTATAAAAGGGTGGAGGTCATTAAAAAGGATTTACCCAAGGATTATAACTTGAATATTGCCCTCGACAACACCCGCTTCATTAAGCTTTCTGTCGATGAAGTGAAAGACACTTTAATCATTGCATTGATTCTCGTCATCTTAATTATCTATTTATTTTTCCGAGATTGGTTAGTTGCTTTCCGACCCCTCATCGATATCCCTGTTTCACTCATTGGCGCCTTCTTCATCATGTATGTAATGGGGTACTCTATTAACGTGCTTACCTTGCTTGCTATTGTTTTGGCTACAGGGCTTGTGGTCGATGATGGTATCGTTGTGACCGAAAATATCTTTAAGAAAATTGAAGCAGGCATGAAGCCTTATGATGCTGCTATAAAAGGCTCAAACGAAATTTATTTCGCGGTAATTTCTACTTCTGTCACCCTTGCTGCCGTGTTTCTACCAGTCATTTTTTTGCAAGGCTTTGTGGGTCGTCTGTTTCGTGAGTTTGGGGTGGTCATTGCTGGTGCTGTGCTCATCTCCGCTTTTGTGTCACTATCGCTAACACCCATGTTAAATGCATATTTAGTGAGAAAGGATCCGCATAAAAAATCAAAATTTTACGAATCTACCGAACCTTTTTTTGTGGGTTTGGTTAATGGATATTCTAAAGCCCTCAATAGTTTTTTAAAGGTACGTTGGTGGTCCTTTGTAATCATTATCGGTGCAGTTGTCATCATTGTTTTTGTGGGTCGACTCTTACCCTCCGAACTCTCACCGCTTGAAGATAGAAGCTGGATGAGGCTTGCCATTACGGCTCCCGAAGGTTCCTCATTTGAATATACCGATAAGTTTATGGATAAATTGGCCAAATTTATTGGCGATTCGGTACCCGAAAAACGTGTTTGTTTAACGGTTACAGCCCCGGGTTTTGCGGGCTCAGGTGCTGTGAATACGGGGTTTGTAAGGTTAGCCTTGACCGACCCGGAGAGCCGAAAAAGAAGTCAGCAAGAGATCGCAAATTACGTTACGAAAATTACACGTCAATTCCCAGAGGCTAAAACATTCGTGATTCAACAGCAAACGATATCCTCAAGTGGAGGTGGGGCGGGAGCCGGATTGCCAGTGCAGTTTGTATTGCAAGCTCCTAATTTTGAGCGATTGAAAGAGGTAGTACCAAAATTTTTAGAGGAGGCAAATAAAAATCCAGTCTTCCAAAGTGTCGACTGTAACTTGAAATTTAACAAGCCCGAACTTAACCTTGTCATTGATAGAGATAAAATAAAAAACTTGGGATTGTCGGCGTCTGATATTGGCCAAACATTGCAGCTGGCATTGAGTGGTCAGCGTTTCAATTATTTTAACATGAACGGCAAGCAGTATCAGGTCATTGGCCAGGTTACCCGCGAAAATCGTGATGAGCCGCTCGATTTAAAATCAATCTATGTGAAAAACAATAGAGGCGATTTAATTCAATTAGATAACGTGGTTCGATTGGAGGAAGAGAGTAACCCGCCTCAGCTATACCATTATAACAGATACAAATCGGCCACAGTTTCTGCTTCCTTAGCACCAGGCAAGACCATTGGTGATGGAATTGATGAGATGAATAAAATTTCAAAAAAGGTGCTTGATGAGTCTTTCTCCAGTGCATTAACAGGGTCATCGCGCGATTTCGCCGAGAGTTCATCCAATATTTTATTTGCCTTTTTGTTTGCGCTTTTATTAATCTATTTAATTCTTGCTGCACAATTTGAAAGTTTTGTCGACCCTCTAATAATTATGCTTACAGTACCTTTGGCAATGGCGGGTGCCATATTATCGCTTTGGTATTTTAATCAAACACTAAATATTTTTAGTGAAATTGGAATCATTATGCTCATCGGATTGGTTACCAAAAATGGTATTTTAATTGTTGAATTTGCGAATCAATTAAAAGCGAAAGGTTTAACTCGTCACCAAGCAATAAAAGAAGCAGCAGCAGCTCGTTTTCGTCCCATATTGATGACTAGTTTGGCCACCTCACTGGGGGCGCTACCCATCGCCTTAGCCTTGGGTGCAGGCGCTAAAAGCCGAATGGGAATGGGAATCGTGGTTATTGGTGGCTTATTATTCTCATTGGCGTTAACCTTATTTGTTATACCATCAATTTATTCCTATATCTCAAAAAAGAAAACGACCATAATCGAAGATCAAGAAACTATCGCGTCATGAGAAACCACAGAAATATCCTTCTCCTATTTGTGTTTTTAGGATTCAACCTTGCTGCACAAAACAAATTAACGCTACAGCAAGCAATAACGGTTGCGATGCAACAGAACTATGATATAAATATTGCTAAAGTGTCGGCAAATATTTCGGCAACAGCAAATTCTTATGGTAATGCGGGTTTCCTTCCTTCGGTAAATTTCCTGGCGGCCACCAGTAGAAGCAGCTATAACACCATACAGGAATTTAGTTCTGGGGTATTGGTGAACAGAAAAAATGCATTAACGCAAAATCTTAACTCAGGTGTTGCCTTAAGCTGGACGGTTTTTGATGGAATGAAAATGTTCGCAACCAAAGACAAATTGGAGGCTCTCGAAGCACAGGGGCAGACGTTCCTCAAAATGGAAATAGAGACCATGGTTTCTAAAGTGATTAGCCTCTACTTCGATGTTGTTCGTCAACAGCAACTCATCAAAGCGTCCAATGAGACCATGAAAATTTATCTCGAAAGGGAAAAAATTGCGCGAAGGAAATTGGAGATAGGCTCGGGCTCCAAACTCGATTTACTGCAAGCAATAGTTGATTTAAATGCACAGAAATCAATTCTGCTGCGATTAAATATTTCCATGGAAAGCGCGCTTGTGTCGCTAAATCAAATGCTCAGCAAAACCAGTACCGACAGCTATACCGTAGAAGATAGCATTGTGTTTGACGATAAACTAGTTTTAAGTACGATGAAACAAAATGCCGCCGCTCACAATCAGGAATTGCAATACGCAAAAAGAAATATCGATATCGCTAATTATAGTCTTAGAGAATTACAGAGCACTACCCTTCCTCAATTTGGAGTGAACCTAAATTATAACTTCACTCAAACAAAAAATCAAGTGGGACTAGTTTTATCAAATCAGAATTTAGGCTTGAACGCAGGCTTAAGTGCTTCTTGGAATTTATTTAACGGATATAAAAGCCGCACCCAAATAAAAATCGCACGATTCGGTATCGAGCTTCATAATTTAGCTTACCAACGTGCTGTTACCGGTGTCGACGCCTCCATGCAAAAGTCGTGGCGGAGCTATCAAAATACCATCGAAATATTAAAACTCGAGGAGGAAAATATTGCTGTTGCTAAAGAAAATGCAACCATCGCACTCGAGCGTTTCCGACTAGGAACTTCAAACACTATAGAATTCATGCTGGCCCAAAAAAGTTATGAAGACGCTCTGACTAGATTGGTTTCGGCGCGTTACGACGCTAAACTCTCTGAAATAGAGTTACTGCGATTACAAGGCACGCTCATTAAATAGAAATAACTTCTTATTTTTGAATGAGAATCTTGCAACCCCTTCCATCGTTATCCTGAAGTAGATAAATGCCATTTGCATAGCCTCTGACATCTAAAAGGATGGTTTGGTTGGCGTTGCTATGAAAAGATTCTATCACTCCTCCTAATGAATTTATCATAAAATAGGTTGCCAGAGCATTTGTTGTATTCAGGATGGAAATTTTTTCGCTTGCGGGGTTTGGAAATACTACAAAAGCTGCTTGCTGTGATGGGTTGATGCCCGTACCACTTTTGGTGATTGTGACAGTATCAGTTCTATGGCATCCGGCACTATCGGTTACTGTTGCATAAAAGCTACCCCCGTTTTTTGTAATCAGTTTATTACCGGAAGCACCCGTGTTCCAACTCACGGTACCTGAAGTGGGTATGGTAAGTATGGCGCTATCGTTGGAGGTTAAAATAGTTGTTTTTGAGGTGCTAATTTTTAAAGTGGAGCTCTGAATTCTTATTGGGATTTTAATAACGGGATGGTTCGTACTGTTATTTTCAATAAGCAAAGTATCAATCAAAGTATTGCTGTTTGTCAAATATTGCGTTATCGATATTTCTAAACTGCTATTGCTTGCCACGGTGGAACCAGTGTAAGTTACATTGAATAAATTTTGTGTGCTCTGTATCTTGCTGCACGTAATATTAGTATTGCCTGTATTAAAAATGGTTACGCTGTAATTCAGACTGTCAAAATTAAAATAATTTTTAGAAACAGTTTGCGTGTCGCACCAAGACAATATTTTTACGGGCGCTATAGAAGTATTGGCAATCGAGGTTATTCGCTCCAAAAATTCGGGATGGTCGATAAAAGGGTTACGGTTTTTTTGATAGCCAAAAATATCCTCATTTCTTTTTCTGTCTATTGAATCAGGAAGAAATTGCAGGCACCAGGTGCGTAATATCGCTTCCTGTGGGCCGAAGAATGAAATTAAGCCATACGATGGATTGTTATAGCGAATGGCAAAATAGAGCATTGCTCTGGCAGTCCGACCCTTTTGTGCATCACGAGGTTCAAATGAGCTGGATATGCCTTTTGAACCTCCAACAGTCCACACAGGACTACTTACCATGCTAAAAGGGCTGTTGCTTCGGTAGTTATTCGCAGCATCGTCAGTAGGGAAGAGGTGATTCAAATCGCTAACCATCGGTGTAGCTGATCCAAATAAACTTTGGGGCCAGGTATGCTCTGTATTGAAACTATTATTTGTTTGGCAATCATTACGGCTTGTATAACCTACCGCCAACCGTCCGGTATAGATACACTCCAGTGTGTTTTGCAGTGCACCTTGTCCGTTCGTCTTTTTGTTGTCGAATTCCATAAACATTTTATCGCGGGCCGCCGTGTAGCTGTAACTCTGATAGTTGGTGGCGAGGATGGAATTTAAGGAGGCTTTTAGATTTTCGTCAAATTTATTATAAGTGCCATCGTAATAAGCCTCAATAAATTTGCCATAACCTTTAACAGGAAGGGCGAAATCGCCCGACGAAGAATGCATGATTAAGGCACTGTTATACTCAATATTTTGTCGTGGAGTAAAATAGATCTTCAAACTTTTGGTGGCCTGTGGAGCCAGCAAAAAGCCAGTGGTGTCCATTATTTTAAATTCGACACTTGGGCTGTATATGTAGTTAATTTTGAGATATCCGCAACTGGTGTTCCTCATGGTAATGCTCGCACTGTCCTTGCTCGTGGTATAAACCGGCTGTGAGAATAAAATGGTGGCAGGCGAAAAAGTCAAATCTTGCGAGAATGCTTTACTAGCCAACACAACGAAAAGAAAGGAATGAGAAACAAGACGGGAGAATAAACGCATGGGGCGAATTACAGCAAAAAAAAGTGAAAAAAGTTATCAAGGAATTTGTATTTCAGGAAAAATACGGCATATTTGTGACCCTTAGGCATATTTAGTATTAATGAAAAGATTTTTACCCTATACCTTTCTCTTCTTTCTTTTTACCAATTTTTCAATTGGAATAGAGAAAATTGACTTTGCAGGTGATAGGAATAAGCGCGAGAAAGTGAACTGTGTACTCGACTTGTTTAGTAATAATGGAGATTTCATCTTGGGGAGTGAAATTTCTAAAGTCATTAAAAACCCTATCGGAGATAAAGGGCTGATTCAATATTTCTTAAACAATAATATTGAGATGATTACCTTTTACGAAGGGAAATTCTGGTTCAAGACGATCCATGGGGAAAATCAGTGGCTTACGTTAGCCCCTACACTCAAAGGTGTTAAAGTAAAGTTTCCCGTACTGGTGAAGCATAATGCAAGCATAGAAGTTTCACGAACCTGTGAAGAAACCACATTTATTATTCACGGGATAAAATTATATGGATTCGATTTGGAGAAAATTGTTGTCTCCGACCATTTAATGACCGTTTATAAATATGGAACCATCATTTATCAGCGGAGCTGAGAGTGCCCTTCTTTTTAAAAACCGAACATATTTTCAATTTGTTATCTTTGCCTTAATATGGATAAAAGTGCATTAACCGCAGTGTCTCCCATCGATGGAAGATACCAAAAACAAACCAAGATTCTTCAAAACTATTTCAGTGAGTTTGCACTGATGAAGTACCGAGTTCTCGTCGAGATAGAATATTTTATCGCCTTATGTGAATTACCATTACCCCAACTCGAAAATATTGAATTTAAGGAAATGGTAACTAAATTGGTGGCCATAAGAAATAATTTCAGCCTTGAAGATGCGCAAAAGATTAAAACCATTGAGGCCACCACCAACCACGATGTAAAAGCAGTGGAATATTTCCTTCGAGAAAAGTTTACAGAAGCAGGATTGGCAAACTACCTCGAGTTTATTCACTTTGGGCTTACTTCACAGGACATTAATAACACCGCAGTTCCATTAAGTATAAAAGAAGCCATAGAAGAAGTTTATTTGCCCTTGTTACAGAAACTCAAAAAAAAACTTGATGACTTAGCGGATCAATGGATGAATGTTGCAATGCTCGCTCGCACACACGGACAACCCGCATCGCCAACAAAATTAGGCAAAGAAATTAAAGTCTTCGGGGAACGACTCATGCAGCAAATGTATCAATTGGAGGTCATCCCATACAGTGCAAAATTCGGGGGTGCCACGGGTAACTTTAATGCTCATAAAGTGGCTTACCCTCATATTAATTGGGTTGAGTTTGGCAATAGTTTCACTTCTATTTTTGGTTTGCAACGTACTCAATATACTACCCAGATCGAGAATTATGATAACCTTGCTGCTACTTGCGATGGCATGCAACGAATTAATACCATCTGTGTGGATATGTGCCGCGACATGTGGCATTATATCAGTATCGATTATTTTAAACAGAAAACCAAGGATGGTGAAGTGGGAAGCAGTGCCATGCCTCATAAAGTGAATCCGATTGACTTCGAAAATGCTGAAGGAAATTTAGGCATTGCTAATGCGTTACTGCATTTTTTCTCCTCTAAACTCCCCATCTCACGTCTTCAGCGCGACCTCACCGATAGTACCGTGCTGCGTAACATTGGAGTTCCCATGGCACATACTATAATTGCTTTTAACTCTATTTTAAAAGGGTTAGAAAAGCTGGTATTGAACGAAATGCAGTTACATGATGATTTGGATGCCAATTGGGCCGTCTGTGCCGAAGCGATTCAAACCATCTTACGAAGAGAAAATTATCCTCATCCTTATGAGGCATTGAAGCAACTTACACGAGGTAAAGGCCCTATTACTCAGCTCTCCTTGCACCAGTTTATTGATACACTCCAGGTGAGTGATGAAATTAAAGTCGAGTTAAAAAACATCTCTCCTTTTAACTATACCGGAGTATTCTAGTTTTAATCATTCTCAAACAAAAAAGAAGGCTGTCCCAATAGGGCAGCCTTCTTTTTATTACACTCTTGTTTCCTAACTACTCTATTCCCAGAGCATAGTATCCTTTGGTGCCATCAGGGTTGAGACCTTCCACCAAAACACCCCCTTTCTTGTTCACAATGGCAGCAGTAACCTCACTCACCGAACTCACCTCATTCTTATCCACCTTCGTTATAACGAACCCTTCAGGAATACCGGCACTTTTAAATTTACCAGGTCCGACTTTGGTTACTTTTACACCATTTTTCAACTCTAATTTTAGTAACGCATTTTTATCCATACTAGCAAATTCAGCACCTAAGGCACGGCCGGTTTCGACCGAAGCGCTCTCCGTAATTTTTGTGTTGCCAGCTTCGTTTTTAAGAACAACATCGGTGGTTTTTATCACATTATCGCGTTGGTAGGTTATAACCACTTTATCTCCTGGCTTACGTCTGCTTATCTGCTCCTGTAATTCAGATACAGAATTGATTTCCACCTCGTCGACTTTCAAAATGACGTCTCCTTTTTTTAGTCCGGCATCCATGGCAGCACTGCCCTCATTTGATTTTTCCACAAAAACACCTTTCACCTCTTTGAGGTCATTCTCCTCGGCTTTTTTTGAATCAACATCCGTGATTTGTATTCCTAAATACCCACGTTGTACCTTGCCATATTTATGCAAATCATCCACTACTTTTTTTACAATATTTACGGGTACCGCAAATGAGTAGCCTTCATAGTTTCCAGTCTGAGAGGCTATAGCAGTATTGATTCCTACCAACTCTCCTCGCGTGTTCACCAAGGCGCCGCCACTATTTCCAGGATTCACCGCAGCATCTGTTTGAATGAATGCTTCAACAGGCGATGATCCATTAATTAACCGGATGTTTCTTGCTTTGGCACTCACGATGCCTGCAGTGACGGTAGAAGTTAAATTGAAAGGATTACCAACGGCCAACACCCATTCACCTACTTTGAGGTCATCGCTGTTACCATAACTTACAAATGGTAGTTTTTCCTTGGGGTCAATTTTTATTAAGGCAATATCGAAGTTGGGGTCGGTGCCAATAACGGTACCTTTATAGCTTTTTTTGTTGTTTAATACCACCTCTATACTTCCTCCACCTTCAATGACATGGTTGTTCGTTACAATATATCCATCTTCACTCAAAATAACTCCTGAACCTGCTTTCAACGATTGTCCTGATTGTGGCAACTCGAACCCGTGCTTCTTGAAGAACTCCAGAGGGTCAAATTGTCCTTGCGTGTCGCCATCTTCGGCCGATGCTTCACTACTGCCTGTTACTTTTACGTGAACCACTGCTGGCGTCACGATTTGTGCGGCGTTGATAAAGTTGGCTTGTGGCATGTCGCCAGCGACGCTCGTAAATTGAAAATTTTGATGTGCTCCAAATTCCGAAGGTTCCCCTTTTGTGAATACTTTAGCCAAACCTAACGCGGAAACACCACCCAGTAGTGCAATTCCGAAAAATAAAAGATATTTTCTCATGTTTTGAAATAGATAAAAATGAAATTAGTTAGTAAATAAATTAATTTATAGTAAAAATAAAATCATAATATTCGAAAAGCAAATTTAGAACAAATGTTATCATATTGTTTCTAAAAAGTTGTTAAGTAGTTTATTTTTGCACCTAACCTCTTTGATACGTTCAATAAAAAAAATAGTTACAAGGGTGGTAAATTTTATATTGTAACCTACAATTTACCTTTCTTTGCCTAAAGATATAAATGGCCCGTAAACGACATTATACTGACTCGGAAATACTGCAAGAGATTCGTGCAGGTAACCAACAGATATTGATTTATTTGTTTGAAGGGAATTACTCAAGCATCAAGAAATATGTGCTTCAAAATAGTGGTTCCATGGATGATGTGGATGATGTGTTACAGGAGGCGGTGATTATTGTATGGCAAAATTCGGCTAAACCGGAGTTTCAATTATCATCGGCACTCAACACGTATATTTACGCGATCGTGAAAAATCTGTGGCTGAAAACATTGAAGAAGAAACAGCGTGTGGTAAACATCCAGGAGAATGAGTATGATCATATTAATCCGGTGACGCAAGGGGCCTCAGAGTTTGATAGGAAGGTACTTCTTAAATGTATGGATGAGGTAGGGGAGACCTGTAAGCAGCTTTTATCGTACTATTATTTTGATGGGTATAACATGACTCAAATTGGCGATCTCCTTGGCTTTAATAACGCAGATACAGTGAAAGCTAAGAAATATCAATGCCTGAAACGCTTGCAAGAAATTATTAAACAACGATTTGGTAAACACGATTTATAAACCTTTACATGGAAACCAATAATATTGAGTTGCTTGAAGCATATCTGGAGGGCACCTTATCAGCTGAGCAACAAACGCAAGTTGAAAACAGGCTCAAAGCGGATGATGCCTTTAGAGCGGACTATGACATGTATCGTCTTATGCTTTCGGCTATTTCGGAAAACCGTAAAACAGAGCTGAAGTCCTTCATCATAAAAAATGTAAAAGTAAAGTCTACCCCGTTTTTTCGCACTCCTACTTTTTATGCCGCAGCCGCGGCTTCCGTGGTGCTCTGTTTGATCAGTTATTTTGTAATTTACAATAAGTTGGTTGAGCAAAACACCGTGGCCCAAGCAGAAAAACAAGAAGTCAGGTCGGAGCCAACGTCAGTAAGTAAAACTGACACGGCGCAACCGTTGGTTGAGAAAGAATCAACCCAGAACAAGGAGAGTCATCAAGCAGAAACCTCCCAAAGTACAGCAGAGAAGAAAAGTGGGGCTGTTGCATTTGAAGATACCCGCGGTGTTGAACAGAGAGGCGACGATGATGCTGCAAGCACCATGGATAACATCTCGTCGAATCCTAATGATCTGGATCAAATAAAGGTAGAGAGTGATAAAATGCAAGTGGATACCATCTTATTTATTTCACGTAAAATTTATATTGCGAAACCTAAACAATTTCAAGCCAATGCAAACGACTTGTACACCGTAATTACAACGGGCGATAAACTGAAATTAGAGGTGCAGTTTTGGAAGTCACCGATAAGTTATAATGGCTATAAGTTCGTTAATCAGGTGCTCATTATTTATGGCAATTATGATCCATCACTGGCGTACTATCAAGAGTTAAAAGAGGTTGTCTACCTCAAATACAAGAACGAGTATTACAGGATCTCACCCACTGAAACTTTTACAGGCATGAAGAAGGAAACCGATTCTAAGGTAATTGCCGATTTAGAAATCAAAGATAAAAAATAATCAACTTTTACAATTCCTGCCATGGCTACCATTTTTTCTAAAATAATCAACGGTGAAATTCCTGCCTATAAAGTGGCTGAAGACGAAAATTATTTGGCGTTTCTGGATGTTTTTCCACTCAAAGCGGGGCATACGTTAGTGATACCTAAAATCGAAAATGATTACATTTTTGATCTCGACAACGAGCAACTCACAGGCTTAATGTTATTCGCCAAAAAGGTAGCGAAGGCAGTCAAACTATCCATTCCTTGCCAACGCATCGGTGTCGCCGTAATCGGATTGGAAGTGCCACATACGCATATCCATTTAATACCTCTTGAACATGCGGGTGATATGAATTTTGCCAATCCTAAATTAAAACTGCCTTCCGAAGAGATGCAAAGGCTTGCCGATAAAATAAAACTTAATATGTAGTAGGCGTATCGCTCACTCCTGTCTCTAGAAGGTAAATGCCACACCACCTAGAACAGAAAGCTTATAACCAGGATAATTTAACCATCTGCGGTAGGCTTGATTGGTTAAATTACTTCCGTTTAAGAATACGCTAATCATTTTGTTGTAACGGTATTCTAAAATCACATTCACATCGACCAGGCCGGGTAATTTTACCGATTCACTGTTCAAGTAAATTTTCGTAGAATCTTTGAACTCAACATTTTTGCCAAATCGTTCCCCTAAATAGTAGGTTGTAACACGTGCCGTAAATTTGTTATTATAGTTGTATTGCAAATTCAATTTTCCCTCTAATGAAGGCATATTCCAATAATAAAGCTGATCGCCTGGCTGGTAGTTGTGGTAGGTAAATTCAAGTGTCGATTTAAATTTTTCGGCCCATTGTAATTGAAGTGTTGCTTTCACATTGAAAATATCAATATTGTCGTATACGACTTGATATTTCTTCAATACTGTGGTATCGCATAAATAGAAAGGCATTTCCAGGTAGTTTCCAAAATCAGCCTCTACGCCAAAGGCGATCTTGCTGTTGATGCTCCCCCAAAGACCTCCAACTACTTTAACTTTATTGATGGTATTCTTAAGCTCTAGTACGGTATCGAGAAAAGGGTTTTGCTTAATGAATGAGGCATAGGTGTTTTGTTTTTCTCCCCCATCAATACCAAGATGTGCGTTTAATTTACTCTCGATGATTTTAATTTTAAAGTCGGCGTATGGATACCAGAACAGTTCACCACCCAATGAATCATGAAACAAGAGGCTGTTAAAGCCTATATCCAAGGTTGTTTTTCCGTAATCGAGTAAGTACCGAGGATTTAAATTGAAGGAGAAACGATTGTAAGTGGTGTCCTTGCCAAATGAAGTATAGTCAATACTTAAGGGTATAGAAAGCAAATGCTGATGGACCATTTTTTTTGCCACTCCTTTAACTTCTAAATAATTTTCTTTGTTTCTGTATTGATCTTTTTGATAATAATATTCAATCCCTCCACCGTAGGAGAAATCATTTATAGTGCGCCCTTTTTTCTCAAAATCCGAGCCGATACTAAAGTTATTATAGATATTTTTCGTGCTTTCGAGGTCGACTTTAACACTGTCTGAATTAAAGCCAAACCAATTTATTCGGTTACGTTCATACCCGGCATGAACAGTTACTTTACTCAAGGATGATAAATTATAAGCAAGATGCCCCTTGAGTAGGTGATCGCTAAAAACCTGATTGGCTTTTAGATATTCGCTACTCAAGAAGTTATAGCGAATGCCGTAATCCAGGTTTTTAGAGCGGGTGTTGTGAAAATAAGTCTCAAACAAGGGAGTGTTATAATTGCCATAACCGATGCGCGTGTAGTTTCCATATATTCTTTCTGATTCTTTGGTATTGTATCCTTGTGGCTTTGAAGGAATTATTTCAGGTTTCGTAGCATATCCTTTATCTTCCACTGAATAGGTGAGTGTCGGTGGATTTAATTTCGGGGGATCTATTTCCGGGTTGTATTCAAGTTTTTTGGCTTCTGAAACCGTAAAGGTATAGACTCCTTGAATCGTAGTTTCAATATTTCGAAGTGAATCTGCTTGTGCCGAAGCCACAAGCATGCCTCCAAATAGTTGAAGTGCAATACACGCGATGATTATTTTATTTTTTGCTCTTAACATAAATCTATAACTTTATTTACCTTCAATATCCTTAACTTTTTGTAAT
>CAIUDH010000016.1 GCA_903897855.1 uncultured Bacteroidota bacterium | reverse complement strand
ATGAATATGGAATTAGGCCACAAGCATAAACTTGAAAATGCTTTTGTGGATATTGGCTATCCAGAAGTATTCTAGCCCCTATTAAAAAGGCACGTACAAGCGCAATGGATGCCACCGCAACCATCGGCAGGCAGATAATTTATAGCAAAGAATACCTTTTTAAGCAGTACCCAACATTCGGGTATTCAAAATTTCTACGCCACCAAATTTAGAAAAACAGGATCTTCTGCCTTTTTCTAAAATCAAATTTTTTTGCAATAAAGGTTTATAGCGGCATCAAATGAATCGAATTTGGAAATAATGGTATGGTTAGGTTAAAAATATATTTATATCTTTGACCGATATGGGATACAATACTTCGCAATTATAAGATAGATTCGGGGGTGTCGAAGTTGTAACTGATTGAATTTTAAACAGAATATTTAATTTAGTATTTAAATAAATCCTCGATTGATTGATGTTGATTAAATCCAACGTAGAGTAGTAGAGGGAAAAGTTAGAAATCGATGTCAAAGAACTTAAGTAATCTTTCGGGCCGAAAAGGGCTAAGCAACAATTTATTTGAGGCGCTGGGGAAGGCGGCCTCAGAAACAGGAACACCAACCAAGGATCACCTCGAGAAAATTCGACAAGAGTTTTTAATTGGAAAATCTTCGGTATATGGTACCGTATCTTTTTATGACTTTTTGAAGCCAGAGAACCAAGGCAAAAAAGTTTATATCTGCAATGGTAGTGCCTGCTTGGTGGCGGGCACGCAGGAGGCTCTCCACCACAAAATGAGTGCTCATTATGCTCCTGAAGAAACCGGTGAGATGTGTTGCTTAGGGCGTTGCCATGAAAACAGTGCCTTCCAAATTGAGGGTGAAAACTATTCCGGAAATGATATTGAGCATATCCTTGAGATTAAAAAAGGGAAGCAATTAACAGCAGAGAAATACCTTGTGGGCAGTAAAGGAACGCCCATCCTTACCAGCGAATATGGCCCTGTTACCGAATATTATAAGACCTTCCTATCCTCGCTCGAAAAATCGCCTACTGACCTCTTAGCACAACTTAAAATTGCCGGATTACGTGGCAGAGGCGGGGCTGGATTCTCGATGGCCTTTAAACTGGAGTCGTGCAAAAATGCGATTTCAAATACCAAATTTATCGTGTGTAATGCCGATGAAGGCGATCCCGGAGCTTATTCCGATAGGTTCATTATGGAGAACAGGCCCCATGCCTTGCTCCAGGGCATGATGCTGGCAGGTTATATGGCTGGTGCGGAGTATGGTGTGGTTTATATCCGTGGCGAATATCCTGAGTCGGTGACCATCATTTCTAATGCTATTGAGGCACTAAGAAAAGAAAAATTAATTGGAGAAAATATTAACGGTTCTGGGTTCAGTTATGATTTCAAAGTGATAAAAGCCCAAGGCGCCTATATATGCGGAGAAGAAACGGCCCTGCTTTCATCGATCGAAGGACAACGACCTGAGGTTAGAATTCGCCCTCCTTATCCAACACAGCAAGGTTTGTTTAATGAACCTACCGTAGTTAATAATGTGGAAACCCTGGCTAACCTGCCATTTATTTTTAAACAGGGTGGAGAGGCATTTGCGGCCATAGGTACCCAAAAATCAACCGGAACAAAATTAATTTCACTCGATGGATATTTCAATCATCCTGGGATTTATGAAGTTGATATGGGTACCCCTTTAAGCGTCGTGATCTATGAATTGGGTGGCGGCTTTAAAAGTGCAGTGAAAGCCATGCATATTGGTGGGCCACTCGGTGGTTTAGTTCCCGTAAGTAAAATAAATGACCTTGCCATCGACTTCGATGCTTTTGCCAAAGAAGGATTTCTGCTCGGCCATGCTTCTATCGTATGCATCCCCGAAAGCTATCCGTTAATAAAATATATTGAACATCTGTTTAAATTCACGGCACACGAGAGTTGTGGTAAATGCTTCCCTTGCCGTCTGGGTTCAACACGCGGTTATGAGATGGTAGGGAAAGCGCAAACAGAGGATTACAAAATTGATATGAACCTCATGCATGATTTACTTGAAACAATGGAAACAGGCTCTCTATGTGCCCTTGGAGGGGGGCTGCCGCTTCCAATAAAAAATGCTATGAAATATTTTGAAGAAGAATTATCTCCCTATTTTAAAAAATAATTAATGAGTTTATCAGCCTATATCAACGACACCATTTATCCCATTTTCGAAGGGGAAACGATTCTCAGTTTCGTACGCAGAAATCTTGGAAAGGAGCTGGTGCCTACGCTGTGTGATGCACCCAATTTAGAGCCTTTCGGTTCCTGTCGAGTGTGCAGTGTCGACGTCGCTTTTACAGCGCAGGGGCCAGCCAAATCGCAAGCCTCTTGCCATACCCCAGTAATACCAAACTCATACATTTATACGCATAGCGACAGGATTGTTAAATTGCGTAAGAATATTATAGAGCTGGTGCTCACCGACCATCCGCTCGATTGTTTAACGTGTGAAGTAAATAATAATTGCGAATTGCAAAGTGTTGCCGCCAAAGTGGGCGTGCGCGATGTGCGATACCCGGAAGGTAAAAATCATTTAAACAGAACCAAAGACTTAAGTCATCCCTATATGACTTCCGATTTTTCCAAATGCATCAATTGTTTTAGATGTGTTCGTGCCTGTGATGAGGTGCAAGGAGAATTTGTTTTAAGCATGGCAGGGAGAGGCTTCGATAGCCATATCGTGAAGAGTTATAACGATTCTTTTTTTGATTCCGATTGTGTGAGCTGTGGGGCTTGTGCTCAAGCCTGCCCTACTTCTGCGATCTCCGATGTGTTCGAATCAAAATCGGTGGTAGCCGATAAGAAAATTCGTACCATTTGTACCTATTGTGGAGTAGGTTGTAATTTAGAAGTGTCGGTATTAAATGGGAAGGTGAAATCGATTCAAGCACCCTATGATGCGGAGGTGAATCAAGGACATACCTGTTTAAAAGGACGATTTGCTTTTTCATTTTATAATCATCCCGATAGATTGCGAACTCCGTTGATTCGAAGAAATGGAGTTTTAGAACCGGCCACTTGGGATGAAGCCTACGACTTTATCAGCGAGAAGTTAACAGCCATCAAAGAAAAACATGGCCCCGATTCTATTGCAGGAATTTCTTCTGCACGCTGTACCAATGAAGAAAACTATTTGATGCAGAAGTTTATTAGAGCCGTTATTGGTACTAATAATATTGATTGTTGTGCCCGTGTTTGCCATTCGCCTACCGCCCATGGAATGCAAAAAGCTTTTGGTACAGGCGCTGCTACAAACTCTGTAGAAGATATTAAACACACCGATTGTATTATGATTATCGGTGCGAATCCGACGGATGCGCATCCGGTAACCGGGGTTAAATTAAAACAATTTGCGATGAAAGGGAAGACAACCATCGTAATTGATCCCAGAAGAACTGAAGTGGCGCGATACGCCACCTATCATCTGCAATTAAAACCAGGCACGAACGTAGCTTTACTCAATATGATGTTGTATTATATCATCACTGAAGGGCTGGAAGCGAAGGAGTTTATTGAAAATCGTACCGAAGGATATGCTGATTTCTGCGAGCAGATTTTAAAGATTGACCTCGATGCCATGGAGAAAATCACGGATGTCGATAGAAACCTTGTAAGACAAGCTGCTATGGCGTATGCGAGTGCTCCCAACGCCATGTCGTTTCACGGCTTAGGCGTGACCGAACATACACAAGGATCTTATACCGTGATGCTCATTGCCGATTTGGCCATGATAACCGGTAATATAGGTCGCAAAGGGGTGGGCGTAAATCCACTGCGCGGACAAAACAATGTGCAAGGAGCAGCCGATATGGGTTGTCAGCCCCATCTGGGAGCAGGTTATATGAATGCGTATGACCCACAAGTGAATAAACAGTATGAAGAGTTTTACAAAACAAAAATCCCCTTTAGTAAAGGATTAAAAATCCCGGAGATGTTTGAAGCATCTATTGAAGGAAAATTAAAGGCACTGTGGTTGATGGGTGAGGATGTGGTGCAGACGGATCCAAACACCAATAAGGTGATTGCCGCTATGGAAAATTTGGAGCTCTTGGTATTGCAGGAATTGTTTTTAACAGAAACGGCCAAATATGCCACGGTGATTTTGCCAGGCGCTTCTTTCTTAGAAAAAAGCGGAACCTATACCAACGCCGAACGAAGAATACAACGGGTCCAAAAAGTAGTGGAGCCATTATCAGGAACAAAAAGTGATGGCGAAATCATGGTCGACATGATGAATAAGATGGGCTATCCTCAACCCGTTTATCAAGCCGATACCATGTTGGAAGAGATCTCTCAAATCGTTCCTTTCTTTGAGGGTGTAAAATGGGATGAGCTGGGTGAAAATGGGAAGCAGTGGCCGGTACGAAAAGATGGCTCCGATACAGAAATATTGCATCATCATAAATTCCATCGAGGCAAAGGTAAATTTCATTATTTCGATTTTAAAGAGAGCCAAGAAACGATTAAACACGGAAAGGAATATCCGTATATCATAACTACGAACCGGGAATTAGAACATTATAATTCAGGCACCATGACTCGTAGAACCGGAAATGTAGAAATCCTTACGGAAGATGTATTGTTGATAAACCCAACCGATGCTGAGAAAAATTTAATTCACGAGGGCGATATGGTATGTGTCGAATCGCCACGGGGCAAGGTGGATATAAAAGCGCGTTTAACGACGGAGGTAAAACCGGGTATTTTAAGTACCACCTTCCATTTTCCGGAGGTGATGCTCAATTTAATTACCAGTGATGAGCATGATAGCGAAGCTTTATGCCCTGAGTATAAAGTAGTAGCGGTGAATATCAGAAAAAGCAAAGGGCAGTATAAGGGTTAGTTTTGCTTTTTATTTTACTTCAATAGCGTCGAGAGCCTGATTGATGTCAGAAATAATATCTTCATAATTTTCAACTCCAATAGAGAGTCTTATCATCTTTTCCGTGATCGAAAGTTCTTGTTTTAGATCTTCATCAACATCGCTATGAGTCATGGTGGCAGGGTGTTCTGCTAAACTTTCAGTACTGCCTAAGCTCACCGCAAGTTTGATGAGTTTCAACGCATTGAGAAATTTAAATGCTTCCTTCTCAGTGCCTCTTACATCAAACGAAATCATTCCGCCATAGGTTAAACATTGTCGTTCTCTGATTTTAAATTGTTCTCCGTCCTCTTCGGTGAGGTTGCCTAAAAAATAAACTTTTTCAACACGCGGATGGTGGTTGAGGAAAGCGGCAATTTTGGTGGCATTAAAGGCTTGAGCATCCATCCTTACCTTCAAAGTTTCGAGACTGCGAAGCAATAGCCATCCAGTATTGGGGCTTGCCATACTGCCTAAAAAGGTCCTCAATCCTTTAACTCTTTTCATCAGCAATTTTGATCCTAAGCAAGCACCAGCGATAACATCACTGTGTCCGCCGATATATTTCGTTGCTGAATATAAAACAAAATCTGCCCCATGTTTTAATGGATGTTGCCAAATGGGACCTAAATAAGTATTGTCAACGGCGAGAAAAACCTCTTTCTCTGGGGTTGAAAAATGTTGTGCTATTTCTTTACTGCTGCGTATGTCGATGAGGTCGTTGGTTGGATTGGCTGGGGTTTCAATATAAACCAAGGCTAATTTCTCGGCCAGGCCGCTATCATTCACAAGTTTAATTATTTCTGCTTGCGTTTGCCCCACTTTAAAAGCAATAAAATTAATATTGAATTTCGTTAAAATCTTTTTTATAAAATGGTCGCTACCACCATACAACGGGCTGCTTATGAGTATGAGGTCACCGGGTTTTAAGAACTCAAGTAAAACAGTAGAAATTGCCGACATGCCACTTTCAAAAACGGCGCATTCTTCAGCTTCATCCCAAAGGGTCAATCTGTTTTCTAATATTTCAAGATCTGGATTATTAATTCGGCTATAAATAAGTCCGAGTTCCTCTCCTTCATTTTGTTTTCTTAGGCCATAGGCCACTTCAAAAAAGGCTTTCCCTTCTTCTGCACTTTTAAATACAAAGGTTGAAGTTTGAAATATAGGGCATTTTATTGCGCCTTCTGATAAGGCTGGCTTATAGCCATAGGACATCATTAAACTCTCTGGTTTCATATTGCTTTAAGATGAATAATTCGAATGAAGTTTTTAAGCTTACAAAGGAACAACAATAGCCATGGAGCGAAAATGATTAAAATCATGTAATCAGGAATTGATTCTCAGAATTACACTTACGAGGAGTCGGAAATGCAATGCCGACTATTTTAGCACGCTAATTTATTGGTTGGCAGTATTCTCATTCGGGTAATGCTAAAGGAAGAATGGAAAGTTGCCATAGGAGGAAATTCATGATTCAATCCGGATCAATGGACATCCGAATTTTATGTATCCTACATGGTATACAATGGTGGGGCGCGATTAAGGCATTAAGTTGCCGTACATTCTTGGGAAAGGAATCGCTTCACGCACGTGTGGCAGTTTACAGATCCACGTCACGATTCGTTCTAAACCTAAGCCAAAGCCGGCATGCGGCACACTCCCGAAGCGGCGTAAATCTAAATACCACTCGAATACCTCCATGGGTAAGCCGTGCTCGTGAATTTTTTCAATCAATAAATCTAAATCAGTTTCTCGCTCGCCGCCACCAACAATTTCTCCATATCCCTCCGGAGCTAATACATCCACGCCACGTGCAAAACGAGCGTCGTTGGGGTCGCGTTTTAAGTAGAATGCTTTTACGGCATGTGGCCAATTGTATACCATGATAGGCAAATCGAACAGGCGGGTGATTACCGTTTCATCGCTACCTCCGAAGTCGTTGCCATATTCAAAATTTTTCGCCGACGTAATCCATACTGGTATATTCCGTTGCTGCTCCTCTTGGTCTTTTAGTTCTTGTTTTAATCCGTCGATTTTTGCCTGATTAAAATTTATTTCACCTTGCTTCTTAATCACGCCGGTCTTTATTTTTTCTGTACGGTCGGCAATCTCAGCATGGATAGCGATGATACGTGCATCAATGGTTTTCAAGTCTTCCTCTAATGAAATGATGCTATTTTTTCCATTCACATCTTTCTCCCCTTTTATAATGGCTACCGCCTCATCGTATAATAAACGTGGGAAGCCATTATTTACAGTATTTTCAAGCACTTGTACATCACGTTCTAAGATGGTAAGTTCGTTTCTGTTTTTATCGAGCACATCTTTACAAATATGTTTCATCATGGCTTCAATACAATCCATGTCCATGAAAATATCATAGAAAGCCATCTCGGGTTCCATCATCCAAAACTCGCTCAAATGACGGCGTGTCTTGCTTTTTTCTGCTCTAAAGGTAGGACCAAAGGTGTAAATTTTTCCCATCGCCATCGCCATCGCTTCTCCATACAACTGTCCACTCTGCGAGAGATATGCCTTGGTTTCTTTATCAAAATATTCGACTTCAAACAAATTGCTTGTGCCTTCTGAAGCATTGCCCGTAAAAATGGGTGCGTCCATTTGCACAAATCCTTCTTGTTGAAAATAGGTATGTATGCTGTAGATGATGGTGTTGCGAATACGCATGATAGCCCATTGTCGCTGGCTACGTAGCCAAAGGTGACGGTTCGTCATCAAAAACTCGATGCCATGTTCTTTCTTTGTGATGGGATAGTCGATGGCGATGCTGATAATCTTCAAATCGGTAACCTGCAATTCGATACCACCCAGCTGACGCTCATCGGCTTTCAGGATTCCCGTGAGCACACAACTTGTTTCTTGCGTAAGCTTCTTTGCATCTTCAAATACTTCAACACTAACAATTTGTTCATCCACAACACACTGACAACGGCCAGTGCCATCGCGTAAGATGATAAAAAACAAGCCCTTGCTACTGCGCTTATTGTCGGTCCAGCCTTGCAGAGTAACTGTTTGGCCTATATATTGGTGAAGTTTTTCTATGGTAGTGGTCATGGTGAATGAGTTACTGAAATTGAAATGCGAAGATAAATTTTAATTGACAATTTACGATTGATAAATGACCGTGAAGTAGGAGAGGGGTTGCCGATGTTTAGCCCGTGGCTGTTTTTGCCTGATATGCGCAAACAAGGCCCTTTGGAAAGGATCGATTTTATATTCCCAATCGAGCCTTCAAAAACGCTGCGGTGTAACTCTCTTTACAATTGGCCAGGTTCTCTGGGGTGCCTTCAAATACGAGGTTTCCACCAGCATCCCCACCTTCAGCACCGAGATCAATTACCCAGTCGGCACATTTAATAATATCAATATTATGCTCAATGACAATAATGCTATGTCCTTGCAGCAGTAAAGCATGAAAGGAGGCTAGTAATTTGTTGATATCGTGAAAATGTAATCCGGTGGTGGGCTCATCAAAAATAAATAGAACATGATTGGTGGTATGAGCGCCTTTCCCTAAAAACGATGCGAGTTTCACACGTTGTGCTTCACCGCCACTTAGGGTATTGCTGCTTTGCCCTAGTTGCACATAACCCAGCCCCACATCCTGCAATGGTTTGATACGGTTAATGATATTTTTTTCTCCTGCAAAAAACACAATGGCTTCATCGATGGTTAGACTTAATACATCGAAAATATTTTTTTCGTTATAGGTCACATCGAGTATTTCGGGCTTAAAACGGCGGCCTTTACAGTCATCGCATTGCAAGTGTACGTCGGCCATAAATTGCATCTCCACGGTGATGTCGCCTTCTCCTTTACAGTTATCGCATCGGCCCCCATCCACATTGAAACTAAAATGTGCAGGCGTGTATCCATGGGCTTTTGAAGCAGGTTGTTCGGCATACAGAGACCGAATCGTGTCGTAAGCTTTAACATAGGTAACAGGATTGCTTCTCGATGATTTTCCGATCGGGTTTTGGTCAACCATCTCTACCTGCGTGATTGTCTTTATATCTCCGTTTAAGGTCGAATGTTTCCCAATAGTTTCGGGGGCCATGCCTTCAATCTGTTTTTTTAAGGCAGGGTATAAAATCGTTTTTACGAGACTTGTTTTTCCGCTTCCACTCACCCCCGTAATCACAGTGAGGGTATGTAAGGGAAATTTCACGTCGATGTTTTTTAAATTATTTTCCTTGGCACCCGTGACCTCAATAAAATTATTCCATTTTCTGCGTGAGGTTGGAATCTGAATTTTCTCTTTGCCATTGAGGTAACGGGCCGTTAAGCTGTCATTGTTTTTTATGAGTTCTGTGGGGGTACCTTGGGCCACCAAATAGCCTCCGCCAATACCCGCCAGTGGGCCAATATCGATGAGCTGATCGGCAGCAAGCATGATCACTTCTTCGTGTTCAACAACGATTACTGTGTTGCCAAGGTTACGGAGTTTAATTAATACACTCAGCAATCGTTCGGTGTCGCGTGGATGTAAGCCAATGCTGGGCTCGTCTAAAATATATAAGGAGCCTACCAAACTGCTACCAAGCGAGGTCGCTAAATTGATGCGCTGGCTTTCACCTCCGCTCAATGAATTACTTAACCTATTGAGTGTTAAATAACCCAATCCAACATCATGTAAAAAACTTAAACGGTTGGTTACTTCTATTAAAATGCGGGAAGCAATTTTGGTGTCGTTTTCGTTTAACTTCAAGTTTTTGAAATAATCCCAAGCCCGATCCACACTCATCAGAACCACGTCGGTAATGCTTTTGTATTCGCCTGCTTTGGTAGCATTTAAATCCTTGAGATGCACGTACTGCGCATCTTTTCGCAGCCGGGAACCTCTGCAATCCGGACATACTTTACGACCCCGATAGCGGCTTAACAAAACGCGGTATTGTATTTTGTATAACTGACTCTCTACCTCAGCAAAAAAGTCATTGATGCCGGCGAAAGACTTGCATCCTTTCCATAATAAATCTCTTTCCTTTTCATTGAGTTCGCTATAAGATCGATGAATTGGAAAATCGGCTTTAAGTGCCCCTTTCACCACTTGATCTTTCCAACTGCTTAGTATATTACCTCTCCAGCATGCCACCGCGTCGTCAAACACACTTTTGTTCGTGTCAGGGATCACCAAATTCTCGTCTATCCCTAGCACACTTCCAAAACCTTCGCATGTTTTACAAGCGCCATAAGGGTTGTTGAAGCTAAAGAACGGCACACTCGGAATTTCGAACACCGTGCCATCGGCTTCAAATTTATTGTTGAAATTTTTTTCTATAACGCCTTTTTCTTCATCAAATATTTTTACATAACAGGATCCATCGCCTTCTGCAAAAGCAGTTTGCACCGAATCGCTGATACGGTTTGTATTGTCTTCGTCATCTGTTTTAACAACCACACGGTCAATTAAAAGGGAAACGTTTTCATAAAAAGGGGTTTTTGATTTTTGTTTTTTAAGGGTGGCTTCAAAATGTTTTATGCCTCCTTCCTCAATCAAGTCATCGATGCGTTTAGGTTCATCGTTTACAAGGAGTCGGGTGTAACCACGTTGCTGTATTCCTTGTATTTCCTGCGCAAAGGTCTTCTCTTCCGTCTTTTTTATTTTATTGTAAATAAGAGCTTTGGTGTTGGAGGGAAACGACAAAATAAAGTCTACGACATCGGTCACCGTTTGTGTTTTTACTTCTGTCCCACTGATAGGCGAATAGGTTTTACCTACTCGGGCAAAGAGCAGCTTGAGATAATCATAAATTTCTGTACTCGTGCCAACGGTGCTTCTGGGGTTACGCGTATTTACTTTTTGCTCAATGGCAGTAGCAGGTGCTATGCCTTTAATATAATCAACTTCAGGCTTGTTGAGTTTTCCCATGAACTGACGCGCATAAGCACTCAAACTCTCCACATAGCGGCGCTGTCCTTCGGCGTAAATGGTATCAAAAACCAAGCTGCTTTTTCCACTTCCACTCACCCCCGTTACCACCACTAATTTATTGCGCGGAATAGCCACATCAATATTTTTTAAATTATGCATTCGGGCACCTTTAATAATAAGGTACTCTCGCGGTGATAAAGAATCGAAACTGCTCATTTTTTAGGAGTGCGAAGGTCGGCTTTTTCAATGAGAAATGCGTGGTGAGCGTGAAGAATGTTTTGCGACTAACTTTGAAGCCAGGAAGAGTTTAACTTTTATATTCTCCAAAAACTGTGCGCATGGCATCGGCTATTTCTCCTAAGGTGGCATATTGTTCAACGGCTTCTACAATCAAAGGCATGAGGTTGTCGGTTCCTTTGGCCGCCGTAGTGATTTTTTGTAACAGGTCATTCACAAGACTATTGTTCCGCTCTTTTTTTAGCTCAATTAGTTTTTTTGTTTGCGTAAGTCGAATGCTGTCGTCAACACGTAATAAAGGGGTGTCATTTTTCTCCTCAGCAGTAAATTTATTCACGCCTATAATAACCTTTTCACTGCTCTCGATTCCTAATTGATAAAGATAGGACGCCTTGGCAATTTCATTCTGAATATAGCCGTTTTCGGTGGCGTTTACACTGCCACCCATGGCATCAATTTTTTCGATATAATGCCAAGCTTCGGCCTCCACCTGACTTGTAAGCTCTTCAACAAAAAAACTTCCACCTAAAGGGTCTACGGTCTTGGTAACGCCACTTTCGAAGGCAATCAGTTGTTGTGTGCGCAAGGCAATGCTGGCAGCCGCTTCGGTAGGTAAAGAGAGGGCCTCATCGAAGCCATTGGTATGTAGTGATTGTGTGCCACCTAGCACGGCGGCCATGGCTTGTAAAGCCACACGTACAATATTGTTTTGTGGTTGTTGCGCGGTAAGTGTGCTTCCTCCCGTTTGGGTATGAAATCGAAGCATCATCGCCTTCGGGTTGGTGGCACCAAGCTCTTTCATAATCTTTGCCCACATGCGTCGTGCGGCCCGAAATTTAGCGATCTCTTCAAAGAAATCATTATGGGCATTAAAGAAAAAACTGAGACGTTCGCCAAAAACATCAATGTCTAAACCTTTGGCTATGGCGGCTTGTACATAGGCTTTACCATTACTGAGGGTGAAGGCAATTTCTTGCACTGCAGTGCTTCCTGCTTCCCGTATATGATAACCACTGATGCTAATGGTATTCCACTTGGGTACTTCTTTACTACAGTATTCGAAAATGTCGGTGATGATACGCATGCTCGCTTTGGGCGGATAGATATAAGTGCCTCGTGCTGCATATTCCTTCAAGATGTCATTTTGGATGGTACCCGAAATTTTTTTCAAGTCGGCACCTTGCTTTTTCGCCAAGGCAATATACATGGCCAGTAAAATGGAAGCAGAGGCATTGATGGTCATGCTGGTTGTTATCTGCTCCAACTTGATGCCGTCAAATAGGATTTCGATATCTCGCAAAGAGTCGATGGCAACCCCCACTTTCCCCACTTCTCCATCGCTTAGTTCGTGGTCGCTGTCGTAACCAATTTGAGTAGGCAAGTCGAATGCTACGCTTAGGCCCGTGGTGCCTTGTTGTAACAAAAAATGATATCTTTTATTGCTTTCTTCAGCCGTGCTGAAACCAGCATATTGACGCATCGTCCATAATCGGCCACGATACATATTGGGTTGTACGCCTCTGGTGTAAGGAAACTGCCCTGGCAGTTCCTGCATCTTTGATTCTTCGGTATAAACTTCTTTGATGGTTATCCCCGAATCGGTATTAAACTGGGTCATAGGACGGCAAAAGTAGGGTATTTCAGATTGAATTATTCGGGCCACCCATTAATACATAAACTAGGAGGCCAGAATGGTGTGAGTGGCTTGCAATAAAGTTCATTTTTTGAAGTGCGAATGCTTGTTGGCGAGGTGCTGATTTTTGCTTTCACAGCGTTGACTGTATTTTTGAATTTCGGAGGAGTTGGTCTTAATTTATACCGCTGAATTAAAAAAGAACGAAAAGAAATGTGCGTAAGTGTCAGATAATCAAATGTCTAAATTAAAAGTATTTTACCCACGGGAAACATTTATTAAAAAAAATGTTTCCCGTGTTTCTTTTTTAAATATCTTTGCCGCCGTATTTAAAATGGACGAGGTAAAAAATAAGATATTGGATGGTGCAATAAAATTGTACATGAAGTATGGCGTAAAAAGCCTTACCATGGACGATATTTCGCGCGAATTAGGCATCTCAAAAAAGACCTTATACCTCTATGTTGTCGACAAAGACGATTTAGTGCTCCAGGCGATGCGGATGCATCTGAGTGGAGAAGAGCAAGAATGCAATGCTGTATTTAATCAGCTTAATAATCCTATCGTTCAAATGATCGACGTCATTAAATGGCAGTTTAAAACAAATGGGAAATTAAATCAGAGTGCGTTGTTCGATTTGAAAAAATACCACGTCGATAGTTTTACAGAATTCTTAGCATTCAAGGAGAGAAGCATTAAACCCCGACTCATCGATAATTTAAAACGAGGCATTGAAACGGGGTTGTATCATAGCGATTTGAATGTCGAATCAACGGTTCAGATTTATCTGCATCTGATCGATTTCTCCTTCAGCCCCAATATCACCGGATTTAATACCATGGCAAAAATAATGTATGAGCTGGTGAAATACCATCTCTACT
The DNA here is from genome assembly GCA_903897855.1 of uncultured Bacteroidota bacterium. Taxonomy (GTDB): domain Bacteria; phylum Bacteroidota; class Bacteroidia; order UKL13-3; family UKL13-3; genus CAINMV01. Next base: position 43,456 of record CAIUDH010000016.1, on the reverse strand, counting down.
CGGTCACTTCTAATAAGGGCCGCAAAATATTAGTGAAAGAATTAGAAAAATTTAATATCGAATTACAGCAATTTATATGAAAAGATTAGTGTTCCTCATGCTTTCTTATGGCATGTTCATCGGCAGTTATGCACAGGCCGATGCCCCTTTAAACCTCTCCCTAGAAGAAGCTATCGCGATGGGTTCTAAATACAATGTCACTTTAAAGAATTCGGCCATCGACGTGAAATTGGCTGAACAAAAGGTGCGTGAAATTATGAGCTCGGGGTTTCCTCAACTCAATGGCACGGGTAGCTTAAATGATTATATTAAGTCGCCAATTTCCTTAATACCGGCCCAGATTTTCGGAGGCCCAGCGGGAACCTATCAAGAGGTTTCATTTGTGCCTAAATATAGTTTAGCTGGAGGTGTTTCTGCTTCTCAGCTGCTCTTTAACGGCAGTTATTTTTTGGGCGTGAAAGCATCAAGAGAGTATGCCGAGTTTGTTGAGGTGCAGCTACAGAAATCAAAATTTGATGTCGAACGTGATATCACAAAAGCCTATCTCACCGTGCTTTCCACGCAAGAAACACAGGCCATACTTCGGGAAACGAAGGCCAGAATCGATACTCAATTATATAATGTGAAGGAAATCTATAAGCAAGGGCTCATCGAAAAGCTGGATGTTGATCGATTGAAACTGGTTCAAAGTCAGCTGACCCAACAATTGGATCAATTAAAATCGGCCATCGGAGTATTAAAATCGGTGTTAAATCTTCAAATGGGTGTTGATGTGAACAAGCCAACTAATTTAACCACCAATTTGGATGAATTAAACAAAATGTTCTCCCTTGAAAATTACTCTAAAGTTTCTTTTGATGCCAGTAATAAGATTGAATTGAAAATAATTAACAAAGGTTTGGAGTTGCAAAAACTCTCAGTGAAGGCCAATCAAATGGGGTATTATCCTACGTTGGTGGCTTTCGGATCGTATCAACTCAACGGTCAGAACAATAAATTTGATTTCCCTAAATATTATAAAACGGCCATCGTAGGGTTGCAACTCAATGTGCCAATTTTTGATGGCTTTAGTAAAGATGCTAAAATAAAGCAGGCTAAACTTACCTTAGAACAAGCAGAGAACTCAAAGCTTTACTTGCAAAACGCACTCACCATGGCATATATCAATGCGAACAACAATTTATCGACCGCCAAAAACCAGTTAGAACTAAACAAACAAACGCTTACACTCGCCGAGTTGGTATATAATACCACCAAAACTAAATATGACTTAGGGGTGGGAAGTAGTTTCGAACTCATCACCGCAGATAGCGATTTTAAAAATTCAAAAATTCAATATATCATTTCTCAATATAATTTGGTGACTGCCATTTTCGATTTAAAAACAGCCTTAGGGAAATAACAAAAAGGCTTCTATTAATCCATCTAACACAGTAAGAAACAAAAAATAAAACATCTATAAATATCAAACAAAATTAAAAGTATCATGTATAAAAAATTAATATTCGTATCCTTAATATCACTCCTTTTTGCAGCGTGTAAACAGGATAAAACAGACCTGGGCTTGAAGAAAACAGAGTTGGAAACATTGATCAAACAACAAACTGAACTCAATGTGAAAGTGTTGAAATTACGGAAGGAAATTGAGGCCATGGATACCACCATGAGCAATCAAAAAAAGGTAAAGTCGGTCGACATTACCGTTGCAGCGTTGCAGGAATTTCAGCATTTTGTAGAGGCCACCGCCTTAGTTGAAAGTGAGCAAAATAATTTAATCACCTCGAAAACGCCAGGATTGGTTATTAATAGCATCTTGGTGAAACCAGGCGATCGTGTGAGTGCCGGACAACTCTTATGTACTGTTGATAACAGTGCCTTGGCTCAAAACCTTGAAGCGGTTAAAATACAGCTGAGTTTAGCACAAACAGCCTACGATCGTCAGAAGAATTTGTGGGATAAAAAAATTGGAAGTGAAATTCAATTTCTACAGGCTAAAGCACAGAAGGAAGCCAGTGAAAGACAGAAGGCGAATTTGGAAATGAGCATTGCCAATACCAATATCTATGCGCCGTTCGCAGGTACCATCGACGCCGTTAATTTTAAATTAGGCGATAATACAGCAGCCTTTAATCCAGCTCAGAATTTTGGAGGAATCCGAATTGTAAATAATAGTCGATTGAAACTCACTGCCAAACTTGCCGATAGCTACATTAATAAAGTACATGTTGGCGACCGAGTGAAATTCGTGATCCCTGATAATAATAACAAAGAGGTGGAAGCTACGGTATCGTACGTGTCCAGCACGATCCTAAGCGATAAGCGCACCTTTGATGTGGTTGTTTGGTTAACCCAAAACACCGATTTGAAACCGAATATGAATGCCACTATGAAGATTAATGATGTAACGTTAAAAAAGGTATTTGTAGTAAGCGAAAATATAGTACATAGTTCCGAAGGCCAAAAATCGATCTTGATTTTAGCGCATGAAGCAGGTAAAAGCATCGTGCGAAAAGTAGTGATTACAACAGGCGAGAATTATGGTGGTTTGGTCGTGGTGAATGGCTTAAAAGAAGGCGATGAGATTATTACCTCAGGATATGCTGGAATCAACGATGGAGAAGAGGTAAAACACTTTCCTTTATAAGCACGACGTTATACTTTTATTTATTTAAATTAATCAAGGATGAAGAAAGAATTTAAACCCACCACGTGGGCTATAAAAAACAGAACCGCAGTATATATTATTACGATACTGCTATCCATCGCAGGCATGTCTATTTATAGTACGATGCCTAAGGAGCGTTTCCCCGATGTGGTGATGCCCACCATTTTTGTACAAACCATCTATCCTGGCGTTTCGCCTACCGATATTGAGACTTCTGTAACCCAACCTTTAGAGAAACAATTGAAGTCGATTAGTGGGGTGAAGAAAGTAACCAGCACCTCCATGGAAAGTGTTTCTATTGTAACCGTAGAATTCACCGCGAAAGTGAAAATCGAAGATGCGAAGCAGAAAGTACGTGATGCCTTAGATAAAGCACAGAACGATATCCCCGCCGATGCCCAAAAAAATCAGGTCATTGGAGAATTTGATATCAGCGAGCTTCCCATCATGAACATCAATTTGAGTGGCGATTTTGATGCCTTGAAATTAAAAGCGTTTGCGAAACTTTTGAAAGACAAAGTGGAAGGGAACGCCGAAATCAAACGTTGTGATATCGTTGGAGCGCTCGATAGAGAAATAAAGGTAAGCATCGATCTCAATAAAATGATTTCGTATCAGCTTTCGTTTGACGATGTCGAAAATCAATTCAGATATAATAATATAAATATCAGTGGGGGAAATATTTTGGTGGGCGATATCCGTCGCACCCTGCGTGTAACAGGTGAATTCAAAAATATCGACGACATTAAGAACATGATCGTGCGCACCCCATTAGGTACGCCTCTTCATCTTTATGAGTTTGCCGATGTGAGTGATGATACGAAAGACCGAGAATCTTTTGCCCGCTTGGACGATAAGCCCGTGGTTACCCTTAATGTGATTAAGCGTGCAGGCGAAAATTTAATCGCTGCCGCCGATAAAATTAAGGCCACGATTGCCCAATTTCAAAAAGAAGGAAAATATCCTGAAAGCTTAAAAGTGACACTCACAGGCGACTTAAGCAAGCAAACACAGCATCAGTTAGATGATTTAATTAACACGGTAATTCTAGGATTCTTATTCGTAACTATTGTGTTGATGTTTTTTATGGGCGTCGAGAATGCTTTCTATGTAGGGCTTTCGGTGCCTTTAAGTTCATTGCTTGCGTTTCTGTTTATGCCTTCATTGGGCTTTTCACTCAATTTAATTGTGTTGTTCTCCTTCCTGCTTGCCCTTGGCATTGTTGTCGACGATGCCATTGTGGTCATTGAAAACACCCATCGTATCTTTAATAAGAACAAAGACATTGGTTTGTTTGAGGCAGCGAAAGAAGCTGCTGGAGAGGTGTTTATACCTGTACTCACGGGTACCTTAACCAATGTGGCCCCTTTCTTCCCGCTACTTTTTTGGCCGGGCATTCCAGGTAAGTTCTTCTATTTCTTGCCGGTCACACTCATTATCACGCTCTTTGCTTCCTTAGTGGTGGCATTCATTATTAACCCTGTTTTTGCGGTGTCGTTCATGAAACGTGACCATGAATATAAGCAGGATAGTTTTAGAAGATATCGCAAACCAATCATCGTATTGCTGATCACAGGAGTGTTTTTGCACCTACTAGGTTTGGCGTTCAGTTCTTCTTCGATGCATGGCTTCGCAAACTTCGTGCTAATTTGTATCCTGATCCTTGCCATCGTGCATTTTGTGTTTAATCCTCTTATTCATGGGTTTCAAGATTCATGGTTGCCAGCCCTACGCAATGGCTATCGCCGCCTCATCAGAGTGGTCATTCATAGATCTAATTCTCGCTGGGTGTTTATGGGCGCTATCGCATTCTTTTTCATAAGTATTTTTATTTTTATTGCATCGAAACCCAAAGTAGAATTCTTCCCTTCCGGTGATCCTAATTTTGTATATGTTTATTGCGAATTACCCATCGGAACCGAATTGCACTATACGGATAGTATCGCGAAAATTTTAGAAAGAAAAGTAAACGAGACCATCGCCAACGACAAAGAAATTGTGGAGTCAGTAATTGCGAACGTAGCCATCGGTGCAGGCGATCCGCGTAACCCCGACCGTGCTGCACAATCGCATAAAAGCAAGGTTACCGTGGCTTTTAAGGAATTTGAACACCGTCACGGTAAATCGACCTCCGCAATATTAAAAGCCATTAGAAATAACATCAAGGATATCCCCGGCACTTCAATCTCTGTGGAGCAAGAACAAAACGGCCCACCCACTGGTAGAGATATACAAATTGAAATCATGGGTGATAATTTTGACTCACTGGTGGCCATCTCGTCGCGCGTGAAAGCATTAATAAGCTCGTCGGGCATTCAAGGTATCGATGAGTTGAAAACAAATCTTATCTTGGATAAGCCCGAATTTAAGGTGGTGATCGATAAAACAAAAGCACTCAAAGAAGGATTGTCGGTAGGACAAATTGGAGGTTCCATGTTTGCGAGTTTGAACGGAAGCCGCAACCCCTCTAAATTGCGCGACGGTGAAGATGAGATTCCAATTATTGTGCGATTGCAAGAGCAATACCGACAAAAGCCGGAAGACCTATTACGTATGAATATCACGTTTAGGGATATGAGTACTGGCCAATTAAAAACAGTTTCTCTAGCTTCTATTGCAACGATAGAAAATGCGAAGAATTATAATGGCATCAACCGTAAAGGGCAACGCCGGATGGTGACACTTTATAGTGGATTGGTAAAAGGTTTTAATAGTAATCAGGTGAATGCGGAATTGAAGAGAATATTGAGCGATGTGCGCATTTCCGATGACTATGATATTAAACAAGGTGGTGCACAGGAAGATCAGGCAGAGACCAGCATCTTTTTAATTTGGGCCTTCTTGGGTTCAATCGCTTTGATGTTTGTTATCATCGTAATCCAGTTTAATTCGAGTACCAAGCCATTAATTATTTTTTCAACTATTGTGTTTAGTTTGTCGGGCGTGTTTTTAGGTTATGCCATCTCAGGCCGGCCATTTGTTATTGCCATGTCGGGCGTAGGTATTCTTGCCCTGGCGGGGATCGTCGTAAAAAACGGAATCATCTTAATCGAGTTTATTGATGAGCTTAAGGCACGTGGCATGCGCACACGTCAGGCTATTATTGAAGGTGGTGTAACGCGTATGACTCCGGTGCTTCTTACCGCCTTGGCTGCGATATTAGGATTGATTCCTTTGGCTGTGGGCGTGAATATAAATTTTGGTGGCTTATTTACCGCGTTTAAACCTAACTTTTATCTCGGTGGTGAGAGTGTTGTATTTTGGGGACCTCTTGCCTGGACTATCATCTATGGTTTAGTTGTCGCTACTTTCTTAACCCTGATTGTTGCACCAAGCATGTACTTGATTCGCTTCCGGTTGAAATTAAAACAACAACGCAGACGCCAAACAAAACGTATTCAACAGGCGAAAGAAGAGGTATCCAATCGCCTTACAGTATAGACCAGTAGTGTAGGTGTGCTAACGAAACTTGAAAGCGAGACGGCTCCCGAGCCCTCCTTTCAAGTTTCGTCAGGATGCAACTCCAAATATAATGGCATTGATTTAGACACGTGGTGCCGTTCCATAAACTGTTGAATGAGTATTTATTGCTGAGGAAGTCGGCATCTATAATCACTTAGCTTTTTGAGATAATCAAGAAAGAAGAAGGGGCGTTATGCAAGAGAAGAAAACCACAGACAACCCATCAGGAAATCCGTTCCAACTCATCCATTGAAATAGTACGAACTATTACTTTCCCATCAGCAGTATGGTAAGGCATGGTGCAGGCAAAGAGTTCATCGATCATATTTCTCATCTCCATGGGGTCTAGAGTTTTTCCGTGAGGGATGCTGAGTCGTTTTGATAAGCTACGTGCTACACTTTCTCGGGAAGTGATTTTTACATCCGTTTTGTAGGTCTTATATTGTTCCAACATACTCTCCAAGAGAAGCTGAGGACTCTCATTCACTTCAGCCGGGAGCCCATTAATTACAATTTGATTATTGCCAAAATCATCTAATACAAATCCTAACGCTTTAAATTCATTTCTGAGTTCTTGAAATAGAACCAGGTCACTGGCACTGAACTGGAGAACAACCGGGAATAATACTTGTTGGCTAACGCCACTATTTTTTTCCATTTCTTCCAAATAGCGTTCGTATAGAATTCGCTCATGTGCGGCCTGTTGGTCAATGAGCATGATGCCACTTTTGATGGAAGTAACAATATAACGTTTATGTATTTGCATGAATTGCTTCTGTCCATCTTCCTCTTCTTGCTGCATGCTTTGGCCCAAAGAAGCTTGCGTATTAGGGCTCTCTGTAGGGCTATGGTGCTCTTGTGATGAAGTATAAAGCTCCTGCCAGTTTTTCTGGTTGCTTTGTTCTCGAAAATTGGCTTCATGGGAGCCCTGACGCTCGGTATTGAAAGGATTGTAATTTTGATCCACCCTAATTTGAGGAGGAGAGGGCATAAAGTCTTTGTTAAAAAAGTTGGGGTCGAAGTTTTGTATCGCAGCAGGGGTTTCAAAATCAAACTGTGGTGTGATCGTATGCTGTCCTAAGGTTCGTTTTACGACCGCTTTAAGTATGGCGTATAAATTTTTCTCATCACGAAATTTTATCTCTGTCTTGGTTGGATGTACATTGATGTCAATAGTGCTGGGGTCAAGGTCAAGGAAGAGTACATAAAACGGAAAATTGTCGGTGGGCAGCAAATCTTGATAAGCTCCTACCACTGCATGGTTGAGATAAGCGTTTTTAATGAATCGTTGGTTCACAAAGAAAAACTGTTCACCCCTGGTGCGCTTGGCGAAATCGGGCTTTCCTACAAAACCATAGATGTTTGCAATTTGTGTCGATTCGTTTACGGTTAAAATTTGCTCGTTGTATTTGTCGCCAAACAAGCCAATGATACGTTGTTTCAAGGTGCCTGGCAAAACATGAAAAACTTCACTATCGTTGTTGGTCATCGAAAAACCAATCTGTGGGTTGGCCAGTGCCACACGCAAAAACTCTTCAATAATATGGTTCGACTCTACCGAATCACTCTTTAGAAAGGTGCGTCGGGCAGGCACATTAAAAAATAGATTTTTAACTATAATGGAGGTCCCCACGGAGGTGGCCACCACTTCTTGCATTTTTACCTGACTTCCTTCAATCACTATATGGGTGCCTACTTCGTCTTGCGCCCGCTTTGTTTTCATTTCCACCTGCGCTACGGCCGCCAAGCTGGCGAGGGCTTCGCCTCGAAATCCGAAAGTTTGTAATGCAAATAAATCTTCAATGGTATTCAGCTTGCTCGTGGCATGTCGTTCCCAACAAAGTCGGGCATCCACATCGCTCATGCCCGAACCATTGTCTGTAATCTGTATCAAGGCTTTTCCTCCTTCTTTGATATGTAGGGTTATCTTGGTGGCTTTGGCATCCACACTATTCTCCAAAAGCTCTTTCACCACACTCGCCGGACGTTGCACTACTTCTCCTGCCGCAATCTGATTGGCGGTATGATCGGGCAACAAATTAATAACTCCCATACACTGCAAAAATAAGGGTTCTCAGCGAGTATCTGCACCTTGTGTATAATTCGATACGTTAAACAATTGTAAAATAAACGGCAGTAAAAAACTTACCTCCATAAACACAAATAAAAAATTAGTTTTGCCTTGCACTTATGCTTTTTAACTCGCTCGCATTTGTAATTTTTTTTCCGCTGGTCATCGCCGGCTATTTTTTGTTGCCTGCGCGTTTTCGAAATGTTTTTTTGTTGCTTGCGAGCTGCTATTTTTATATGTATTTCAATCCGGTTTACATCTTAATTTTAGCCTATACTATTGCAGTTGATTATATCGCCGGAATCAAAATTGAATTCAATACGGGAAATAGAAAACTTCAGAAAAGATGGCTCTATGCCTCATTGATAGCCAATTTAGGTGCCTTAGGGATATTTAAGTATGCGAATTTTATTGGGGAAAATATTTCAGCCCTATTTCAGCTTGTCCCAGCCAATGCCTCATTCTCTTTATGGCATATTCTGCTTCCTATCGGCCTGTCGTTTCATACCTTTCAAGCCATTAGTTACACGGTGGAGGTATATCGCGGCAAGCAAAAAGCCGAAAGAAATGTTCTTGTTTATTCCTTATATGTAATGTTCTTTCCACAACTCGTGGCCGGACCCATTGAGCGACCACAACGATTGCTGCATCAGTTCAAAGAAGAGCATCATTTTCTGTTTGAGAATTTTTCTATCGGAGCAAAATGGATTCTCTGGGGATTGTTTAAGAAAATAGTCGTCGCCGATAATCTTTCTATGTTGGTCGATGCCGTCTACAATTCTCCACAAAGCCATACAGGTTGGGCTTTAATTACAGCCACTGTATTGTTCGCATTTCAAATCTATGGCGATTTTAGTGGCTATAGCGATATCGCAAAAGGAACCGCTAAAATCCTTGGCTTCGACCTCAGTATTAACTTTGATTTGCCTTATTTTTCCTCTAGTGTAAGCGAGTTCTGGCGGCGTTGGCATGTGTCTCTCTCAAGTTGGTTTAAAGAGTATGTATATGTGCCGCTAGGAGGTAATAAAGAAAGGTTTTTTAGAAATTTGTTTATCACCTTCGCTTTAAGTGGGCTCTGGCATGGCGCCAATTACACGTACCTTGTTTGGGGCATCCTCAACGGCATCTTCGTGTTTATGGATAAATACCTCTCCAAAATTTCCATTAAAGTACCCACTGTCCTTAAAATGACGATGGTTTTTTTTCTAATCGATTTTTGTTGGATATTTTTCAGGGCTTCCTCGCTCTCCGACGCTTCTTATATCGTAACACACGCCTTTTCCGATTTGTCGTGGCGCACCCTAAAGACCATCGATGTGGAACGGCATGTTTGGCTTATTGGTCTCGTCATGCTCGCGTTCATGCTCGCCGTTGAATGGTTCACCAAAACAAAATCTGTCATCCTATGGTGGCATGAAACAGCACGAGGGTATAAAATTATTTTCCTCAATCTTTTACTTATTTTAATGCTTCTTTTCGGGGTGTTTGAGCATCGTACTTTTATCTATTTTCAATTTTAGAATCATGAGAACGCTGATAAGAATAATTTATAAAACAATGCTGTATACTTCGCCTGCCTGGATGTTTTATTTTTATCTGGAGTATCGTTTGGGCATGCTTGAAAATTCATATTCCTTTAAGATTAAACATTTTAATTCAATCAAAGACAGTTGCAAAGTTTTGATATTGGGTAACTCGGAAATGTTGAAAGGAATAAACCCTGATTTTTTACCTCAGCCGGCTTTCAATATGGCACAAGTAAGCCAAAATTATGTGGTCGACGAACTCATTCTTCAAAAATATTTAAGCCAGTTGCCGCAATTAAAACTTGTGGTTCTAGGATTGACTTATCTTTCTTTTGGTGATGATTTAGCCAGTGGAGAGGAGGCTTGGCGCATCTCTTTTTATAAGAAGCATTATGGGGTGGATTTAAATAATAATTTCGATTTGAAGGATTACTCCAACACGTTGCGTTATACGCCTTATGAGGCATTTAAAATGGCACTCACTAATTTCAAAACCGACCTGGTCAATGGCATTCAAGCCAACGGCTGGATGAGGGCCGATGGGCATGACTCAAGCAATTTGACAGATGAATTTGCACAACAAAGAGCAAGGATGCATACTCAAAGTTTGAGACTCGAAAATGTTTCCAAGAATACTACGGCGCTCAGAAACATAATCGCATTATTGAAAGAGAGAAAGATTCAAATACTACTTGTAGCTCCGCCAGTAATGCAAAATTACAATCGATCTTTAGATCAAAAATGGCTTGAAAGGAATGACAGTATCATGAGCAAGCTAACGTTAGAATACCAATTAGAAGTAGATGATTTTACAAAATCCAATGATTCACGCTATCGTATTTTTGAAGGCCGATTTAACGACGTAAATCATCTCAATAAAGAGGGGGCAAATAGCTTGGGCACGTTATTAAGTGGCCACTTGCTTGAAACAAAAAAGTATAACCCATAATTTAGTTTCTATGGGTTACACTAATTCTATAAGGGGCTTTAAGGGCTTATAATTTTAAAAATTCCACTCTTCGGTTATTGGCTTTCCCTTCAGGTGTCGTATTTGGAGCAGAGGGTTCGCTTTCGCCTTTCCCATCTGTTAACATGCGTGAGGCATCCACTCCAAAATCCTTACTTAACGAACTTTTAACCGAAGCGGCTCTTCTCTTCGATAAATCAAGGTTCGATTGGTCATCGCCATCACTATCGGTATGTCCGACGATTTTCACTTTCACTGTTGGATTGTCTTTCAAAACCTGTGCAATTTCTTTTAAGGTGCCATACGATTCTCCTTTTATTTTATCGGAGTTTACATCAAACAAAATACCATGCGTTACGAGTTTTCCATCGGTAATTAGTTTGCTACGCATATCGGCAGCTCCAATAGCTACGCGCACGTTGCTCATAAAAATTGGACCGGCATCATCATTACTAAAATTTAAGCCCGGGTTATTGGAGAACTTCACCCTGTTTAATTTCGCATTAGCAGGAAATGCTTTCGGTAGATCTAATACTTTTATTTCGTTCACATACACGCGCATCCGTTGTCTTTGACCCCAAATAGAGATATGAACTTTTTGATTATAGTAGTTCGAATTAGACACCTGGGCACTTGAACCTATTGGTTCAGCATCGGTTCCATTCCAACCAACTACATCCCATGAGCTTTGTGTGATAAGCTGCATGGCGGCAGTGCCTATAGCAACTCCATCGCTGTTTACCAGATCTTTATCGGAGGAGTAAATGGTTAACCCAAAATACGGATCTTCTTTACCTTCAGGCTTCTGCATGAGCAGGTCATACTCAAGGGTGAAATTATCAGGAAAAGGAGTGGATAAATTAGGAGAATAAGAAACACCGGCACTCCATTTAAGCCAACGACCATCGAAACTACTCAAGGTAACCACCTCACCTGACCCATTGGTATTCCAGTTTACAGGGAAATCGCCAATGGCATCCTGCGTAAAATCCTCATAGAAAATCACCTTATCACCCGGAATAAAATCATATTTGGAGAAGCTCTTAATATCATCTTTGCCCGATGATGGCCCCGGCTTAGAAGCTGTATTTTTATTCTCTGAATTCTGTGTTTCAGTGGTGTTTTCCTTCGAATTCGAATCCGTGGTTTTTGCTTTCGAATCTTTTTCTTTTTTCTTGGCACTCTCCTTGGCAGCGGCTTCGGTTTCGTCGAGGCCTTTATCAATGCCTTCATCTACTTTCTGTTCCACACGTTGGTTTACTTTGTCTTTTACTTTTCCGCGAATGTCGATCTGTGATTTTCCTAAGTAGCTCACCATGATGGCTGTTAGGATGAGAATTAATTTTTTCATAAAAAAAGAAATTTTTGTTTGAAGGAGATTAAAAAATTAGTGAAATAATAACTTCACTGCAAAATTATAGATGCAAATAAGAAAAAAAATGACACACTTCAAAAGTTTGAAATAAAATACACTCAATAAACCAAAAACGCCGTGCCGTTTTGCTATAGCGCACCTGCACTAACGAACCAACATGAAGGTGCCTCGCTCAAAATGTTCTCTGTCCGATTGGTCAAGTATATATAGCTGGTAAAGGTATACCTCTTCTTGTGCAGGCAATCCATGATAAGTTCCATCCCATCCACAGGGCTCTTTTGCACTGCATATCTGGGGAGAGGAATCATAAATCAGTGATCCCCAGCGGTCATAAATTTTAAATTCATACCGATTCACAAAGGTGATGGATGGCCTTATGACTTCGTTTTTCCCGTCGTTATTGGGAGAGAAAATATTAGGCATGAAATAATTATAATCTTCTTCTATGACCAAGGTATCGAAGGCCGACGAACTGCAGTTGAAATTGTTCTTCACGGTAAGTTGAACGATATAAGTTCCAGTGTCGGTATAATGGTGTAGCCATTGTTTATTGGCGGTCCAATCGAGTTGTTGTCCATCACCATACAGCATTTGAACGGAGTCGGAATATAAACTTTTACTGGTAAAATAAACATTACCGTTCGACACTTTTACCTTTACTGGGGAGGCGGTAAACTTGGCTATAGGGCTGATATTGTTTACTATAAAATTTGATTTTAATATGGAATTGGAACAGCCTGTTGGTGACGTAATTCGCAATTCTACCGAATACTTGCCGGCTTTGAGATAGGTGTGGCTGGGCGACCCTGTCGTATCTTGTGAGCCATCGCCAAAATACCAAAGATACTTGCCATTCAAATTGTTGGTGCTGGTGTTCATAAACTGAACTGTAAATGGATTACATCCAACACTGTCGGCAACAGTGAAGTTGGGTTGGGGTAATTGCTCTACGGCAATAAATACGGAGTCGCTCACCGCATCACTACATCCATCGCTTAAGGTTACTTTATAATAACGTGTGCTATCGGGCCAGAAGGTAATGTTCGATTTATTGCCGAGGTTATTCATCCACTGATATTGAAACAAGGAGGCGTCGTATCCTCCACTACCCTGAGCTTGTAGTGTTACTTTTTGTCCACGGCAAATGTTTATCGATGGGGAAATAATTTTTATTTTTAAGGCTACCGAAACGGTGACATTGATCTCATCACTATCATTTAGAACGGTGCAATTATCACTCAGGATAAGTCGATAGGTTGTGGTCGTTTTCGGCGATACAATGACTGATTTGGTATTGGATACGACACTGTTCAGATTCAAATCAACCCACTGGTAACGATAACTTGAAGGCTTGCCCCCGCTGGTTACCGTTGGATTAAGTATAAGACTCTGGCCATAACAGATTGATTTGTCTATACCTGCATTGGTTTTCAAGGCGTCGCTCACGGTAATTTTTATGATAGCTGAGTCCGATTTTAAGGTGCAGTAATCAGTTAATATCACCTTGTATGTTGACGAGACCATCGGCGTGACCTGGGTCGATCGGCCACTCCCTAAACCGTTGTCCCATCTAAACTCATAACTAGTGCTATCGCCTCCACTACCATCCACAAAAAGGTCTACCGTATTCCCTTGGCATATAGAAGTGTCTTTGGGGAACTTAATTACCAAGGCCGGGCGATGGATAATTTTTACATAGTCGATGTCGTTTATGGGGGTGCAATTGTCGCTTAAAATAACTTTATAGGTGGTGGTGGCCACGGGTGTTACCGAGAAATAATTTCCTGTTCCAAGGTAGGCGTTCGTAGTCGAATCGAGCCACCGGTATGAATAATGAAGGCTGTCGCCACCCGATGCCTGCGCATAAAGTTTTGTCGACTGGCCGATACAGATTATACTATCCAATCGGGCAACAACTTTTAATGGATTGTAAGGAAAAACTTCTACCTCATCAGTATCATTTTTGTAGGTGCAATTATCACGTAGTACCAAATAAAATTTACTCGGAGTATTGACGATGGGCGACATCAATTGCAATCCTGTACCTAACACATTGAAAACTCCATCATACCAAGTATAGGTGTAGGTAGGTGCATACCCGCCGGAGGCGTTTTTTACTTTGAGCAGCGTCGCCGTTCCTTTGCAAATCGTGGTGTCGGACATGGCTACAACGGTTAATTCCGGCCTCACATTTACCGTTACATAATCGGTGTCCGAATTGCTTGTGCAGTTATCGTTCACCACGACAAAATAATTCGAAGTAGCTATCGGCGAAACAATACAGCTTGAAACCGTGCTTATCAATAAATTATTGGAATTATACCATCGATATCCGTAGTTGTTGATATCGCCTCCGGTGGTATTCACAACATGTAACTTAGCACTCTGACCAATGCAAATTTCGGTGTCATTCGACGCCGTTACCTTTAGGTCGCCACGAACAAAAACAGTAACCAAAGCACTATCATTTTGAGTGGTACAATAGTCTTTAAGTATAACTTTGTAAGTAGTCGTCACTAATGGCGAAACAAAAACTTGTTTCCCACTTCCTGCGTTGTTATTCCACAGATATGAATAATTAGGTGAAAATCCGCCAGTGCCGGAGGTGTAAAGCAGCACACTTTGTCCTTTACAAATGGTGGTATCGAGTCGAGGCGTTAAAGCCAATTTAGGCCGAACGGTAACGGTAATAAAGGCGGTGTCGTTGAGTACCGTACATCCATCACTCAAGATGACGCGATAGGTAGTTGTTACTGCTGGTGAAACAACCAGAAAATTTCCTTGACCTACGCCGTTATTCCATGTCAGCGTGTGTCCAGGCGAGTAACCACCTTGCGGAGTCACATGTAACAAAGCACTTTGTCCTTTACAAATGGTGGTATCGAAGAAACCGAGTATTTGAAGTGGCGTCCGAAGGGTGAGATTAATCTGGTCTTCGTCAACACAAAATCGGTTGCCCACAATAACGTGATAGGTTCTGTCGGCGCTTAACCGTACTTTCGGATTGGGAATCGTGCTATCGCTCAATCCAATGGCTGGATACCATCGGTAAACGGTGCCACCACTGGCGTGCAATTGCAAACTGTCGCCAATACAAACACTGGTGTCATTTCCAGCCACGGCCACAGGTCGAGGTAGCACAACAAGTTGAATACTATCGTAGTTTTCGCATCCAGCCAGGTTGAGGGTGCGCAAATAAATTTTCGTAGTTGCTGGAGGACTCACAAAAGGGGCGGCAATGGCAGAATCACGAATCGTAAAATTACTATACCAACGATATTTATAGGCAAATGAACAATTAAGTTTAAGACTGTCGCCCAAGCACAACGTGTCGTCGGGCACCAGAATATTAGCTACCGGCCTCACAATTGCTACATCGTTTAATGATTTGTTACTTCTGGTAAGCGGAGCAGAAGCTTCCACCCTAAATCGATACCCCAAACCGTTGGGAAGATTATTGGGGATATGAACCATGATACTATCATCCTGTGAAGCATTCTTTTTTTGACCTACATATTGAAAGGCCTGAAAACCTCCATTGCCGTCGCTTATTTGAACTCTGTAAATATTCGAGTCGGCATAAACGCCATAAGCTTTATAAGGCAAATAAAAAGAATCACCCGGGCATAAGGTGAGTTTCGTTCTGCCAATTAATATAAAATTATCATCCTCCCAATGAGATAAAAATGTGCCCCAAGAGCTACCCGATACATTTCCATAGCTATTTACCGTATCTGAATTGAGATAAAATCGTAAATTGCTGGTATTATAACCTGAAACATAGACACTTCCAAAATCATTGACACTGATGCCATAGCCATAGGCATACGACCAGCCCACACCCGTTGGTTCGCTCGAGCCACGAATGCTCCATCCACAATCGCCATTGGCTTTGTATTTCACGCCGTAACAATGATAGCCCGACCAACCATTATGCGTATTATAATAGGGGAATGGAGTGTTACATACCCATGGAGTGACGGTATTGCCCAAATTCCAATTATACACAATGCCTGTTACAAAACACGCTCCAGAGGCATTGCCTGTAACATCGTAACCAAAGGCCCAGGCATTGCCTGCACTTTGAATGTTTTTGGCCCACTCAAAAACGCCATTGGTGTTGAGTTTTGCGATGAATGACCCGTAGCCGTTGGTGGGGGCATTTAAGGTGATGGACCCAAATGTCGCATTGCCATAATAGTAGCCTGTCACAAATAAATTTCCATACCCATCACCACCAATGGCATAAGCATAACCATATTGGCTTCCACTTGGGCAGTTGATGGCCCAAATGGCGGTGCCAGAACTGTTGTATTTTGCTACAAAGCCATTATACCATGTGGTTGAGGCACTTAAGTTAATGGTACCGAAATTGGCGTTGCCCTGGTACCATCCAACTATATAGGCATTGGCCGAGTCGTCAACGCTCACATCATAACCGTAATCATAACCATATCCACCGGCCGCTTTTACCCAAGCAACAACACCATTGCTATTGTATTTTGCTAGAAAAACCTCATAGTTGCCAATGGCCGTGAGGTACATATTATTAAGTGGATTCGTTTGGCTCAGAAACGCGCAAAAGCCTGTGAAATACCCCGTTACATAAACAGTACCATTGGGGGTACAGTCTACGCCATAAGCCTGCTCTGCAGCATTACTACCAAATCGGTTTACCCATTGACAGAGTCCGTTTTTGTTGTACTTGGCTAGAAAGGCATCGGTATTGCCTAAAGAGTACATCACTTTGCCATTACTGAAGGTGCAGGTGCCTGAGAAGGTTCCTACCAAATAACAATTATCCGCAGTGTCGACGGCGCACGAATAGCCTTGGTCATAGCCAGTGCTTCCTGCACTCGTTACCCAAAGCAAGGCTCCAGTAGTATCATATTTGGCTAAAAAGATATCTTGAGCACCAACACTGCTGATGTTAGTGCCACTAAAATTCGCGGTATTATTATAATAACCAGTTACATAAACATTACCATGCTTATCCGTGGCACTGCGGTAGTATACCATATTTTGGCCACTGGCACCCTGAGCCCAACGAAAACGCTGCGCTAAGCTGGTTAAAGAAATAAGAAAAAACAGGACAAGTAAAAATTGCTTCATTCCCGGTGAGCCGTAAAAAGCAAATCTAAATTAAAAATTCATATTAAAGAAGATAGTTTTGTCATAAAAAACAATGACATTTTGCTTTTTATGGCCTGCCAGAGCGTATTTGTTTCGAATGTTAGAAACAAATAACAATCCAAATGGAGTGTTTTTCTTTTCTTTAGCTTAAAATTGCACTATGAAAAGTGTAAAGGTAATCCTGATTACGGTATTCCTCTTTTTGGGCAATGCAATTTATGCTCAGGTAAATAACCCAACTAAAGATGAACAAGAGGAGGAGGTGGCCAAAACCCTGGAGGATACAACGGTTCATTCTATAGACTGGAATGCAATAAAACCAAATTTGGTTTTTGGAGGAAACTTAGGACTGTCGTATTATGCTCCGTTTACCCTTTTTGAAATTTCACCACAGGTAGGCTATAAGGTGCGAGAGAATACCATCGTCGGTGTCGGACTGCAACTCTTTGGGGTTACTAGTAAGGGCAATTCTTATTTTCAATATGGCCCTGATATTTTTGTGCGACAACACCTGCTGAATTTATTTTTTGCTCAAGCTCAGTTCGAATACATTAACTTTGAAAATTATATCCTGCCGGGCAAACGAATTTGGAATCCTGGATTTCTCGTGGGCTTCGGTTATGGCACTTATGGATATAGCTTGGGTCTTTTTACCGATGTAGTTAGAACAAAAAACAGCGAGTATATCTATCCTGGACAAATTTATTTGGGAGGGCTGCCACTTTTTTTTCGAGGTCAGATATTCTTTTAAAAATAGAAATAATAAAAATAATATAATGCAATTTAATGGCGTCCTAAAATCTAAACTTCCAGGCGTAGGTACCAGCATCTTCGCGGTAATGTCGCAATTGGCCAACGAGCATGAAGCCATCAATTTGGCACAAGGATTTCCGAATTTTATGTGCAGCAAAGACTTGATAGCCCTGGTGAATAAATACATGACGAAGGGCTTCAACCAATACGCGCCCATGCCCGGACTGATGTCTTTGCGTGAACAAATTGCGATGAAAACCGAGAAATTATATTCGGCAAATTATAACCCGGAAACAGAAATCACCATTACGCCTGGAGGCACTTTGGCTATTTATGCCGCCATTGAAGCACTCGTCATTCCGGGCGACGAAGTCATCATTGTAGAGCCATGCTACGACTCTTATTCACCGGCGGTAAGGCTTGCGGGTGGAGTAGCCAAATATGCCCGACTGCAATTCCCTAAATATACGATCGATTGGAATGAGGTGAAAAAATTAGTCTCTTTTAAAACAAAACTGATTATCATCAACACACCACATAACCCTACAGGAACCGTGCTTACGGCCTCCGATATGCAGAAACTGGAGAAGATTGTTGACAATACCGATATCATAGTTCTCAGCGATGAGGTTTACGAACATATTATTTTTGATGAGCTCGAACACCAGAGCGTATGCCGCTTCCCTAAATTGGCTGAGCATAGCGTGGTCATTAGCTCCTTTGGGAAAACATACCATACCACGGGTTGGAAAATGGGCTACTTCTTAGCGCCCGAAAATATTACCAAAGAAATTCGCAAAGCCTACCAGTTTATGGCATTTGCGGCCAATACCCCAATTCAATACGCCCTTGCCGAACATCTTAAAAGGGAGGAAGAATACCTTGGCCTTTCGGCATTCTATCAAGAGAAACGCGACTATTTCAGGAAGTTGCTAAAAGGAAGTAAATTTAAGTTGCTGAATTGTAACGGCAGCTACTTTCAAAGTGTGGGCTACGAAAAAATAAGCGAGATGAACGATGTGGAGTTTGCGAAAAAATTGACGGTGGAGCATAAAATAGCAAGCATTCCTACCTCTGTTTTTTATCATAATAACACCGATAACAAAGTGCTTCGCCTCTGTTTTGCAAAAGATAATGAAACCCTCGAAAAGGCCGCCGAAGCATTAGTGAATATTTGATTTTTTTTGAGATCGAAGTGAAAAGGAGGGCAAGTGCTATGCATTTTCGCTATCCCCGAAGTACCTCCGCCAACACCAGATGTGATTTTATTTCCCTGAAATTGAGCAAGTGAATTTTGTAGTATTGCAAGAGGTCGACTAATAAATTATTTCTTAAGGTGTTCCCCATCTTGAGTTCATGTAACTTACTGAGCGGTATTTCTAAGAGCTGCTTTAAGGCCCGGCTCTCCTCCTCCATCATAAAATCGGAGTGAAGGTGCTGATGCTTATTAAAAACACCATCACGCATATCAAAAAACGGAGACTGTAACTCTCCGTCGTCGTGGGGGAACAATCCCAAATATCGACTGTATCTCACCAGAAAATAATGGGGGAAAATGGAAGGAGCCGACTCCGCTTCATTCAGAAATTTTAAAAGGCCCTCTATAAAATAATATAGATCTTCATGGGCAGCTTCGTCAGCAATGGTTTTGTAAAGCACCTCTGCCATGAATAAGGCAATGGCCTGCTTGCCAAAATCGCTTTGCAAATGATGCAGAGGCTCATGGCAATTGGCCTCTTTTAATACACTAAAATTAGAAGTTGTTTTTGAGGTGCCTATGTCCATCGTCAAGAGCGTGAGTGGCATAAAAAGAGAAGCACGAAGGTTGCTTGTCTTACTTCTAAATCCTTTAACCATAAAACTCTTCAGCCCAAAATCTTGTGTGAAAATTTTTACAATAAGACTGCTGTCGCCGTATTTTAAGGCGTGAAGTACAATGCCATGCGTCTTTTGCTGCATTATTTAGAAAGTGTATAAGTAGTGCAAAACATTTAAGAGTGTAAGTGCGATTTAGTTTTGAAAATTCAAATGTACGATTCTATCTTTGCCAAGTTTTTAAAAGGGTTATCTTTTTTCAAATAACTCTAATCTTGTACTTTCAAAAATATAGGTTTTCTAACGTTTCACGAATACCATGAGCTGGTTTACACAAACACTTACTTCTACCCTAGGCAAAAAAATGGTGATGGGAATCACGGGTTTATTTCTAATGCTGTTTTTAATGGTGCACTGTGGCGTAAATGCACTGGTCTTTTTTCCAGACGATGGAGAAATGTTTAATAAGGCAGCACATTTTATGGGCACTAACTTTTTTATTCGCCTCGGCGAAGTGGTGCTTTTTTTAGGTTTGATCTGGCATGTGCTGCAGTCGGTTAGGGTCACCCTCACCAACGCGAAGGCTCGCCCCGAGGGCTATGCGAAATTTGTCAACAGCAGCCCCTGGTATAGCCGGAGTATGGGTTTGCTTGGTACGCTTATACTAATTTTCCTAATCATTCATTTGGCTCATTTTTGGGTTAAATCGCGTATCACAGGATTGGAAGAAATCGAAGTCGATGGCGTGTTAATGGACAGTCTCTATGCGAAAATGGTGGATACCTTTTCGATCCTCTGGGTGGTTATCCTTTATGTTCTTGCTATGATTTCACTGGCTTATCATCTCCTGCATGGCTTTCAATCGGCTTTTCAAACCTTCGGAATAAATCATAAAAAATACACCCCGCTAATTCAAATTGCCGGCATCATTTACAGTATCTTGATACCTTTATTGTTTGCGGCCATGCCCATCGTGATGTATCTTAGAGGCTATTAAATTCCCTTACCACCCAGGAGTAATTCATTATTAACAGATCCGTAGGAGTTCAAATAAAATATATATCATGTCTAAATTAGAATCCAAAATACCTGAAGGACCCATTGAAACTAAATGGAGTAAATACAAAAGTTCAGTTCCTTTAGTGAATCCTTCAAATAAACGCAATCTGGAAATCTTGATTGTCGGTTCAGGTTTGGCTGGGGCCTCTGCTGCGGCATCGTTGGCCGAATTGGGTTATAAAGTAAAAGTATTCTGCTTCCAGGATTCTCCACGACGTGCTCATAGCATCGCCGCTCAAGGGGGTATCAATGCTGCAAAAAATTATCAGAATGATGGTGATAGTACCTATCGTTTATTTTATGACACCATCAAAGGGGGCGATTATCGTGCCCGTGAAGGTAATGTGCATCGATTGGCAGAAGTAAGCTCCAGCATTATTGATCAATGCGTAGCTCAAGGAGTGCCGTTCGCACGCGAATATGGTGGGCTCCTAAGTAACCGTTCTTTTGGAGGAACACAGGTACAACGTACTTTTTATGCTGCCGGACAAACAGGTCAGCAACTATTACTTGGAGCCTATTCCGCTATGGAACGACAAGTAGGTATGGGCACGGTGCAGATGTTTGCACGTCATGAAATGCTCGACTTGGTAACCATCGACGGCAAGGCCAGAGGTATCATTGCCAAGAATCTGGTTACAGGCGAGCTAGAACGCTATTTCGGACACGCCGTGCTCCTCTGCTCTGGAGGTTACGGAAATGTATTTTACCTCAGTACAAATGCTATGGGAGCCAATGTTACAGCCATCTGGCGTGCTCATAAGCAAGGGGCTGTCATGGGTAACCCCTGCTTCACCCAAATACACCCTACCTGTATCCCCGTAAGTGGCGACCACCAGTCCAAACTCACGCTCATGAGCGAATCGTTGCGTAACGACGGAAGAATATGGGTACCTATAAAACAAGGCGATGACCGAAGCCCTAACGATATCCCGGAAGAAGAACGCGACTACTATTTGGAAAGAAGGTATCCGGCATTCGGAAACTTGGTGCCTCGCGATGTGGCCAGCCGCGCTGCCAAAGAGCGCTGTGATGCTGGTTTTGGGGTGGGTCCGAGCAAAATGGCCGTATACCTCGACTTCAAATTTAATATGATGCGTTACGGCAGAGTGGAAGCGTCTAAACAAGGACTCCCGAACGCTACCGACGAGGAAATTCTGAAATTAGGCAAAGAGGTGATAAAGGAAAAATACGGTAACCTCTTTGATATGTATAAACAGATCACTGGCGATAATCCGTACGAAGCATCTATGCGTATTTACCCTGCAGTGCATTATACCATGGGGGGCTTATGGGTAGATTACGATTTGATGACCACGGTACCAGGATTGTATTGCTTAGGCGAAGCCAACTTTAGCGACCATGGAGCCAATAGGCTCGGCGCTTCGGCATTGATGCAAGGGTTGGCCGATGGATATTATGTAATACCTTACACCATCGGAGCCTACCTCAGCAAAGAAATTGCAACCAAAGCCATCGATACCAACCACCCTGCTTTTGTAGAATCAGAACAAAGAGTGCAAAAAGTATTAGACACATTACTCAATATCAAAGGAACCAAAACGGTGGAGAGTTTTCACAAGCGTCTGGGCAAAATAATGTGGGATAAATGTGGTATGGCCCGTAATGAGAAGGGATTGAAAGAGGCGATCGTGGAAATTCAGGCCTTGAGAAAAGAATACTGGAGCGACCTGCGAATTCCGGGAGTGCAGCACGAATTTAACCCGGAGCTTGACCGCGCCTTTCGTGTAGCCGACTTCCTAGAATTGGGCGAATTGATGTGTATTGATGCGTTGAATCGTCATGAGAGCTGCGGGGGGCATTTCCGTGAAGAATCACAAACAGAGGAAGGCGAGGCTTTACGCGATGACGAAAACTTTGCTTACGTATCGGTTTGGGATTATAAAGGGGAGAGCCAATGGGAGCTGTTCAAAGAAGAATTGAAATTCGAAAATATTAAGATTGCACAGCGGTCATACAAATAAGAAAAAATCATCTCGAAGCGTACATCGAGGAAGGAATTTAAAAATTAAATAATTAGCGTTCACAATGAGTCACGGATCAATGAAAATAAATCTTAAAGTTTGGCGTCAGAAAAATGCTCAGGCTAAAGGCAACTTTGAAGATCATATAGTAAACGAAGTATCGCCCGATATGTCGTTCCTTGAAATGATCGATGTGTTAAATGAAAGTATTGTCAATAAAGGCGATGAGCCCATTGCCTTCGACCACGATTGTCGCGAAGGTATTTGTGGAACTTGCAGTTTATATATCAATGGTCGTCCACATGGCCCATTAGAAGGGGTTACTACCTGCCAATTGCATATGCGTAGTTTTAACGACGGCGATACTATTACCGTAGAGCCTTGGCGAGCCAAAGCGTTTCCTGTAGTTAGAGATTTGGTGGTCGATCGCAGCGCCTTCGATCGTATCATCGCCGCCGGTGGATATATCAGTGTGAATACCGGTAATGCCCAGGATGCCAATTGTCTACCCATCAACAAGGAAGATGCTGATGATGCCTTCATGAGTGCCTCCTGTATCGGTTGTGGAGCTTGTGTGGCCGCCTGTAAAAATGCCTCTGCCATGTTGTTTGTTGCCGCTAAAGTATCGCAGCTGGCGAAATTACCTCAAGGACAACCCGAACGTTATACCCGGGTGGCTAGCATGGTAGCTCAAATGGATAAAGAAGGTTTCGGTGCCTGTACCAATACCGGCGCCTGCAGTGCCGAGTGCCCGAAAGAAATTTCACTTACCAATATCGCACAATTAAACCGCGATTATATGAGAGCGAAGTTTTTGGAGAACGCCTAAGTTTTTGACTGAATTATAACATAAGCGTAATAAAAAAAACGTACTTCTGATAGCTATCGGAAGTACGTTTTTTTTGTGGTTTGTTTTTTTTTAATCTCGCCCCTTATTCATATATATCATTATATAATATAGCAAGGTAGCCAATGAAGCCACCGCAGCAACTACATAGGTCATAGCAGCCCATTTTAAAGCGTCTTGCGCATTGGCATGCTCTGTGGTTTCAAGCATATGCGTATTGTCTAACCAGGCCAAGGCACGCCTGCTGGCGTTAAACTCAACAGGTAACGTAATGAAAGAGAATAAAGTGGTGAGGGCAAATAACGCAATCCCAATAAGTAACAAATTGGGGAAACGATTAATTAAAAATATGCCGGCAAGTAAAATCCATTGCACATATTGCGATGACATACTCACGATAGGCACTAATTTGCTCCGCATCGTAAGCCAACTATAGGCACTGGCATGTTGCACGGCGTGGCCACACTCGTGTGCTGCTACAGCGGCCGAGGTAATAGATCGTCCGGCATATACATCAGCACTTAAATTCACTGTTTTGTCCAGTGGGTTGTAATGGTCGGTAAGCTGACCTTCAACACTGATCACTCTAACATCATAAATATTATGATCCTTCAACATCTTTTCTGCGATGTCTTTGCCACTCATGCCATTGCGCAGAGGTATCAAAGAGTATTTGGTTATCTTGCTTTTAAACCGCCAACTTACCAATAAACTCAATACAAACGCTCCGATACCTAAAATAATAAATTCCATATTCTTAATTAATTAATTTTTAATGGGTGATGCAAAATTAATACAAATCAATCGATTCCGACAAAATGGCATAATTGAGACCAGCTAAAGAATAAAATATCGTAAAACCATGACTACAACGGCAAACAACATCATCCAAATGCTGATGCGGTTAATGCCATGCATGAATCGAAGGTTTACATTTTTCCTGCCTTCTACCGCCTTGGTTAAGAACCCCATCGGATTTAGATACCCTAATAATCTTTTCAGGAACATCATCGTTAGTTTTTTAATGCTTGTTGCAAATCCTCTAACAAATCTTCAATATCTTCGATGCCTACACTTAAGCGAATCAAAGCATCGGTCAAGCCATTTTTCAATCGCTCTTCTCTCGGAATGCTCGCATGGGTCATGCTGGCCGGGTGACCTACCAAGCTTTCCACTCCACCCAGGCTTTCTGCTAAGGCAAATAATTCTATCTTCTTTAAAAAGGCAAGTGCGGTTTCCATGGTATCATTTTTAAAAGTAAACGAAATCATGCCTCCAAAATCGCGCATCTGTTTTTTTGCAATCTCATGGTTGGGATGCGAGGTAAGCCCACACCAGTAAACTTTATCGATGGCGGGGTGGGCAGTTAAAAAGTGAGCAACGGCAGCCCCGTTTTCACAATGACGCTGCATGCGCACATGCAAGGTTTTGATGCCACGTAAAACCAAAAAACAATCCTGCGGACCAGGGGTCGCTCCAGTGGCATTTTGTATGAATTTCAGTTCTTCATGAAGTTTTTCGTTGCTGGTAATTAAAGCCCCCATCACCACATCGCTATGTCCGCTAATGTATTTGGTTAAGGAATGCATTACTAAATCGGCGCCTAAATCGAGTGGATTTTGTAAGTAGGGTGAAGCAAAAGTGTTATCTACGCATACCAACACATGATGTTTTTTTCCAATTTCCGAGATCGCCGCAATGTCAATAATATTCATCATCGGGTTGGTGGGTGTTTCCACCCAGAGCAACTTTGTTTTTGAAGTGATATGCTGTTCTACCTCACTGGCATTACTCATATTGATGAAGCTGAATTTGATACCATATTTTTCAAAAACTTTGACAAATAAACGATAGGTGCCTCCATATAAATCGTTGGTCGATAAAACCTCATCGCCCGGATTCAAAGTTTTTATGACAGCATCAATAGCGCCTAACCCCGTGCTATAGCATAAGGCGTATTTACCATTTTCCAACGCGGCTAAGTTTTTTTGCAAAGCATCGCGTGTGGGGTTTTGTGTACGTCCATATTCATAGCCTTTGTGGTCGCCGGGCGCATTCTGAACATAGGTGCTTGTTTGGAAAATAGGAGTCATGATGGCTCCTGTTGAAGGGTCTGGTGCTAAACCAGCATGTATGGTTTTGGTATTGAAACGCATGATATTTTTTTAGGGTGCAAAGGTAAGAAGTGAATCGACAACTCACCATGGATAATAATTAATTCGGAGGCTATACTACACTACTCTACGTAATCCTGGAGGTACTTATACGACGCTGTTAATGCACCTTCTCTGGCTATGGTAGCATGATTGATGATAAAACCACGCTCGTTGTCGATCAATTCGGGGAGCACATGATGGATGAGGAATGTGCCAAATTCAGTGCTCGCATCCAACGGCAACTCACAAGGTAAATTTCCCACTGCCATTACATCAACGGTATGTTTCAAAAAGGGCTCCACCACTTTTTCACTTAAAGAATGCCAGCCAAATACGGGGTTCTCAATGCTCGTCGATTTCACTGTACAAGGTATCGAGCCCTCGATATCGCAAGTAATATCGGCAATCACATCAATCGCGAAACTCGTATTCTTCATCTCTTCTTTCGTGAAGAAAACGGGAATCCCCTGTTTCCAAAAAATGGCATTAATCATCAAGTCAGTGGTTGAATAGTAGGGTTGAAATTTGCAGTCATACAATTCAGGATGATGGTAAAAGTCGGCTTTGTCCCAAGCCATACCATCTTTACGCTGGTATAAGTCGTCGACACGCAAATGCACAAAAACAGGCTCGTCGAAGGTCGAATTCAAGTATTCTCGTTTGGTAACTTCTTTGATGTTTAAGTGTTGCAGCATTTCAAGCGCCCCATGACCTACGCGTCCGTCGCCAGCTAAACAAATTTTAATATTGGGTAAGGTGATGGTCTTATATTGCAATTTAAGCTCTAGGAAATTACGGCATTCGTGGGCTGCTTTCAATTGATACAACTCAAATTTTTTACCATAAGTTAAAAAGCCATTATGGGTTCCTACGATCCCGGCAAACCTGCCGAAGCCAATAATCCGACTTCCATTTTCCCATACCAAGGTCTCGTAATCGATAAGCGTAATCTTTTTTGCGAGAATCTCACGCAAGAGCTTGCGGTTATGTACTTGTTTTTTTATGGTATGAGAAAAGAAGAAATAGATTTTATTCGAGATCAATTCGGCAATAGGCACTTCTTTAATTCCCATCAGCACATCGCAATCGCTCAAATCTTCTTTAATTTCACAGCCATAACGGGCAAACTCATCTTCATTGAAACATCGGTGAGGCGAAGGTTGCACCACAATACTTACGTCAGGGTAATTATTCATCAACTCATAACATTGGTGGGGCACCAAAGGCGTTCGCTTATCGGGTGGCAATTTGCCTTCACGTATGATTCCTATTTTCATGATGTTACAAAGGTAGCTCAGATTTCACTCATATGAGTGCACTAAATCACCGAAAAAACATACCACTTTTCCTCACCCACAATACCATTACGGTCACCAACATGCACCTGCGCTTTATACACAATTCAGAAACCCATCTTCCATAGGTTGAAACAAAAATTAATTCTTATTTTGCCTCATGAATTTCCTGGAAAAATTTGCAGCAAACAAAGTCTATGTTTTCATCTTTCTGGCACTACTTACCTTTGGTGTATATGCACCCGTGCTTAGAGGCGATTATGTATTCGACGATGATACCTTTATTGTAAACAACCAGTATGTGCACGATTTAAACCATGTGAAACAAATTTACACCCACAGTACCACCGACGGTGCCGGGGTTCCCGATGGTAATTTTTACCGACCCAACCAGTCGCTCTGCCATGCTGTGATATATAGCATTATAGGCAGTGGCGCAACACCGCAACATGTGTTTTCTGTACTGGTGCATCTACTCAATGTATGTTTGCTTTTTGTGTTCCTCGGTTTATTGGGTTTTGCGAATGTGCCTGCATTTATTGCGGCCACTATTTTTGCGGTGCATCCCATCAATACCGAAGCGGTTGCTTATATCTCTGGATTAGGCGATCCCTTAAGTATGCTCTTTGTTTTAGGCGCTAGTATTTCTTACCTCTATTATAAAAAAGAAAGAAAAATCTATTACGCTTTGTTCTCCCTAGCAAGTGTGGGCTTGGCTCTTTTTACCAAGGAGAGTAGCATTATGCTCATCGCAGTATTGCTTTTGGTAGAGGTGTATCAGCAACCCCAGAAAGTACAAATTAAAAAGGCAGAGAAACGGGTTTTAGGCATGGTGCTAATACTCTGCCTCGGCTTCCTATTCCTCAAATTTACAGTCTTTAATTTTACAGGAAACATCTCCCTAACCCATGCCGATAATGCCTATACTCAAAGCCTTTGGGTGCGTTTTATTACCTTCTGCACCATTTTCCCAAGGTATATGGGCATGTTGGTTTTTCCGGCATATCAGTATCTTGAAAAGCCCTATGCGGCCTATATTTCCTTCGAGGCTCTTGGTTTTGGCGGTCTCATGATGCTTGTTGCTTTCGCGTATCTTTTCTATAACTCATTCAAGGCAAGCCGTACCTTGATGTTAGGTATTGGAATTTTCTTTGCATTTTTAATCCCGGTATCCGGTATCATACCGAGTAATGCAATATATCTGGAACATTGGCTGTATTTGCCTTTTATCGGGGTATCCATCATAATAGCGATGGGGGTTCAACAGGCCAATGCCAACGCAAAGAAGCTCATCGTTATTTTGGCTTTATTGCTGGTTTTAATTTACTCCGCAAAAACCATGGTTAGAAATAGTCAATGGGCCGATGCGGTGAAGTTTTATAAAAATGAGATTAAATACAACAAAAAGTCGGCACGTATTTATAACAATCTGGCAATGGTGCTTAACGACAAGAAAGAATATAACAGCGCCATCAACTATTATTCCTTGGCTATTTCTGTGTATGATATATACCCTCAAACCCACCACAATTTGGCGCAAACATACCTACAGCTAAACCGAGTAAGCGATGCCATTGCCGAGGAATACAAAGCCTTACAACTGCAGCCGAGTTTTATGTATAGCTTGCAAAGTTTATATGATATTTATTCGCAGCTTAAAGATGATAAAAGAGCTGCCGAATTCTCAAGATATAGGGTCGAAGTTCAACAGGGGAAGGTGCCCAATTGGAATGAGATGCGATCAAACCTGCATGCCGATAAACCATGATTATTGAATTAAGAGCCGACGATTTTTGGTTTCCCGACACCGCGATTGCCGATGAAGATGGCTTGCTGGCTTATGGTGGCGACCTATGCCCCGAACGGTTACAGATGGCTTATCGTAAGGGCATTTTCCCCTGGTATAGTGAAGAAACTCCCATTTTATGGTATAGTCCGCACGAGCGTTTTGTGCTGTATCCCGATGAATTACGTATTTCCAAAAGCATGAAGCAGGTGCTTAAATCGGGTAAGTTTGAGATGAGGAAAGACACCGCCTTTGCCGAGGTAATTCGTTGCTGCGCTATTGCCGAGCGAGAAGGGCAGGAGGGCACCTGGATTACCCGTGAAATGCAAGAAGCTTATATTGAGCTGCATCAAAAAGGGATCGCGCATAGCTATGAAACCTGGTATCAGAACAAATTAGTGGGAGGCTTATATGGTGTTGAAATAGGTTCTGTTTTTTGTGGAGAAAGTATGTTCAGTCATGCCAGTAATGCCTCCAAAGCAGCACTGGTATGGCTCGCACAAAACGATCACTACAAATTAATTGATTGCCAGGTATATACCGAGCACCTCGAAAGCATGGGCGCTAAAATGATTTCTCGAGAGGAGTATGAAGCCTTTTTATAAATTGCCCCGTAACTCTTGCTCCCGTTCCAACGACTCGAACAAAGCTTTGAAATTACCTGCACCAAAGGATTTCGCACCTTTACGTTGAATAATTTCAAAAAACAAGGTCGGACGGTCTTCCACAGGTTTGGTAAAAAGTTGAAGTAAATAACCCTCATCATCACGATCCACTAATATTCCAAGTTCACGCAATGGCGCGAGGTCTTCTTCAATGGGGCCTACACGCTCTAACAGGTCATCGTAATAGGTGCTGGGCGTATTCAGAAAATCAACGCCACGGCTTTTTAAATCGCGCACGGTGGTAATAATATCGCTGGTAGCAATGGCTACATGCTGCACCCCTTCACCTTCATAAAAATCGATATACTCTTCAATCTGAGATTTCTTTTTACCCTCGGCGGGCTCATTAATCGGGAATTTCACATAGCCATTACCATTACTCATCACCTTACTCATCAACGCCGAGTATTCAGTGGTAATCTGATTGTCGTCGAAGCTTAAAATGTTTTTAAACCCCATCACGTCTTCATACCATTTCACCACTTCGTTCATGCGGTTCCAACCTACATTACCCACACAATGATCTACATAGAGTAAGCCAGCGGTAGGCGGATTGAAAGGGGTCACCCATTTTTTAAATCCCGGCATGAAAGGGCCATTATAGTTTTTACGCTCCACAAAGAGATGCACCGTTTCGCCATAAGTATAGATACCGCTGGTGCGTATTTCGCCAAACTCATCGGTCATAGTTTTGGGCTCCTGGTAGGGCTTTGCTCCACGTTTGGTGGTTTGTTCAAAAGCATCATAAGCATCGTCAACCGATAAGGCTAAAATTTTAACCCCATCACCATGCTTCAAAATATGCTGGTTTATTTCATGCGTCGAGGTCAACGGAGTGGTAAGTACGAAACGAATTTTATTTTGCTGTAACACATAGCTTACACGATCCCGAACCCCTGTTTCGGGTCCGCAATAGGCCACGCTTTGAAACCCGAAAGCCGTTTTGTAAAAATGAGCGGCCTGTTTGGCGTTACCTACATAAAATTCTACATGATCGGTACCGTTTAAGGGTAAAAAATCGTTAACCGAAGGAGGTGTTTGTGGCGACAATGACATATTAATAATATTTTTATGCGAAGTTAATTTATTTTTCTATACCGAGGAACTACTTAAATTCAAAAAGCTTCTCACCAAACTTGGAAAGAAGCTTTTTGTATAATTTTAACAATGTTTTAGCGAGTCGAAAATTTAATGGGTAGTTTGTAGCTCACCGCTACATTACGTCCGTTTTGTCGGCCGGGTGTCCAAGCTGGCATCTTACTTACCACTCTTACCGCTTCTTGGTCGCAACCAAAACCGATACCCTTCACCACTTTTACGTCCCGAATGGTACCGTCTTTACCCACTACAAAATCGACGGTGACCTTACCTTGAATATCATTATCCAAAGCCACTTGTGGGTATACTATATTTTTCTTTACATAGGCCATCAAGGCTCCTTCACCTCCTGGAAATTCAGGCATGATCTCAACATAGGTAGGAATGGTATTATCGTCTACTTCTACAGGTCCTTTATTGCTGTCATCTAAGCTTCGGTCTACCCCATTTGGGTCGCCCTCCACGGTGGCTGGTCCAGCATCTACTTTTTCTAAGTCGTCAACGGTGACAACCCTGTTTTCGGTTACTTTATTATCTTCCACAGGCACCGGAGGGGTAAATTGAACGGTACTGTTTAACGGGGGAGGAGGTTCAACTATAGGAGGAGGGGGTTCGTTTTTATCCTGTTGTGGAGCTTGATCGAGCACCACTTCCGACAAATCGATTAGTTTCTCTTTGTTTTGTGCGTCACCAAAGGCTTTAATGATATATGGGGTGGCAATAAAAATAACAAATAAACCAGAGGCAATGGCAGTGCTTATGGTTACATGCTTATTGTAAATTTTGCGCAATATATAAGCGCCATAGTTCTTGTTACGGTTTTCAAAAACCATATCATCCATGCTGGCCAATTGAATATCTCTAGGTTCCATCGCTTTTAAATATTAGTTGTTCTATATACCTTATAACGGTTTAAGGTAAATAATTTATTTATTCAATCCGCTTTTATCTAATAATGTTAGGTCCACTGGTGCGATATCGGCCCAAGAGAACGATTTGATTTCTGTAATTTTCATTTCATCCAATACATCGACTACATTTTTGTAGGTAGAGTTATCGCATGGGCGAATAATTACAATCAGTCCTTCCTTGGAGTAGGCGCTATCATTTTTGTTTCTGGCTGCCGGGTTAGGATTATTCTCTCTGGCTACTTTATCCGACTCGAGCAGGGTTTTACGCAAGCCATATTCCGAATAGTCAGTGGTATGTATTTGAGGTATTTTTTTGTTGTCCGGGTCGTTGATACCCATATACCAAAATACTTTATCGTCTTTGCCCATCATCACCGTCATGGTTCTCGATTCGGGTATGAGGATGTCGACAGGTGGTTTATGCACCGTGTCGGGTTTGTTCACTTCCATGGAAGCCGGCTTGCTCATGGTGGTGGTAAAAATAAAGAAAGTGATAAGTAAGAAGCCCAAATCAACCATGGGTGTCATATCCACCCGTGTGCTAACTTTTTTAGAGCGAGATCCTCCTTTTTTCTTTTTATGACCCCCACCGGAGTCTGTATTCATTTCTGCCATAATGCGAAATCTTATATTGTTATTTTGAAGCGGTTTCTTCTTTGCCTTCGAGTGTTGTCACGAAGTTGAAACGCAGAATATTTTTTAATTCAAGGGTTTTGATTACCGCTCTCACGGAAGGATAATCTGTTGTTCGATCCCCTTTCACGGCGATGATCGCATTTTTGTCTAGGATGGCTTTATAGGCCTTTTTTGAGCATATTAACCAATCGCCCAATTCGTTGCCAACCAAGGTCGTATCTTTAGGGATTCCTTTAAGCACCGACACTTTACCTCGCTCCTCCACCTCTAAAGAAAGCCATGCTTTTAAATCTTTCATAGGGACACCAATAGCTCCCGCATTTTTAAATTTAGTGTATTCGTCGGTGGTGAACTTAATATCGTATCGTTCAGCCATCTGCTCTAAAGTGCTCACACGGATTTTCGGGTTGTCAATATCCCATAATACCCGGCCATCGGGAGCTAATGAAATCAGCACAATATCCTTATCTTTTATTTGCTTCCCATGAGAACTAGGGATATCGATCACGACCGGTTCTTTGGGTTTGAATTTGGTAGTAAGGATGAAGAAGGTGAGAAGCAAAAATGCTACGTCACACATCGCCGTCATATCAATTGCGGTACTTTTTCGGGCTACTTTTACTTTCGGCATTATATATTTTTTTAGTGACCTGCTCTCTTAATAAAATCAATTGTGAAAAGGTAAACACCAGGGATTTAAAAAAGACAAAAAATTAGCTATGAGTCTTGAAAGAGGTTACAATGCTGTAACCTACCTCATCAATACCATAAGTAAGTTTGTCAATTTGTGTGGTGAATACATTGTACATAACGATCGCTAAAGCAGAGGTTCCAATACCTAAGGCCGTGTTAATCAAGGCCTCTGAGATACCTGTAGCGAGGGCTTCTGCACCACTACCTCCTTCTTGCGATAAGGCAGCGAATGAACGAATCATACCCAAAACCGTTCCTAATAAACCAAATAAAGTAGCCACCGAAGCAATGGTTGCTAAGATTACTAAATTGCGCTCTAGCATAGGCAGCTCTAAAGAAGAAGCCTCTTCTATTTCTTTTTGTATCGACTCTATTTTCTGTTCTTTAGTCATGTCGTCGCTGGCGATGGCAACTTTATAACGCATCAATCCGGCACGTACGATGTTTGCAACCGATCCTTTTTGAGCATCACAGTCGCTGATAGCACCGTCGATATTATTGGCCGCAAGAGATAATTTAATCTTGCGTACGAAGTTCACGGTCGAACCGTTGCCTTTCGCTTTATAGATGGTTAAGAAACGCTCAATAACAAAGGTGATAACCACTAAAAACATCGTCATCAGGATAGGAACAATGAGTCCTCCTTTATATACTTGTCCGAAATAATCTCCAGGTAATGGTTTGCCACTATTCGTATTGCCTTCAAAGTGAGAGCCATTCCCAAATACAAACATGTATATCAAGATGCTCACCACGAATAAAAGCGGAATCACAATTAACGACATTGGAATGTTTACGCTTGAGGTAGGATTGCCAGCACCTGATTTAGTTGCTGCAGGTTTAGAAGTGTTTGCCATAATGCGAAAATGAAAATTTAACTATTAAGATTGATTTTTAATTTTGTTGCAAAGATAAAACCTTTTATGTGCTGTACAACTTTTTCGAAAAAAGGTTATATTAACATTTCATGACTTTTTATCTAGCTGGTTTTGAATGTAATTAAGGGCCGATTTAGAATGTTTTAGTTATTGGAAATAATATTAGGACGAGTTTCTCTATGGGTTGAGGGCAAGTTTTGGGGTTGATTTCACACGGAGATTCATCCGTTAGGTTCAAAAAGGTATTCTAAAACAACCAATCGAAGGAGGCTCCAGGTAGGTTGCACCAGAAGCGAAATCGATCTTTTTTGTGAAGTGCCATTTTAAGCTAAAATCAACTTTTTAGCATCATTTTTTTGCTATTTGCATAATTATTCTAAATTTGAAGTGTTTTATAACTCATTTTACAATGGAATTTAAAGAAATTCAAACCTTAATAAAGCTGGTATCGGATGCCGGTGTAGACGAAGTTAGTATCGAAAAACCCGATTTCAAGCTTTCGATTAAAAAGAACGAGAAACAGGTCACCTATACGAGTGCGCCGGTAGTTCATGCTACAATGCCGGCAGTCTCTGCTGTCGCTGCCGCCCCTGCCATAACTTCTGCTGCTCCTGTTAGTGCTCCAGAAGTCGTGTCGAATGTAATAACCATTAAAGCACCGATGATTGGTACTTTCTATCGTGCTTCGAGCCCTGGAAAACCTTCATTTGTGAATGTTGGCGACGACATTACACCGGGTAAAACACTCTGTATTATCGAAGCCATGAAGCTTTTTAACGAGATAGAGAGCGAAGTGTCGGGCAAGCTGATTAAAGTGCTGGTTGAAAGCGGTACTCCAGTTGAGTTCGACCAACCGTTGTTTTTAGTACAGCCCAATTAACACATTTGCATTGAAACGTTTCTGCTTTATTTGTTGATGGTGGTGCTTCATATTGGTACCGCTGTTTCAAGGATAATGTAAAGGAGACGTTATTACGTAAACACTTTTTATTATGTTTAAAAAAATACTGATAGCCAACCGTGGCGAAATAGCACTTCGAATTATACGCACGTGTAAGGAAATGGGAATCAAAACGGTGGCTGTATATAGCACTGCCGACAAAGAGAGCTTACATGTTCGTTTCGCCGACGAGGCCGTTTGCATTGGTCCACCACCTTCAATACAGTCCTATTTGAATATCCCCAGCCTGATCGCCGCTGCCGAAATTACCAATGCCGATGCCATCCATCCCGGATACGGTTTCTTGAGTGAGAATGCCAAGTTCAGTGGTATCTGCGCAAAGCATGGCATCAAATTTATTGGTGCTACCCCCGATCAAATAAATCAGATGGGCGATAAGAGCAACGCCAAAGACACCATGAAAAAAGCCGGTGTGCCCTGCATTCCAGGAAGTGATGGATTGCTTGAGAACGTGGAAGAAGCGAAGACGGTTGCAAAAAAAATAGGTTATCCGGTTATCATCAAAGCCACTGCCGGCGGTGGTGGCAAAGGAATGCGTATCATCTGGAAGGACGATGAGCTCATCCCTGCCTGGGAGAGTGCCACCAACGAAGCCGTAGCCTCGTTTGGGAATGGTGCCATGTATATGGAGAAATATATTGAGGAGCCGCGCCATATTGAAATTCAGCTGGCTGGCGATCAGTATGGTAAAGTGTGCCACCTCAGTGAGCGTGATTGCAGTATCCAACGCCGTCATCAAAAGCTGGTAGAAGAGAGCCCCTCGCCTTTTGTGGATCAGGCTTTACGCGAAATTATGGGCGATGCCGCCATCAAAGGCGCTGAAGCCATCAAATATGAAGGGGTAGGTACCATCGAATTTTTGGTCGATAAACATAAGAACTTTTATTTCATGGAGATGAATACCCGTATTCAGGTGGAGCATCCGGTGACCGAAGAAGTGATAAACTATGATTTGATTAAAGAACAAATTTTGATTGCAGCAGGAGTGCCCATCTCAGGCAAGAATTATTTTCCGTTGAAGCACGCCATCGAATGCCGTATCAATGCCGAAGACCCTCAAAATAATTTCCGCCCTTCACCGGGTAAAATAACTCAGCTTAACCGTCCCGGTGGACACGGGGTGCGGGTTGATACTCATGTTTATGCCGGTTATACCATTCCTCCCAATTACGATAGTATGATCGCCAAACTAATTGTGAGCGCTCAAACACGCGATGAGGCCATCGTGAAAATGGAAAGGGCTTTAGGTGAATTCATCATCGAAGGGGTAAAGACAACGGTTTCTTTGCAACAGAAAATTATGCAGCATCCCGAATTCCGAAAAGGGAATTTTACGACTGCCTTCATGAATTCTTTTGAAGTCTAATTACGCATTGAAAACAATGTCTATTCGCATTTTTGTTACTGGTGGCACTTTCGATAAGGAATATAATGAACTTACGGGAGCGTTGTATTTTAAGGATACCCATATTCAGGACTTACTGCTCCTGGGACGAAGCCGCTTGGATGTAAGCATCAGAACCTTGATGCTCATCGACAGCTTAGAAATGACCGATGCCGACCGCAACATTGTGGTGGAGAGTTGTAAAAGATGCAACGAAGAGCGTATCGTAATTACCCATGGAACCGATACCATGTCGATAACTGCGGGAGTTCTCGCACAGGAAATCAAAGACAAAACCATTATTCTCACCGGCGCCATGATTCCTTTTAAATTTGGAAGTAGTGATGGGCTTTTTAATTTAGGAAGTGCCCTCGCTTTTGCTCAAAGTTTGCCGCATGGCGTTTATGTGGCTATGAACGGTCGTTACTTTAAATGGGACAGCGTGAAGAAGAATAAACAAACTGGTTTCTTCGACGAAATATAAGTCTCCTTAAAGTTCATTTTACTCATCCTTACCCATTTTAATATCTACTACCGGAAATATTCAGTAGCCTCCATTATATTTATTATTTTACCTATATTTGATGCAAATAATCAAATCTAATGATCATGAAATCAAGTTTAAAATTCCTTTTTTTTATTAGTACAGGTTGTCTCCTGTTTTTTTCTTGTAATAAGCCCGCGGTGCGTATCATTGAAAGTGGCATCTGGATGGTAAGTTTGTACACCGAAGATTCGAAAGATGAAACTTCCGAATTTGCAGGTTATAAATTCGATTTTAACAAGAATGAACTACTCACGGTTACCATGACCATAGCAGGCTCCACCAATACGGTGAATGGCACTTGGACATACGACGACGCCAGTTCAAAGTATCGTATCTCTATCTCCGGAACGGGTAATTTAGATAAGGTGAATGGCGACTGGACAATCATCTCCAAATCGTCGGATTTGATTGAATTGAAAGACGATAATCCGACTAAAAAAGAGTTTCTGAATTTTAAGAAAATTTAAGTGCGTCTGCGATTATAGCTGATAACTTTGGTCTGGTATGGCACGGTTAATTTTCATGACCCTACTTGCGCCGCACCCCTAACGGCGGCATCCCCATCGCCCTAAAATTTCTTATCTTCGCATATGAAGTTGATTAAATCATGGGTTTTTTTTATTTTTTTATTGGATTCATCTTTTGCTTTTGCTCAAGCGTTAACCCCTGTAACCTTAAGTTACTCGATCTCTAAAACCGATTATAAAGCGGGCGACACGTTGGACTTTATTATCAATGCAAAAATAAGCGAAGACTGGTACCTGTATAGTTCTGAGTTTTTGGCCGAAGGGCCCATCAAATTTGAATGTATCGCAAAAAAAAGCAATGCCTTCCAGCAAGTGGGTTCTTTAGTGGCGTATCAACCTTTTGCCCATTATGATGAAGTATGGGAAGCAGAGGTGAAAATTTTTGCAGGGGTAGCGCAATTTCGATTGCCGATAGTGGTGAAGAAATCGGGTAAGATTATGTTTAAGGCCGAAATAGAAGGGCAGGCTTGTAATGATGTATGCGTGCCACTACATGATGCCATAGAGCAGGATCTAAGCACGCTGCCCTATGGGGGTTATATCGCTGCCGACCCCTCCATCTATGAGCCTTACGAGAAGCATATAAAATAGAGCGTGGGCAGTTATGGCTGCTCAATGCATGATTCTTTTAAAGCAACTTCGTTTTTTGCATTATTAGGAGTTCTCGATATCCATTATATTTGCACATGAAATTCCTTAAAGCATCTTCTCTGTTTTTCGCTCTCTTTGCTGTCCTTTTCACTTTTGCCGATGTGGTTCATCCGGTTCAATACAGTTATGCAATTTCTAAAGCCGATTATAAAGCCGGAGATACCGTTGATTTCATCATTAACGCGAAAATAATTGATGGTTGGTATCTCTACAGTACCGAATTTGCAGCTACCGATCCTATAAAATTTAAATGCACCATCACCAGCAGTAAAAAATTTACTCAAGTGGGTGCTATTGTTGCTTATAAGCCATTCAGCCATTTTGATGAGACTTGGGAAGGCGAAGTAAAAGTATTTGAGAGCTTGGGTCAGTTTCGAATACCACTCGTCATTCACAAAGAAGGGAAAATAGAGCTTAAAGCAAAAATCGAATCACAGTCGTGTAGCAATGCAGAAGGTCGTTGCGTGCCAGTAGATGTAAACATGCATGTCGATTTGAGTAAGCTGCCATACGGTGATTATGTTGCCGCCGACCCCGCGGTGTATAGTCATTACGATTCGAAGGAATCGGCTAAAGGCACAGAGCCGCAAAAGGGTGCGCCGATAAAAGAAGAGGCATCCAATAGTGGCGAATCAATCTGGTCGCTCTTGCTTACGGCTTTCTTAGCCGGGCTTACGGCCTTAATTACGCCTTGTGTTTTTCCAATGATACCGATGACGGTTTCTTTTTTCACTAAACAAGAGAAGAGTAAAGGGATTAAGCAGGCCATGATTTTTGGTTTCTCCATCATCGTTATCTACACTTTAATTGGGGTTGTGTTTTCGGTTGTCTTCGGTAAGAATTTTGCTCAAGCCCTGAGTACACACTGGATTCCCAATGTTCTTTTCTTTGTGGTCTTTATCATTTTCGGGGTGTCGTTTCTTGGGATGTTCGAAATTGTATTGCCATCATCCTGGGGAACAAAAATGGATCAACTTAGCGAGAAAGGGGGAATGATCGGCATCTTCTTTATGGCCATGACGCTTGTGGTGGTTTCGTTTTCTTGCACAGCACCGGTGGCCAGTTCAGTGCTCATCTTGGCCTCGCAAGGCAATTTTGCTCGAGCCATTCCAGCCATGCTGGCTTTCTCCTCGGCCATCGCAATCCCCTTTATGTTATTCGCCATCTTTCCACAATGGATGCAGAGCCTGCCCAAGAGCGGGGGCTGGCTCAACACGGTAAAAGTCGTTTTGGGTTTTATTGAAATTGCGTTCGCATTCAAATTTTTATCGGTGGCCGACAGGGTGTATCATTGGCACCTGCTCGACCGCGAAATTTATCTCAGTATCTGGATCGTGCTCTCCTTCTTATTGGGTGTTTATTTGCTTGGCAAATTAAGATTCAGCCACGACTCTCCTTCCGACACGGTGCCCGTCTCCAAGTTTTTATTCTCTATTGTGTTTTTCTGTTTTTCAATTTATTTGATACCAGGATTATGGGGTGCACCGCTGAAGTTCTTATCGGGCTATATACCTCCTCAAACCTCACTCGACTTTGATTTACATACCAGCTCAAAAATATTACTCAGTAATATCCCCGACGATCGAGGCGCTGTGAAGTACAGTGGTAAATTTAAGCAGCCTTATGGCATCAAAGGGTTCTTTGATTTTCAGCAAGGCTTGGAATATGCCAAGAAACACAATAAACCATTGCTCATCGATTTCACAGGCGAAAGTTGTACGAACTGTCGTAAGATGGAAGATGGTGTTTGGATTGATGAAGACATCATCAGCTTATTAAAAAATGAATTTGTGGTGGTGTCGTTATACTATGACGATAAAGGAAAACTACCTCTAGAAGAGCAGTATAAAAGCGACTTAGACCAAGAGATGAAAACCACTGTAGGCGATAAGAATCTTGATTTTCAAGTGCAGCACTTTAACAGTAATGCGGCTCCGTACTATGTTATCTTAAATCACGACAACCTTACGCCGCTCATTACGCCTAGAGGCTATAATGCCGATATCCCCGCTTTCCGTAAGTTTCTGGAAGACGGCTTGAGTATTTTTAAAGCGGAGAAATAGTTGAAGAATTATTTTAAAATAGCATATTCTTACCCCGATCATTTTTTACTTTTGCATCCGAACAATAAAAAAATAATTTAATCATGAACTCACAAATAGATTCCGTATTCGCCCGTCAAATTTTAGACAGCAGAGGCAACCCGACCATTGAAGTAGATGTAAGAACAGAAGCCGGTATTATAGGCAGGGCGGCCGTGCCAAG
Source organism: uncultured Bacteroidota bacterium (assembly GCA_903897855.1). Classification (GTDB taxonomy): domain Bacteria; phylum Bacteroidota; class Bacteroidia; order UKL13-3; family UKL13-3; genus CAINMV01. Next base: position 3,345 of record CAIUDH010000016.1, on the reverse strand, counting down.
TGGTGCCAGCACAGGGGTGCACGAAGCTGTTGAGTTGCGCGATGGCCATAAGGATGTTTATATGGGCAAAGGCGTATTGAAAGCCGTTCGGCATGTGAATGATAATTTTGCTAAAGCCCTCAAAGGGTTTAATGTATTCGATCAAAACATGATCGATAAAGTGATGATCGAAATTGATGGTACCGAGAACAAAGCAAAAATGGGAGCCAATGCCATCTTGGCGGTTTCGATGGCGGTAGCAAAAGCTGCGGCAGCGCACTCCGGACAACCACTGTACCGATATATTGGGGGCGTAAATGCCAACACATTGCCCATTCCTATGATGAATATTGTGAATGGCGGGGCTCATGGCGATAACTCTATCGACTTTCAGGAGTTCATGATTATGCCAGTGAATGCGGAGAAATTTAGCGACGCGTTGCGTATGGGCGTGGAAGTTTTTCATCATCTGAAAATTGTTTTAAAAGAGAATAAGTATAGCACTAATGTGGGCGACGAAGGCGGGTTTGCTCCGAATATTAAAAGTAACGAAGAAGCCATTCAACTGGTGATACAAGCCATTGAAAAGGCTGGTTTTAGGCCCGGAGAAGATGTGTTTATTGCTATGGATGCTGCCACCAGCGAGATGTACGACGAAAAAACGGGTTTATATACCTTCAAAAAATCGGATGGCAAGAAACTCACGAGTAGCGAAATGGTAAGCTATTGGGCCGACTGGTGCAAGAAATATCCCATCGTTTCTATCGAAGACGGCTTGGCAGAAGACGACTGGAAAGGTTGGAAAGAACTCACCGAGAAACTGGGTAGCAAAATACAGCTCGTGGGCGACGATTTATTCGTGACCAACGTAAAACGTCTGCAACGCGGTATCAACGAAGGTATCGCCAACTCCATCTTAGTAAAAGTAAATCAGATAGGCACACTCACAGAAACGATCGACGCGATCAATTTGGCCACCCGAAATTCGTATACGAATATTATGAGTCATCGGAGCGGCGAAACCGAAGATACCACCATCGCCGATTTAGCGGTAGCGATGAACAGTGGCTTAATAAAAACGGGTTCTGCAAGTCGTACCGACAGAATTGCAAAATACAATCAACTGCTCCGCATTGAAGAGGAGCTGGGCGATACGGCAGAGTTCTTGGGCATGCGGTTTAAGTACGTGAATGTTTAGAAATTATTTATGGTCCAAGTTCGTAAGCGATTTTGGGTTATGCTGAAGAGCACATAAAGGAAATCAAAATAGGACATTCTTACACTAATTAACAATATTAAAGGGTATTCATAAAAATAATATCCTGCGTTTCGTTTTATCTTTGTCGTATTCAATGCAAAAAATCATCGCTGCCATATGGCCCATTCTGAAAAACAAATACTATGTTGTGATGCTTGCATTTGTAGTATGGATCTCGTTTTTTGATGGTAATAACGTGTATGAAATTTATAAGTTTCGCGTGACCTATCACCAACTTCAAAAGGAAAGAAATTTCTATCTCACTGAAACGGCGAAAGTGAATGCAGAGAAACAAGAGCTTTTTAGCAACGAGAAAAGTTTAGAGAAATTTGCCCGCGAACGCTACTTCATGAAACGCGATGATGAAGATATTTATATTTTCGAAACCGTAAACAAAGCAGAGTAGCACCTTATGCTCCGTATTTTATTTTCATTACTACTTTTCATTCCAGGTTTTTGTTTTTCACAAACTATACCCAAGCTCATTCTTCGTAATGTTAAAGCCCCTGTGGAGGTGAATGGGGTGATCATTAAACAAGACCATCATAATATCGGTTTCGTAAAACTTTTAGAGCCTTATAATGGAGGAAAACCGGCCACGGTATATCAGGTGTGCTTGCCTAATGGCCTTGTCATAGCCACGGCTTTTTCTTTTGGCAAAGGCAGTCACGAGTGGATGGTAACCATCCTCGACAACCCTGAAATAACTTTTAAGGTGTCGTCGAAAGCGGGGGCTGATGTGAAGGATATCGCCTTGATACTCATTCAAAATGGGTACCTGTAGTTTCTCCACCGAATGCTAAATTCTTTTTTCATTCATTTTCTATTTCGCTATTTTTGCAAACACGATGAATATTGATTTAAATTTAGAGCTTTTGAGCCTGGCCTACGGCGATATCGACGTAACAATGGATATCCTTTGTCCGGAAGGATTGGCCTATAGCGAGTGGTTTGAGAATGAAGAACGCACCGATCTAAGTATGTACCATGATTATCTGGATTCGGTTAAAAATAGGAATGCCTATATGTTGGAGCAGCGAGGGGATGAGTATAAGCCATTGGTTCCCATGTCTCTCGACGACTTTATAAAATCGGAGCAGTACGAGAAGGAAGAGCCTGATTATTATGTCGCCTTTATTGAGTTGTATTCAAATTGTATCTGGGATATTTTTTCAGGGAATAACGCTGTCATCAGCAATAATCAAAAAGTAGAGCTGGGGTCGTGGCGTGGAAGTGCTCAGTTTATTGCAGATTTTGTAAATCATTATTGCCATGCCGATACCACCTTCACCAGCAGTGATTTTTATTGTGGCAATATCGATGATGCCTTCCGCAAAGATTATTTGCCTATTTATGAAATCATTTTTGAAAGACTGAAACAAGCGCAATGCACCTGGGTTATTGATGAAGAAATCACGATGGCTATTGATGCTGAGTTTGGAGAAGAAATGGAAAAGAACGATGCCATGAAACTGAAGGAGAGTACACTTTTGGCCGCCTTGGCAGAGACCATGAATACAGAGCAGCTAAAGCGAGTGGAAAAGGAACTGAAGGCTGAACAGGCTAAAGAAAACGTATCGCCCGACAACGTACCGGCCATTGTTCAGGCGTATTTTCAGGTGTATGGAACGATGCCCTTGATATTCAAGAAATAAGTTATTGGTAATTTGATATTGCAAAACGAAAAATAAAATGTAGGTTTGTAACAATGGAATCAGAAAGATTTCAATCTTAATTATGGCAGAGCAAAATAAGGCAAATAAGGTTTTACTATTAGTAGTCATTGGAGTTTTAGTGTTACTCAATGGCTTATTTATCAGTAACTATTTGAATACCAAAGAAGAGAAAAAACAAGTAGAATTGAAGCTGGTAAGCACTGAAAAAGCCAATGAAGAACTAAAAAAACAATATAGTGATGTGCTTGCGCAACTCGATGAAGTAAAAGGAAGTAACGATAAACTGAATACCTTGGTCGATCAACAGAAGGAGGAATTGGATGCTAAAGTGAAGCAAATTCAGTTGATGATTAGAGATAAGAAAGTGGATAAAGCACAGCTGGATAAAGCGATGGAAGAAATCAAAAATCTGTCGTATAATATTAACCGACT
>CAIUDH010000015.1 GCA_903897855.1 uncultured Bacteroidota bacterium | reverse complement strand
AGCCTTGCTAACATTGCGTTTGTGATGGGCGTTAAACTCGTTATATAGCGCCTCGTAGGGCCTGTTTAGCGAAATGCCATACGTGGGTCGCTCATGGCTATGTTCGAACGGGGCGTTATCGGTATTGAACTGTAAATAAACTTTTAGGTATTTTTTGGGAATGCTCTCAAGGGCCTTCTCAATAAAAGTGGAATCAACCGCTTGTGACGCGAATATGCCTAGCTGTTGCGTAAACGGGGGTTGTGAAATATAGGGTATGCCTAATTTAACCTTTACCGGCAGCGGCATCAGAATCGAATAATCGGAATTTACTAAAGCGCACCACTGCGGACACACCATATTGAGCCATCCACTGTAAGCATAAGGGTTTTCGTTATAGCAGGTTTGAATGGCTTCATCCCATCGTGCAAAATCGATTTGAGCATGACTTACAAAATGAAGCGACATTAGTTTTTTAATTTATCGTTTTGAAGATGACGGGTGGCATCACGGTTCTTTTTCTTCTCGAAGTTTTTTTCTAAGGCCGTCGTTAAATCAACGCCAGTTTGATTGGCAAGGCATAATAACACCCATAATACATCGGCCATCTCATCGGCCAAATCGAGCGCTTCCTCACTTTTTTTAAACGACTGGTCGCCATACTTTCTGGCCATAATCCGGGCCAACTCACCTACCTCCTCCATCAAGAGTGCCGTATTGGTGAGCTCGCTGAAATAGCGCACCCCCACCGTCTCGATCCATTCGTCTACCTTAAGCTGGGCTTCGTTGAGGGTCATATTCGATTATTGAGGGATGAAGAGCAATTTTAGTTCGGCCTTCTCTAAACTCATATATTGCATCGATTTAGATTCGAGGTAATGCTCGTGTTTTATTTCGCTCCACACCCAATCAAAAGTGTTGGCCGACCGATATACTTTATTGCCAGGTTTCCCAAACTCCCGGGTGGCTTGTTTTAATAATTTCTTCACTTGCTTTGCATTCGAAGCGGTAATCACCACTTCCACACACACACTGTCGGCCTTCCGTATCTTAGCCTCAATGCGCGACACCTCGACTTTTTTTATTTTTGTGTTTTTGATGATGGCATAAAAATATTCTTCAGTTACTGTGGTAAACATTATATTTACCAGCATATCGTGTTTAACACCAACATTAATACTATTGATATTTTTTAATTTGGGATTTTGTGCCATCATGCGCTCAGGCAAAAAACAAAATACACCTATAAAAAACGGAATCAGCAAAATGCTTTTGATATTATATCGGAAAAAATTCATGGTGCAAATCTGCATATTTTTTTGCACAATTGCCACGCCCCTCAAAACACAGGCACAATTGTATCACCTCGGCGATAGTGTAGCCTATTATATGAAATTTAAACCCACCCTCACCGGTGGTTTCGATAGTAAGAATACCTTTGTTACCGGTCGCGGCGTGCCCATGAAAGGATTGCAATTAGGGCTGAACTTCGGTAATAAAATTAGTTATATGCTGGGAGTATATTTTTTAAGTCAGCCAATTTATGGTCGAACCACGCTTAATAAAGGAACCGTGAATGAAACAAAATATACCACCCAAGTGTATATAAATTATACCAGCCTCATCGCCGAATATAGCTTGCACCGAAGTCAACGATGGAATATTTATATGCCCTTGCTCTTGGGTATCGGCACCGCTAAAAAACAATACTTCGATACCGTCTCGCTCAAGATAGCCAAGCGAAGTACCATCGTGCCCATCGAATTGTCGATCGCTGGAAATTATCGGATTTGGAAATTTATTGGCATCAGTGGGGGCCTCGGATACCGTAGGGCATTCAGTTCTAATATTATTAAAGACGAAGATTTTAATGGCATCACTTACTCCTTAGGTATCAAAATCTGGTTCGGCGACCTCTGCTATCTTATCGCGCCTCAATGTAAATCGTGTAAGTACTTATAACACTAAATTGATTATGGCATTACGTAGAAAGAAAAAAAACATACGCCACTCCGATATGGCGGCACCTCCATCGCAGTCAACGGTAACAATCAAAGTGTTTTCATACACTGCGACACAGATATTTGAAAACACCTTCACCGATTTCCCCTCCCTTAAAAACTATCTCGAAAAAGATAAAGAGTTGGAGCACTGGATTGATGTGGTTGGCAAATCGGATAAAAATTTCTTTGCCGAGCTGGCTCGCTATTTTAAACTGCATGAGCTGGTGCTTGAAGATATCTTAGCCACCGATCAAAGAAGTAAAGTGGATGAGCTGGAAAATTGTTTGCTCATCATTTCTCGTATGATTTATTTTGATAAGTCGGAACAGCTGATCAATGAACAGGTGAGTTTCCTGGTCTTTCAAAGGGTGTTAATTACCGTGCAAGACGAATGGGACGATTGCTTCGAGAAAATACGTGAGATGCTACGAAAAAATCGCCTTAATGTGAGGCAGGAGGCAAGCTTCTATTTAGCTCAGATGCTCTTGGGTAGCATCATCGACCACTATTTCCCCATGCTCGATATCATTGCCGACCAGCTCGACCAGCTCGAGGAAGACCTCCTCAAAAACCCATCCCCCGATACCACGAACAGGATACAAGCCTTAAAAAGAACACTCATCTTTTTACGTAAGTTTATTCGCCCCGAACGCGATGTCATTAACCATCTCCTAACCCTTAATCATGCCTTCATTAGCGAACCTAACAAAATGTATCTACGCGATATCTATGATCATTGTGTGCAGGTAAATGACACTGTGGAAAGCTATCGCGATATTGCCTATTCGTTGATGGATGTGTATTTAAGTAGTATCGGCAACCGAACCAATGAGGTGATGAAAGTGCTCACGGTGATTTCTGCCATCTTTATCCCACTCACTTTTATTGCCGGGGTGTATGGCATGAACTTCGATACCATGCCCGAACTGCATTCGGAAAACGGATACTATGTAATTTGGGGCTTTATGCTGCTGGTAGGTGTTGGCGAGATCATCTATTTCCATAGAAAAGGGTGGCTCTAAAAAAGCGGGATATTCAATAAAGAAGGTAGCCGTAACTACTTATTTGATCTCCTCAAAATCGACGTATTCATCTTCCTTATTATGGGTGGAAGATTTTGGCTTCGTAAATTTTATAGGCTCCGGCTCCGGTGCAGTTGTGCCCGTGTTAAAGGTATTGAACCCCTGTCCATATTTTTTCAAAAAACGTTTCAGGAAATAGGGGAGTACCAATGGCAGTATCCAACGAAACACAATTCGGATGGCTAGAAATATAATTAAAATCCAAAGTAGATACATGGTAAGTGCAAAGGTATTATGTTTTTGGGATAAGAAAAAAGCACTACTGTAAATTTAACATCTAATAGGGTTGTTCCAATAGGGCTATTCTTGTTCAACCCCGTTGGGGTTGTAATACAATGGCCTCTTTTACCATAGGTTGGCACCTATGGCTATTATTGTTTAACTGCTCCGCAGTTTTCTCCATCGCCGTTTTCGCCGTTGTTGGTGTTTGCCAAGGCCAAGGCTCAGCGTCACCAACGACAGAAGATGATTCACCACACCACTTCGTCAATAAAACTGTACGCGTTTTCTTTTTAAAAAGATTTATATTATAAAAACCAATACAGTGTATGTTTTAGTGTACATATTGGTAATGTATTTAAAATGAACATGTTAAGTATTATTAAAGCCTTATTATACTATATATGTATTATTGTTATTGTTTTGGCATAATAATTGTAATTCGCCTCGTAACAAAAGTCCTCAAACTATTAACAAATTATTTAAACTAAACTATGGATGTATTTACTTTGCCCCAAAACTTTCGAAACGCTCTTAAGTTCGGCAACTCCCCAACCCTTACAACAAACCTGTTTATCAATGTAAATAAAAGCATTGCCAAAATAGCTTCTTTAAATTCAACAATATTTGCCTTTGCCGTATTATTCGCTCTGTTATTCACCAGTGCTACGAGCAAGGCTACCACGATTACCAGTACCACCACCGGCGGCGATTGGGCTACCTCAAGCACCTGGACTGGCGGAACCGCCCCTACCGCTTCGGATGATGTAGTTATTGCTAGTGGAGCCGCGATCACGCTTTCGGCTAATGCTTCCTGCGCATCGCTGGTTTTTACTGCCGGTGCTTCTTCCGCGTCACTTACGATAAACGGCTCTAATACCCTTACTGTTTCAGGCGACGTTACGATAAATGGAACCTCGACAACGAGTAGCGGCACGGTTGCAAAAACCACCCTCGATATTGGCGCCGGGACACTCTCTTGCGCTTCGCTTGCAATGGTGATAAATACATCCAATAATGGTAGTACTAGCAGAGCCACCACAGTGCTCATTTCAACCGGTGTTTTAACCGTGACTGGAAACATTACTGTTAATACTACCATTAGCGGACAAACAGGAATCACCTTATCAGATGCTGGAACAGTGAATGTGGGTGGTACTTTCATGTCGACCAATGTTGGCTCATTTACCCCTTCGACGGGTACCGTTAACTATAACGGGGCGGCACAAAATGTATCAACTTACAATTACTATAACCTTACACTCTCAGGCTCAGGCACTAAAACTTTAACAGGAACGACAACAGTTTCGAATGTTCTTACTATTTCCGCTCCAACAACATTGGATGTGAGTAGGAGAAACTCATCGTCAGGCAGCCTTACAGGCGATGGAATTCTTACCAATACTAGCACTAACAATACGATACCTACGCACACCACAGGCAACAGTACTAACTCCTCATTCACTGGAACCATAACAAACTCAACAAAATCGCTTAACTTGACTAAAGTAGGCACAGGTATTTTAACACTCTCTGGCGCAAACACCTACACTGGTGTAACAACAATTAGTGCGGGTGTTTTAAGTGTTGGCACAATAGAAAATGGTGGAGTTGCTGGTAACCTAGGCAAGGCCACAAATACAGCAACTAATCTAGTTTTGGATGGAGGTACTTTGCAATATACAGGAGCTACTGCATCTACCGACCGACGTTTCACACTAATAGCAGGTAAAACTTCCACTATCGATATCAATGCCAATACACTTACAATGTCGGGAGCTAGTGGTGGGAGTACCAATGGTGCTTTAACCAAAACGGGTGCTGGTATTCTTCAACTCAGTGGCACCAATACTTATACAGGATTAACTACCATCAACGCTGGAACCCTGAGAGTAGGCAATACAGCTGCTTTTGGCACTACAGCGGGTGGGGTTGTAATTACTTCGCCCGGACAAATTGATCTTAATGGATTTACACCTGGAACAGAACTTCTTTCTATTATTGGTGCTGGACCCGATGATAACGGAGCTCTTGTGAATACTTCAGTAACCACTGCTATTTATAATGGAGCGATCACCCTCACCGGCGCTACCACCATCGGTGGAGATGCCAGTGCTGCCCATAATATCACCTTGGGTAATACCGTAACAGGGGCGTTTACCTTAACTAAAATGGGTAATGCCATCCTAAATCTGGGAACTAACACCGTAACCATCGACGGCCTCACCATCAGCGAAGGAACAGTTACCTCAACTTCTGGCACCTTGGAAGTTTCAGGAGCATTTAGTAATAACGGTACCTTCACCCATAATAACGGAACGGTTAATTTGAACGGAGGCACTCAGACCATCGGCGGTTCAATAGGTACCACTTTCTATAATTTAATTATCAGCGGTACGCTCACCAAAACATTGGCGAAGCCGGTTACGGTGACTGCCAACTTAACTCTGACGAGTGGTTTCTTGGCTACCGATGCCACGAACATTCTTACCCTCGCAGCAGGTGCTGCCACCTCAGGCGCAAGCAGCGCTAGTTTTGTGAAAGGCCCGATGGTGAAAATTGGAAATACAGCCTTTGATTTCCCTGTGGGTGCCGGCACCAAATTAGGACGTATCGGTATCTCTGGTCTCTCGGGTTCTGCTGCTTTTACAGCACAATATTTTAATGCCGCCCCGAGCAATCAAACTGCTTTAGGTACAGGCTTAAATGGAGGCACAGGCAAAATTAGCACCGTTGAATATTGGAATCTTGCTCCCGCAGCCGCTATTACAGCGAGCGTAATATTGCATTGGGAAGATAATACCTCGGGTGTTACCAGTTTAACTCCTGCCAACCTTGTGGTGGCTCATTATACAAGTTCAAATTGGATTAGTGAGGGTAATGCAGGTACTACTTCTTCTGGAGCAGCAGGCACGCTTGCCAGCAATGCCATCTCAACTTGGAGCCCTTTTACTTTTGGATCGCCGAGTGGCGTTGCACCACTTCCCGTAAAATTAATCTCTTTCACTGCCAAAGCCATTGAGAAAGATGCGATACTCAATTGGAGCACCGCCACCGAAAGAAATAATGATCATTTTGACGTAGAACGCAGCAACGACGGGGTGATTTTCACCAAAATAGGAGAGGTAAACGGGGCTGGCAACAGCACCTCCATCGTTAAATATGCTTTCACCGACGCTCGCGTGGCCGATATGAGCAGTCAAAATGTATACTACCGCTTAAAGCAAGTCGATTTTGATGGTAGCTTTGAATATAGTAACCTGGCTACCGTAACCTTCGTAAAACAAGGAGTGGTAAGCATTTTAAATGTTCAACCCAACCCATTTGCGGGCAATTTGGT
>CAIUDH010000014.1 GCA_903897855.1 uncultured Bacteroidota bacterium | reverse complement strand
TTTATGTATCTTGAAGGGAGAGTAGAGGAGCCAATACAAATTCAGTTTATTATACCAGCCAATTACCATATCGCAACCCAGTTGCCGAAACTCTCAAAGCATACTCTTATTGCGGAAAATTTTGATCAATTGGCCGACAGTCCATTAATTGCTTCGGCCTCCTTACAACACCTACAGTACCGAGCCGTCTCCACCGATTTCCATCTTTGGTTCCAAGGAAACGTAGTCCTTCATGAACAAAAAATCATCTCTGATTTTATAAAATTTAGCACCGAAGAAATAAACCTATTTGGGGATTGTGAATGTAAGGAATATCATTTTTTGATACACGTGTCGGACACTGCAATGTATCATGGGGTAGAGCATCTCAATAGTTCGGTGAATGCGATTGGGCCTGGTGAGAAGTTAATGGAGGAGCCCCTCTATAATGATTTTATTGGATTATGCAGCCATGAACTGTTTCACTTATGGAATGTGAAACGTATTCGTCCCTTATCGATGCTGCCCTATAATTTTAAGGAAGAAAATTATAGTTCGATGGGGTATGTTTATGAAGGAATCACAACGTACTATGGCGATTTAATCTTGCTCAGGGCTGGCGTATATAATTTAGAACAATATTTTAAAGAAGTCAACATACATCTTCTGAAACATTTTAATAACTACGGCCGATACAATCAAAGTTTGGCCGATAGCAGCATGGATACTTGGCTCGATGGCTACCTGCCGGGCATTCCCGATAGAAAAGTAAATATTTATACTGAAGGGTTATTAGCGGCACTTATTTTAGATGCTCATTGTATTGCTCAAACAGAAGGTGAGTATTGTTTAGACGATATCTTGAAACTACTCTACCACGACACCTATAAAAAAGGCGTTGGCTATGATGAGTCTACTTGGAAGGCTTGTATTGAGAGTATCACCGGCCATCGTTATGATTGGTATTTTAAGGAAATTATTCACGGCTGTGGTTTTATCGAAAAATATCTTGACCAAGCCTTAGCCATCATTGGACTGCAAATGACCCTAAGCAAAACCAATATGTTAGAAAACCGATTCGGAATTCGAGGTTCGTCAATAGATGAAAAAATTATAATTGCACAGTTGTCGCCCGATAGCCAGGCCTATAATTTGGGTGTGGCTAAGGATGATATCATTATAGGTGTAAATTCAATGCCAATCACAACGATGGGTCAACTCTTGGCTATACTTGATAACGCTGATACAGTGTTATTGAGTATTTCCAGAAACAAAAAAGTTTACGAGTACTCTTTAACCGAGTACGGTCAGTACTTTATGAAGAGAGAAATCCAACAGGATTCAAAATGTTCTTCACAGTCAAAAGCCTATTTTGAAAAATGGAGCAGACAAAATAGAATAGAAAATTCTTTTTAAAATTCTTTTGTGTTCTTTTGTGCCATGATTTCAATTCCTGAATTACACACCCTTTTCGAAAAAAATCCTTTTGTTTGCACCGATACACGTAATATTTCAAAAGGTTCTATGTTTTTCGCTTTGAAAGGGGGAAATTTTAATGGAAACAAATTTGCTCAAGAGGCACTTAAGAGTGGAGCAGCGTATGCTATCATCGATGAAAAAGAATATTATATCGACGAACATACAATTCTTGTTTATGATGTACTTACCACCTTGCAGGATCTCGCTACCTATCATAGAGAGCTCTTAAACCCAATGGTCATCGCAATCACAGGCACCAATGGGAAGACCACGACCAAAGAACTCATGCAAAGAGTATTGTCGACCCGGTTTAAAACCCTTGCCACCATTGGGAATCTGAACAATCATATTGGGGTACCACTCACCTTGTTGCGATTAGACAAAACACATACTCACGCCATTATTGAGATGGGTGCAAACCATTGTAACGAGATCGCAGAACTGTGTGCGATGGCTCAACCTAATATAGGATTCATCACCAATATTGGGAAAGCGCACCTAGAGGGTTTTGGAGGAGAAAAGGGTGTTGAAAGAGGTAAAACAGAATTGTATTATTACCTCTATAAAAACAATGGCATTGCGCTGGTAAATAGGCACGAGGAGAAAACCGTGCTTTACAGCATACATAATAATTCTCTTTATTTCTCCTCCTTAGAGGAAGATAAAACAGCTATACTGATTCAGGAATCTCCCCAAATTGAATTTCAGCTGGATGGCGAAAATTACACTTCTGTGTTAAGTGGTGCATATAATTTCTACAACATTTTGAGTGCCATAGCCCTTGGTAAATATTTTGAAATCGACTCCAAAGAAATTGGAGAAGCGGTGGTTTCCTATATCCCTCAAAACATGCGTCATCAATGGGTTCAATGGGGCTCAAATAAAGTATTGCTTGATGCTTATAATGCCAATCCCGATAGTATGCATGCGGCGCTAAAAAACTTTCATGGATTAGCAGCATCCAATAAAATTGTAGTGCTTGGCGACATGTTCGAATTGGGCTCAGAAACCAAAGATGAACATCAGATCATTATTAATTCAATAGGAGATTACAACTTTGAGGAAACCTACGTTTGCGGCACATTTTTCGAGTCGTCGACTTTATTAAACGGCGTAAAAGCATTTAAAACTTTCGAAGAGTTGAAGGCCTATTTCAATGCTCAAAATTACACTCAGAAAACGATTTTAATTAAAGGTTCGAGAGGAATGCGGATGGAGCGATTAATTAACTAAGAGCTATAAATAAAGTGTTAGAAGCTTTGTCCTTGAATTTACCCGCAACTTTTAAAAAAAAACTAAATTCCTTTACCACTTTCCTTCAACACCTTATCCAAAACTCCGTTAATGAAATTTTTACTATCGGGGGAGGAATAATTTTTAGCGAGTTCAAGATATTCATTAATGGTAACTCTAGCAGGGATATCGGGCAGGAAAAGCATCTCAGCAGAAGCCATAAATAACAAAGAGCGATCCACTACCGATACACGTTCTATATCCCAGTTTTCGAGGGTGCTTACAAGTGCCTTTTCAATTTCCACCCGGTTGATTAATGTCGCTTTCAAAATTCGTTCACTCAAAGCAATTTCATCTTCACGATCATCCTTCATCACACTAAGGAAATCGCCTTCCGTTTCCTTAAGGGCTTGAAAAGCCTTGGTCACAGATACATTTACGGGTACTTTCACTTCATACCAATTAGGAAAAAGCTCATCCAACAAATCATCATAAAAATTACGCAAAGTGTTGTTTTCAATCCACTCCTTATCTACCGTTGATTCTAAATCTTCATCATTAATAGGTGGGGCGTTTTTTATTTCAGTAAAGAGGTGAATCAGGAATTGCTTGTCGTCGCCAAAACCTTTACGTGGTGTGTTACAATAGTTAATAAACACCTCACTCAGCTTGAGTCGTTCATAAATGCTTTTAGCGATGTCCGGATAATGATTCCAACCATATCTGTTCTTCGTAACTCTGAACATGAAGGCTTCATGGTTTTCTATAGCCAAGATAGCTTGATTTTCTACAATATTGGTAAGTGGCAGTTCTCCAACAGATTTTACGTAACGATTCAGCTTATTCGTTATTTCTACTTCAGCATAATGCTTTAAAGTAATTGGTAAAGATGCTAATGTATAGAAAGAAGATTCAAGGCGTACAATTTCTTCCTCTAATTGCCGGCTATGATAAGCATAATCATAATTCTCTGTTTGGAAAGAGGCATACACCCTATGGAGTACAAGCATTCTATGAAGACGTCTATTAAGCATGGGCAATTAATTTAAATAGAAAATGGAAAATTAAGAATGAAATACTGCAAAAAGGTGTCAAATAACTATCAAAAGGCATTAAAAAATACGAAGTCTCACTTACCGCTTCCCTCCTACTAATAGGTCGATTTCACCTTCGCATAATCATGAATGCGTTTTTCGGCGATGTTTAATGCCGCTTGGTGTGTGGTGCTTTTATCTTCCCTGGCTTTTTTATATATTTCAAGCGTTTGGTTGTAGATGTTTTCAGTTTGAGCATAGGCGATTTCTCTATTATAACCAATAAGCTCACTGTAAACATTAATGATACCACCTGAATTAACCAAGAAATCAGGAGCGTAATTAATCTTTTTGCTGGTTATTAAATTGCCATGAATTACCTCATCGGCTAATTGATTATTGGCAGCACCACAAATGATACTTCCTTTTAATTGATTTATATTTTCAGTATTTAAAATGGCACCCATCGCACAAGGAGCGAAAATATCAACCTCTAAACCATAAATCGCATCTTTCGCTACCACTTCCACATTATGAGTCTTGCTCACACGAGCTAACGATTCTTGATTCACGTCAGTAATATACACTTTTGCACCTTCCTTCACGAGGTGAGCTACTAAATGCTCCCCTACTTTGCCTATGCCTTGAACCGCAATACGTTTTCCGCTTAATGATTCGCTTCCCCAAGTTTCTTTGGCCGAAGCTTTCATGCCCATATAAACACCGTAAGCTGTTACCGGACTTGGATCACCACCTCCTCCTCTGTTCTCAGAGAGGCCAACAACATGATCCGTTTCCATTTTTATGTACTCCATATCTTTGATCGTAGTACCCACATCTTCGGCAGTGATGTATTTTCCATTCAAATTTTCGATGAACCGACCAAATTTACGGAAGAATGCTTCTGATTTTAATTGATTCGGATCGCCTATAATCACCGCTTTCGCTCCGCCTAAATTTAATCCTGCGATCGACGACTTAAAACTCATGCCGCGAGATAACCGAAGCACATCTGTTATAGCATCCTGATCGTTGGCATAGTTATAAAAACGAGTGCCCCCTAATCCTGGCCCTAACACGGTGTTGTGTATGCAAATGATAGCCCTCAATCCTGTGGCATTATCGTTGCAGAACACCATTTCTTCATGGTCGAATTTTGTTAGTTGACCAAAAATATTGGGGTCGGTAACCATTGTATTTTCTGTAGCTTGAGACATGATAATTTAAGCGTTTTTTAAATTCGGATGCAAAGGTATGTTTTTTTTTGGTGTGACTATATGTTTATATAATTGATTTATCTCCAAACGGAGTATTTACTTCTTTGAAGAGCTTTGCACCATTACGCATCAAGATTAACCCCTTTGAGGCTATAATTGCCAAACTCTGACAAAGAATTTTACCAATAACAGGAACCTAAAATGTTCCCGATTAAAAAAACTAATCTATTTTAAATCAAAACTTTAGAGAGATCTTTGAGGAAAGTTGGGTTGACTAAGGTTTTGATACCATTGAGCTCCAAGGAGGTGATAATTCATTTCAAAAGAAAACAAAAATATACAAGCAATCCTTTCATCAACAGCGTTCCATCAAGAATGCCGAGGTAGTAAAACGGAAGTTTCCGTAGTTTTGAGCTATGGAGGATTAAGATTGTAGTGATGGCGGAGAAAATATAAGCTGGCAAAAGGAAGCCCAGATTATAATACCCATAATGACCTAAGCAAATGAGTGAAAATAGCAGAAGTGAGAAACTCGCAAGTCGAGTGGCATTTTTTTCTCCAAGCAAGACAGGTATCGTTCTTAACCCTAGTTCACGGTCGGTGTTCAAATCTCTGATATCGAAAGGAATGGCAATGGCAAAAATAAAAAGAAACCGCTCTGTTAACATCAGCGCGACATGCTCTTTCCCATACGAAAGTCCGGTTTGAATAATAGGCAAGAAAATAGTAACCATCGACCACACCGAGGCGATAAGAAATATTTTCAGATAAGGAATATCACGAAGTCGAAAATAGCTATTTTTGATTTTAATCAAGGGTAGAGTGTAAAATAAGGTAATGAAAGCAATTGGGGTAAGGGCAATCAAAACATCTCTTTTCGCCTCTAGGATAGACACTAAAAAACCAAGTACAGACAAGCCCATGATCACAAAAAACAAGCTTCTGTTTTCCCTTAACCATCGATGCTTCTCTGCATTTAACGCCTCCCGGTTGGCAAACATCGTGATTAGCCGGTGGAAATTATAATCGACTAACGTGGCAAAAAAAATAATGAACAAATAGGGATGCCATTGCGGATGCATACCCAATTGAACCTGTGTTTCCACGGCTAAAAACACGGCCCCAAGAGAGATGAAAATATGTGAATGAAGGAGAAAATTGAATAATTTCAAGATGTATTATGTTAGTAGCCCGCAAAAGGCATAGTCTGTTTAAACAATTCATTTCATGTCCAGACTATGAAACACAATGTTTTTGTGCCCCTTCAATCTTTAAATACTTTTGATTAATTTTTCCTTCACTTCTTTCATGGCGATCAGTTGATCTTTATCAGGCTTAGGATAATGTATTTCATATTTCCCCAATGTTTCAATGATAGAGTCTGCGATGAGAAGATGCGTATACCATTTATCATCGGCAGGGATGATATTCCAGGGAGCATATTCTGTGCTGGTATTTTGAACCATCTCACTAATGGCCTTCATATATTGAGGTCGCAACTCACGTTCTTTCATATCATAGGTTCCTACTTTCCAATTCTTCTCGGCTTTTTCAGCTCGTTCTATGAATCGTTTGGCTTGTTCATTAAGACTTACATTCAGGAAAAACTTAATGACCAATACGCCATTGCGGGTGATATATCTCTCAAAATTATTTATATCTTCATACCTGTTTTTCCAGAACTTCTCGCTTTTGGCTTCAGGTGGTAAATTTTGAGCCTCCAAATACTCAGGATGAATTCTTACTGCTAAAACTTCTTCATAATAACTTCGATTAAACACCTGCCACTTGCCTTGTTCAGGTAATTCTTTGCTGCATCTCCATAAAAAATCGTGCCGAAGCTCTAGATGTGAAGGCGACTTGAAGCTCGTAACCTCAATACCTTGAGGATTAATGCCAGAAAAAACCTTTCGAATGGTTGAATCTTTTCCAGCGGCATCCATAGCCTGAAGAATGATGAGCAAACTTCTTCTACCATCGGCATAAAACCGGTTTTGCAGCTCCGCCAGCTCTTCAATACGTTTGGCGAGTAATTCTTTGCCTTTTTCTTTGTTTAATTTTTTGCCTTTGTAACCCGTATCACACTTGGTGATGTCAAATGATTTTGTATTTTTTTGTGACATGGCTTAATAATTTTTTAAATCAAGAATAGAAAATTATTGAATAACAAATATACCCTTTCCATCTATTATTAGTGCAGTATTATCAGGAGCCAAAAATATTTTATGATTGGCAATTAGTTACTCCACCATATTACGGATGATATCATCAAAGGTTTCACGTTTTCTAATCAATCGAGCCGCCCCATTCTCAATTAACACCTCTGCTGGCCTTAAACGACTGTTGTAATTGCTGCTCATGCTATAGCCATAGGCGCCCGCATTTTTAATCGCCAGTATATCGCCCTCACGTACCTCATTCAATTTACGATCCCATCCTAACGTATCCGTTTCACAGATATATCCAACAATCGTATACACACGGGTAGTGCCCGTAGGATTGGATACATTCACAATAGTGTGGTAGGCATCATAAAACATGGGTCGGATTAAATGATTTTGACCACTATCAACGCCCACAAAAACGGTGGCAGTAGTTTGCTTGATGACACTTGCTGTGACCAGTAAATAGCCCGATTCGCTTACAATAAACTTACCCGGTTCGAACCATAGTTGCAAGGGTCGACCATATTCTTTACAAAATTCATTGAAACGTAGGGCGATCTTTTTACCTAAATCTTCTATATCAGTAACGATATCGTCATCTTTATAGGCTACTTTAAAACCACTGCCAAAATCGAGAAACTCAAGTTCCTTGAAATCTTTTGCTGCTTCGAACAATAATTCGGCGCCTTGTAAAAAAACCTCAGCATCATAGATATCACTTCCCGTATGCATGTGTAACCCATTAATATGGATATTATTGGTTTTCGCCACACGTACAACATGTCGTAACTGATAAATACTTATTCCGAATTTCGAATCGATATGTCCGGTGGAGATATTTTTGTTGCCTCCAGCCATGATATGCGGATTAATACGGATGCAGCATGGAATTTTATTTCCATATTCATGACCAAACTGCTCTAGAATAGAGATATTATCAATATTTATTTTAACGCCTAAAGCAACTGCTTTTTTTATTTCTTCGAAACTTACGCAATTCGGAGTAAATAGAATTTGAGTGGGCTTGAAACCTGCATACAACCCTAATTGAACCTCTTCAATGGAAACACAATCGAGTTCAGCACCTTCTTGTTTCAACAGTTTTAGGATATTGATGTTTGATAAGGCTTTACAGGCATACTTAATATGCACATCTACTTCGTTAAATGCGTCTTTAAGCCTATGGTATTGCTGTTTTATCTTCTCACCATCATATACATATAACGGGCTTCCAAAATCGAATGCCAGTTCTTGAACCGGGATTCCTTGTATGCAAAATTTATTATTTACAAATTCCATAATTTAATTCAATTGCAATTTAACGGTATTAAAAACAAAAAGCCATACCTTTTTTAGATATGGCTTTTTATATGAATGAGTACTTTCTTATTTTATAAACCTCTCTACAACAGTACCTTCGGGAAGTTTTATGTTTACTAAATAGATCCCTTTAGAAAGTGAAGAAGTGTTCAAAATGATTTTATTATTTCCACTTTTCGTCACGAAATTTTCAGTGACTAATTGTTTCCCGTTAATATCGGTTAAGCTTAGGGTTGCATTCATGGCCTTCGCAGTGTTAAATGAAACATTTAATACATCAGTCACAGGATTAGGGTAAACCACCATATCCATGCTGTTGGCCTTGGTCAAGATACCGGCTCCTGCTCTCACCACTACCGTGCGTTGCACTTGAGCTGCGGAGTTTCCTGCATTATCTTTTACATTATACAAAATGGTATAGGTGCCTATCACTGCAGCATTAACAGGATTTGTAACTACTAACTTAGCAGTAATATTGCCATCTAAATTATCGTAAGCGATGGCACCAGCATCGGTATAAGTGGCACCACGGGTTACATAAATAGTATCAGCCCCTTTACGAGTAATAACAGGGATTGTTCTATCATTTCCATCAATGTCGGCTCTGTCGCGAGGCTCCAATTTCCAGTTACTGAAACTGAAATACATCAAGCCTTGAACGAATCCGTATTTTTTAGTTTTTACCACCATCGAGTCTACATTATACGTTGATCCTATATCTTTTGAGTCATCATCACAACGTAATCCGTTTACTGTTGAGGTGTCTTTATAAATACTAAACTCCCCATTATTAGAGGTAATGTCAGGGTTTTTATGTACACAATATACATCATTATAGCGCACCAGCATACCTTCATAAGGTTCTGTATAATTAGGCGATTTAGCTATTACAGAGTCGATAGTTAAATTGGTATTAAAAGCAGGCAAGTTATTATTTGAAGATACGATGGTATAGTTTTTCACTCCGCCATAATATCCAATATGATCTAAGGTAGTAACATTGAATGTTTCTTTTACAATGCAGGAGTTGATGATGACGCTATCCCCACGTCGCCATAAAGCCACACTATCATTGGCTTGCGCAGCGAAAAAGATACCAGAGTTGGGAGCTGTTCCGTTTTGAATGGCTGGTTCAAACGACATATCGTAAAGTGAGGCCGTAACGATACCACCTACACTAATGCCAGAAAGAGTATCATTCATCCATATTGAATTACCTCCCGGGAAAGGCGAATATTGCAGTTGCGCTATAGAGTTGATGCCACCATCGGTAACAATATAAGCCAAGGCATTAGAAGCGGTATCAACAGAGTTGTGACCCCCATTATCCCAGGCGCGGAACCAGTATTTCACCACGGTACCATTGGGTTGAGCTGGCACTGTGGATTCATAAATACCGCTACCCATATCAGTCATCGTTACTGCAGTATAGGTGGTATTACTTACTCCTACTGCGTAATAAAGTACCGTGTTTACAATCGTTGAATCGTCGATGGCTTTACAGCTAAGTTTTACAGCACTAGTGCTTGTTGCAATAACAGGAATATGCCTGCGGTTAGTGATGGAGGGAGGGATAAATGTAGAAGGGCCGATATCACTGGGCTTTAAGGGAGAGATATAGTATCCTGTAAATCCCCCAGAAACCACTTCCATGACAGCACCTCTTACATAAGCAAGTGTAGTCCCTACCAAAGGAGGCGCAAAGTTTACCGGAGTAAGAGGGTCGCGATCTAAATTGTCATTTCTAAAATATCCCGATACATCATACACTTTCATTTTATTTCCATTGGCATCTTGTAAAGCCCAACTCCAACGTGAACCACTCAGAGAACGGTCGACCACCGTTACATTTCTAAGTTCTATATAAGCACCTTCCCACTGCTCTCCAGTGGTTGGTTGATAGGTTTGAACCCCTCCAATATTTTTCTCAAAAACATCTACATTTAAAACTTTGGGTTGAATATTAGCTGGCGTTAAATTCGTGATCTCACTTTCTATTTTCAAGAGTGCTAACTGAGTCATACCGTTGAACTCACTCATTTTTCCGGTACATTTCACTTTCAGTCCGAATTCGAAATTTGCAAAATATTTCACAATTTGATCCATCCCTCCGATGGTATCTCCAGGGTATAAACCTTTGTCGAGAAGCACATGCATGGTGCCCCATGGGGTCGCTGTTGGCGAAGTTTGCAGGAAACAACCATAACGACTTAAACTTAAGGCATAGGTCTTAGGATTGAACGTTACATAACCTTCTACCTGAACAGTATCAGTATAGACCGCATTTCTGAAGGTCGGATTAATATAATCGGGTGCCGAGTTATTGGCCGACAGTTTTAAGGCATTTGCAAACTGCAAGGTATCAATCGATACCAGTGGATAAGGGTTTACTTGAGTGTTACCGAGGAAATAGGCAAAACTTAGGGTAAGGGAGAGTAATATTTTCTTGTACATAACTACATTTTTTAGAGTTGCAAAAGTATGTATTTGATATCAAGGAATTGTTAAGTACAACCTTCAATGGGTCGATAAATGATAGATTGTGGATTTAAAGTGAATAAGTTTGGCGCAGAGGGTGGCTATTCCCAGCCACCCATTCGTGTGAACCAATAGGTTTCAACTGAATTCAATGTTCTTTGGTCGGTCTTGGGCTTCATTGCTTTTTCTAAATTTCAGTGCCAAAAATTATTTTAGTTTCTTTGCAGGGATAAATTGGTTAACTACTATATAATATTACGGATTCGAGAAGATGCCACCACCGATGAAATAAAATCGGCATATCGGGCATTGGCCAAACAATACCACCCCGATGTGAACCCCAATAACATCATCGCAGAAGAATATTTTAAGCAAGTGAATGAAGCCTATAGTGTGCTCAGCGACCCTATAAAACGCAATTGGTACAGTCTACTCGTTAAAGGAAATTTAGTATTTCAGCCCACCGACCCGCGAAAATATGGGACGCGACATCGTTATACCCATGCCGAGCAACCTGAAACTAATAAAAATGTTGAAAGAGACTCTTCTACTCCATTTTGGTTAAAACAGTCGGTGCTTTTACTAACCATGCTATGGTCATTACTCATTATCTTTAACAATTGGTTCACTACCTATGAAGGTTACGAGATGGCGATTATGGTATTTTCCTTTTTACTTTTTATCGTTGCCTCCTATTTTTTCATCAATAATTTGTATAATCAGTGGCGAACGATAGGCACTTCCTTTAATCCGGAAAGTCGATCGCTAACGTATTTCTTAATGTTGTTTTTTTTTACCATGCCTGCCTTCTTCGCCATCGGCTGTTTGCGCAAGTCAATTCATCTCAAATATTACGCAAACATTACAGAAGCAAGGATTATGGAGAACCAACAAAAACAAAACGAACACTGGGTGAGTGTCATTTATTTTGACGAGAGAAATGAAGCATATCAAAAAGATTTTAAATTTGCAGGATTGGAGTCGATCGCCAAATTAAAGTATAAAATTCTGATAAAATATTCGACCCGAGAGCCACGGATTATGCAATTTAAGATAAAACTTACCGATAAAGACTCTGTTTTTCAGGAGGTCATCGATAGGATTAATAGCCAAGAGAACTATTTTACAGATGAATCAATCAATAATTAATATATAATATAATGGAAGCACTAGGAATTGGAAGTAGAGTAAAACACAGCAATTATGGTAATGGCGTTGTAATCAATGTAAAGCCACTTACGTATTTAATCACCTTCATCGAGTTTGGCACCAAAGAATATAAAAAGGACGATGCTAATTTCGAAGTCATTGATGCCGTAGAACCCGATACTGATATGGTAAGTCTATTTGATGTGGAGCGCACCCTGACACATATTTTCAAAAAATACTGTGACTATCCTGAGATGGTAGATTTGGGTAAAAAATGGATTGGAGGTAAAATGATTTTAAAGCCGGGAGAAAGCAACTTGGCTTCAAAAGAAATACCCATAGAGCAGCTTTTTCATAAGATTGTGATGATACGCGACCGAATGCGTACCCTCGAGCAACGTATCAATTCAAATACCAACCTCGACGATCAAGAGAAAGTAAATATACAACAGTACATCACTCGTTGCTATGGTTCACTAACTACCTTCAATGTCTTGTTTAAATATGAACACGATCAGTTCTCAGGAGAAAAAAGTTAAAGAAGGTAATTGGAATTGGTGGCTTTGAAATGAAAAAATTCAGTCAGTTAGCTTGGTCAACCTTACCCAATCTACAAATTATATCAAGTGTTATTTTACTAAGCAGCGCCTATACTAATATTTTCTAGTTTCAATAAGCGTAATAATTTTTTCAGCACTCTCAAGATTATTAAAGTGCATCCCGAAAAATTGTTTACGACGGACAATGTCTGCCTCGGTAATTTCTTTGTCAAAGGCATCCTCTATAGCGGCCACCATATGCTGCGCATCATTTCCAAGGATACAGAGGTCTTGTAGGCCCGTGTTGGCAATCATAGGAGAATTTACAACGCAATGCCGTCCTAAGAAAAGGGCGTTAATTAATTTTAATTTAATTCCTGTGGCCTGAAAAGTGGGTAAAACATTAATCTGAGCTTCATTTATCAGGGCATGAATAGAGTCGATGGTGGTGTTCTCTATCAGCGTAATATTAGCATGCTTCCTTACCAGTTGTTTTAACAAAAGGGAAGGGTTGTTTCCGGCGATCACACACGGTAATTTTATTTTACTGAATACCTCATTTACCAGGTATAAGGCGGCCTCGTCGTTCTCTCCTACTTCCAAATTGCCATGATAAAGAACAAAATTCCCTTTGCCAACTTTGGTTTCAACCGTTTTATTCGGATGAAATGCAGGCAAATAGACCACATTTTCAAATTTGGCTTCCAAATACTTTTTATCGTTGGGCGAAATGGAGAGCAAACAATTGGCATGTTTTAAAGTAAATTCAAAATTACTTAACCTCTTACTTTCCAAGGTGAAGAAATACTTTTTGGCAATATTACGTTCTACTTTAGCAAGGTTGGTATAATAATGATGTTCGATATTGTGCATACGCACCATTTTAAACCGAGGTTCGAGTGCCGGATTGGTGAGGTGGCAGCAGGAATGTAGTCCTTCGAACAAAATGGGGAAATTGTCCAACATCAAATTACTCAATAATCTGCGTGTGTTGCGGGTACGTACTATATAGGGCACACTTCCGATATAGGGGTTGCTAAATCGTTCGCGTTTATAATAATTTACGCTGGCGCAAATTTCATTCAGCTCCTTGGCTTCGAGCCTCCCATACTTATAACAGTGAAGATGAACGCCGATACCCAAATCGAATAAAGCTTTAATTTTATAATATACATCGATAACCCCACCGTAACTTGGAGGAAAAGGAACATCAAAAGAGATGATATGTATTTGCTTATCGTACTTTGGCATAAAAATCCAACAATTTACTTTCTTCGTTCTGCCAACAATAATATTTTGATGCAATTAAGCAATTTTGTTTCAATTTATTATAAAGTTCTTCGTCATTTAGTAACTTATTAATATCATTTACCAGCAAATTCACTTCTGATTTGCTCAAAACAGAAATTTCAAAACGGTTGTTAATCGCTTTGTATTCAGGGAAATCGTTCGTGATAGCAGGTATTGCAGCATGCATATAATCGAAACATTTATTATTTAAAGAATAATAATAACTTAAACCAGCATTCTCTGAAACATTCATACCCACCGTAGCCTGTTTTGTAAGACCAGCCAAATCGGCTGGAGGAATCATCCCTTTGAAGACAATTTTGTTATCCAACCCAAGCATTTCAACCTGCTTTCGAAGTGATAATGAGAGATCGCCTTCACCAATGATCCAGAGCACGGCCTCGATATGAACCATGGCCTCAATGAGCTGTTCAATACCTCTGGAGGCATTGAGGGCGCCTTGATAAAGTAAAATCCGCTTGGAGAAATTGTTTTCAAAAACCTGCTCCATATAGTCCGGGGCATTATAAATGACCTCGAATTTAAGATGATACTTTTTTTGAAATAAATCGGCAATCGACTTATTTACGGTGTAAGCATTCCTGATTTTGGGCAGGAGATACGATTCGATGGTCTCCCAAAATTTCTGAACACCTTTTCTATGGATCACTTCGGGCACCTGAGTAAAGTACTCATGGGCATCATAAACCAATATCGAACGTTTTATCTTACTCACGGTAAAGCCAGGCAGAAGGGTATCCAAATCGATGCTACAAATCACATCAGAAGGGTGAAAGAGTAGGTAGAAAAACAAACGGATATTATATTCGAGGTAAAACAATTTGCCTTTATTAAACAGGCATCTTAACCGATGTTGTTGATAGAGCCGACGGCCGAGTTCTTTACTGTTCTTTAGCCTTCTACCAACCAGCACAATATCATAACCATGACGAGCCAATGAGTTGCATATTCGATACATTCTTTGGTCGTATACGAGATCGTTGGTAACAGTAAATATTATTTTCAATTTCAAAATGCTTAAAAAGCACAAATAACTAATTTTTTTTAATGAATTGCCTTCAAACGTACTGTCGCATTGGCATATTGGGGATCATTTCGTAAACAATCGTTATAGGCATTACGGGCTTTTTGAATTTCATTCATTTGTTCATAACACAATCCGAGGTTATACCAAGCCCCTGCATTGGAATCATCCATTTTGGTAACCAGCATAAATCCATCAATAGCGGATTTCCATTTCGACTGCTGCATCTGCATAAATGCGACATTGAAATAAGCATTTACAAAATTGGAGTTGATGTCGAGAATCCGCTTGTAGTCGGCTCCAGCGCTATCGAAATTGTTTTGCATTTGCGAATGATAAGCCCGATGATACAAGGCTTCCACACTGTTGGGCCTGAGGCGCACCGCTGCATTGAAATATTCCAAGGCAATTTTAGGATTCAGGCCTTCGTTTATTTCACCAAGCTGAATATAGGCTTCAAAGTAGTTTTGATTTAAGGCAATGGTCTTCTGAAACATCGCAATAGCCAGTTCTACATGATTCTTTACCGAAGTCATTTCTCTGAAATTTAAGCCTTTGTAAAAGTAACAGGGCTCGCAGGAAGGTTGAATACGGATGGCTTCCTCATAATTTTGAAGCGACTTCGCATGTTCCTTTACGATATAATAAAGTTCACCAAGTTTTAGATATGCCGCATAATTATCCTTATCGATAGCTACAGCCCGCTCGTAGGCGGTTACGGCAATCTTTGTTTTATTCACAGCAAAGCATACATCCCCAAGCAAAAGAAAATATTCCGATTTTGTAGAATCTAATAATGAGGCCCGGTTGGCGTCGGCTAAAGCCCTTAGAAAGAACTTCTTGCTCATTAAATAGCCTCCTCTTTTAAAGAGCAGTTCTGAGTTATTACTATCTTCTTCCAGCGCATCGCACCACATTAAATATTGAGCCGTATCGGCTGGCAAATTGCTATACGTATTTTTTTTACTAAAATACTTGCATTGAGGAAACGTGAATAGGACGATTATAATTGATAAAATATATCTCATAATTTTATTATTGGGATAAACGATTGCCTGAATTTCTTATCTGCTTTTCCAAATGATTACACCCTTAGAATCAAGATACCCTTGAATTCCATTGCGTTTAACAAAGAAAGCGTATCCATTATTGAAATCGGTAAGACTCACAAAATTATAGTCGAAGGCAATATTGCCATGCGTATCAATAAAATAAGCCCTTCCATCGGGTGCATTGACGGCAGCGAAACCCTGATGAAAGCTGGATGCATGAACCCCCGAATCTAAGGAGATCACGGTTGCTCCCATACCATCGATAAAAAACTCAAAATTGTCTTTTTTCACTCTAGCCAGTCCTTCACTAAAATCGGAAGCTTCATCATAAATGGCAGGAATCATGAAGTCGCCATTGCCTCCAAGATAACCAACCTTTTTACGTTTGATTGTTTTTCGCATTTGTTTTTCTTCCACTTCTATGCATGCCGCTGCCAGATGATTACTGAACCCGGAGGCATAAATGTATTTAAACTGAATTACCTGCAGTCCCAGGCTATTAATATAGGCCCATCGTTGCAGGGTGTCTTTGCCTTGGGCCACAGCACATAAGCCTTCACTAAAAGAACCAACCACCGAATATTGAGCAGCGATCACTTCTTTAAAATTTTTATTCACAAAACCCCATCCACTAAATTTGTTTATGGCTGCAAAGCCAGAACTAAAACTACGTGCATCAAGGCAATTCAAAGGACGTGCAAGAGTTGCACTAGTGTCGATAAAACCCCAGGAAAGATTGAGTGGATCGGAGAAGAAGCGCACTAAGGCATAACCGTTACTAAAAGGCCCGGCATCGGTATAGTTCCAGTTTCCATAGAGGTTACCCTTAACGTCGATAAAACTATATTTATACTCCCCGTTTACCGTCACTGCGACCAAGGCCCTACCATCGGTAAAATGGTAAGCTAAATCGTACTGATAGGGAAGAATTTGTGCTCCAGTGGTATCTATATAACCCCATTTCCCGTTCTCGTTTACGATGGGCAATAAAAAATGGGACTTTGACAACACCAATAAATGCAGCAATAGCAATAGTTGTAGAGTAAAATATCTTTTCATGGAGAGGATACAAATATACATTAAGATTTTTTTTGAATGAAAACTTTTAAGATTCATTCTGAATTTGTACTTTTGTAGCGGAGAGTTGGCAGAGTGGTCGATTGCGGCAGTCTTGAAAACTGTTGACTGTTACAGGTCCGCGGGTTCGAATCCCCCACTCTCCGCTGAAAGGGGCAAAATATCAAAACTTGATTTTTGTCCCTTTTTATTTTCTTTTCGACACCCCATAATGTACTTGAAATTAAACAATCCCGAAAAGTACTATTTGCGTGTTACCCGATAAACAAATCAGAGGGTTCTTAAATAAGCTACGGTCTTTATTAAGCCTTCCTTGAGTGGGGTCACTGGTAGTCCTAACTCTTGAATGGCTTTTTCGCTAGATAATTCCCAATTGTACCTGCCTTTTGAAACCCATTTCGGTGTTATTTTAGGTTCTATCCCAAATTGGTTTGCTAAAAACAACTGCCATCGCGCGATAGCCAACTGCATCCAGAGCGGCACACGTATCATCTTTCTCTTAATGTTGGCAACCTC
Organism: uncultured Bacteroidota bacterium; assembly: GCA_903897855.1. Taxonomy (GTDB): domain Bacteria; phylum Bacteroidota; class Bacteroidia; order UKL13-3; family UKL13-3; genus CAINMV01. The sequence continues at coordinate 24,859 of CAIUDH010000014.1, read as the reverse complement.
CCCTAAAACAGCATAAAAAGAAACATAATCATGGTTTTCGCCACCTAATAAATACGTATGCCCTATTTGGCCTTTCTCCATGGCCAGGATATGGCCTAAAGCCACATCTTCAATGTACACATAATTACCAATCTCCTTTCCGGTACCCGGATAAATACGCCACGAATGATTAACATACTTATCAATTAAGATTGTAGTTGAAGATAGCGGACCAAAAAGAAAAGGACCATACACCCTCGAAGGAGAAACAATTACAATATTTAATTTATATTGATTCACAAAATCCTTTATGAGTGATTCAGCCGCCATTTTCGAACCTTCATACTCATTAAATAAATCAATCTCGCGTATTTTCTTCTCTGTAATAATACTGCTTAAGGAGGGACCGAAAATGCCTGCCGTACTTGTGACCACCACCTTTTCGATATTGTTTTTCACAGCTGCTTCAAGCACATTGACTGTTCCTTCCACGTTAATAGAATAAAACAGACCTGTATTCCGAGCCCATACTTTTGCAAAGGCAGCAAGATGATACACTTGTTGGCACCCACGCATCGCTTTATTCACATCGTCTTTATTCATAATATCTCCTTCAAAGAGCACTATATTATCAGTGTTGAGTGGCTGGGCTGGCTTTAATGAGCGAACCAAAGCATGAATGGTATGCCCTCTCAAAAGCAACATCTTTACCAAATGCTGACCAATACTTCCTGTAGCGCCCGTAATAAATATTTTCATATAAATATTTTTATGATTCGAAGAGTCGCTTAAACCTTGACTCAATTAAAAACCTATTCTTTCGTTGCAAGAGCATCGGATAAACATTAAATAAAAGAGTGGCCAGTGTTAGATAAATAAATTGTGTATATGCCGCCTGGTATAAAAAAAGAAATTGTACAAAAAAGGTTGGAATCATGGAGAATAAATGGGAAGTTTCAGACTGTTTTGTTTCTTCATGAAAAATTTTAAGATAATCGCGCTTTCTACCCTTAAGGTACACCCTGGGATTGGCATAACGCAAGAATGAATGAACCAGGAAATATTGATATTTTAAAACCCCAAAATTTCGAAAGAAACGCTCCGTTTCGAAATTTCTTTGTACATAGAATCGAGCGGGTATTCGGATATTCTTAAAAGTCTGAAAAATAAAAAATCCGAATAGTATATGAACCCAACATTGAACCATACCGAGAATAAAACCTAAAAAATTAGAAGTTTCATTTAAGGCCAACTGATAGAAAAAAAACGACAACAAATAAACTATATAAAATAGCAAAGACAAAAGGATAATTTTGACCGATATTTTATATTTCAGGAACATGGATTAAAATTTAGAGTTGGTGTCGATATATAATCTATCTTATTTCTAGAATTCAAAACTAAGATAATTTAAAGGGCCTTAAGCATTTTGCTTTTTAATAAAACTGCTCCCTGCATAATGAATTTCCGGGTGATAATAAAGGGCCGTAAAACAGTTGGTCCAAGCCATCACTACATGAACAATAAATGCGATCCAGATGGTGCCTGATAAAAGAGTCAGCATGCATAGAACCAATCCTAAGGGTATAGCACCGATGGTTTCATCCAATCCCTTTGGAATATGAGTAGCCGAGTATAACGCGATATTTACGGCGATGGCAGGCCAAACCCCTAAAGATTGTACCAAAGGAACTAAAAGCACACCCCGGAATAAAAATTCGTAGCCGAACAGATATAAAAGCCAACCGGAAGCATTGATGAGTACAATTTTGTTGGTCCAAATTTTGGATCGTATTTGGGGGTAATTCAATAAATTTTTAGGATTCTTCGCGCTATAATATGCAATGGGAATAAGTACAGCTGATAATCCCAGAATCCAAGCGAGAGAGAATAATGCTGTTTGTGGGATAAACGTTACTCCGTATTTTTCAAAGGGAATGGCATCAATAAATAAAAGGCAGAAAATTACAGGAACGACACCCATACTGATAAAGCCGACTATTTTGGTGAAAAATATATGTCGATACGAGGCTGTATCAAAATCGTATTTATCATAAAAATATTGTTTGATTTTTTCCGAATTGGCAATAAACCAATAGCACGAAAAAAAGAACAATGCCAAAATAATAGGGAGGAAGGAACTTATGTATTCTTCTTTCCATGATAAGTCGATGTCGGATATTTTTAGAACCATCTCAAATGATAAATAAAAGTACTTATTGACAAATAACAAATTATAGTTGAGGAGGCAAAATGAAAGCCTTCCAACTAAAGATATCCATTCTTAGTAAACCATTCATAACATTCTTTAATAGCTTCTTCTATGGGCGTTTGAGGAAGTTGAAGTTCCTTCACTGCTTTTGACGAGGAATGGAAGTGGTTTTCGCAAGAGATCACCGCAAGCTCTTTTGTGACCGACGGTTTGAAACGAAGCACAGTAGCTAAAAATGAACTTATCATACCGTATGAAATAGTAATTCGATCCGGCATTTTAATTCTTGGGGCATCTACCCCTACTACTTTTGCGATTTTAACAAAGGCTTCTTTAATAGAAATGTTTTCATTCCCGAGAATATAGCATTCTCCGATTCGACCCATGGTTATGGCATTCGCCATGGCCGTGGCGACATCTTTTACAGCTACAAAATTTTTACCTCCAGAGGAGAAACCGGGCACTTTTTTCTTCGCAATAGCAATGATCATGGCACCTGAACTTGGACGTGAATCGAAAGGGCCAATCATAAATGTAGGGTTTACAATGATCGCAGGTAAGTTTTTATTTTTAACCGCTTCTAAAACCAAAAGTTGCGCATCATATTTTGAATCTATATAATCCAAATGATACTTTCCTGCGGTAAATGACGAATTTTCATTTCCTAAATTTGAAAGGGTATTGCCACTTCCGAATGAGTTGGCTGTACCAACATAGATGAATCGTTTTATGGAATGCTTCAAGGATGCATTGATGACATTGAGGGTACCCTCGATATTGATTTTTCTAACCATCGGGTTTTGTGCTGGAAAAACAATGGTTGATGCGGCGCAATGAAACACAATATCTTTTCCAACAAACGCCTTATCCAGTAATTGTGGATCTAATATATTCCCTTCATAGGTCGTTATGGGTAATCCAGCTAAGGTAATTGGATTTTTACCAGTTTCAACCAATACAGAAACACCATAGTTTCGACGCAGCAATTCTCTTACTAAATTACTTCCAAGTACACCGTCTGGTCCTGTTACTAAAATTTCCATTATTGGCAAACCGATTAAGCTTAATTCGTTGGTTTATCAATTAGTTATTGTAAATATAAACAATGCAATTATACATCTTTTACAACAAATCAAAAATATTAAAATAGGGAAATGAACAAAGAAAGTGCAGGTCGAAGAGATTTCGTGTAATAAAAAGATTCTTTATGAATTGGAGTTACTTCTTCTTTTCCTTCGCTTTTACTCGTTTAAGATATTGCATATAGGCATAGAGCTTGGTAAAATTTACGGCAGGAATAATCTGACCATTGGGCCCCGTCATGAAAAATGGATTATAGGGCTGTCCACCCAATCGAGAATTTTGATCTTGTAGCTGTGCAAAGAAAGCGGTGGCATTTTCCGCTCCATCTCTACCCATATTATCGGCTATGTTCTGTAATAACAAAGGATCTAGGTTTTTCAAGGCACGTTCCAAATCATCATCCGGAATATCTTTATGTACAAACACGTAACTAAATTCGGCCGATGAAGGCCACGGGTTTACAATCACTTCATTAAGATATTGGGTATCGGGCAGCAGGTATTGTGTAATGGAGAGTTTGTTATTCTCATTGTTTTTGGGAACCCTAAACCCCGCAGGGTGGAAGCCTATGAAAGAAAAAACGATCAGGTCGCCCTCCTTTACGGGTATGGTAAAAAAACCATACATATTGGAGCTTACTCCATATTTTGTGCCTGAAATCATCACCGTGGCGTATGGCAGAGGCACGCTATCATTTGATTTAAGCACCCCTGAGAGCTGAGCCACCCTGACGTGTCCCGAATCGGCAGGGTTGACATTTTGCGAATTAACTTTTATAATTTGCAGTAATATAAAAAGAAAAGAAAGTAATTTTTTCAAACGAATAGATTTTAAGCTTACGAAGATAACTTATCAGTGAAACAAAAGGTGTTAATGATATTAAAAAATTACAGCCATAAACGCTTCAACATGAAAACAAAAAAACGAGTTCAGCTAAAACCAAGGCTCTAAAAATGAGTCCCCCATAAAATAAAGAATAACGAGATAGAACTAATAAATAGCCAGAGCATGACTCCTTGAATTAGTGGCCTTGCTCCTACTGACTTTATGTTGTTCAGAGACAATCCGGTTCCAATGAGAAAAAGAGTCACCGTAAGTCCCTTTTTAGCGCATACGATTATAATATCGTAAACACTTTTGAGTTGGGGTAAAAATGTACCTATGCACATGGCTAAAATAAAAAACCCAATAAAATATGGGATCTTGATTGATTTGCTTTCGCCTTTGTAAACAATGGCCGTAAAAATCGACAATGGAATAATCCATAAGGCTCGTTCCAATTTAACCGTCGTTGCGATTTCCAATGCTTCGTGCCCAAATTTGGCAGAAGCTCCAACAACAGAGCTGGTATCATGAATAGCGATGGCGCTCCATAATCCAAATTGATGTTGACTCATATTTAAAAGGTGGCCCAAAAAAGGGAAGAGAAACAAAGCCACTGAATTTAGTACAAAGATCACTCCTAAGGCAACGCTTATTTGCTTTTCATCGGCTTTGATTATGGGAGCTAAGGCCGCAATGGCACTACCACCACAGATTGCGGTACCCCCCGAAAGCAGGAATGATATTTTAGTATTCACCTTTAAAAGCCTTCCGAGCAATAGGCCACAAATTAAAGTGACTAAAATAGATAAGAATGTGAGCAGTATCCCCTCTTTCCCCACTTCCATCGCATGCGTTAGATTGATCCCAAAACCGAGTCCTACGACCGATATTTTAAGAAGCAAGGAAGTAAACTTAGCATTTGACTTGCCGAAGGGTTGCTCCATTATTTGTGCAAGCAGAAAACCCAAAAGCAATGCCAAAGGGGCATCAATAAAGGGCGTAAGACAAACTAATAGAAATGCAATAAATATGATCTTCCGATATACAAGTGGTATGGAGTTGAACAGTTTCAAGAGTGAAATTAATAATTTAGAATAACCTATGGCAAAAATCTGATGCTGTGCAAACCTAATTCATTTAAAGGATTCCTAAGGGTAAAAGGTGAAAAATCTGCAGATCTTCATCAACTCAACTTAGAACCCCGCATTTAGAACTCCTCCAGTTTCAGTCACTTTTAATTTAAATATATCATTGATCGTCGGAATTAATTCGGCAAACTTTAAAATGGTATACTCTTGCAGAAGTTGTTGAAGCATCGCGTTGGTGTTGCCTTGCAGTAAAGCCACCTGCACTTCTGTATTTTCACCTACCCAATGAAGACTCTTTAGTTCAACATGAGGCGTGAAATTTATTTTTTCATGAAGGCCTGCTAACGTAATAGTGAAGCTGTTATTAGAGTATTGTTTCTTAATTTCAGAAGTTTTACCATCCAGTACTTTCTTTGATAAGTTGAGCAATGCAATTGAATCACAAAGTGTTTCCACGCTTTCCATGCGATGTGTAGATAAAACAACGGATGTTCCTTGTCGTTTCAACTCTAATATCTCATCTCGAATCAAATCAGAATTGATAGGATCTAAACCTGTGAAAGGCTCATCCAGAATTAACAACTCGGGTTGATGTATTATGGTGGCAATAAATTGAATCTTTTGCTGCATTCCTTTGCTGAGGTCTTCAATTTTCTTGTTTTTCCAACTCATAATTTCAAACTTCTCGAACCAATATTTGGTACGTTTTATGGCATCGTTTCGGGTGAGCCCTTTGAGTTGGGCGAAATACAACATCTGATCGGCAATCTCCATTTTCTTATATAAGCCCCGTTCTTCTGGCAAATATCCAATACGGAATATATGCTTATTGCCTAAGCGCTCCCCTTTAAACTTTACAGTTCCTTCATCGGGAGCCGTAATTTGATTAATGATACGAATGAGGGTTGTTTTACCCGCCCCATTAGGCCCCAATAAGCCGTAGATTGTTCCTTCAGGAATGACGATACTTACTTTATTCAGCGCTGTTTTTCCTGTATAAAATTTCGAAACCTGATCCACCTCCAGAATATTCATGATATAGCTACAAATTTAAGTATTATGATCGTATTAATAACTCCAAACATTATTCACCCGATCGTAGAAATCAAGTGTGATTTTTAATTGTGGCGTAGATTTAAAATTATTTGACACCGCTTGCACCAGATATAAACCAAATCGGGCACGTTCACTAAAGAGTATAAACTGACGATCGATACCGGCAAACACCTCAAAATACAATAACTTATGTTCCTTGCTATACAGCAATCCTCCACCGGCACTTTCGGAGAGTTGAAGTATTTTTAATATCGGTATTTTGTTTAAGAGTGCCCCATTAAAACGGTGATAATAATGCGCCGTATAAAAGCGGTTCAATGTAATATAGGTAGAGTCGAGAGCCTGAAAAGTATAAAGCGGATTGGCAAAAAACAAAGGGCCTATGCGACTTTGGAATTTATAGTCGATATAGGGGAGCTCCTTGGTATTGAAAAACTTACCACTGCTGAAGTTCACTCTGCTATTGCCTAAAAGGCCCATCTTCACTTCCCATTCTATTCGATATTCGAGATAGTCGAAGTTAATGGCACTACCTAATACATTCGGGATTCCTTTTCTCCACTCGATAATAAAGGACGGGTATTTAGAGCCTAAAATGATTTTCTCTTTGGGCTCTTTTAAATATTTTTGGGATGGGGTATAGCTCAGTAGTAGATTTGAGTAGAAGGCGTTATAATCCTTAAAGTCGCTCGGCTTGTATTTATAATTTTCGTAAACCGAATCGAATAAAGAATTGAATTCATAATTGGCGATGGAGGATCGCTTCGCAAATTCTAATCCCGCATTGAAATACATTCCATTAAAAAGTTCAATTCGATGATACGCGCGAATGCCGGTACTTACATAAAAATTGGCTCTTCGGAAAATGCTTAACCAAGAATCAAAAGGGTTAATCACATCAAAATTTCTTTTGGCATGAATATAAAAGAAGGCGTGTTTGTAAGGGTTATAGGTTCTCGAAAGCGTGATATCTCCTTTCACATCCTTATTCATAAGACCATATGACACATTCGTATAATTAAAGAAAGTCGTTTTGTTTTTAAATTTTTTATTGACCCCAAAACCATACCGTACCCTTGAACCACCCACTCCAAAAGGGGTGTACATAATCCAAAGCGGATCAAAGTTAAGGGTAAGTTCTTGCTCTCTATTATAATGTTGTTGGCCAAACCAGATAATTTTCGTGAACGTAATTTTATTCAAAACCTTGTCAACCGAATCGAGATACTCTTTCTTTTCATGTGCCGCCTTAATACTATCCGATACATATATAAAGCGCACCTCCTTTTCGGTTAGCGGCTCCTTGCGTCGGGTATTCCAAAAGGTGGTATCTCTCTCGTAGGCATCTTGTTGGGTGGCACTCAATTCGTTATTAAAAAACTTCTTTCCAAATTTCTTTACTTCATAATGATTATAGTAAACGACGGTACGTCCGCTCGACTTTGCCCCTCCCACTTTGGTTTTGAAGCTAAACTCTTGTCGTGTACACAACCATAATCCATTGCTATCGGGCGAGTAGTTGGCATCCATAATAAATTCATCATACTCGGCCAGATGATATTTCGGAAACGTGAGATGTAAACTTTTAATGCACCATAAGCTATCAATAATCTCAATTTCTCCAGTCACCAATGCATTGCCAATGGCATTTGGTGACACCTTGATAGTATAAATTTTAAGCCCATTATCGGTGCGTGAACGCAGTAATTTGTATTTGTATACAATCAATCCTGCAGTGCTGATAGGCGATTGAAAGGGCGATTCACTTAAGGATGTGATACGAACGATATTTTGATAAAAATTAAATTCGCCTTCTGTCGAACTCAAATAAAACAAACTTGATTCATCCCCTTTCTTCATTATCGCTGTTCGCACTTCTTTTACTTTGTCAGGATACTCATAATTTTTTTCAATGATGACCTCGGCCAAATTAATATTGATCCCATTCAATGGATTGGGGGCTTTGATGGAGGCCATTCTTTTTTTGTATTCCTTAGTACCCGTATCTGTAAGTGCAAGATGTGTTAAAGAATCGCGCTCTACCTTTTTTCTAAATGCTTTCGTAGAGGAATCCGATTCTTCTATGCTTTGAAGAGAATCTTTAATGACTTTTTTTTGTGCTTTCTCGGCGCTATCTTTTTTGTGCTTAAACTTAGCTTCCTGTGGTTCTTGCATCGCCTTGATATACATCTCGCAGGAATAAGAAATAGCTACATACTTTTCTTTATGAGCTATCACCTCTTTAATAATTTCTCTGGAGCGATCGGTGCGTTTACTAGTAAGTTCTACTTCTTTTAAAGAGGTGGCATCTTCCTCTAAGATTGTATTTAAGGTAACGTCATGTAAAACAGTAATATTTTTTTTGATGGTCTTATAACCAACATGGGTAAATACTACCTCATAATTGCCTTTTTCTACTTTGAGGGTGAAATTCCCATTGGCATCGGTAGCGGTACCATTAATACTCTCCTGTATTTTGATATTGACTGCCGCTAAGGGTTCAATAGAAGCATTGGTAACTTTCCCCGTAACCATAAAATACTGTGCTGTAACAACAGAACCCAACGAAAGCAATAAAAAGAATAATAAGAATTTTTTCATCATGCTTGTTTCAGGGATATCACGAACCATCGTCCGAAAAGTTACATTTTTCTTGGAGCTTTGATACCCAATAATCGCAAGCACTCGGTGATGGTGTTTCCGGTAAGAATGGAAAGGGCCACGCGAAACGAACGTGCTTCAGGAGCTACATCCTCTTTTGCAATAGGGCATTCGTAGTAAAAACGATTATACCGCTTTGCGATGTCGTACACATAATTGGCAATCTCAGCAGGGTTATGCATTTCAGCCGCCTTACCTAAAGTAACTTGGTAGTGATGTAATGCTAAGATTAGTTCCCGCTCAGGCCCCAATAAACTGGTGTAATTGATCACATTCGCCGATACGCCAGCTTTCTCCAATACAGAATTTATCCTGGCATTGGTATATTGAATATAGGGGCCAGTATTGCCCTCAAAATCGATACTTTCGGCCGGATTAAACAAGAGTCGTTTTAAAGGATCTACCCGTAACAAATAATATTTCAAAGCCGACATTCCCACTTCCTCGCATAAATCTTCAATTTGTTGTTCGTTCATGCCTCCTGTTTTGCCACGTTCTAAAATAATTTTACGGGCTTCGTCATGCATCTCCTCCATCAAATCGTCGGCATCCACTACAGTACCTTCCCTGCTTTTCATTTTACCGCTAGGTAAATCGACCATTCCGTAGCTCACATGCTTAATGCCTGCTGCATAGGGCTTATCGAGTTTCTTTAAGATGCCTTGTAATACTTTAAAATGATAATCTTGTTCATTGCCTACCACGTATAATGAAATATCATAATGAAAATCGTCGTACTTTAATTGAGCCGTTCCAATATCTTGGGTAATATATACCGAGGTGCCATCCGATCTCAATAACAATTTTTGATCGAGTCCTTCATCAGTCAAGTCAATCCATACACTTCCATCTTCCTTTTGATAAAACACTTTTTTATCGAGTCCTTCTTTCACGGTTGATTTCCCCAATAAATAAGTATCTGATTCGTAATAAAATTTATCAAAATCAACACCGAGTCTTTTGTAGGATACCTCGAAACCTGCATATACCCAACCGTTCATGGTCTTCCATAAAGCCATCGTATCGGCCTCACCGGCTTCCCATTTTCGGAGCATCTGTTGAGCGGCTAATATCGACGGGGCTTGTTTTTCGGCCTCCTCTTGGGCCATTCCGCTTGCCACCAGAGTTGAAATTTCCGCTTTATAATTCTTATCAAAAGCAACATAATATTTACCTACTAAATGATCTCCTTTCATCCCAGTCGATTCGGGGGTTTCATTTAATCCGGCTTGTTGCCAGGCGAGCATGCTCTTGCAAATATGGATCCCACGATCGTTAATGAGATTGGCTTTGGTAACAGTATAGCCATTCACTTTCAAAATCTCACTCACCGAGTAGCCTAATAAGTTGTTTCGAATATGTCCTAGGTGTAAAGGCTTATTGGTATTGGGCGATGAATATTCAACCACCACCGATTTGCCGGTACCTATCGTTGTCTTAAAGAAAGATTCATCTTTGGAGGCATCCACAAAAAATGCGAATAGGTCGGCTTCTGTCAATTCCATGTTAAGGAATCCTTTCACCACATTGAACCCCGCAATCAACCGATACGAAAGCAAATACTCTCCCAATAAAGTAGCGGTTTGCTCAGGCGATTTGCGTGTTTGTTTTACATACGGAAAGACCACCAAGGTATAATCGCCTGAGAAGTCCTGAAGGGTACGTTCTAATTTTATGACAGAGGCATCGACTTCCCCTTGAAAGACTTCCTGGAATGCTTGTTGTAAGTGCTTTTGTAGCGTTTGTATGAGGTTCATGAATATTCAAAAAAAGAGACGCATAAAATGCGCCTCTCTTAATTATTTAAAATTTAGAGGCTATCAAAATTATTTCTTGCGATAAAATTGAAGATTACTTTGTCCGAGTACTCTATGGTATCCCGTGAAGAAAGGAATTTGTTTAATATTGGTCGAATCAGTAGAATAATCTTTTTTCAAGGCTGGCTGACTAATCCAAGTAAAATCTTTGGTTGGCTTGAAATAGCGACCATACAAACTAATATCCCATTTGCTACGATCTATTTTATCGTAAGGTACCCCGCTTTCATCGGTAAGCATCGTTTTACTTACATCTAAAAGAAGGTATAACGATTTACTGAATGTTTCATTATACAATAAATAAGAAGCCGCTTTTAAATATGCATTCGCGTTTTTCACATTGGACCTCACATAATTCTCGTAGTTCTTAATGTAAGTATGACCATACGCTTTAGTATCCATGTCTTCCAAGTTTCCTTCAAAATAAGTAAGTGTTGCAGGCGTATTGTTTTTGTGATGGAAAGCAATTCGGCATCCGCGCATATTGATTTTGTCATTCGGTAAATTAGTGACTACACTTGCCTTTCCAGTTGAATCGAGGCTTAATAGTTCCACTTTATCAATGGAGCATCCCATACGAACCATAAATAAATAGTCGATTGGAATCACCCCTTTTAGTTTGGTTAGATTTAAATCCTTTCCCATATAGCTGGTGACATAGTATCCCCATTCTTTGATGGTGCGGAATCCATTATAAAAACCATTCAAGTTATTGGCTAGCTCATTCGGTTTAGTCATCGAAGTGGGGTTGGGAATATTTCCTACCGGCTCCAACCCTGCCATCACATAAGACGATGCATTAGGATAAATTTGATAGATATTCAACCAATCGGGTCCACTGAATGGATAGTAAACCTGATCTTCTGTTTTGCGCGTGGCGCTGAAATTTTCTTCATACCACTGTTCCATTGTATTGAAACGAGTTTTTTCTAATTTCTCCCAAGCACTATCCATTTGGTTTTTGTAGGCAATCCATTCTGGCTTTTTTTCCCAGGCTGAAAATTCATTTTCGCTCAATTGGTTAAGTCCTGCAATATAACGGGCTGCCATATTGAAATTATTATCCGCAAAAGGGGCGATGGTTTCCTTTTGTTTCTGGGCTAAAGCCAAGCTATCAGCGCGTTCTTTCTCGGTATTTTTTGATTGATTATTGCAGGAAATAGCTGCGATAATAAGCAAGGCTGTGGAGAATAAAATATTCTTTGGATTGAAACTCATAATTTGAAATTAGGGATGCGAATTTAAAACTTAAACTCCAATAAATCGGGTAAATATTTCTTGTTTCTCTTTAATTCATAGTCGTAAATTGACTGGCCGAGATTTCTAAAAAAAGGCATGACATACAAATTATAAGCCTCATCGGTACCGTCGATAACGCCGTTGCTTTTTTGAACATAGTAGGTAGCCGAAACCATAAATTCAACCTGATGCTCAAAATCAACGATATAGGCGCAGTCGGTAGTATAGCCATAGCTTTCACCCACGACATTGAAAATACGGATGTTTTTATTGATAATTTCCGCGCTATCCTGGCCATAATATAGGTATTTCTTATAGCTGTCAATATAATGCGACCGGTCGGCGTAAACTGGACTGCAGCTCTCATAGGGCATCATTTGTAGGTATTGCCATAAAAATTTACGGTTTTCATTACTTATTTTAAAGGATTTGGCCGGGAGGGTTTCGGCCGGAAACATAATACTCTTGAGCATTTCGTGCAAATCTTGGAGGCATACATAATTTGATTTCGTAAAATCCTTTCTAATACTATAATTGGGGTTATCAAAATCGATCAGTTTATTCGTATTTCGAGCCGGCATGCTTAAGGTGCTGGCCGAATAATACTTAGGCCGTTGGCGATAAATTACTTTTCCTGAATCGTTCAGAAACCGTATCGGGTTCGTGTAATTATTGGGTAAGCCAAGGCAATTTACATCGAATCGAATACGAATACGAGCAGTGGGATACCCTTTACTCCAAAGTTTTTGATGAATATATTCAGGAGTCAAAAACTCATATATTCTGCTATAAGCGATATTATCGCTTACCAGTAACATACGCTTAACATATTGAGCAATAGAAGGATAACCATTGATAGATGAAGTGTCAGTATAGGTGGAGTGTTGGCAGGCATAAGCGCTATCGGTGAGCATGATGGAGTTCGGGGTTACACCAAGTTTTTTAAGTTCCTCGGCTTTCTCTAAGGCCAATACACTCACGGGCAATTTCACCATGCTGGCAGCATAGAAATACTCCTCTTTATTGAGTCTGTATTTATAATGTGTGAAACTGGCTTTGTTCTTGGCATCTCTGTTAATCTGGGTATAAATAATTTGTACATGATTCATGCGTGGATTGCGAATAATAGCATTGAAATATTCGGGATGCAGAAGCAAGATAGTATCTAGGTAATTGGCGGCAAGATGCGTCGTATTGGCTTCGGAAAGGCGTTTATGGGGTGTGGAAGCAGGCTTTTTTTGAGCCAACACCACCATAGGAAGTAGGGCAAAAAGCCAGCAACAACTTTTATAAAAGATATTTAAGGCTGGCATGATTCAGATTTCCTGAGTATTTATTTCTTTTCGAAAAGCATCAAATTCGATTGCTTGAAATTATAACCAATTCCAAAATTAATAGGCTTAGTATTCGCTGTAGAATCTTGGTAAGCTGTTTTTAAATCAGGCTGCATATAATTTTCAAAAAGATGAATCGGTGGAACATAGACCCCGTAAAAAGAAGCATTCCATTTGTTTTTATCATTAAAAAATCGATATGGTATTCCTGAATCGTCTTGCAATAAGTATTTTGTTTGATCTAAGATATTGGTTCGGATCATGGAGAAGGAGGCGTTATGCATGAGATAAGACGATGCTTTCAGATAGGTATTAAATCCTCCTAAGTTTTTTATATACGATGCCATTCCTGTATTCTTCGACAGATGTGCATTATCCAAATTCACTGAATAATAGGTAACGATATGCGATTGATGGGCAGAGTCGACATACACAATTTCTACCCCATCATTTTTCTTCACTTTTTGATGCAGGTTCTCCTGTTGCTTGCCTTGATCGTCGATATATACATAACGTACATCGGCGATATCATTGCCGTTGCGGGCCAAGAAAAGGAGCAATAAGTGGATGGTGCCATTGAGTTCGTCAGCATTAAAATCGACCGCCATACTTTTAGTTCTGAAAAAAGAAAAGTTTGTTATGGCGTTGAGAGACACATTTAAGGCATCAAAATAGCGCTGAAGAGAATCGCCATTATTGGTGTTCACTAATAAATCGGGTAAAAACCCTACCGGTTCCAAGCCAAACATATAACAATTCTTGGCGTGAGGAAATAGCAAATTGGCATTTAACACATCGGCTCCACTAAACGGATAAAATAACACCTCACTATTTCGCATCGGTTGGGGTATTTCCTTTTCCGCCCATTTATTAAGTTTAGCGGTACGTCGGGAAGTCATTAAATTCCACTTCGAATTCAACTTCAAGGCATACTTTATCCAAACCGAGTCTTTTTCTGTTTTGCTATAATTATTCTCTTGTGTTTGTGCTATTCCAGCAATAAAACTGGCGAAATTATTGTATTGTGAGGTTTTTGCATTTTGAATAAGCAAGGTCAAATCGCGGGGCACCTGACTCGAATCTTTTGGGGTCGTAGGGGTAACAGGAGTAATAGAAGCTGTGTTACTGCTACATGAAACGATAACAATCATGAAGAATAGAATCGCCCTTGACCAACGTAAATTTTCCATACTTATATATTAAATTTCTTCTTTAAAGAATTTTTTATCGAGGTAATACAACAGTGCCCCGATGGCAATAGTACCTATACCAATTAATCCTACGGTAGGCTTTGCCATAAACACACTATAGAGAATCCAGGCCGTGAGAGCAAGAAACAAAATTGGAACAATAGGATAGCCCCAGGTCCTAAATGGGCGCTCTAAATCGGGCTCCGTGTAACGTAATATAATGACCCCAAGAACGGTGAGAAAAGTTATTAATTGCAAGGTAAAACCGACATAGCTGAGTATGGTTTCGAAGCTCCCTGTAACCACGAGTGTGATCGCAATAATGCTTTGAAACCAGAGTGCAACATAAGGAATATTAGAGATTGATTTGACAGAAAGGAATTTAAGCATGAAGGTATCTTCGCCCATCACTTGCAGTACACGAGGTCCGGCAAAGATCATAGAGCTAATGGTAGAGACAAGCAAGAATGCAATGACACCCGACATAATCCTACCTCCTTGCGCTCCGAAAATAGCTTTGGCCGATTCATGCCCAACATCTTGTTTACCTGCCAAATCATCCATGGGCACAGTATAGAGAAAAATATAATTGAGCAGGACATAGAGTAAGGTAACAATCACCGTTCCATAGAGAATCGATTTAGGAATATTCTTTCCAGGATCTTTCATCTCGCCGGCGATATATGCCGAAGCATTCCAACCACTGTAGGCATAGGACACATAGATTAAAGACACCGCGAAACTTCCGCTGAAAATGTAACTGGCGTCACCCGCATTGGGCAAAATGGAGATACTAAAAGAAGGAATATACAAGAAACCTGCAATCACAAAAAAGATGATAATGGCCACTTTTAAAAATGTCATCACTCTTTGAAAACTACTACCAACAGCTGTGTTAATGGTATGAATAATGGAGATTAGAATGATGATGGCCACCGCTGCTTTGTCTTCATTGAGCAGCACCGGATTTACATTAGAAAAATATTTACCGAAGAGCATCGAAGCCACCGCAATAGGGGCGGCAAAGCCTGCCACGAGCGACACCCAGCCACTTACAAAGCCAAGCATCGGGTGGTAAATCCGGCTTAAAAAGTTATATTCTCCGCCACTACGAGGTAGGGCGGCTCCAAGTTCAGCATAACTTAAGGCACCACAAAAGGAAAGCACCCCACCAGTAAGCCATAACATAATGATGGCAAAAACCGATTTTATCGAAATGACTTGAAATCCTAAACTGCCAAAAACTCCAGTGCCAATCATATTGGCAATAACAATGGCGGTAGCAGTATACACACCTATAGTGGCTATGCTTTTCGTTGATTTTGTACTCACAAAAAAGTGTTCTGGTTTTAAATGTTAATCGAAAGATTGATTGGTTAAGCTACAAGCTTTTCTCATTTGCTCATAGTCGGAAGCCGAGAGGTCGTTAAAGAAATAATTGATAGGGTCAATTTTACTTCCATTTTTTATTACTTCATAATGTAGATGCGGTCCGGTTGACTTTCCTGTGCTACCCACATAACCAATAAGGTCGCCACGTTTCACTTTTTTTCCTGAGCGACAACCCAGTTTGCTCATATGCCCATAAAGTGTTTCATAACCAAATCCGTGATTGATGACAACACAATTGCCATATCCGCCAGCATTGAATTCAGCCGACCTTACAACACCGTCAGCGGTCGCATAAATGGGAGTACCCATGGGTGCGGTAAAATCGATTCCTGCATGTAATTCACTGATATGATAAAAGGGATCGGTACGCCATCCATAACCGGAAGCGACACGGGTTAAGTTTTTATTACTTACCGGTTGAATGGCCGGTGTTCCGGCGATATGCAATTCTTTATTTTTCGCCAATTCAAAAAGTTCGTCATAACTTTTCGATTGTACATATAACTTCTTGGTAAGAATATCCAATTTCTTAGTAATCTCCACCATAATATCAGTATTGGAAAACCCTTGGAGTTGCTTGTACCGATCGATACCACCAAAACCACTTTCTCTTTCTGTTTCACTTATGGGATTGGCCCCTAAAACTTCACGATATACTTTATCGTCGCGTTTCTGAAGGTCGTTAAGGGTAGAAGTTAAAACGTCCATTCGTTTTCCCATTAATTCAAATTGGGTACGGTACTCCAAGTTTTCGCGTTGCAATTTGCGTTCGGCAGAGGAAGGAAAATATTTTGTGGCAAGAAAGAAGAAGAAGGCACCTAAAACGAGCGAGGCGGATAAAAACCCAAAGACTCCTGTTATGATAGCCCTGATGCTGGTTTTAACTTTCTCGTATCGAAGACTGTGAGGATTAAAGAAATATTTTGTTTTAGCCATTAAAAATCTTCTAAAGGTTCGCGAATATACGATTTTCGATACCATTGACAAAATCATTTTTCATGGAATTTCAGGTACTCATTCAGGCCTCGAATAAATCGAATTTCGTTATGGAAATTCTTTCAGAATCGTGCAGTAATAACTTAAGGTCAAAGGGTTCTTCTCCTAAAGGTGAGAAGTTGGTTGGTTCAATAGATAGAAATGCTGATTCAGATCTGTTTAAACCCGACTTAATGTTTTTTTATTGTTATTGGCACTACCGCAGAGTTTCTTTGAATCAAACATAAAATTAATATGGTTGAAATTATACATTGTAAAGGAAAAGAAAAGTGCTTGTTATTCCTGTTTTTTTTTATCGTATTACTTAAGCTCACCGATGCACAAAAAGCGGCCTACCTGCCTTCAAAATCGAGGTTAGTAGCGAACACAAGAGCAGAAACAGTTCAGGATCTTATGGACTCAGAACGAAAATTTTTGGTGAATGAAGGACAATACGGCGACACTTTGGAAAATTACGTTGGGATGGGTAAAATTTTGTATGGCTATGAGGGGTTGGATATGCCAATTTTGTTTACTGCGAAAGGGATAATGCATTTACAAAGAACCATCCAAGCACCATCGGAACATGAAAAGGAAAAATTGGAGAGCATGGGTATAAAAGAAGAAGTGATTGCCCAACAAGTAAAAGTATCCGATCGTGTGATTACCATGGAATGGTTAAATTGCAATCCAGATGTCAAAATCGTTGCAGAAGATACGGCAAGAGATTATCATACCTATGGCTTTCTAACTAAAAAAGTTGTCGCATTTAAGCGCATCACCTATTTTAACTTATACCCAGGAATCGACCTGGTGTACACTTTTGACAAAAACACGAAGGCAGGATTTAAATACAGCCTCCTTATTCAACCCAATGCCGACCTCAGTAAGGTACAACTAAAATTTTCAGGTGATCTAAAAAAAATATTTATTGACTCGAAGGGGAATCTAATTTTAAAATCAGATATCAATGGCATCTCAGAATCGGCACCTATCAGTTATTATTCTGATGCCCTTAACGATTTAGGTTTAACAGAAGCGGTCAAAATTGTTTATGTATTAGACCATAAAAATGTAAGCTTCCAACTTCCTCCAAATTATGATCATAAACGGCCACTTACCTTAGATCCATTTATTAGCACTACTACTAATTTAACAGGCACAAATGCCAACAAAGCAAAGGATATTGATTTTGATTATGCTGGAAATGTTTTTGTTACGGGAGGTGGCGATAACTCCATCTATAAGCTTGCAAAATACGACTCCTCTGGTGCTCTTCAATGGACATTTAGTGGAGCACTTACAGTACCTTCATGGACATTTGGCACCTACTATGGGGGTTGGGTAGTCGATAAATCCACTGGGAATACTTATTTAGGTCAAGGCTTTGCCCCTGGTGGTGGTTTTCGAATCATTCGATTAAACCCATCAGGTACTTACGATAATTATATTACTTCGGGCAATCCTAATTTTATGGAGAATTGGAAGATGTTATGGAGTTGCAATAACGGATCGCCACAGATAATTGTTGCCGGTGGAGGTACTAATTCAAATCTTAATTTTGGCATCTGTTCACCACCATCAACAACCATTACTGGAGTAAATATTACCGGCATTCCCTATGCAGGAGCCACCGGTTGGGCTCAGGATATCGCCGACGTGGTTCTCGACCCGATAAACTATGACATGTATACCATTTATGGTTCACTTTTCGGAACACCTTCCTTATCAAATAAAATTTATAAGAATCCAGCACCGTATAGCGCCACTACGGTGTCGTGGAATGTTGCTTCAGGCTATACCTCTATCTCCGAAGCTTTTAATCGACCGTACTTAACGCCGAATACCACCTTAATGGACAATTCTTGTAACTCGTTTGCAATAAATTCATCATACTTATTTTATTGGGATGGAAAAAACCTGAAAGCTTTTAATAAAGCAACAGGAGCAAGTGCCGGGACCCCATTAACGATTGCTTCGAATAGCATCTTAATGCAAGGAGGAATCGTTGCCGATGAATGCAATAATATTTATATTGGATCAATTAATGGCACCATCAAAGTATATAGTTTTAATGGCAGCACTTTCAATGATTCGCCTGTTGATATTACGGTCAGTGGGTTCACCACAAAATCAATTTACGACCTTGTACTCTCTGATGCCAAGAAAATTTTATACGCTTGTGGCGATGGCTTTGTGGCCTCAATAAATGTATCTTCCTATGGATGTGCCAGCAATGTGTATACGCTTAATATAAGTTCGGGATGTGTAAACCAAACAGCAACGGCGGTGCTCAATCCAACGCCACCAAGCAATACGAACACTTCCTATTTTTTATACAATGGAACTACACAAATCACAAGCAATAATACAGGCATTTTTACAGGCCTCAGCCCCAATGTTAGCTATACTATTCACGCGTTTGTAAATCAAGCCTGTAGTGGAACTGAAGCTGTTAAATCGTTTACCATACTTGGACCCGCCCTGAGTATAACACAAACATATCCTACTTGTGGTAATAGTAATGGTTCAATAACGGCAGCAGCCACCGGCGGCACTGGAACCTTAAGATACAGTATTGATGGCGTTACCTTTCAAAACAGTGGTAATTTTACGGCACTCGCTTCCGGTATTTATGATGTCATGGTTGAGGATAGTGTTGGGTGCAGTAGCACCATCTCCTTTTCACTCTCAAACTCTAATGGACCAACCTTTACGACGGTGAATACCGATGCATTTTGTGGCACCTCTAATGGTACCATCAATATCACAGGTGCAAACGGAACTTCACCGTATACCTATTCAATAAATAATGGTTCGTATTCAAGCAACAATATTTTCGACAGCTTGGCCTCAGGCTCTTACCTTATCACCATCAAAGATTTTACAGGATGTACCACGATGTCGAACATCGTCCTAAACAGCCAAGGTAATGCTATCATTTCAAAAGTGAGATTGAATGCAACTTGTGGAAACAATAATGGAAGCATTACTTTAAGCGCAAGTGCAGGAGTGCCACCCTATCAATACTCTATCAATGGATCCAGTTATCAAACGGGCAGCAGCTTTACTGGTTTATCGGCCGGCTATTATACTCTTAATGTTAAAGATTCAAATAATTGCATAAGCTCTATCAATGATACTATCGTTAATACATCCGGACCCACATTATCGAGTAGTGTGGTGTCTACCTCCTGCACGGGCTCATCAGGAAGCATAACACTCCATACTTCTGGAGGCACTTCTCCATTTCAATATAGTAATAATGGCGGTGCATCGTACCAAAGCAGCAATGTATTTAACGGACTATCCGCGGGCTCATACTTAATTAAAGTTCAAGATGCTAACGGCTGTGTAAGCAATTCAGTGGCTATGGTTTATCGAACTGTGCCACAAGTGACCGACACCACAACAAATGCCTCTTGCACGTTGAATGATGGAAGCATTACAGCAGTTGGAACTGGAGGAACACCTCCCTATCAATTTTCCATTAATGGCGCTTCCTTCCAAAGCAGTCCATTTTTTTTAGGTCTAGGAGCAGGTAGTTATACCCTTACCATAAGAGATACCACGGGTTGTAGCAGTAGTATTTCACCTGTTTATGTTAACAATTCGGCAGGCCTAAGAATTATAGCCACGTCCATCGCAACCTCCTGTGCATCGACTAATGGGAAAATAATCCTCAGTGGCAGTGGTGGGTTAGCACCCTTAAAATACTCGATCAATTCTATAAATTATCAGAGCAGCGGAACTTTCTCTTCATTAGCTGCAGGTAATTATATGGCAACGGTGAAAGATTCCAATGGTTGTATTGCCACAGTTCATATTACCGTTAGCGTAGTGGCCGGCCCTAATGTTACGGTCACTGTAATTGCCGCTTCTTGTAATAATCCTACTGGTTCGTTGGTGGCGAATGCTACCTCTGGCACTCCACCCTATATGTTTTCCATCAATGGAATCACCTTCCAAAGCAGTAATCTTTTTCTTAATCTGAGTTCAGGAACTTACACTGTGACTGTGAAAGATTCAAACCTCTGCCTCAACACCACGAGTGTAACGATAATCAATATTGGGACAAGCACTGGTCCAACCATTTCAGCTACAAGTATTGCTGCCGAATGTAATCAGGCCAATGGCCGTATCGATGCTAACAGCAGTGGTGGAAAAAATCCAAAAAAACATTCAATTGACGGTATCAATTACCAAGGTAGTGGCACTTTTAATAATGTTCCACCCGGCACTTTTACGGTCTATGTTTTAGACGATAATGGATGTACCAATACGTGTACTGTCACCGTAGGAAATATTGCGGGGCCACAGGTAACTGCGGTCGACAGCGCTTCTGTTTGTGGCAGTAGTACAGGCAAAATTACCTTAACAGGCATCAATGGTACGCCTCCTTATAAATTTAGTCTCAATGGGGGTGGTTACCAAATAAGTAATCAGTTCAGTGGCTTATCTGCCGGATATTATACGATCACCGTAAGGGATGCGGCGAACATCTGTAACAATTCAATTATTGTTAAGGTTAATAACTCCAATGGACCTTCACTTTCATTAAGTAAGATCGACGTTTCGTGTGCTTCTCAAAACGGAAAAATAACTGCCATCGGTACAGGAGGCGCAGGCATATTAAACTACAGTATTGACGGATTAAACTATCAAAGCAGCAATGTGTTCTCAGGCCTTCCCGTAGGCCAATATGCGGTATATGTAAAGGATTCGACTGGATGTACCAATACCAATACCATAACAGTTGCCGATATTGTAGTGCCACAAGTAAGTGCAACTCAATCTTCTGAAAAATGTGGAAACGTCAACGGCACCATCACCGCAATCGGAAGTTTCGGTACCACACCTTATGAATATTCAATTAATGATACCAACTTTCAAACCAGTAATACTTTTGTTGGTTTGGCAGCGGGGAATTACACCCTCACGTTAAAAGATTCCAATGGCTGTATCGCAAAAACAAACCTCACCATTATCGACATTGATGGCCCGGCTTTGAGTACCACCACCTATAACCCATCGTGTGGCCATAGCAATGGCACCCTTATTATTACAGGAAGAGGAGGTAATATGCCTTACCAATTTTCGATCGACGGTGTGAATTTTCAAAGTAGTTTTATGTTTGCTAATCTGCCGCAAGGAACTTATTTCATAAACTTGAAAGATTCAAACAACTGTACGGCATTTGACACCGTTACACTTGTGAATACTGCCGCTTTTACCGTTTCTGTGGCTCAGGATACTAGTGGTTGTGCGGCGGGCAGGGCATCATTAGTGGCCACCGTCATTGGAGGTACAGGTCCATTTCAATATAGCATCGACAGCGTTACTTTTCAGAGTAGTAATGTTTTTCATTGTGTACTTGCCGGATTTTACCATGTGGTGGTGCGGGATACAAATTTATGTTACAACTCAACAAACATAACCATTATAGGCGCGGTACTCGAGGTGTCGTTACTTTATTTTAATGCTATCGAAAACAAAGAACTTGTCGATTTAAATTGGGTAACTACCAGTGAATTAAATAGCGACTATTTTACGATTGAAAGATCGAGAGATGGATTGAGTTGGGAATCCATTGGCAACCAAAAAGCCGCAGGACGAAGTACGAATATAATTCATTATAAAATGACTGATCGTCATCCGTATTCGCAAACCTCCTACTATCGATTAAAAGAAACAAACCTAGATTTACATTCATCCTATTCCAAAATCTGTACTGTTCATTATGGAGATGCAACGCAGATAAACATTTACCCATCGCCTGCAAGTGATAGAGTTAATATTGTTTTTCAAAAAATAACCAAAACGGAAATTGAAGTTACGACTAGCATTGGCCAACAAATTATAATCCCATACAGTATTGAAAGCAACAGAATAATACTGAATACCACCTCACTTGAAAATGGAATCTATTATCTGCATCTAAAATCAGAGGGGAGAGAGCATACCTTAAAATTCATTATTATTAAACAATGACGACGCTAAATCGGATTAGATAAGCTTCTAGGAAAAGTGCACATAAAATATTGGCAGAAATACTGAACACGTTTACCCCCACCCATTACACTTTTAATACTACAGATAATATACTTAAAACAAAAAACTAAAAAAGTGATACCAAGATGGTTAACTTAAAAGGCTTGTATTGGGTAACTCGATGTCTTGATTTAGAGGGAGGAAATATGAATGAACAGCGCTTCACAAAAATTAATTTTATGACTAAAAAGGGATACCAATGCTAATATTATAATTGAACCAATTATCGAATGCTATTTTCCTACTCATCGTTCTACTTAAAACATCAGGATCCGATTTTAACATATATTCATCTACCGAATCGTACATGAAGAATGATGCAGCAAACGTTTTAAAAACATACGGAAATATAACTTCCGCCCTCAAAACTACTAGATCTTTAATTATATATGCTCTTCCAAGAGCTATTGACAGATCAAAGTAATTATACTTCCCATCGGAGCTATAAAGATCTGAGGTCGTGAGATTATAAGAACTCAACAAAATCTTTGCCGAATCGAGTTTGGCCATCGTGTAATTAATTCCAAGCGAAACATAATTCCCAATAGGTGCAGGAGTCATCGATTTTTTGTAAAGTCGAACTGACGGATTAATGCTCGTACAATGCATCTTATATGGGGTGTATTGATTTTTTGAAGTTTCCTCTATAATAAGGATATTATTATGCCTCGACCCCTCCAGTGCAATAGCCGTATATTCTCCTAAAACATACTCCACATTAAACCCAATTCTCTTTGAAGAATAAACACCCAGTTGGCCCGAATTATAACTTTTCTGCGTTGTTCGTTCGGAAAGAAGAAATGGGTTAATACCGTAGTTGGCAGAAACCACGAGCCTCTTACCTAAATATCCACTCGGGTGCTGTGCTGTTGCTAAGTGGCAAAAATTAAAAATAAATAAAAATAGTGCACAAGTTTTTTTCATCGTTTTAGTATGTTTTAATTCTTGAAAAAATCTGAAATAAATTAGCATTCAGAGAGGCAGGGGTATCTTTACCTACGACCTCTTTATAATAGTTCACTCTAAAATCGTCGATGTCGGAATTATACATCACTGCATATAAAGCATATTCAGAGCTCTTAGGCAAATTCCTAGCAAGATAAATAGGGTAAAAGAAAATCGTATAAAGACCTATATACTGGGTAAGAAGGGTTTTACCTTTCATCGTTTCAATACTCATGCCTGCCAAAACAAAATTGGTTGAATTGTATTTTTTTGCAATCTGCTTCACCTCAATTAAGTCGGTAGAAACCAAGCCGACGCCCTTCTTATTAAGATTCTCCAAGAAGCACTCCCTTAAAAGGCTAATTTCACTTAGTTTTTCAGCCTCATCTGTATTTAATTGATCCTGATCGAGTATGGCATATTCAGAAAAGGTTTTTTTGGCAACCAATTCGAGCGAAGTAACAAACTTCTCTTTATTTTCTTCCGACTTTATGGGATCGAAATTGGAGCTGTAAATATTTCGTTCTGAATACAAATAGAATGGGTTAATAAAAATCACTTTATTGTTTTCAATGTACTTCGAATCGCTGGTATTCGCAGCAAGTACCAAGGAGTTTTGATGCTTTTTTGATACTACTTCTGTCGATTTCTTTTTGAACTCCTTACGTTTTGCCTTAAAAAGGGCCGTAAAGTCAGAATCTTTTTCAAACCAATAGATGAAAGCTTTTTTAAAATAACTTTTCACCACCACTTTAGACTTCACTTCTATTTCTTCGTCTTCTGTGTCGGTCGTCTCGTCGGCATTGATGGCTTTCTTATTCTTGGCTTTCACCTTAGAATTATCCTCCGATTCTTCAGGATCTGCGGTTTCATCGTCGACCGATTTATGCTTTACTTTAGCACGCACGGTATCGGCCAGAGTGGTATAGAAAACGCGTTTTTTCTTATCCTCGTAAGTAAACACAATACTTGTCATCATTGACCTACAAATTGAGATCAGCTCTATATCATC
>CAIUDH010000013.1 GCA_903897855.1 uncultured Bacteroidota bacterium | reverse complement strand
CGGTTCGGGTTTAACTATTTTTTTAGCTGCAGGCTTAACCAATTTTTTAGAGACTGGTTTAGCAACTTTTTTTGATACGACAACTACCTTTTTAGGCGTTGGCTTGGACACTTTTTTCGCTGCCGGTTTAATCGTCTTTTTGGCTGGTGCCGCTTTCTTGGCAATAGGTTTTACAATCTTTTTTGCCACAGGCTTTACCACTTTTTTAGACTTTAACACAACCACCTTTTTAGGGGTGATTTTTGCAGCCTTTTTAGGCAAGGGTTTCTTTGCAGTTACCTTTTTTGCAACAGGCTTTACGTTTTTCTTTGCAGGGACGCTTTTCTTCGCAGGAACGCTCTTTTTAACAGGAACGCTTTTCTTTGCAGGAACGCTTTTCTTTGCAGGAACGCTTTTCTTAGCTGTCGGTTTGACAACTTTTTTTGCAGGTTTTGATGGTTTAGATATTTTTTTAGCCATTGGAATAAAACGTTTTTTTAAACTTTAAAAACTTTAATTTTAATTGCAACATCCTCAATTTCTACACTTTCGCCCTCGAAATCATCGTTGCTGAAATGAATTTCAACAGCTAAAATTTCTGCGCGAATATACAAAGAATATTTATTAACAACAGTTTTCAGATATTCATTGCCGAAAACTTCCACATTTATTTTATCCGTCACCGAGAAAGATTGCTCTTTACGTATATTTTGAACCCTGTTAATAAACTCTCTAGCGGTGCCTTCCTCCCTAAGTTCTTCAGTAATAACAACATCCAAGGCTACGGTAAGAGTACCCTCATTCGCCACTTTCCAACCCGGAATGTCAACCGGAATTATTTCAACGTCATCGTTCAGTAGGGTAATTTCATCACCCCCTTCGGTAAATGTATAACTACCCTTGGCATCTAAACCTTGAATCACTATATCCTGATTGTCAGTAACAAAGGATTGAATGCTTTTCATGAATTTGCCATATTTCTTGCCTAAAGTTTTGAAATTTAATTTTAGATTTTTCACAATCTTAACTTCCCCTTCATTAACAAGCTCTATTTCCTTTACATTTACTTCCGACTTTATTAAATCTTGAACTGCGATAATGTTTTGTTTGAAAGCTTCGCTCATGACTGGAATTTGAATCTTTTGTAAAGGAATCCTCACTTTAATATTTTCCTTCTTACGTATACCCAACACCATACTGCAAATATTCTGAGCTAACTCCATCCGTTGCTCTAGCGCTACATCGATTTTTGATAGATTTACGATGTTTAAATTAGTAAGATGCACCGACTCCTTCTCATCCGACAGATTCCTATAGAGCCAGTCGGCAAAAAATGGCGACACCGGACTCATTAATTGCGCCAGGGTCTTTAAACAAAAATACAAGGTTTCATAAGCCCCGTTTTTGTCGCTAGTCAAATCATCTTTCCAAAATCTTCGCCTCGATAAACGTACATACCAATTACTCAAGTTACGATCTACAAATGTTTCCATTAATCGCACGGCCCGATGGGGCTCATAAATTTCATAGCTCTCGGTTACTTCCTTAATGAGCGTATTTAATTTTGAAATTATCCATTGGTCCAACTCTGCTAAATTTTCATGTGCTACCGAACTTCCTACCCCATATTGCCAATGATCTACATTGGCATACAAGGCAAAAAACGAGTAGGTATTATAGAGGGTGCCAAAAAATTTACGTTGTACTTCTTTAATCCCTTCTACGTCAAACTTTAAATTATCCCATGGAGCTGCATTGCCTATCATATACCATCGACTGGCATCGGCACTGTATTTTGCAATGGTTTCAAAGGGGTCGACGGTGTTCCCAAGACGCTTGCTCATTTTTTGTCCGTTCTTGTCAAGCAACAAACCATTACTCACTACATTTTTAAATGCGACACTGTCGAAAACTAAAGTAGCTATGGCATGGAGCGTGAAAAACCAGCCCCTTGTTTGGTCCACTCCTTCGGCAATGAAATCGGCAGGGAAATTCTTAGGAGTTCCTTCTCCCATATAATGATTTTGTGCGTAAGGCATGGAACCACTATCGAACCATACATCTATTAAATCGGCCTCCCGATACATGGGTTCACCTGAAAGCTCAGAAACTAAAATAATTTGATCGACGGCCGGCTTGTGCAAATCAAAATTAGCATCGATCATAGGATTCTTAAATCCGGCGTGTACTGCTTTCGAAACCTCCTCATTCAACTCCGCCAAGCTTCCAATACATTTTTCTTCTGCTCCATCCGTAGTGCGCCAAATAGGCAAAGGGATGCCCCAATAGCGTGAACGCGACAGATTCCAATCTTGTAAATTTTCCAGCCAATTACCAAACCTACCAGTACCTGTACTTTCAGGCTTCCAGTTGATTGTTTTGTTGAGTTCAATTAAACGGTCTTTCACGGCCGTCGTTTTTATAAACCAGCTATCGAGCGGATAATAAAGAATAGGCTTGTCGGTACGCCAGCAATGCGGATAACTATGTTCATGTTTCTCAATCCTGAAGGCCTTATTTTCTATTTTAAGCTTGAGTGCAATTCGCTCATCTACACTTAAATATTTATCTAAGTTTTTGATCGTATCACGCCAAATCAATTTTTGTTTTTCAAGCTCTACAGCCTTCTCCTCTTCATTGAGATATTGTTCTTTTACAAATTCATTGGCATAATCCGTAACCTCCGACAAAAAACGACCACGCTTATCCACCAAGGTTAAACTTCCAATTTTATACTGCCGGGCTACCCGAAAGTCATCACTTCCAAAACTAGGTGCAATATGCACGATCCCGGTTCCTTCTTCGGTAGTCACAAAATCGCCGATAATAACCAAAAATGCATCACCATCAACCGGTTGAGCATACGGCATGAGTTGCTCATATCTTATTCCTTCCAAGGCACTCCCTTTGAATTCAGCCAGTACTTTATACGGTATTAATTTATCCCCCTCTTGATAATTTTCTAATGGGATCTCGATGGCCTTTTCATTGCAATGTTTAAACATTAATTCTTTGGCTAGAATTATATTAATCGGCTCAAATGTATACTGATTGAAGGTTTGAACTAAAACATAAACAATATTTTTACCCACTGCCAAAGCGGTATTACTAGGCAAGGTCCAAGGGGTGGTGGTCCAGGCCAGGAAATAGGTCTTGATATTTCTTTGGGTACAATCCCCTATTGGCTTTGCTGGTCCTTCGTGGGTGAGATTAAAATCACTGATTTCGAACTGAGCTACGATGGTGGTATCCCGAACATCTCTATAAGTACCCGGTTGGTTCAGTTCATGACTGCTTAATCCGGTACCGGCAGCAGGAGAATACGGTTGTATCGTAAACCCTTTATATAATAAACTCTTCGAATAAATTTGTTTCAACAGCCACCATACACTCTCAATATATTCATTCTTATAGGTAACGTAGGCTGTATCCATGTTTACCCAGTACCCCATCTTCTCTGTCAGGTCGGTCCATACATCGGTATAACGCATCACCACCTCTCTACATTTTGCATTATAATCTTCAACGGAAATGTATTTAGGACTCATTTTATTCCCAATATCATCTTTGCGAATACCTAACTCCTTTTCCACCCCCAACTCAATAGGCAATCCATGGGTATCCCATCCGGCTCGTCGCTCAACCCTATACCCCGCCAAGGTTTTATAACGGCAAAAAATATCTTTGATGGCACGCGACATCACATGGTGTATACCAGGCAATCCATTGGCACTCGGTGGACCTTCGTAAAACACAAAATCGTTAGCACCGTTGCGGTTTTCAACACTTTTTGTAAATATATTTTCCTCTTTCCAAAAAGCCAAAATCTCCTGCTCTATGGCAGGCATATTCAAGTGCTTCGGTTCGTTATAGCTCATTCTTAAAAAAACAAGTCGCGAAGATAATACAAATTGCTTACCACTCAAGGCGTCAATCAATTTAGAAAGCACGTTTTATAAGCCATGACAAAGGTCATACGAAATACGTTATTCGATATACAAAGAATTCATTATTTTTGAACGCTTTTTGAAAGGCACTATCGAAAAATGGCTAAAATTACGATTGACGATATCACTTTTGAAGTACCCGACGGTACCTCAATTTTACAGGCTGCACGCATGATGGGAGGCGATATGGTACCCCCGGCAATGTGCTATTACAGCAAGTTAAAAGGAACCGGTGGATTTTGCAGGAGCTGCTTGGTTAAAGTAGAACAAGGGAGTGAAAAAGATCCACGCCCCATGCCTAAATTAGTGCCCAGCTGCAAAACAAATGTGATGGATGGCATGGTGGTGAGAAATAAAACATCCCCCGAAGTACTTGAAGCTCGCGCAGGAGTCGTTGAGTTTTTATTAAAAAACCATCCTCTCGATTGCCCTGTTTGTGACCAAGCCGGAGAATGTGATTTGCAAAATCTCGCCTATGAGCATGGCAAATCATCGACTCGCTATGAGTTTGAACGCCGAACTTTTGACTGTGTCGACTTAGGTGAAAAAATAAAACTACACATGAACCGCTGTATTTTATGCTATCGATGCGTAAAAGTAGCAGAGCAAATTACCGACGGCCGTGTTCATGGGGTGATGAACAGAGGTGAAGTTTCAGAAATTTCAACATACATACAGCAAGCCATACAAAATGATTTTAGTGGAAATATGATCGATGTTTGTCCGGTAGGTGCCTTAACCGACCGAACTTTCCGATTTAAAAGCCGGGTGTGGTTTACCAAACCTGTTGATGCGACTCGTGACTGCGACCATTGCAGTGGTAAAGGACGACTTTGGTATCAAGGCAAAGAAATTTTACGAGTTACCGCACGTAAAGATAAGTATAATGAAGTGGAAGAGTTTATCTGTAATGAATGTCGATTCGACAGTAAACGAAGCGATGAATGGAAAATTGAAGGCCCCTCGAAAATTTCGCGTCATAGCGTGATATCGCAAAACCATTACCTATCTGATACCAGTGTAAACAAACAAAGAATACTCAATGAGAGTGAACTTGCCGAAGGTCAAAAGATCAAAGTGCCACTTGGTAAAGCTATTTTAAGTCCAAATAATTATTTCTTACCAAACTCACCCTACGAGCTTGATAAGAAATCCTAAGATAATAAATTGTTTTACCCTCTCAACTTTTTATAATCCATCGCTGCTTTTACAAAGCGTACAAACAACGGATGTGGATTTTCAACGGTGCTCTTAAGTTCAGGATGATATTGAACCCCTAAGAAATAAGGATGTTCAGTGATCTCAACAATTTCAACCAAACCCGAATCTGGATTAATTCCACTGGCCATCATCCCATGGGTTTTAAAGTCGTTCAGATATTTATTATTGAATTCATAACGATGACGGTGGCGCTCACTAATTTTTTGTTTGCCATAAGCTGAATAAGCTTTCGTCCCCTTCTGTATTTCGCAGGCATACGCACCTAAACGCATGGTTCCCCCTTTCTCACTAATCTTTTTCTGATCGGGCATCATATCGATTACAGGATTCTTTGTTTTCTCATTCATTTCTGTACTATGTGCATCTTTCAACTTCAACACATTACGGGCAAATTCAATCACCGCACATTGCATACCTAAACAGATACCAAAAAATGGAATTTTCTTTTCACGCGCGTAGCGTATGGCTTCAATCTTCCCTTCGATGCCACGGCTTCCGAAACCAGGCGCTACCAAGATACCATCTAAATGACTGATCTTTTCTATAGCATTTTCTTTATCCAAAAATTCGGAATGTATATACTCAAGTTTTACTTTACATTCATTGGCTGCACCCGCATGTATAAAAGATTCTACGATTGATTTATAGGCATCGGGTAGTTCTACATATTTACCCACAAGCCCAATGGTTACTTCTTGCTTTGGGTTTTTTAACCTCGCAAGAAACGACTCCCATTCTTTCAAATTTGGTTCTCCGCGAAGAGGTAATTTAAATTTTTCGAGCACCACTTTATCCAACTTCTCTTTCAACATCTTCAGAGGCACATCATAAATAGTTTCTACATCAATGCTCTCGATCACCGAATTTGGTTTAACATTGCAAAAAAGAGCAAGCTTCTTCTTCATCTCGGAGTTGATGGGATGCTCCGTGCGACATACTAAGATGTCGGCCTGCACCCCGGTTTCCAATAATTCTTTAACACTATGTTGGGTAGGCTTGGTTTTTAACTCTTTTGTAGCCTTTAAATAAGGCACTAAAGTTAAATGAATAACCACACTGTCATGAGAGGACAACTCCCAACGCAACTGACGTACGGCTTCAATATAAGGCAGAGATTCGATGTCGCCAACGGTGCCTCCGATTTCAGTGATAATGATTTCATATTTGCCACTGTCGCCAAGCAGTTTCATACGACGTTTTATTTCATCGGTAATATGAGGTACCACCTGCACTGTTTTACCTAGGTAATCGCCTCTGCGTTCTCGGTCGATCACCGTTTGGTAGATGCGACCAGTAGTTACATTATTGGCTTGAGAAGTAGGCACATTTAAAAAACGTTCATAATGCCCTAAATCCAGATCTGTTTCTGCACCATCGTCGGTCACATAACATTCGCCGTGCTCATAAGGGTTAAGCGTGCCGGGATCGACATTAATATAAGGGTCAAATTTTTGGATGGTTACTGTATAGCCTCTTGCTTGCAGTAACTTAGCGAGTGATGCGGA
Source organism: uncultured Bacteroidota bacterium (assembly GCA_903897855.1). Taxonomy (GTDB): domain Bacteria; phylum Bacteroidota; class Bacteroidia; order UKL13-3; family UKL13-3; genus CAINMV01. Next base: position 1,619 of record CAIUDH010000013.1, on the reverse strand, counting down.
GATGATGCCTTTTCCTAAAGAGGAAGTAACACCGCCCGTAACGAAAACATACTTGGTATTGTTCATATACGGGGAGCAAAGGTAATGCTTGAGAGTTCATAAATAAATATAGTATTCCACATAATTCAGAATTAGTGGGTGCTTGCTAAAAATAAATCAGCAAAGGCTCCAATAAAACTATTAAACAAGTTTACCGAGCAAGTAGCCAACATAGGTTGCAAGCAACCCCAGTAAAATAGTAACTGAAACGTAGAGTAAAGCCATCCCTTGTTGCTTGTAATGCACAAGCAGGAATGTCTCTGCAGAGAAGGCTGAAAAGGTGGTGAAACCTCCCAGTACTCCCGTTGTTAAAAATAATTTCCATTCGTCAGAGATGCTTCCATATTCGAGATATCCATAAAAGATACCAATAAGCAAGCAGCCCATCATATTCACACCGAGTGTTCCAAAAGGAAAGGAAGAGAAATTTTTGTGCTCAATTAACGAAGAAAGAAGGTAACGACTCACGCCTCCAATAAAACTCCCGGCACCGATGGCAAATAATATTTTCATGGAATACATACAAAAGCAAATATAATTTAATATAGACATGGAACGACTCTGTTTTTCATAGAATTCTCGATTTTAAACCAACCTAAAAAACACTAGAATAATTCAGTAAATTATTCACTTAATTTATTTAATGAACTGCTGAAAACTGTAAAAAAGATCTTAAAACCCTCCGTTTGGAAATAAAAACAACCTTCTTTACTATAAAAAAACTTGCAATTTATAGCAATAACCTCTAAAACATGTCCACTATATTAGAAATAATAACATTAATAAAAGTATTTAATTAGGTCTATTCAAAATAACATTTATGTTTGTCGTCGTTTTAACAAAACTAGTATCTCGAAAAAAAAGAATAACGTGAGGAGTTTTCCATCACCAAAATTGGTTGTTCCACTATTACGTTTTACTAGTTTTTATATTTTATTACAAACATTTTAAATTATTATCAAACTAATGAATCTAATTTTACAACCCACGATCAAAACTTTTTTTAAGAAAAAGCAACTTCTACTCCGATTCTGTTTTTTTACATTATTGGCATTGAGTGTCCCTAAAAATGTGGAAGCTTCTCACTATCGTTATGGCAGCATTTCCTGGAGCCGACCCGATGATGCAAGCAGAGTGGTTACCTTCAAAATCACCACCGCTTGGAGGATAAGCTACTTCGTAAGTGGTCCTACCACCGTTGGCTCTGAGGTTGACCCAGCAATTGGACTTTTCGCCTTTGGAGATGGCTCAACAACAAATGTTACTTTTGTTGTAACATCAAGAAACGTGGCCGATGATTGGCTGGTTGCTGAAAGAACCGTGACGCACACCTACCCAGCAGCAGCAGGTAACGATTTAACCGCTTCGTTTTCCTCCAATGCCCGTTTTAACGGACCTGCACTACAAAATAATAATAATGGATCATTCCGATCTATTGCTCAAGTTAAATTAGTGACCGGCAATACCGGAAGCCCGGTGTCGACATTGCCAGCCATTATTAACTTAGCGGTAGGTCAGAGTGCTGCTACTTTTAATGTACCCGCTACCGATCCCGATGCCCAGTCAATTACCTATACACT
>CAIUDH010000012.1 GCA_903897855.1 uncultured Bacteroidota bacterium | reverse complement strand
TGGCGAGTTGCTCCTCAGCAGAGCTCGTTTCCGCTTCATCCAGTTCGTCAAATGTAAATGGTATTCAGGATTAAAAAAAATGTGTAAACTTGTAACAGGATTATTAACCCAAAAGTGTAAACTTTTTTCAGGACGAGACAAAAGGTAGTTACCAGTTCAGACGATATAGTCGATTATGTAAATGATAAAAATAGTGGGGACAGTAGGAAGAGCGACCAAGTCACAAGTTTCTACTATGTAGGGCATTCAACACCAGGCGATTTAGATGTAGGGTATCAAGGAACAGGAGAAAATTTTGAACCAGATGATTTTAATAGTGATGCTTTTAGTAGTGGTTGTCACGTTAATTTGGTCGGTGGTTGTAGAACGGCAGTACCAGGAGTTTTTGAGGATAGCAACGTAACACAGTTTTCTGAAATTTTAGATAGTAAATCAAAAATTTATGGTTCTGATGTAAGGGTTTATTATCCCGGTGGTGTTGTAACGGACTCTAAATTAGTTGAAACAAATAACGGTACAATTGTTGAGAAGAAAGGCGAGTTGTCAGTTAAAACCCCATAGTTATGAAAAAGGAAATAACTATAAGTTTGACTGTTTTAATTGTGGCTTTCGTAGGTGTATATTTCTTATGTGATTTTCCAATTGTATTAAATGGAAATCAAAAGGAGCTTATAAACATTAGTGGTACAACGCAAGTCAAGTTCAATCCATTAGAAAGTATTGATTTTTCTACAGGCGACAATGTTGCTTATTTATTATTAGGTAAAGCAGATATAAAAGAACTGCCACCAAAAATGATTAAGAATAAATTATTAGAATGTCGCAGTAATGACATACTTCAAAATCTGAAAATGGATTTTATTTTTGAGAAAGCTAATGGAGATATGGCAACTTGTGAAAGCAAATTGCTTATTTACAAAGGCAGTAAATTAGTTTTTTGCTCTTCATTTGTACTTACAGATCGCATTGTAGGTATGCAAAATGGTTTAGTTGGTTGGGCTAATGCTCAAAGCAAAGAAAGTCTAAAAAATAGCTTCTTGCTATTTAAGCCAATCAATACACCAATAGTAAAATTATAAAAACAGAAACCTTGCCCGATCGCCGAAGCGTTTCAAAACACCGTTGGCCGGTTCGACCTATGTCTCGGACTAATTCGCGGTGTTGACAAATCTGGATATTTACGGCAGCTCGCGGCTAAGCATGGTATCACTCTCACATGAATACTGGTTTCTATTAACAGATGTCCCGCAAGCCCGCTCTTCGTAGTCAGCAAAAAACATGCAGCATCGGCTCCGCAAAGTCTCTCGACTTTTTGGTGGCGTACGCAAATCTCTGATTTGCGTACGACGCTACGACGTAGTCGGAGACTTCGCCGAACCTTTGCCTGAAGACTGAAGAACGGTGAATGCAATTGACAGCCTATCACTTTTCCTTTTGAAGCTCTTTCCAAACCAGATCGGGCTCATATCCTTTGCCAATGAGGTACTGCGCTGTTTTGTGCACCCAGTTTTTATCAGAGGAAACCTGTTTTTTTCTTTTTTCCAGCTGTTGCTGCAAGGTTTTTAAGTAGTCATCATTATCAATCTCTTTCATCGCCTCTCGAATGCAGTAATCCGATATTTTACGAAATTTTAATTGGTGTAAAATCTTTGTTTTCCCCCATTGCATTTGCCTGAACTTGCTTCCAGCGTAGGTTTTGGCATATCGTTCCTCGTTTAAGAAGTCTTTTTCAATCAATAGTGACAATACATTTTCTAAGTCGTTGCCATAAACTTTTAAGCTAATCAGTTTAGAGCGCACTTCTTCATGGCATCGCTCCTGATAAGTACAATACTTTAAGAGTTTTGTAAATGCTTCCTCATTTGTCATGATAATAATTCGAATTATTTATTCCATCGCTCATTGGTACGCAGTGCAAAACTAATAAAGGCATGAATACCTTTCTCATACATTTCATTCCCAACAATTTCGCCTTCTGGTGTAAGTTCTTTATCCGTAAAATGTGATTCGAAATTACGAGATGAAACAACGGAATCACAATCAAGAAAATTGATCAGCTTGTTTAAAACATAAGTGATTTGGATGCAAGGCATCTTTCCTCCTTTGCCGTTGCTAATACCCGCAACAGCAAATACTTTATTGTTAAAGAAACCTTTAAATGGTTTGCCTCCAAGTTGGTTAAACATATTCACGAGCTCGGCACTGGGCATCCAGTTGTATTCAGGCGAACAAACGAAAACCAATTGCGCTTTAGATACACTCTCAATCAACTCTTTTTGGAAACCCTGCAAATCATCTGGATTCACTTTTCCCTGATTCATAAAAGGGATATCATACTTCTCAAAATTAATAATATCGCAGTCATGCCCCAGGGGCGTTAATTTCTGTTTTAGCATTCGACAAAAACGCATCGTATTGCTATTGGTTCGTGGCGATGCTGAAAGAATTGAAATATTCATATTTTTGATAAAAAACCGTGGGGTTAAAGAAGCTTACTTCTTACGTAAATGTACAAATTAAAATGATTTTGATCTAATAGAGTTCGGACCTCCTCCTCCATTTTTTTTCTATTAAAGTGCTTTACTTTCTGTTGTTGAATTAACAGTAAAGCTTTATCGGCAAGTAAAATAGCTCGCCGTTCGTTGGTATGTGCGAAATGGCTATGTGTTTCGATCGCACTCACGAGTTCGTCTAAACCCTCATTTTCGGTGGCGATGCTTTTAATGACTGGTGTTTGCCTGTTTGCCAGTGTATCGTGTGTCAGTTTCTTTAAGTTTATCGCCATCATTTCAGCACCTTCGCGGTCGCTTTTATTCACCACAAAAATATCAGCAATCTCCATCACTCCGCTTTTCAAGGTTTGCACCTCATCGCCCGACTCTGGCACTACCACCACAATGGAGGTGTCTGCGATGCCGGCAATCTCCACTTCACTTTGGCCTACACCCACGGTCTCGATGATGATATAGTCGAACCCAAAACATTGAAGAACTTGTACTACTTCTATAATTTTACTACATAAGCCTCCCAATGAGCCACGTGTGGCCATGCTTCGTATAAAAACCTGCTCGTTGTTAAAGTGTTCGAGCATACGTATCCTATCGCCAAGTAAGGAGCCGAAATTGAATGGACTGGTGGGGTCGATAGCGATGATGGCGAGCTTCTTATCTTGCTTTACCCAATAGGCGGCAAGTGCATTAACGAGGCTGCTTTTCCCTGCTCCGGGTGCGCCGGTAAATCCAATCACGGGCGCCAGCTTCTTCGGTTGAAGTGTGGTAAGTATGGTTTCAAACCCTTTCGATTCGTTCTCAACAAGGCTGATACATCGAGCTAAGGCGCGAATGTTTCCCATTTTAAAATCTTCTAAAAGCAGCTCCATCTGCCCGCGAAGTTAATGCAAATGGAATGAATTTTATGGGTGTGCTTTCAAGTAAATAACTTTAATGGGTAAGCGGGTATGCTTTATGTCGAAACATTAATATTCGCTATAATTTTAGTACTTTTGCCCATGCAAAAACTTATCCTTTACATCGATCCAGGTAGCGGCAGTTTCCTTTTTCAAATTATTATTGGTGGCATACTGAGCACCTGGTTTTTCTTTAAAACCTTTTGGACGCGTATGAAATTATTTTTTATTGGGAAGAAAGCCAATAAATTACCTGATGATAATCTTGATAGTGATGCCAGTTAAACACCAAGCTTCTTTTCGTGATGCTGCAGGATATGTTTTTATCAAAAACCAAAGCTTGTATCGGCAAATCAATGTGAGTTACCTAAATCATTATGAGGCGTTGATAAATAGCGGCTTATATGACGAGTTAATAGCCGAAAATTTATTAATTCCTCATCTAGAAGTAGAGAATATAAATGCCGATGCTTATAAAACAATAAAGCCGGAGTTTATCCCATTCATTTCTTACCCCTACGAATGGTGTTTTGATCAGTTAAAAGAAGCAGCACTTAACACTTTATCGATCGTGCAAATGAGTTTAAAGAAGGGCATGATATTAAAAGACGCGAGCGCTTATAACATTCAATTTCATAATAATAAAGCGATCCTGATCGATACCTTATCCTTTGAAATGTATGAGCAGGGGCAACCTTGGGTCGCCTATAGGCAATTCTGTCAGCATTTTCTGTCTCCTTTATTACTCATGTGCCGGGTCGACGAAAGTTTGGTAAAGTTATTATTTAGTAATATCGATGGCATTCCTCTCGAAGTTACGGCTAAGATATTGCCATTTCATGAGCGGTTCAAATTCCCCTCCTTATTGCATATTTTTATGCATGCCAAGAGCATCGCCAAAAACAAACACAAAACGATGGCAGAGATTGAAGCGATGCCGAAAACTAAATTTAATATACTTCATTTAATTTCTCATTTGCAGTCAACCATTGAAGGCTTAAAAATAAATCGTAAGAAGAGTCAGTGGAGTCAATATTATTTGAATAGCACCGATGAGGCCTATCTTTCTGAGAAGGAAGCACTAGTGAGGGGGTATTTAGATAAACTTGGCAAGCAAAATATAATCTGGGATGCGGGTGGAAATAATGGAGCCTTTAGTCGACTTTTTGCTTCCTATGGCAGCACAATTATTTGTACCGATACCGACAGGAATTGCTTGGCAGAAAATGTTTCTTTAAACAAGAAAAATCAAATCAAGAATATCTTTCCGATATTTTGTGATTTAGCAAACCCTTCTCCGGCCTTAGGATTGATGAATCGGGAACATGAAAGCTTTTTGATGCGAATGAATGCGGATGTCACCTTTGCGTTTGCCTTGGTACATCATTTGCGGATAACCAACCAAATCTCCTTTGAGGGCATTGCTGAGCTATTCGCTTCTTCAACCAAGTATTTAATTATTGAATGGGTCGGTGCCGATGACGACAAGTGTGCTTTCCTGTTGGGTAACAACAAATTAATGAGTGCGAATTATAATGAAACAAATTTTAAGGATGCCCTGGAGAAATACTTTATAATTCATGCAAAAAGCGCTCTTAAGTGTGGCTTGCGCACATTATATTTTTGCGAAAAAAATAACGAATTGAAATGAAAAAAATACTGAGGGAGCAACCATTGCATCTTTTATTTCTGATCATTTACTTTTTTGTGTTTGCCTTTAGTCTGTACTATCCATACATCGATATGGTGGGAATTTTAAAGCAAAACTGGGGGGTATTTTCTGCCTTGTTTTTCTTGGCCATAGTCTCTATCTCGGTTTCAAAAAGCTGGAACAAACTAGGAATTATGCTATTCCCGGCATTTGTGCTTATTCTTTTTTTTGGATCGGTTATCGATAGCCTGAGTCTTCTCCCTTTCTCTTCCTATTTTATGCACTATAGGCTGCTCTTCCCTCTAATGGCATGTTGTTGGGGAGGCCTTGCTTATTTTTTATTTAAGCGAAAAAACGCTTTCAACTTAAATTATTTTTTTAATCTACTAACGCTATTATGGTTGGCTTCCAGCATTGTTTATTTCACGATGAAGTTACTCTCTGGGATGGGTGAGAAGATGTATTCAGCAAGCCATTCTATTACATTGGAACCCACTCTGGCGAATGAAAAACCCGATGTGTATTTTATTGTGATGGATGGTTACCCGTCATCGTCTTTACTCCAAGAACGATATGGTTATGTGAATGCCTTGGACCTATATCTCAAAAAAAATGATTTCTATACCGTGAAAGAAAGCACTAGCAATTATAAGAGCACCTGTTTTTCAATGCTTTCGACTTTGAATATGTTAGCGCCGGATATTGGTTTTGATCCAAATAATATTACTAATTTAGATTATTTAAGATGTTTACGAAATTTAAAGAGTAATAATGTTTGTAATTTTTTCGAAGAACAAGGGTATGAAATTGATAACTTTTCGATCTTCGATCTGCTTCAGAAGAAACCAGCCACCACACCCTGTTTTAGTTTTTTATACACTCAGATGTCCGACAATATTATTTTTAATCATCGGCTGAGTCGAGATATGCAACTCATAGAAAATTCGAAAGACGAGAGCGGGAAAATATTACCGTCCTTGAAGGACAGTTATCTGCAAGCCGAAAAGGACAATAAAACAAATTATAACGAGGCGGAAAAGGCGATTTTGAATAAGAACCCCAAATTTGTTTATTTGCATCTACTCGTTCCCCATGAAACAATGGCTATCGATAGTGTTGAAAACGCTACCATGGTTGATTTTCGAGTGTTTAACACCAAGTTTATAAGTCAGCTAGAATATGGCAACCATTTGATAGAAAATTACGTAAGTAAAATCTTAACACATAACCCCAACTCCGTTATTATACTTCAAGGTGACCATGGCATTCGCGACTTCACCGGTTTAACAGAGGACGATGAGTTCAGGAGTTTAAATGCGTATTATTTCCCAGATAAAAATTACGAATTGCTAAACGACAGCTTGCAAAACATCAATACATTCAGAGTTGTTTTTAACAAGTACTTTCAGCAAAAATTACCACTACTCCATAATTTCAAAGTGAATATGCAATAGAATCGCATATTCAACGGAAACCTTAGGAGAGAATCAGTTCAGAAAAGTGGGGAGAAATATTCTCCAGGCTTTTAAGCACGAAAATATTTTGTGAATTAACACGTCATCAACTTTTCAATGACTCCTGCTATAGTGGTGGCAGATCCAAGAAGAGACAAAAAAAAGGCTGAAGAAAATTCTCTTCAGCCTTTTTTATAAAGTTTATTTTTCTATTCAAGAATAAGACGTTGAACAGAATCGCCTTTGGATGTAACAACACGTAAGAAATATATTCCATTCGAAATATCATTTCTGTTGATGCTTATTTCCGATAGGCCATTATGCTCCTGATTCAATATCACTCTTCCTGAAATATCAGTTAAAATAATATTTTTGATCTCACCAGTTGCTTTAATAGTAAACATTCCTTTGGCAGGATTTGGATACACTTCGATAGCGCTGGTTTCTTTAACAGGATTGCTTACGCCTACACCGCCTTGTGGGCATGGACCGAGGTAACCTGGTAAATGCAATGCTACCATGATACGTGGAGCTAGATAATTTTGGATGGTATCGATATACGCCAATGCTTTTGCTTTGCTCATAAATTGGTTGGTAGCAAGTCCGTTAGCATTACATGCTTTAGCATTTTTCAAAGCGGTGGTATCGGGAGTACCGATTGCTTTATAAGTAAGGTAAGCAATCCCAACAGTAGTTGCTGAATCCCACCATTCCCAAGGTGCAGCTTGGTATACATAAGGAGCAGGATATGGAATTCTGAAGCGATAGTAACCAGATATGCCTTCATTATTGGCAGCAGCTGCCACCGAATATGGATCTGAGAATTGACAATTTTTCCAAGGCTGTAAAGCTAATTGTACCGCTTTACGACAAATATTACGACTACCGTCAACAGGAATTACCGCTTGAGGAGGAGTTCCAGGTACCGTTACTATACCACTGGTATCAGGAGCAAAAGGATCGCTCCAGCTGTGCATGCCAACAACAGGAATTTCACCGGTATTCATCCAAGTGATATCGCCAATAGCGCCACCCAAAGTAAAAATCATATTGATATCAGAAGAAACACCTGGGTTGTTTGGTGTACCCATGGTTCCAGTCAATAAATTGTCGATATCTCCTAAGGCTGCTGTATCGATGAAAGGTAGTCCACCAGTGCCTATAAATTTAGAATAACGAGTTTCTGCATTCGAATGCACATAAGCATAAGTTAAAGCAATATAACCTCCTGTTCCTTGTCCACCCATAACTACTTTATTGACATCAATTTTAAAGGCTGCTGCGCGTAATTTCATATAACGAACGGCTGCTTTGGCATCTTGCTCAGCTCTGTACACGGCCTGCATAATAGATGCCGCTCTGGCTTCCTGGGTAGAGGCCGCTGGATTCCATCCCTGACGATAAGCAGGAACACATACAACATATCCTCTTTTCGCAAAACCTCTTGCAATTTCTATGGTAGCACTGTCGTCTTTATAACCGGTAGGTCCTTGGTTCAAATATTTAGGCAAGAAACTTCCTGTGTGCAACATAATAATCAGGGGTCTCTTAGAAACCGTATCCGACGCAGGTGGCTGATAGATATCGCACTTCAATGGAACGGCTATCGGGGTGCCTGTAAGCACCTGAAAATTATTGCCGTAAATTGAGTCTTTGGCATACTGCCAGGTGGTAAAAACTTCATTGAGATAACGTACTTGTGCCAAACCGGTAAGTCGAGCCAAGGCTACCATTAGAAATAAAAGGTAAAATTTTTTCATGATAAAGATGAATTTGATAATTAATTTATAAATACAAACGTATTCTTTTTATTTTGGTTACGCAAATACTATTTTTAGATAGAGTTATTTGTCTTTTACGATGTCGACCAAAATGGAAAAGTATAACAGACGCCCGGTATAAGGGCCGCCATAAACCTGAAACGATTTATTATTTAACATATTGGATGCACCGAGTTTGAAGGTCGATTTCCATTTAGCATAAGTGTAATTCACTTGTCCATCGAGGGCATCATAAGTGGGCACGGTGCCGGTAAATTGCGGGGAGCCTTCGAACACAAATCCTTGCACCCATTTATAGTTGAAATTAAATGCCCATCCTTTCAGATTGATTAAATTAAATAATTTCCCCTCAAAGTCACGTCCGCCTAAACTGATATTAAATTTATGCTCTGGCGTATTATAGGCCGGAATGATGGAGTCGGTTACGATATGCTGATTCAAACGGTTCCAGGAGTAATTGGCGCCAAGCATTAAGTACTTATTTAGATAATAATTTACATTGCCAGCAAAGCCCTGGGTGGTAACCTTATCCTTGGCATTGGCGGCAACTCTAAAAACCTGATAGTAATCTGGGAAATTGAGTGCATTAAATGAAGCCTCAACTCCGATTTTGTAACCTATAAAATTCGAGTAATAACTATAGTAATATCCAGCATCAATATAAAATTTCTTTAAAAACTTACCACGAAAACCAACTTCAAATGTTTTAACTTTTTCAGGCTGAATAGGCGCAACATCGAAATATTTCGCCTTCTTAGGATTCAGACTATCTAATGCCTCAATAAAAGAGTTGACCGTCATTAAGTGATTGAAGCCGTTTATATTGCCTTTTAAAATGGCAGGCCCCACATTATATAATAAATACTGATCAAGTAAGGTTGGGTTGCGAATCGCAGATGAGAAAGAGAATCGGAAAACACGATTCGGATTGTAGGCGTAAACAACCGATGCCGCAGGAGAGAAATTAAAACTGAAGTTTTGATTTTTATCCAAGCGGGAAGTAATATTTATTTTGAGCTTATTATCACAGATTTTCTTTTCTATTCCCGCATAAAAGCCATATTCCGAATTTGTAATTTTGTAAGCACCGGTGTCCGAGAAAATGGTCCCCTGCGACATTGGAGTGTAAATTCTATAATTACCCCCTACGGTAATAGCCCCGATTTTTGGTTTGAAAATGTATTCCCCTTTGATATGATATAAAGCGGAACGATCGTAGAAACGAGAACCATAAGCGTCTTTGTTTAAAGAAATATTTCTGGTGGTAATCAGATTGAAAAGCGAGTCAAACTGTTTGGTGCCAGGCTTCGAATATTCTAAATAACCAAACGTAGGATTGGCTGCATTCGCATGTGCTTCGGCATCTGTATGCCATTTTGTTATTTTGTCGTTATTGGCTTTGAGCACCGAATCAGCACCTACATAATTAAACGGATTGGGATATTGATAGGTAGGGTAACCTGGCAAGGCCTTCACGAGGGGTACTATATTCGCATACCAGTATGAATAGTAATCGATGGCCCATTTATCATTGGGTTTCTGTGCTTGCTGCATGAGCATTGCGGTCAGTACCGCATCGTAGGAGTTACCCGAATTTTCATTCGTGGCATAGGCCTGGATGAACCATTTATTTTCTTTGCGTAGCTCAATTCTGTTCTGGAAAAACAGAATGTCTTTTAAACTCAAGCGGTTTTCCCCCTGATAAACAGTTGTCCCATTGCCGAAATTAGAAGCAAAAATAAACTCGGTGCTGTCCTTTAATTTATAATGTAAAGCCAAATTCGATTTGATGTTTTTGCTATTATAATCCACAATATCTTTTTCCTGATAACCCGTCCTATGAAAAATTCCCAATCCGGAAACAATTCTATACATCTGCGCTGGGTCGGAATAGTTTTGAAAACTAGAATATTCATCCCCATAGCGATTTACTGCATCATAACCCCCAGGATTCTTTGCATTGCTTCTGCTTCCGTCAATCGGCGCCATATTATTGGCAGGCCAATCGTTGGCTTTCATGTAAAAAAAGTTGATCTTGAATGCGAGCCGGTCTTTCCCATCCTTATAAGTATATTTTTGCGCATACCGTATGGAGGTTTCGACCAAACCCCTTTCCCCTCCTTTGATCATAGCACTAATGCCGGGAGTGGTAAACGGGCTTTTGGTGGACATGGCTATCACCCCATTAAAAGCATTCGGGCCATAATAAGCAGAACTCGCCCCCGATATGATATCAACACTTTTGACATCAATTTCAGAAGCCCCTAAAAAGTTGCCTAGTGAAAAATTTAATCCGGGTGCTTGGTTGTCTACTCCATCAATAACTTGAAGGCTTCGCACCGGTGAAGTGCTATTAAATCCTCGGGTGTTTACAACCTTAAATCCGATGCTGGCGGCCGTAATATCCACCCCCTTCATCTGCCCTAAACCATCGTAAAAATTGGCGGATGGGGTTTCTTTAATGGCCACCAAATCCATTTGCTCCACCGTAAGTGGATTTAATTTTTGCTTTTCTTTGATTCTATCTCCCACAACATCAATGCCCGAGAGGTCTATTTTGAGCGGGGAAAGTTTAAGGGTTAACATTTTCGTTAAATCTTTAACAATAAATGTTTGTTTCTCATATCCAATCGATGAAACATCAAGGGAAATAGGCGGTTTATCCTCTGGCTTTAAGAGAAGCTTGAAATTCCCTTTAATATCTGTTGTGACTCCATTCTGAGTGCTATGAATTAAAACAGTGGCGCCAATAATCTCCTCATTGGTTTTGCTGTCTTTCACACTGCCAGTAAGGATTGCTTGCCCAAAGCCCGAAGAGAAAATAAATAAAATATAAAAAGTAAAAAAATGCTTCATATTCACTTGGAATTGTTGCAATATAGAAAATCATTTCAAAAAACAATATCCCTTGAGGGTTTCTTTTGCTCTGTTAGCATAAACTGATGAAAAACGAGGCTAAAATGTTGATAACTTCTCCTATATTGCGTATCTTCGCGGTATGAATTCACGTAAACCTCGTCGGGATGACGACAAAAAAAGTGGAGGAAGAAAACGTATATCCTCCCCAAAAAAACCTAATTCTTTTGTGCCGCGCGACAACGACACCCCTAAAAGAAATTTTTCCTCAGGTGATAGCCCTAGCTATGAAAAAAGGCCCTATACCAAACGCACTGAGGGCAGTGGCGATAGACCCTTCACACGTAGGCCATCTGGCGATAATAACAACTCCGACAACCGATCTTTCTCTAAACGCACTGATGCAGCTGGCGATAAACCTTTCACACGCAAGCCATACGGAGACAGAAATAACGACAGTGCCGAAAAACGCCCTTACACCAAACGTACCGAAGGAGCTGGCGATAAACCCTTCACACGCAAGCCATACGGAGACCGAAATAACGATAGCGCCGAAAAACGCCCTTACACCAAACGTACCGAAGGAGCTGGCGATAAACCCTTCACGCGCAAGCCATACGGAGACAGAAATAACGATAGCGCCG
>CAIUDH010000011.1 GCA_903897855.1 uncultured Bacteroidota bacterium | reverse complement strand
TTTGATATGGGTATTACACAATACACAAGGGTTTGGGGTACGCCCGGCTAAATATTCTTCTACAAAATTATCGATCACAAAATCGCCAAACTCATCGCGGATATCGAGGATAAAATGATGTATGCCGTGTTCGACAGCCACCGCACGGGCATCGTTGATGCTGTCGAGGCTGCAACAGCCGGTTTCTTTTTTATTTCCTCCGCTACTGGCATAGTCCCAGGTTTTCATGGTGATGCCAACCACTTCATACCCCTGTTCTTTGAGCATCACAGCGGTCACGGTGCTATCAACGCCGCCACTCATAGCCACTAATACTTTTCCTTTTTTACTCATAAAAGTCACTTCCGATACTTTAAGGGAACAAAAAATGGTTGCGTAACCGCGACATTTCCTGTTCTTACCAGTACGAACGGCAAAGGTAGGATTTTTAAAACAGATAGAAATCAAAAAGGTGCTGTGAAACTCACAACCCCCTTTGTGCCCGAAGAGAGACTCGAACTCTCAAGGATTAATCCAACGGCTTCTGAGACCGCAACGTTTACCAATTTCGCCATCCGGGCTTTTTTGCTCTTTTCAGTCAAAGCTTATGTTGCGAAGATACAAATACTAGTGATGGAATATAAGGTGTTCTTGAATGCTATCTTTTTATTATTTTGTGTACATAAATTTTATCGTGGTCGTAAATTTTGATAATATATAATCCGTTGGGTTCATTGGATATATTAAAAGTAGTGTTGTTCTCTGAATCAAAAATTATTTCCCTTCCGGTAGTCGTATAAATTTTAATATCATCGGCCATCTCACTCAGACTATATATTCCGGTGCCGGGGTTCGGAAATATATTGATGCTAGTGGGTTGCTCTTGCATCACGATGCCGGCAGTCAAGCCATAAACATCATTACAGTTGAACACTTGGCCTAAGGGTTTAATTCCACATGAATTAAAGGTGAATGTTTTGGATAGATTTACAAAATAACCAATGGCGGTTTTCTCTTCGAGAGTCAGATTGTCTCTCGAATTCCAGTTGTCGGAAGGCAATTGAGTAACTGACGGAAACATCGTCTGCCCGAGTTCATTCACATGTCCGAGACCTAACGAATGCCCTAGTTCATGCATTAGAACGTACCTGAATTTTGATTTGCCAGCCGGAACAATTCCATTTCCGAAGTACCAATCAAGTTTGGTGGAGAATCGAATATCCATCGTTGATGAATTGTAAAAAGTAGTTCCACCAAAAACGCAAGAGCTCCATAACTTATCGGCATATCCGGCAGCCCCAAATAACGAATCGGGGGAGATTAAATTGATGTAATCATTGAGTACTAACTGGGCACTTGATGGTACGGCAGCTAATATATAGTTAATGCCTGTACTACATCTAAATTCTTTAAAAACATCTTCAATCGCCGATTTTATGGCTGGGTTATTCCAATAAGAAGTATGCATGTACCAGGTATAGCCGCCTTTGTTGTTGGTGTTATTCAAAAAATCATAATCTAACGGATTCACGCTTCGATAGCCCAGGTTGGCTTTTACTTTCAAGGTATCCGACGAAAATATATCTGTTCCTGTGAGATTTATTTTGACGAGTCCGGAATATGCGCAAGGCATTTCTATTTCAATCATTGTATTGGTCCAGCTTTTATATTTTAAAAGTTTACTATTGGCAGGATCCAAATAATTGCCCGATTCCTGCATCAACGAAACATAATTGGCAAGGCGGTCGGCCCCAAATCCAGTGCCGTTAATGGTAAGAACTTGACCCATCCCACCGATTATGTTTTTAGGATTAATGGAAGTGATAACACCCGCACTGGTTAAATTGAGAAGTGAGAACATGAAAAGAAAAGTGATGTAAAGATGTTTCATATAATTAATTCAGGTGTGTTTTAAATGGGCCCTTCAAATTTTGAAATTGCGTTCAAATATAGAAGAATGAAGGAATATTTAATGGTATTCGAAATGCTCTCCCTCATGCTATTGATGCAAAGGAATTTCAGGCAATGAAAGCAACCGCACCCACTACTTCTTTTATCCTGATTCTTCAAGGTATTAATGGAAAAGCCAATGGCCGTCAAGTTAGTGATTGCATTTTAATTTTGTTTAAGTTAAAAACAATTCAAAAAACATTAATTCAAAAAGCATCTTCGTTTTTTTAATAAGGTCAAATTGTAATTTGATTAAGAAAAATTTAGAATTGATACTAGCTCGCGAAGCCCACTAACAAAATATTTCTCACCTTACCAAAAACAAAGTTCCCTTTCGTTCAACCACTCTTGCCTCATTTGTTGCCTGACTTTTTAAATAGCCTATGGCTGACAAACGGTATACATACAATCCTGCTTCCATTTTCTCCCCCCTGAACATGCCATCCCATCCTTTATTTACAGGAGTATCAGAATACATAAGTTCTCCCCATCGGTTATATATTTCAAAGATATAACTATTTAATCCGGAACAGATGGGTTTATAGTAATCATTCAACCCGTCGCCATTCGGGCTGAACGCATTGGGAAGAAACACAACCGGGTATATTGGAACGCACGCCTCATTACTTATGCTTACCTGTTTATTGCCACTATCTTCTACGGCAATAATACGATAACAAATTTCGGGTACGTCATTTACAATTCCGTTGGTAGCAGGTAATACATTTGCGTTGTAGTTGAAAATGGTTGGATTAAGAGTGGAAAGCAGCTCCCATTGATGAGCTACGGTATTGAAAAATTCTATCTCATATTTAAATACACCCTGCTGCCAGGTTTCATAAGGTGTGTAATGAAGTAGCGCAAACTCATTAAAATTCTTGTTTTCTCCTTTTAAGTAAATAGTTTGAGCTACAAGCGAAATTGCACTTCGATTTCCACATGTATCATTGGCATAAATAAAATATTTTTGGCTTTGTTGGTTTGGTGTTGCGCCTCCATCAATAAAAAAAGTATCCCTTATGTTTTTGTTGTTAATAGAATAGCTAATCGCGTTAGGCAAAGTCTTCCAAACTGTTTTCGTTGTGGTACTGTTTAAAACAGTGGTATAAAATACTTTAACGGTATCGCCATTTTTAATTCCATTTAATATCTCAACAGTATCGGCAAATTCGGTGATACACCCTGTAGTTCCTGTTAAGCGTTGTTTAATGATATAAGTCCCCGGAATTATCATTTGCAAAGTGGTGTCGAGTATAGCATTATTTTTTAAGGCCACAATCCCACTACCAAAATCATATTCTTTTAAAACTATAGTGCTCTTTAATGTATCACTTACTTTTAAGCTAAATGGCACACAACCATTATGATTGTTTAATGCAAAACCCGGTTTAGGAGCAGGTAGAATGACAACATTGTTTACGATTGAAAAAGTATCGTTGCAAAATCCGTTACTAAATATTAAACGCACAGTAAAAGTACCGTTTACAGTATAAATATGTTTTACATGATTTATTTCCGATTGAACATTTTTCATCTCCTCTTTGGTTCCATCACCGTAATCCCAATAATAAGAATAGCCTGTCGGGCTTATGGTATCTGAACTACTGCTGTCGTTAAATTGGTATGCAATGTATTGACAACCCTGAGCACTTTGAGTTGTGAATTTTGCGTGTGGTTTTAATGGAGTAAAATTTACGTCATTGCTCCACCAAATATTATAACCACTGGCTTTTGTTGCTTTTAGTTTTACCAAATAAGTACCTTTGGTATTGAAATCATAAGCTACCGCCGGAGTACTTCCCCATCGCTGAGTATGCGGTAATGCTTGCACAAAGCTATCTGTATCGTTAAAAAACCAAGTAAATGTTTTGAAAATTCCGGTATCGCTCCGGTTGTAAAATGCAATTCCTTCGCAGGTATTAACATAATCAAATTGAACGCGTTGGTATGTAAAAAAAGTAGTAGGGAAATAGTTGGTGCCTGTTACCCCATTATTCCAACTATTGGCAACAGAAAGTGCATTAAATTTAATATTGCATCCTGCTCCTTTACTATCAGGATTATTAACAATAGAAACAAATGGAGATGATTGTGGAATAGTATATATTTTCCCATTCGGCCCTAATTTAAAGCCTTGTCCAAGCTGCTCAACAGGCTGGTTAGATAATTTATAGTAATATACAGATGGGTTAAATATATCCCATTGTATTATTCCATCTTTTCTTTTTAAGGTATTAAAATTTATTTCACCTCTTAAATATAGTAAGCTATCGTTGGGTGAGAAGGTCGCATCAGAAATGGGGCTTATACTAATCACCAACGAATCTTTAAATAGCAAATAAGGGCCAGATCCTTTTCTGTCAATTCGATTAAGTAATTTAAAATTATAAATGCTATCATAACTATAAAAGTCAAAAAAGACAGAATCCGCGGGAGCAGGAGTGGTATCTTGCACCAAAGACAGATAACCTAAAAATAAATAATCGGAATGATGTGCAATTGCATTAATATTCTCTATTTGTACTCCTAAACCATTCCTAAAGAAAGGGATTGTCTTCTTTAAAGTTATAGTGTTAAATGTATCAACTTCATATATCATAACTTTATTTTGTAGCTGATAATATCCAAAAATCTCATACGCTACTCCCGGTTTCTTACTTTGCTTTACCTTGAATCTAATACCTAAAGTATCTACAAATAAATTTTTAGAAATAAAAGTCCCTGATTTTGTAAAAGGGTTAAATCTATAAAGAGATGAAACAACCTTTTGAACGAAAGGTTGAGGTTTCTTTTGATATTGAATGCCTTGTATTATTAAAAATTCATTTAATTTATTTGTAGGCAATATAGTAGCACAGAATGTGCCAAGTGAGAATTTATCATAATCGTATCTTGAATAGAAGGAGTCAGTCAGATTGTTATCATTATTCCAAATATATTCCCCATTAGTGTAAAATAATAATTTCCCCAGCGAGTCAGACACAGAACCACAATACATATTATCAATTCTGCTTTCAATTGTCTTAGGAGGGTCGAAATTAAAATCTAGTCCTGTTTGGTTCGCGAAAGTCCAAATATTTCCAGTTTGAGCCTTAAGTAGAAGACTTAAAATTAAAAAAATATATATGATAAATATTTTTTTCATCTATAAATTAAAGTACAGCAGGTAATGCCTGCTATTCTTTAAGCACTTAATGGGTTAAAGTAAGTTTAGCTGTCTGTGTTCCGGCATGAATAAAATATATTCCATCGGGTAGTTCTTCCGTAAATAATTTAATACTTCCCCGTTTGCTAGTCGTGTCATATTTATTTATTAGCTGACCATGCATGTTATATAAACATACAAAATCATTCGCATTGGACAATGTAAAATTAATTTGAGCCATATTGTTTGCCGGGTTAGGCATAATTTCTAAACGTTCTTTTACCCTCTGAATCCCTGCGGCCTCGTTGAGGATATTATTATTAATCGGAAGACGCAACCAATTATCGAATATTGAACCGGGATCACCTAGCTCAAATGCTCCTTTACCATTTTCTACACAATAATAATTGTCTTCAGGGTCGCTATCAAATGCTCCATTCAAAGGGATACCAGGGGAATTTAGATTTACACGGCTATTAACATCACCTGATGATACATATAAAGGTGTTGGTGGAGTATTTGTATTAGGAGAAAAAAAATATTCAATAGGATTAGTTACACTATAAATCTTAGTCGGGGTTACTGTAGTAAAACCGTTAAATTCATTATCTGCGGCATAAATAATTCCACCATCAGTATAATTTTGATCTCCCAATGTTCCTGTTGCACTCTGCCAAATACCAAAATCAAAATCCGTATATGCCCCACCCCCTAAATCCTTTCCGAAAATATTGCCTAGTATTTTAAGCTTATCGTTATTATTTAAAAGTTTACATCCTACATAACCTTCAGTAGTAGCCCCCCTCGAATATTGGCCTTTGCCTTCTATTGTATTGCCATAAATAAAACTAAAGCTTGTTCCATCGCCATAACTATTATCTATTATTATAGCGTCATTTTCTACAGCATCATTTCCATTTCTAAGAGTTATACTGTTATGGTCCAAAATAAAATCAGAACTGTTTTTCATATAAATTCCTTTGTAACCACTGCATGCTGTTGGATTAGAACCGTTTAGACGCGGCACGGCATCGCAATAATTGGTGTAAAAGGAAATATCGTTATTATATACGTTGCTCCGTAATGTGTTTTCTAATTTAATGGATGTCTGGCAATTTTCAAAAGTATTATCCCAAATATCTACCCTCCTTTGAACCTCGTCAGAACCTTCATGCAATATGCCATAAGTTAAATTAAGAAAGGTATTCCCATCGCCCGTGCCATCACATGAACTTTTGGCTTTAATAGCTTTGAATCGGCTGTCTACGGCATAAATACCGATGCCTCTATTGTCATCACAGAATGAACCTGCTGTAACAGTATTTTGAAAGGTAGAACCGCCAACCAGTATTCCTTGAATATTATTAATTCCGATAAATGCATACGGACCTTTCTTGTAATAGGTATTGATTGGCGCGGTGCATTCAAAGATGCAATTCTTAATGCTGCTTCCACTATTAATCGAATAAGCACCAAAAAAAATGGAGCTTCGGCAATTAGTAAAAGTAGAACCATTATCAGCGATTAGAATTGCCCCGCTTAGCAATGATGCTCCTAATATTGCATTTTCGATGCGACTAATTCTATTAGTGCTTGTACCCGTGTTATAATAATTTGTGATTATCAATTTGGTTTGGGTAGATCCTTGTCCAATGCCCGCATCACCGTTAACAATAATGCCATCCCATAACGAATTACAGCTTCCAATACTTGTTAGCGTTGAGCCGCTAATTGTTATGGTATTGCCGGATTGAACCCTAATGCCAATGAATTGGTTAGGATCGTCAAAATCTCTAATATCAGTAGCTGAGGCAAATTCTAAAGTGCTGTTTTCAATTAGAACATCATGCCCGGAAGGAATATTTATTTGCCCGCTTACTTTTACTGTTAGTCCTGTTATTGTATAAACTCCTCCTGATAAGGTAAATGGCCAAGTGTTGCTTACATCTATATTGTGAGCGATATCATCGGCTCCTACTGAGGAAACTATATTTAACACACAATCATTTCCTAATTTTAATTCGTTAAAATTATCTTTCTCCGTAGTCCCCATTACATCACCCACAATTAGTATCCCATTGTCGGGTGTGATGATATGGTCGAAATTGCAAGCACCTTCATCTCCGATGCTGCTCGGATAACCTTTTCTATAAGATTCTGTACTTAAATTAGAGGATAATTTAAATATCTTCAGATTTTGCTGAATTTGATCATCTAATAAAGTACCGCCTAAGTTACCAATATCAGCCTCACCCGCCGATACAATAAAATCGCCATCATAGTTTTCCCTTACACATGGCCAGTCGTCGCCGCCACTCGAATGATCTACATATTTTATGTACGGTGTTGTTTCGAAAACAAATTGACTACTCACAACATGAATCCCAACCCTGATTAAAACTACTTGACCCTGCACTAGGTAATCATAATCAAGACTCCTGCTTGGTGAGGTTCTTGAACCAGCATGTGAATAGATATAATTATAAGCCGGATCAAGAGGATTATCGTTACCATCCAAAAATGTCATCCCGTTTTTATTGAATAATGAAGCGATTAAAATTTCCCCGGTTGATGTTTGGATAATATTAAATGGTTGATCGTTACTATTGCCGGTGACAATGGTGTTATTTACATCTGTTAAAACAAATGGAGCATCGCTGTCATAAGTTGGGATGAACCAAGGGGTGCCGGTATAGTCATCTGAATTTATAACCTTTGTATCTCTCACTGTTAAATTATTATCACACTTTAATATTTCTATATTTTTATCTAAACTGGCAAATACGGCGAACCCGGTTTCAGCTCCTCCGCTTACGGGGGTGCCATCCGGATTTGTACCATAAAGATATGTTTTACATAAGCAATTTGTTTCAGCAAACTTCTGATAATAGTCCCCTGAATTATGCTGTGTATCAAAATAATAATAAGACAGAAAATGGTTGTCAGTTACACTAAAAGAAGAGTTTAACTTGAAGGCATAGATACCCACTTTGCCTGTATTAGCCGCCCCACCCTGATATGCAGTACCGTAGGTTGAAGATGCACATGTAATAATAAAATCTCCACTATTCAATGCGATTATATCCGGCCAACGCAATCTGGCGCTGTCATCACCATCATTTAATACAATTGGGAAGCCTGAAACTAATGAGCCATCGTCCTTTGCAATCTTCGTTACACAAATTTTTGCAAACTTTTCACTTTTCAGCAAGGCTTGAGATACAAAAATATAACCATCAGATACTTCAATCATTTTATTTACAAAATTGAATGGATCGATAGTATCACTGCCATCCATATAAAACTGACTTTGATATCTCCATAATTCATCTCCGTTTTTATTCATCTTTATTAATCCGGGTATAAGAAAATCTATACCGTTACCATAGCGATTTGCAATCTCAACATAGCCACCCATTAAATAACTCCCGTCACTGGTGTTCATTGCTCTCATATTCCAATCCTCCCCATTATTGAAATTTTTATTATTGGCCCATTGAATTACGGGCGCGATTTGGGCTGTCAATTTAAAAGTTGTTAAAGGTAATATGACCAGCAATAAATTTGCGAAGTTTCTGAATTTTGGTGTAAATATTTTTCGAGTTAAATTATTTAATGTTCTGAAAAACTGTTTCATCATAATTATTTTTTTAAAGTGAATTTATACTGCGTAATTCATGGCATGCACAGTAATTGCTGAAAAAAGTAAAACGAAATGGTTGCTGAAATTGAGGAACCTAAAGGTTCAAGAAATAGAGATATACCCTATATGCTCGGAATTTTGGCATGCAATAAATCTTATCGCAAAGAGAAGAAATTGGTTTTTAGTTTATTTAAGAGCGAATATAGAGAAATCATTTCATTAAAAAAATTATTTGCAGTTTTAAAGATTAACAATGCTATCTTGGCCTTATTACATAAAAAAAACCCGCTGTTGAAGCGGGTTTTTAACGTACCCACGAGGAGACTCGAACTCCTACACCTTTCGGAACTACCACCTCAAGGTAGCGTGTCTACCAATTCCACCACGTGGGCCTCTATGGTTGTTTTCGAGTTTCAAAGAATGCCACTTGCGAAGCACGCTATTGGTATTCGAACGGCGAAAATAACAAAATAAACTCTCTTTATTTGTTTAAAGATTTACATATTTGCAATAATATGACAATACTAATATCAAAACCTTTGGCCGTAGAGCATCCCGAATACTATGCCTATTATATAGGGCTCGTGCCTTCCGAAGATTTAATTTATGAATTAGAGGAGCAGAGAAAATTTTTCATTCGTTTTATCGAACAAATCACCTCGGAAAAATTGAATTACTGCTATGCCGAAGGGAAATGGACTGTAGCTCAAGTGATACAGCACCTCATCGATACCGAACGAATTTTTTGTTATCGCATGCTCAATTTTGTTCGTCACGGACAGATGGAAATTCCAGGTTTCAATCAGAATGAATTTGCTGCTCATGTAAATTCGTCGCTGCGCACGAAACAATCCTTTATGGACGAGTTTGATGCGTTGCGTAGAAACACAATTGAGTTTTTGAAAACCTTAACGGTCGATGAAACCAGGTTGCAAGGTAAAGCCAATAATGCTTCGGTGAGTGTACGTTCCATTGGGTATATGGCCTACGGGCATATTGTACACCATGCTCAGGTCATCGAAAAAAAATATTTATAGCTTCATGCCAAGGACATGCGACAAGATGAGAATTTCGTGGAGAAGCCGAACAAGTTTCTAAAGAAGAAGCCCTTTTTTAAACGAAATAGACACTAAATTCATTTTGTTCTTTCATCACTCCAATTTCGTATACCTGTAACATTCCGTTGGTATGGAGTGTGTTAACGAACTCCTCCTCAAATGCTGGGTCGACCGCAATAAGCAAGCCACCATTGGTTTGGGGGTCGTTGAAAGGGACGAAACTTTCGGGCAACAGGCCATGTATTTTTTTCTCACAGGCATTCCAATTGCGGTAAACACTCGCAGGGATGCACGATTTTTCGATATACGCTTGTAGGTTCGGGAGCAAAGGTACCTTGGCAGCGGTAATTTCTGCCGACAAGGTACTTCCTTCGCTCATCTCCACCAAATGCCCTAAAAGCCCAAAACCAGTGACATCGGTCATGGCATGTACGAACGGTTTGGTGCCTAATATTTCGCCAATAGAATTTAATTTCGACGCGTTATTAAAAAATATTTTATAATGGCTCTCCTCCAAAATGTCACGTTTTAGGGCAGCACTAAAAACGCCGGTACCTAAGGGTTTGGTGAGGTATATTTTATCGCCGGCTTGGGCTGTATTATTGCGTTTAATGTTTTCTTTTTTGATAATTCCGGTAACACATAAGCCGAAAAATGGCTCAGGAGCTGTGATGCTATGGCCTCCCGAGATGGTGATACCCGCTTCTATACATTTGCTCTGACCTCCAGCCATAATTTCTTTAATAATTTCGGGCTGAATTTTATCCACCGGAAACCCCAAAACACTGATAGCCGAAATGGGTTTACCACCCATGGCATACACATCACTAATGGCATTGGCGGCCGCAATACAGCCAAACTCAAAAGCATCATTCACCAGTGGGGTGAAAAAATCGGTGGTGCTTACAATGCAATCGGTTTCATTAATGGCAATAACGGTGGCATCATCAAAACTATCAATGCCAACAAGCACATTGGCATTATTGGTTTGAAACTGGTTGTTTAAAATGCCGTGTAAAACAGCAGGCGCAATTTTGCATCCACAGCCTGAGCTCGTGGAGAATTGGGTGAGTCGTATTTTATCCATGAATATCGTCGAAAGATTTTGCAATGCCGCATTTACCGCAGCCAGAACCACAATCTTCTGCAGTAACTTGCGCTTTTAGCTTTTTAAATATAAAAAACAGAGCAGCCAGTGCCAGAAGAGCGATGATGATATATTGTAGCAGTAACATAAGAAGGCAAAGGTAAAGAATAGTGTTCAGTAGTAAGTGGTCGGAAAATGAAGGATGTTATTTCATATCAACGGAGCTACTGCCCCTCTCGGGGTGATATTCCGATTTCTTTTTGCTAATTGGGCTAAAAAATCAATTTTTCCTCTTGCAAATAGCCGAGAAATTTACGCTAACTCCATTTTAATTTATAATATTGCACTCATATTACAAAAATCAGATTATGCGTACCTTTAAAACCCTACTTTTTTTATTTTTTACTGTTGGTGCTTTCTCGCAAGCTACCTTAGTAGAAAAAGTTGATCGCAAGCAAGGAGAATATACTATTGCCTACGAAAAATACAAGTTGCCCAATGGGCTCACCATTATCTTGCATGAAGACCATAGCGACCCCTTGGTTGCAGTGCGTGTAACCTATCATGTGGGAAGTGCTCGGGAAGCGGCAGGCCGTTCTGGTTTTGCTCATTTCTTCGAACACATGATGTTTCAAGGATCTGGTCATATCGCCGATGAGCAACATTTTAAAATTTCATCAGAGATTGGCTCTGGCCAACAAAACGGCAATACCGAAGAAGACTTGACGCACTATTATGAAACCGTTCCTAGCAACCACTTGGCTACCGCCTTATGGTTGGAGAGTGATCGTATGGGATACTTGTTAGATTCGTTAACGGTAAAAAAATTCGAGAATCAACGCGATGCTGTTAAAAATGAAAAATCTCAAAACTGGGATAACCGTCCATATGCCCGCGTAAGCGAAGTGGCGAATGCGGCGCTGTACCCCGCCGGACATCCATATAGCTGGCCGGTAATAGGTTATGTAAACGATCTGAATAGCGCTAAACTCGAAGATGTGCAACGTTTTTTCCTTCGTTGGTATGCTCCAAATAATGCCTGCTTGGTATTGGCTGGCGATATTAACATACAAGAGGCTTTGCTAATGGTAGACAAATATTTTGGTAATATCCAAAAAGGTCCGGAGGTGCGGAAGATGAAAGTAGAAGCGGTTGTTTTACCTGAAGATAAATACGCCAACATGGAAGATAACGTTTATCTTCCTTTAATCAATATGACATTCCCAACCGTGCCCATGTATCACCCCGACGAGCCGGCTTTGGATTTTTTAAGTCAGCTGATGGGATCGGGTAAGAACAGTATTCTTTATAAGAAGTTTGACGATCAGGAATTAGGTCAATCCTTTGCTTCTCATGGCACCAATGAGTTGGCTGGTTCTTTTGATTTAGGAATCTTGCCTTACCCTGATGGAAGTGCCGACGAATCGAAAGTATACGGAGAATATGAAGCCCGACTGCGCGATGCACTGAATGATTTTGAAACCAAAGGCTTCACGGATGCCGATTTAGAAAGATTAAAAGGGGCTCAGGAAATGGGTTATGCACGTACCAATGAAAGTTGTTTTGGTAAAGCCAATTTATTGGCACGTTGGTGGGCTAACACCGATAACAAACAAAATGTACAGTCGGAAAGAGCACGCTACCAAAATGTGACCAAAGCCGATATCATGCGTGTGTATGCGAAATATATTAAAGGTAGAAAATGCTTAATTACGTTAGTTCGTCCTAAAAGCCAGGATGAAGGAAAAGAGAAAATTAAAACGGCAGAGAATCCTTTATCAGGCAATGTCGATGACGGTTATGGCAAACTTACCTATGTTCGTCCGGCCGATAATTTCGACCGATTTAAAAGACCTGAAGTAGGGGCTTATAAAAATGCCTTGGTACCCTCATTTAAGAAATACAATTTTGATAACGGTTTAAAAGCCATTGGAACAAAAACAAGTGAGTCGCCTACCATCACGATCTCAATTAACCTGAAAGGGGGCGCTCAGCTCGACCCTGCAAAGAAACTCGGATTGGGAGTGCTTACGGCAGCGATGATGAATGAAGGCACACAAAAATATACAGCCGAACAGTTTGAGGCTGAATTAGACCGCTTGGGCAGCAGTGTAGGCTTTAGTGGTGGGGCTACAGGAACCAATATCAGCGTTTCGTGTTTAGTGAAAAATCTTGATGCCACCCTTGCATTATTGGACGAAGCCTTGAATCACCCTCGTTTCGATGATAAAGCCTTAAGAAGAATTAAACGTGAAACCAAACAAGGATTCAGATCTGAATTTAGAAATGGAAGTCTTATCGCTTCTAAGGTATTTAATAAATTAATCTATCCGGGATCGGCCTTGGGAAATTACTATTTAGGTGATGAGAGCACCATCACAGCCATCGAGATGAAGGACATAAAAGATTACTATAATAATTATTATAATCCTTCGAATGCCACCATCGTGTTTGCTGGAGATATCGATGAAGATGCCTTGTTTGCTAAGTTAGGATTTTTGAAGAGCTGGGTGGCTAAGCCTTATACCCTGCCTACCTTTGCCGATGTAATGAAACCGGCCAAGACGACGGTCTATTTTGTAAATATGATTGATGCTACCGATGCGAATATCATTATGGGATATCCTGCTCTTCCTTTCGATTATAATGGCGAATATTTTAAAGCTAATTTAATGAATTTCTCTTTCAGTGGAAGCTTCTTAGGACGTTTGAATTTAGATTTGCGTGAAGAGAAAGGTTATACTTATGGTATCTATGGCGGATTTGGTGGTAATAAGAACTCCGGTCAGTTCTCTATCAGCGCCAGTTTGCGTGGCACTGCCTGCGACAGTGCCTTGGTTGAAGGACTCGATGTGATGCGCAAATATATCTCCGGTGGAATTACCGACGATGAATTGGCCTTCGCGAAAAAATCGTATACCAGCAGCGATGGATTAAAGTACGAGACCTCGGGTCAGAAAGCGGGATTCTTGTTTCGCTTGCAAGAGTATGGCTTACCTACCAACTATAGCGACGAGCAAAACGAGCTGGTGAAAAACATGACCAAAGAGCAAATAAACGAGTATGCTAAAAAATATTTATTGCCCGATAATATGGTGATTGTGATTGTTTCCGACAAGAAACTATCAAAGAAAAGCATCGAAAAACGTGGATTTAAAGTAGTAGAAGTAGATAAAAACGGAAATTAATAACGTTTAGAATCTGTAAATTAAAAGATCCCGGAGCCATCAAGGTTGCCGGGATCTTTTCTTTTAATTAGGCTGAGTTATTGAATGGGTAAGCCATGTCGAGGCTATCACCATGACGATTCATTCGATAAGTTGCAATTATTCTCAACGTTTCAAAGCTATGAAAGCGGTTGAGATATTCGTTAAATTAGATTAATTTTGTATCTGTTATTTTTTTTATTCATGAAATCGTTTTTTTTATTTTTTATTTTTTTATTCTTTGTTACTGCTGAGGCACAGAATTTCTACGACCTCAACACGATACAAAAAATCGAGGTCACCTTCCCCATGGCCAACTGGGACGCCAAGATGGATTCGACGGGGATTACCGAGAATTTTATGCTTGCTACGCATGTCGTAATCAATGGGGTAAATTTTGATAGCGTAGGCGTTAAATACAAAGGGAATAGTAGTTTTAATGTGAACAACAAAAAAAATCCTTGGCATATTGAATTAGACAATATTATTACGAGT
Organism: uncultured Bacteroidota bacterium; assembly: GCA_903897855.1. Classification (GTDB taxonomy): domain Bacteria; phylum Bacteroidota; class Bacteroidia; order UKL13-3; family UKL13-3; genus CAINMV01. The sequence goes on along the minus strand of CAIUDH010000011.1, from coordinate 25,526 downwards.
CAAGAATATCAAGGCGTTACCGATATCAAGTTGGGTAATAATTTCGCCGACCCTTCCTTTTTAAGGGAAGTAATGGGATATAAAATCCTTAGCAACTACATGCACTGCCCGAGAGGCAATTATGTAAATCTTTATGTAAACGGAGTATACAGAGGGTTATACACCAACGAAGAGGCGGTAACTAAAACTTTTTGTTTCAACCATTTCTTTGAAAAAGACGGGCCGTTTTTTAAATGCAATAAACCGGTACCGGGCGCCATTGGTTCGCCTAATTTAGTGCCGAGCGCCGACCCCACCATGGCTGATAGTCTAACGTATTACGCCCGTATCTATGAAATTAAAAGTGATTGGGGATGGAAGCAATTTATACAGGCACAAAAAGACTTACAGAATAGCATTGACACGTCATGGGATGTTGATCGAGCCTTGTGGATGTTTACGTTTAATAATGTGTTTGTAAATCTCGATAGTTACACCGGTAATACTACCCAGAACTATTATGAGTATATGGACAGCTACCATAAATTCAATTCGATTATTTGGGATATAAACATGTGTATGGGTGGGTTTACACAGTTGGTAACAGGCTCGCCACTTAGTTTTATACAGATGCAGCAGATGTCGTTGATGGCCAATGCAACCCTAGCGAATCATCCGTTGATGTCGAAACTACTCATCAATTCGCGCTATAAGAAACAGTATATCGCCCATCTTCGTACCATGGTTGATGAGGCCCTAAGCTCGAACTACTATTATACCTTGGGCACTACCTTAAGGACACTTATCGATACTACAGTATTGGCTGATAGCCTTAAGTTTTATACGTATTCAGCGTTTAAAAGCAATCTCGATACGGTGGCGACACTAGGAGGCACTTCGCAAAAAATAGGAATCAGGCAGTTGCTCGATGCCCGAAGAAATTATTTATTAAGCACCCCCGAATTCATTCAGATTCCTCCTGCCATCTCGAGCATCAAATTTGATATCATCAGTCCGGCGGTCAATGATGTGATTTGGATAAGAGCGAAATTAGCCAATGCAAATTATGGATATTTAGGAGTTCGGGATTTTACCGCGAAGCATTTTAGCCGAATCACCCTGGTTGACGACGGCTTGCATCATGACAGCCTTGCCGGTGATGGCCTCTATGGAGTGTCGTTTAAAATCACCTCAGGCAAGATGGAATACTATTTATATGCTGAAAATGCCAATACCGGAATTTTTTCGCCAGTAAGGGCGGAGCATGAATTTTATACTCTTACGGCAAGCATTCCTATGCTTCCTATTGGAAGTATCGTAATGAACGAGTTGATGGCTTCCAATAGCAATGCTATCAAAGATCCTGCGGGGGAATATGACGATTGGGTGGAACTGAAAAACAGGACAAGTACCACGGTCAACCTTTCGGGTATGTACCTTTCCGATGACCCCGTGAACCTTGCAAAATGGGCGTTCCCCGACGGCACCATTTTACCGGCCAACGCCTATATGCTGGTTTGGCTCGATGGGGATATAACGCAGGCCGGGCTGCATGCCAATTTTAAGCTGTCGTCGGCAGGAGAGGACCTGAGGTTAGGCTACGCCAATGGATTCGTGTTGGACAGCATTCTTTTTCCACTTCAGAAAACGGATAGCAGCTATGGACGGTGTGTTGATGGATCGGGTGGCTTTAAAGTATTGGTAAACCCCACTCCGAACACGACCAATAATTGTTCCTCAACCAGGCTTGCCGTTCCATGGTATAGTACGAGCTGGAGCAATGAATTTCGCGTTTACCCTAACCCGGCAAAAGATCTTATACAAATAACTGGGGAGCATTTAATACGAGTCGTTTCCTTACAAAACACGATAGGGCAGGAGTTGCTGAAAATAGAAAACATGGCGGCCAACCAGGCCTCGTTGGATGTTTCAAGGTTGCCCAAGGGGATGTATATTATCCAAATCAACGGGAGCCAGACGTCCAAAATGGTGTTACGGTAAATGGGCAGCAATATATTTTCCAAAAAATATTTGTTAATCTAAAAGTAAATCGTACCTTTGCCGTCCTAAAATTTTAGTAAAAATACATTGAGTTGTATAATTTACTAATGTTATCAATGGCTTCGGGATTTCTAATCCCCCTCTAAATAAGCCGCTTGACTACCTTAGTAAATTTAGCATCAGAATGTAAGAAGCCACTAAAAAAGTAGTTAAGAATCATGTTACAACCAAAGAAAACCAAATTTCGCAAAACGCATAAAGCCAAGATTAAAGGTTTTGCTAAGCGTGGGAATCAAATTGATTTCGGCACTTTTGCATTAAAATCATTGGATGAAGGCTGGCTCACGGCCCGTCAGCTAGAAGCAGCACGTATCGCCTTAACACGCCACATGAAACGTGAAGGTAAGGTATGGATCCGTGTTTTTCCTGATAAACCGATTACTAAAAAACCTGCGGAAGTACGTATGGGTAAAGGTAAAGGAGCTCCTGAATATTGGGTAGCTGTGGTAAAACCAGGTAGAATACTATTCGAAATTGAAGGTGTATCGTTAGCCGTAGCGAAAGAGTCGATGCGTTTGGCTGCTAATAAATTACCGTTTCACTGTAAATTCACTATCCGCCCCGATTTCGAGGAGGCTGTATAACTAAATATTTTTAGCCATGAAGAACAAAGATATAAAAGTACTAAGCGATAAAGACCTTAAAGACACCCTTAAAGATGAGCGTGAGTCATATACAAAAATGAAATTCACACACGCTATCTCTCAGGTGGAGTCGACGGCTCGTATCACTGCCACGCGCAAAACCATCGCTCGTTTACAAACCGAGAAAAGGAGTCGCCAGTTAAACGTTCAAAACGAACCTAAGGTTTAAATAAAGAACAGTAAATTAATTCATAATTCAGAAATCAATCCAACACATGGAAAGAAATTTTAGAAAAGAGATCGTAGGTAAAGTTGTAAGCAACAAGATGGAGAAATCCATTACCGTAAGTGTAGAGCGCAAAGTAAAGCACCCTAAGTACGGTAAGTTTGTGAAGAAAACCTCCAAGTTTATGGCACACGACGAAAAGAATGAGTGTGGCATCAATGATACTGTGCGTATTATGGAAACACGCCCGATGAGTAAAAACAAGCGTTTCCGCTTAGTAGCAGTAATTGAAAAAGCAAAATAATCGTTTCCCTTCCGAACTTGTTTCGGGACAAATTATTTAAAATTAGCAAATTAAGAAATGGTACAAAACGAATCGAGACTAAAAGTAGCCGACAATAGCGGTGCCCGTGAGGTATTGGTTATACGTGTGTTGGGAGGCTCTAAAAAGCGTTATGCTTCTTTGGGCGATAAAATAGTAGTAACTGTAAAAGATGCCATGCCTAGCGGTGGTGTAAAAAAAGGAACTGTTTCAAAGGCAGTGGTAGTGCGTGTTCGCAAAGAAGTTCGTCGCCCCGATGGTTCGTATATTCGTTTCGACGACAACTCATGTGTGTTGCTTAACGCCGCCGATGAGCCACGTGGTACTCGTATCTTCGGCCCAGTTGCTCGTGAATTACGTGAAAAACAGTTTATGAAAATCGTATCACTAGCTCCGGAAGTATTATAATTAAAAATTACAACACTCCATATCATGGAAAGAAAATTTAACAAACAACCAAAATTAAAAATAAAAAAAGGCGATCAAGTGGTTTTGATTGCTGGTGATGACAAAGGTAAGAAAGGCCGTGTATTAGAAGTAATCACTGAAACACGCCGTATTATTATCGAAGGAATCAATATAAACAAGAAGCATTTGAAGCCTCGTGTTGATGCGAAGAATCCCAATGGAGGAATTATAAGCATGGAAGCACCGGTGGCTATTTCAAACGTGATGTTGTGGTATAATAATGCACCAACAAAGGTAGGGCGCAAGCTTGACGAGAAGGGCAAACTACAACGTTTTGCCAGAGCTACAGAGACTAAGGAAATTATTAAGTAATCAGGGAATAAATTAAATAACAATGTACCAACCTACACTTAAAAACCGTTATACAGAAACAATTATACCTGCGATGATGGAGAAATTCGGGTATAAGAACGATATGATGGTTCCGAAACTGGAGAAAATTTGTTTGAACCAGGGATTGGGAGCTGCCGTAGCCGATAAGAAAATTGTGGATTCGGCCGTAGAAGAAATGACGATGATTTGTGGTCAGCGCGCCGTGAAAACGAAATCACGTAAGGATATCTCTAACTTTAAGTTACGTCAGGGAATGCCTATTGGTGCCCGTGTAACGATGCGTAAAGATAACATGTACGAGTTTTTACAACGTTTGATCGCCATCTCTCTTCCTCGTGTTCGCGATTTCAGCGGATTAAAGATCAAAGGATTTGATGGACGTGGAAACTTTACCATGGGTATCACCGAGCAGTTAATTTTTCCGGAAATTAACATCGACAAGGTGAGTCGTATTCAAGGTATGGATATCACTTTCGTAACCACCGCCAAAACTGATGAAGAGTGTTTGGAGTTATTGAAGCAATTTGGATTACCTTTTCAAAAAAATAATCAAACTACATAATACATGGCAAAAGAAAGTATTAAAGCCAGAGACAGAAAGAGAGTAAAGCTCGAATTGCTCTACCACGACCGCCGCGCTCTGTTAAAAAAAGAAGGCAACTGGGACGAATTGCAAAAACTGCCCCGCAACTCCTCGAAAGTACGTCAGCGTAATCGCTGTCAGATCACAGGAAGACCAAGAGGTTACATGCGTCAGTTCGGATTATGCCGTAATCAGTTTCGTGAGATGGCATTAGCAGGAAAGATACCAGGAGTAACAAAGTGCAGTTGGTAATTAAAAGGAATAAATTATTAAAGATTAAACACAGGTTCAATCAGTAAAAAAAATATAAGAAATGACTGATCCAATTTCAGACTACTTAACCAGATTGAGAAACGCCATCAAGGCTAACCACAGAATTGTTGAAATTCCGGGTTCAAATCTCAAAAAAGAAATAACACGCGTGTTGTTCGAGAAAGGTTATATTTTAAATTATAAATTTGACGTTGTTGAAAACAAGAACGTCATCAAAATAGCTTTAAAATACAATCCTGTAACAAAACAACCGGCGATTAGCAAAATGGAGCGCATTAGTCGCCCTGGTTTGCGAAAGTACAAGGGAGCCATGGAAATGCCCCGTGTTATCAACGGCTTGGGAATAGCTATCATCACTACTTCTAAAGGAGTAATGACCGATAAGGAAGCCCGCAGGGAAAATGTTGGCGGAGAAATTCTTTGCTACGTTTATTAATATTTTAAATAACATTAAAATAAGTTCAAACACTTAAAACGATAATACAGAAATGTCGCGTATAGGAAAAAAGCCCATTAACATACCCGCTGGTGTTGAGGTAAAAATTGCCGAGAACAACTTAGTTACGGTGAAAGGACCGAAAGGAACCCTAAGCCAGAAAGTTGACTCAGATCTTAAAATCACCATTGAGAATGGTATTTTAACTGTTTCACGCCCAGCCGAAACAAAGCGTTTGCTCTCAATGCACGGTTTATACCGCTCGTTGGTGCAAAATATGGTGACGGGTGTTTCAACAGGTTACACCACTCGTCAGGAATTGGTAGGGGTAGGTTATAAAGCAGTAGCTGAAGGACAAATTTTGGATTTAACGCTAGGATTCTCTCACCATATTTACTTGCAAATACCTATGGAGGTTAAAGTAAAAGCGGAACAAGAGAAAGGTAAGAACCCTACTATTTATTTAGAAAGTGCCGACAAACAACTGATCGGTCAGGTAGCCGCAAAAATTCGCTCTCTTCGTAAACCTGAGCCATTTAAAGGAAAAGGTATCAAGTTTACCGGTGAAGTATTACGCAAGAAAGCAGGTAAATCAGCAGGTAAATAATAATAAAATAAACAAATCGCAATCAGCCGTTTGCACCGCAAAATTGATCGCAGCATAAAAATAACGTCATGAACCTACAACAAAAGAAATTAGCACGTCGCGCGAAAATTAGAAAAGGGATTCGGATTAAATTATCCGGAACTGAAGCTCAACCGCGTTTATCGGTATTTCGCAGTAACAAAGATATCTATGTGCAATTGGTGAACGATCTTACTGGAGTAACGATTGCTGCCGCTTCATCGCGCTCACTAACCGACAAATCACCCAAAATTGAGAAATCAAAATTAGTGGGTAAAGCCATTGCCGAAAAAGCGATTGCCTTGGGTGTTACCAAAATCACTTTCGATAGAGGTGGATACTTATATCATGGAAGAGTGAAAAGTTTGGCAGAAGGAGCACGTGAAGGAGGGTTACAATTTTAATTTTATAGAAGAACAACACATTATATGTCTCAAGCAAATATAAAAAGAGTAAAATCAAGCGAACTGGAACTGAAAGAACGTTTGGTATCTGTAAACCGTGTAGCTAAAGTTACAAAAGGTGGAAGAACATTTAGTTTTTCTGCTATCGTAGTGGTAGGTGATAGCAACGGTATTGTAGGTCACGGATTAGGTAAGGCAATGGAAATTACGGATGCCATTACTAAAGCGGTGGAAGACGCAAAGAAAAATTTGATAAAAGTGCCAATCATTAATGGTACTGTTCCTCACGAACAAATAGGAAAATATTGTGGAGGCGACGTCTTTTTAAAACCCGCTTCTCATGGTACCGGTGTTATTGCCGGTGGTGCGATGCGTGCCGTTTTGGAAAGCGCTGGAATCACAGATGTATTGGCTAAATCAAAAGGATCTTCAAACCCACATAATGTTGTGAAAGCAACCATCGATGCCCTCTTGAAGATGCGCGATTCGGTTACCGTTGCACAACAACGTGGAATTAGTTTAAACAGAGTATTTAACGGTTAAATCTAAAATATAAGTAGCATAAACATGGCACAAATTAAAGTAACCTTAGTACGCAGCGTTATCGAACGCCCTGAGACTCAGAAACGTACCGTTAAATCATTAGGATTAGGTAAAGTAAATAGCTCAGTAGTACGTCACGATTCGCCTCAGATTATGGGAATGGTGAAGAAAGTAAGTCATTTAGTAAAAGTAGAGAACATTTAATTTTAATTAAAACAATATAGCATGAATTTAAGTACGTTAAAGCCAGCCGATGGGTCAACCAAAAAACGTAAGCGTATTGGTAGAGGTCAGGGAAGTGGTCATGGAGGCACCTCAACACGTGGACATAAAGGAGCTCAATCTCGTTCAGGATATAGTCGTAAAATGGGTTTTGAAGGGGGTCAAATGCCTTTACAACGCCGGTTACCGAAAGTAGGATTCAAAAATCCGTTTCGTGTAGAGTATATCGGTATTAACTTAGACACTTTACAAATATTGTCGGAAAAGCATAATATCACGGATTTTACTTTGGAAACTTTCAAAAAACTCCATTTGGGATCTAAAAAAGATAAAATTAAAATATTAGGTAGAGGTAAGATTAGTAACAAGGTTAATATTTCTTGTCACGCATTTACCGATGCCGCTAAAATAGCCATTGAATCAGTAGGAGGAACCGCTAACGTTACCAAATAATGAAGAAAATAATAGATACAATAAAAAATATATTCGCTATTGAAGATTTACGCAAACGAATCATCAACACGTTTCTGTATTTGTTAATGTTTCGAATTGGCTCATACATCGTATTGCCGGGTATCGATTCATCCAAGCTTGCCGACAGTCAGGGAGGTATGCTAGGATTGATCAACACTTTTGCGGGTGGAGCCTTCGGTAGAGCTTCGATATTAGCCTTGGGAATTATGCCATACATTTCGGCATCCATTGTAATCCAACTTCTCACCATTGCTGTTCCACAGTTTCAACGGATGGCAAAAGAAGGAGAGGAGGGAAGAACGAAATTGAATCAATACACTCGTATTTTTACCATACTTATTACTTTCATTCAGGCTTTTGGATTTTTAGCTACCCTACGTGGTGGTCAAGGAGCAAGCCCTATTCTAAATGACAATTTTGGGTTTTTGGTTTCTACCATCGTATTCTTAATTGCCGGTACTGTGTTTACTATGTGGTTAGGCGAACGTATCACCGATAAAGGTATTGGCAACGGTATCTCTTTAATTATCATGGTAGGTATTTTGGCTCGTTTCCCACAATCAGTTTGGGGAGAGTTAAATGCACGCAGCACACAAGGTGGAGGAGGTTTATTTGTGTTTTTAGTAGAGATCGTGTTCTTGCTGCTAGTCATCGCATTTACGATATTGCTGGTGCAGGGTACTCGGAAGATACCGGTGCAATATGCAAAACGCGTAATCGGAAATAAACAGTATGGAGGCGCTCGCCAATGGTTACCACTAAAGGTAAATCAGGCAGGGGTCATGCCAATCATTTTTGCCCAGGCCATTATGTTCATCCCCGGTACCATTGCTCAATTATTTAGAGGAAATCCTTTTTGGGATGGTGTTGCGATGAACTTCAACTCACAAAACTCTTGGATTTACGATGTGTCATTAGCATTAACCATTATCGCATTTACCTATTTCTATACCGCAATTACCATCAACCCAGTTCAAATTGCGGATGAGATGAAACGTAATAATGGTTTTGTACCCGGTGTAAAACCAGGAAAATCGACCGCCGACTTTATTGATAATGTAATGTCTCGTATCACACTGCCAGGATCAATATTCCTTGCTTTGATAGCCATTATGCCAGGTTTAACACGGAGTTTTGGAATGTCGACCAGTTTTGCACAGTTCTTTGGAGGAACGTCACTACTCATCATGGTAGGGGTATTATTGGATACGTTACAACAAATTGAAAGTCAGCTTACCATGCGTCATTATGATGGATTAATGAAAGGTGGAAACAGGATTAAGGGGCGTACCCAGCAAGTGCAGAGCATGTAAAATTGGATTAAAAGCAGTAAATTCGCAGCCCTAAAAAAATATGTCAAAACAATCATCCATAAAGCAAGATGGAGTCATCAAAGAAGCCTTATCTAACGCTATGTTTAAGGTAGAATTGCAAAATGGACATGTTATTGTGGCTCATATTTCAGGCAAGATGCGGATGCATTATATAAAGATATTACCAGGCGATAAAGTACAAATAGAAATGTCGCCCTATGATTTAAGTAAAGGAAGAATTTCATACAGATATAAGTAATCTAAAAAGAAAATGAAAGTTAAGACATCAATTAAAAAGCGCAGCGTTGATTGCAAGATCGTTCGCAGAAAAGGTCGTTTGTATATCATAAACAAAAAGAATCCTAAATATAAAATGCGTCAGGGTTAACATTAATCGTATTTCGTAAAACGTAAATGCACGTTAATAAATTAGTAATTAATAATTCGTAATTAAAAGAAATGGCACGTATATCAGGAATTGATTTACCAAAAAACAAAAGAGGTGTAATAGGATTAACTTACATCTATGGCATCGGTGTTTCCCGCGCTACCAAAATTTTAAAAGATTCGGGTATCGACATCAGCAAGAAAGTTTCCGACTGGAACGATGAAGACTTGAACTCTATCCGTAAATCAATCACTGAAGGGTTTAAGGTGGAAGGCGAATTACGCTCTGAAACTCAATTGAATATTAAACGTTTACAAGATATTGGAAGCTACCGTGGTATTCGCCATCGTAAAGGCTTACCAACTCGTGGACAACGCACCCGTACCAACTCACGTACCCGTAAAGGAAAACGTAAGACAGTGGCAGGAAGAAAAAAGGAAACTAAATAATTAATTAACATCAGTAAAAGATAAATTATAGGATGGCAACCGCAAAAAAAGTAGTAAAAAAACGCACCGTAGCTGTTGATGCAGTGGGTGAAGCGCATATCAAAGCTTCATTTAATAACTGTATTATTTCTTTGACCAATACACAAGGTCAGGTGATCTCATGGGCATCGTCGGGCAAAATGGGTTTTAAAGGTTCGAAAAAGAATACCCCGTATGCAGCCCAAACAGCTGCCAATGATTGTGCCAAAGTGGCCACTGATGCGGGTTTGAGAAAAGTTCATGTATTCATTAAAGGCCCTGGTTCGGGTAGAGATTCGGCCATACGTACGTTGGGAGCCGCTGGTATCGAGGTTTTATCCATTACCGATGTTACCCCAATGCCGCATAACGGATGCAGACCTCCGAAAAAACGTAGAGTTTAATTCTACGATCGAATATAAAAAACCAAAAGAACAGAGGATTCAGTAATTTAAAATCAAAATTCGTAAATAAAAGATGGCACGTTATACAGGACCCAAGGCAAAAATAGCCAGACGATTCAAAGAAGCAATTTTTGGACCCGATAGAGCAGTAGAAAAGAAAAACTATGCTCCCGGAATGCATGGCCAAAGCCGCAAACGTAACAAACAGTCGGAATATTCTGTTCAGTTAATGGAAAAGCAAAAAGCGAAATATACTTATGGTGTATTAGAACGTCAGTTCCGCAAAACTTTTCATACCGCATTAATTAAACCAGGTATCACAGGCGAAAATTTATTGCGTTTTTTAGAAGCACGTTTAGACAATACTGTTTTTCGTATGGGTATTGCAAAACACCGTACCACAGCGCGTCAGTTGGTATTACACAAGCATATTACTGTGAACGGTAATGTAGTGAATACTCCTTCGTTCCATGTGCGTCCGGGTGATGTGATTGCCGTGCGTGAGAAATCAAAGTCTTTAGAGATGATTGTGAATTCACTCTCTTCACGTCGCAAATTCAACTGGATCGAATTTGATGAAAAACAAATGAGTGGCGTGTTTATTGGCTATCCTGAACGCGATCAAATACCTGAAAAAATAAAAGAACAACTTATTGTGGAGTTGTATTCTAAATAACGATTTGTTGTTCGAAGTTTTCACAAGGCTTTTTAAATTAAATTATATTTATATCACATGGGAATAGTACCTTTTATAAAACCAGACAGAGTTATAATGTACAAAGAAACCGATTTCTTTGGTTTGTTCGAATTCAGACCATTGGAGAAAGGTTATGGTGTGACCATCGGTAATGCGATGCGACGCATCTTGTTATCGTCGTTGGAAGGATATGCTATCATCAGCCTTCGTATGCCTAAGGTAGACCATGAATTTTCTACGATCAAAGGTGTGGTAGAAGATGTTACTGAAATTATATTGAATCTAAAACAAGTTCGTTTTAAATCGCGTATCGAATTAAACGGACCAGAGAAAATTTTTATCTCCGTAAAAGGACAGGATAAAATGACCGCAGGAGATATTGGAAAACATACCAACTCTTTCGATATCTTAAATCCTGATTTGGTTATCTGTAATATGGATCCTACGCTTACCATTGAAATGGAAATTCAAGTGGCTAAAGGACGTGGTTACTTATCAGCTGAAGATAATAAACCAGAAAATGCACCTATCGGATATATCGCTATGGATTCTATTTTCACGCCAATCAAAAACGTGAAATACTCAGTAGAAGATTACCGCGTAGAACAAAAAACAGATTTTGAAAAATTGGTGTTAGAAGTAACTACCGATGGTTCTATTCACCCTGAAAATGCTTTGAAAGAAGCAGCGAAACTTTTAATACATCATTTCATGTTGTTTAGCGATGAAAACATGACTCTAGATGTGCCTAAGAGAGTTGAAGCACCTGAAGTGGATGAGCAGTTCATGCAAACACGCAAAATATTGAAAACGCCTTTGTCGGATTTAGACCTATCGGTACGTGCTTACAACTGCTTGAAAGCAGCTGAAATTCGCACCCTTGCCGACCTCGTGAAATACGATATCGCCGACCTTTTGAAATTCCGTAACTTCGGTAAAAAATCGTTGACTGAATTGGAAGAACTGGTTCGCGAAAAAGGTTTGACATTTGGAATGGACATTTATAAATACAAAATAGACCAAGATTAATTATTTATTGTGCGAATTTGCAAAGTGAAAGTTTTATTCTAACTTACACTCACCACTGACGCTTTACGACTATATCATGAGACACGGAAATAAAATTAACAAGTTAAGCAGAACGGCTTCTCACCGCAGAGCGTTGATGAGTAATATGGCTACTGCTTTAATAACGAATAAACGTATATTTACTACGCTTGCAAAGGCAAAAGCTTTACGCGGTTATATTGAACCTCTTTTAACTAAATGTAAAACCGATACGATGACCAATCGTCGTGTGGTATTTAGTTATCTGCAAGATAAAGAGGCTATTAAGGAATTGTTTGGAAATATTTCAAATAAAATCGCAACACGCCCGGGTGGTTACACTCGCGTATTGCATGCAGGCAACCGTGCTGGTGATAATGCTGAAATAGCCATGATCGAGTTGGTTGATTATAATGAGATTTACAGCAAACCATCTAAAGCAGCAGAAGCACCGGCTAAGAAAACCCGTCGTGGAAAAGCCAAAGCAACAGGTACTGAAGAAGCGGTAGTGGTAAAAACGCCAAAAGCTAAAAAGGCAGTAGCAGCAGTGGAAGCCACTGTAGTTGAGCCTACCTCTGACGAAGCGGTGGAACCTACTACTGAAGCATAGTACTTACCGTATTCATATTTTAACAGGCAACCAAATTATTTTGGTTGCCTGTTTTGCTTTTATAGGTGTTTTTGATTTTTTATCTACAAATACCTCCTGGAGGGTATTGCAATTATAAAAGAACACACATACTTTTGTTCTGAAATAATTTTAGCACATTAACTAATCCATCATGAAAAATCTTACACTTCTTTTGTTTTTACTCATCTCGAACTATGGCCTATATGCACAAAAGCCATTTCCGATGCTTTACAAATCGCAATGGCCGGTCGACTGTAAATGGCGACTGTCGAATGCCGATAGAACGTTGGCTCTTGGTGGCGACTTACAAGATATTGCCATGCTCGATGCCACCACCGGGAAACTATTATGGCGAATGAATTTTAAGTCAAGTTTGGGAGTGAAAAATGCGAAGGTATGGTCATGGGATGAAAATAGAAATGCCGTTTTTGTAACTGTAAAAGGAGATAAAAAGGATGAGCTGCTCACCACTTGGTATGATGAACTTACAGGGGCCAAAATCGACGACAATACCACCAAGAAAGTGAAGTACGAGAGAGTGAAGGTACATTATAAAACAAGCAAATCATCGAATATTATATACAAAGGGAGTATCGATGATGATGAAATGAATATCCATCTGAGATTAAATTACAAATCGAAAGCAACAAGTACGGTTGGAAAGGGAACAAAAATTCAGATTATTCTTGAATCTACCGGAGCTTTTACCTGGAACAATGCTTTCGAAGGCCGTGTTTTACGTTCTTTATGCGAGGGCGAAGATTATATTACGATGGAATTGCACGGAGATCAGATTTATGTGATTTATGAAGGCATTTCTATCTTTGACTTAAAAACAGGAAAAAAACTTTGGGAAACAGGCTTCGACAATATTGAGTTAAATTGGGGAGTGGTGAAATCGACCCAAACATTAGGGAAGTCGGATATGCCCACTATCGGTGATGATGGGGTTTATATCATTGACCTTTCGAAAGGGAATCATAAAATCAGAAAATTCAATCCTGCCACAGGCGCAGTAATATGGGAAACGGTGGAGTTCGATAAAGATGCCATGATACCCGATATGGGGCTGCTTGGAAGCACCCTAATTGCAAAAGTAGGAGGTGAGATAGAAACTCAGACGTTTATACCCGGCACCAATGGCAACCCTGATGTATGCAATGTCGGCTATAAAATGACCGGTCCTTTTGGTCTTATGGCATTCGATTCGCATACCGGTAAGTTACTTTGGGATACCAAGGAATTGAAAACGCTGGGCGACAAATTCTCAGGATCGATTTCGAATATTCACATCGATGGAGAGAATGTGATCTTCTGTACCAGTAAAAACATGTTCAGTTTGGAGGCTGCTACAGGCAAGGTGGTATGGAAAACCGATCTGGCTAAAACCGGTGTCGGCATGGTTAGTTATATTTGGGAGCGTAGTGGTTCGTTGATTGCCTCTGGCGAAAAAGGTACCGCTAGTATCACCATTAGTAATGGCAAGTTAAATTGGGCTACCAAAATTAAAAAGAATTTTGGTACTTTTGGAACTCCCGATGCATACTATGTATGGGTAGGCAAGAGTGCCGTCGATGTCCAGGATTTTATTCGTCTCGATTTGGATAATGGTAAAATTTTAGGCATTCAAAAAGCCACCAAATACCCACAATTCACACCCGATTATAATGAATTCCTAAAGTACGATGGAAAGAAAATTTTTAGATATAAGTCGCGGCAATAAAGCATTTCGTTTCTCTGAAAACGATTTCTCATGAATCAAAAAACTTTAATTTTAGGGTTTGCCGTACTAATAACACTATCCATTTCCTTTTTTAATGCGAGTTGTAAGAAAAAAGACATAGTTAAAGATATAAAGATTGGTGATCGTTACCAAGGAGGTATTGTTGCCCATGTTTTGCAACTTGGCGAACCGGGTTACGATGCCCGTATCCAGCATGGTATGATCGCGGCTTCCATTGATCAAAGCCTGGGCCTAACATGGGATACAGGGAATCATATTATAACCAGTGCCATTTCAAAGTTTTTTGGTGCGGGCCATGCGAATACTACCATTATCGTAGATACGCAAGGAACGGGGAGTTATGCGGCTCAATTATGTGCCGATTTGGATTTTGGAGGCTATACAGATTGGGTTTTGCCAAGTACAGAAGAGCTGAATTACCTCTACGAAAACAAGAGCGTGGTGGGTGGTTTTACGAATAGGGGGTACTGGAGCTCCAGTGAAGAGAGTCGCAGCTACGCCTGGGACCAGAATTTTACCAATGGTAGCCAGTTTTACAACGACAAGGCCACCCAAAACTGCGTTAGGGCCGTGAGGGCTTTTTAACCATACGCCACTTCAGCAATTCTGTATTGGCATAACCGTCCGACCATATTTATACTATAACGGTATATTCCCGTGTTTCTTCCTGGGCATATTCACCACCTTGTTTTGGAGCATTTCGAAGCCGGCTATTAAACGTTCGCGTGTTTCTTCAGGTATGATTACCTCGTCGATGAAACCGCGCTCAGCGGCCCGGTATGGATTGGCAAAGATGTCGGCGTACTCTTTTTCTTTCTCAGCAGCTTTCTCAATCTTGTTCGTTGCGTCATGAATCTCTTTTTTAAAGATAATCTCGGTCGCTCCTTTTGCGCCCATCACCGCAATCTCAGCCGAAGGCCAGGCGAAATTCAGATCGGCTCCTATATGTTTGCTATTCATTACATCATAAGCACCACCATAGGCTTTGCGGGTAATTACCGTGATACGAGGTACCGTGGCTTCGCTAAAAGCATAGAGTAATTTTGCCCCGTTGGTAATAATGGCATGCCACTCTTGATCGGTGCCGGGCAGAAATCCAGGTACATCTTCAAATACCAAAAGTGGAATATTGAAACAATCGCAAAACCGCACAAACCGGGCGGCTTTGGTTGACGAGTTAATATCCAGTACCCCGGCTAAGAAGGCCGGCTGATTGGCTACAATACCAATGCTTCTTCCGGCAATGCGAGCAAACCCAACCACGATGTTTTCGGCGAAATTTTTATGTACTTCAAAGAAGCTCTCGGGATCGGCCACTTCTTCAATGACTTCTCTTATATCGTAAGGCTGGTTTGGGTTTTGTGGTATGATGGAATTTAGTTTAGCTCGCTTTTCGTTGCTGCCAGAATAGTTGAGTAGAGGTGTTTTCTCCTCACAGTTTTCGGGCATATAACTCAATATTTTTTTAATATTGTTGATGCATTCAATTTCGTTGGCACAGCTAAAATGAGCGACCCCACTTTTGCTGCTATGCACGCTGGCACCCCCCAACTCTTCACTGCTTACTTCTTCATGCGTTACCGTTTTTACCACGTTAGGACCGGTAACAAACATGTAGCTTGTATTTTCTACCATCATAATAAAATCGGTGATGGCCGGGCTATATACAGCCCCGCCAGCACAGGGGCCCATGATGGCCGATATTTGAGGTATCACCCCACTGGCTATGGTGTTACGATAAAAGATATCGGCATAGCCTCCCAACGACACCACGCCTTCTTGTATTCGTGCGCCACCGCTGTCGTTGAGGCCTATGAACGGGGCTCCGTTTTTCAAGGCAAGGTCCATCACCTTGCATATTTTTTCGGCGTGGGTTTCACTCAGCGAACCGCCAAATACGGTGAAGTCTTGTGAGAAAACATAGACCAAGCGACCGTTTATTTTGCCATATCCGGTGATTACACCATCGCCTAAGAACTGCAGGTTTTCCATACCAAAATCCTTGCTTCGATGCGTTACAAAGGCGCCAATTTCATTAAAACTGCCCTCGTCCATTAAAAAATGAAGTCGCTCGCGGGCGGTAAGTTTTCCTTTTTTATGTTGGTCTTCTATACGCTTCTCTCCTCCGCCTAATAGGCTTTCCGCACGTTTGGTATGGAGTAAATCTATTTTGTGTTGCATGATAATTCTAGTGAAATAACGTCTGCAAATTAAGGGGATGTTTCGAGAAAATGGGGAGGAAATTTTATTCGAATGATGGAAGCCATATTAAAGGCCCATTTACTACACCACATTGATTTATTTCTTTTTGTCTCGGATTTTTTTCTATCTTTGTGCCGGGTCCGATACGACCAGCTCCTTATGAACTCCCCCAGGGTAGGAATACAGCAAGGGTAGTAGGTTGTAGCGGTGCGATATTGGACCTTTTTAATTTTATCAGCTTTGCAATCGCAAATCGTTTTCAAATTCACCCACTTTTTATTTCATAGAATATACTGGCTCTATAAGCTAATGTATTTTATTTTTAAGCACCGTCAGGACCAACAGGAAATTGATTTGATGAAAAGTTACGCCCGGAAAGGCGATACGATCATCGATGTGGGTGCCAATATTGGGTTTTATGCACAGCTATTTTCCCAATGGGTTGGCCCCTTAGGTAAGGTTTATTGTTTTGAACCCGATACTGATAACTACAAACGACTGCTACAAACCACACAAAAACTCAAAAATGTAAGCCTTAAAAATGCTGCTGCAAGCAATACCAACGGGCAGTTGGAGTTTTATACCTCACCCGATAAAAACGTAGATCATCGGGCGTATGCCCCCGATACCTTCGCCTCAAAATACACCGTCGACTGTGTGAGTATTGATGCGTATTTAGGCCCTACAACGAAAGTAAATATCCTTAAAGTGGATGTGCAGGGTTTCGAAATGCAGGTGTACCAAGGGCTGGAGAAAATACTCGAAGCCAACCCCGAAATTAAAATATTTTCCGAATTCTGGCCTTATGGATTGCAAAAAGCGGGGTCGTCGAAGGAAGCATATTTTAAATTTTTCAAAGCGAAGGGATTCGCAATTTATTTAATTAAAGATCGTAAACAAACTTTGATTACGGAACCATCCTTAGATACTTTCCCTGTGATGGAAGATCAATATTTCAATGTGTTGATGTTGAGAAAGTAGCAAATAAAACAAACTGACGGGTACTCGAGATTATTTGCCCTCGAGCGACGCAATAGATTTGGATCTCCTCTCGATGATCCTTTCAAACCCATTAAAAACTCCTCTAAATTCTTATCTTTGCGTTCATTATGGCCTACGAGAGTGCACAGAAAATTGTTATAAAAACCCCTGAACAAATTGAGGGTATTCGTAAAAGCGGAGCCTTAGCAGCCGCTACTTTGGCCTACTTAAAGCCATTTGTACAGCCTGGGGTTACCACCATTTTCTTGGATAAGAAATGCAAGGAATTTGTACTCGATCATCATGCTTTGCCGGCCACCTTATACTATAAAACTTTTCCTGCTTCTTGCTGCACCAGCGTTAACGATGTGGTATGTCACGGGGTACCCAATAACACAACCATACTTCGAGAAGGCGATATTTTAAATATTGATGTCACCACTATTTATAACGGATATTTTGGCGATACCTGCACCATGTTTAAGGTAGGTAACATTAGTGAGTATGCCAGTAACATGCTGAAAATAGCGAAGACCTGTCTGGATGAAGGGGTAAAACAGTGTTATAGTGGAAATAAATTAAGCAATATCGGAAAATCTATCGAGAAATATGCCCGAAGTCAGGGATGCAGTGTGGTTTTTGAATTTTGTGGTCATGGGGTTGGTTTGAGTTTTCATGAAGAGCCTGAAGTGAGCCATAACAGTGAAACACACCGCGACGCCATACTTAAACCAGGCATGGTATTTACGATCGAACCCATGATAAACGCAGGTAAGGCCCGCACGAAAATCGATAAATGGGACCATTGGACGGCACGTACCATCGATGGTAAACTCTCGGCACAATATGAACATACCATTTGCATTACCGAGTCGGGTTATGAGTTATTAACCGGCGATATGGAAAAGCTGGTAGAGTTTTAGGCTATTCTTAGGTGCCAACAGCGAACGGCCAAGCCCTCTAAACTTCGATTCCACTTGCCTAACACGAATCGCGAACCCGTCCTTTCACAAACAACTTTTCCTTACCTTCGCACCCCTTCAAAAATACGGCCAATGAAATTGAATACGCTGCTTTTTATAGCATGCACTTTTTTTACACAAGCACTTTTTTCACAAACAGGTGAATTACGTGGGTTTTTATATGATAATGAAAATGGTGAAACATTACCTTTTACCAATGTGATTGTGAAAGAGAGAAAGCAAAATGCCCAAACAGATATTAATGGATTCTACAATTTCAACAATTTACCTATCGGTAAGTATACGATAGTGGTATACGCTATTGGATACGATTCGTCTATTCAAGAAGTGGAAATCAAAGCAGGGAGAATCACCTCCAAAAACATCTATATGAACGTGAAGGCTGTGGAGTTGAGTGATATAGAAATTAATGCCGACAAACAGCATAAGAAAACGGACCCTCGAGTGGCGGTTACAAAAATCACCCCAAGAGAACTGAAATTATTGCCAACAGTGGCTGGTGAGCCCGACTTGGCGCAGTACTTACAAGTACTTCCCGGGGTGGTTTTTACAGGCGATCAAGGGGGGCAATTATACATTCGTGGTGGCTCACCCGTGCAGAATAAGGTGATGCTCGATGGCATGATAATTTATAATCCATTTCACTCCATTGGGTTATTTTCTGTTTTTGAAAGCGATATCATTAAGAATGTAGATGTATACTCGGCCGGATTTAATGCGCAATATGGCGGCCGTGTTTCGGCCGTGATTGATGTAACCTCTAGAGATGGGAATAAGAAAAGGCTTGCCGGTAAAGTTGGGGTGAATACGTTCTCCTCTAAAATAATTTTAGAAGGTCCTCTAAAAAAGTTTAAAGAAAACAGTACCTCAAGCTCGTTTTTAGTTTCCTATAAGAATTCCTATCTCGACAAATCGTCCCCCATCGTTTACCCATATATCAAAGCTACTTTGCCTTATAAGTTTCAGGACACTTATGGTAAGATTGCAGTAAACACCGATAACGGAAGTAAGCTAAACTTTTTCGGGTTCTCCTTTAACGACGCTGTGAATTATCCTGGATCAACGGCTTTTCAATGGAAGTCGAGCGGATTCGGATCCAATTTCTTGTTGGTCCCCGACGGCTCAGCTACGGTGATTAATGGAGTTTTTGCCTATTCTCAATATGGAATCAAACAAACTGAAATTGATAGTAAGCCCCGATCGAGCAATATCAACAATTTTAATACCGCTCTAAACTTCACCTCTTACCATGATAAAAACGAGTGGAAATATGGTATTGAAATAAATGGCATCACTACCAATTTTGAGATTTATAATCAGGCCAATCGACGCATCAACGAGCAACAGTATACCATGGAGCTTTGCGGTTTTGTAAAGTACAAGTTTGTATCCGATAAAATTGTGTTGGAGCCTGGTTTGCGCGTGATGCGTTATTCATCGTTGGCGGCCCAAACGCTTGAACCACGTTTTGCTATGAAGTATAATATCAGTCCTCGTTTTAGGTTCAAAGCGAGCGGAGGGTACTACTCACAAAATTTAATGAGTGCGGTGAGCGACAAGGATGTGGTGAATTTGTTTTATGGGTTTTTATCGGGCCCCGATGATGTGCCTAAAACTTTTGATGGCAGAACGGTAAAAAACGCATTACAAAAAGCACGTCATGCGGTAGGCGGATTTGAGATTGATGTGAATGATCATTCGGATATTAACATCGAGGGTTTTATAAAGCATTTTGATCAGATAACCAATATCAACAGGGATAAAATTTTTGATGATAACGAGCTTAATGCCTCTCGCCCAGCCAATGAGCGCATCGATTATATTGTAGAAACGGGTAATGCCAGTGGTTTCGACGTTACCTATAAATATGATAACAAACATTTGTATCTCTGGGTAGTTTATAGTTATGTGAATGTGTGGCGTTACGATGGAATACGAAAATATTTGCCTCATTTCGACCGAAGACATACGGTTAACCTAGTAGGTTCTTATAAATTCGGAAAGAAAATTAAACAAGATATCAATGCACGTTGGAGCTTAGGCTCTGGTTTTCCGTTTACCGAAACCCAGGGCTTCTTTGAATATCTTCCATTTAATGATGGCGTCACGTCTGATTATACCCATAGCAATGGACAACTAGGTATTATATACGCCGACTTGAATTTGGGTCGACTGCCTTGGTTCCACCGAATGGATGTTTCGTATCAGATGAATCTAAAATTCAAAAATAAAAATGAGATGCATATCACCGCCGGCGTTACCAATATTTACAACCGGGAAAATATATTTTATTTCGACCGGGTGAATTATAAACGGGTGAACCAACTTCCAATATTGCCTTCTGTTGGTATCACCTATCAGTTTTAGATTCAGAGTAGAGTTGAGGAGTGATGAGTAATAGGGTGAATTACAATTTACTCTTCATCCCTAATTTCTTTTCCTGTTAAATCAATAAATACATCTTCGAGGTTGGCTTCTTTTACCACTTTGCTACGTTTGAAACCTTTAGCAATTAAATTATCAATGAGTTGGTCGGGTGTGTCAATGGCGATTATTTTTCCTGAATCCATGACCCCTACGCGGTCGCATAGTTGTTCGGCTTCATCCATATAATGGGTCGTAATAATGACCGTTGACCCCGTGTTTCTTATTTCCCGTATTAAATCCCATAAATTACGACGGGCTTGAGGGTCTAGGCCGGTGGTAGGCTCATCGAGGAATACTATTTCAGGAGTGTTTATTAAGGTGGTGGCGATACTGAAACGTTGTTTTTGTCCTCCGCTCAACTCTTTAAATTTACTTTTCGCTTTATCCCTGAGGTTCACCTTATCGAGTGCGGCTAGCGCATCAATACTCTTGTTGTATAAACCTGCGAAAAGGTCTAAGATCTGCACCAAATTGATATTGGGGTAATAGCCGGATGCTTGCAGCTGCACCCCGATTATTTTTTTTATTTCTGAGGCATCCGTGTCAATGGACATGTTTTTAATATGCACCGAACCCGAAGTCTTCGACTTTAATGTCTCAATGATTTCGAGGGTGGTTGTTTTGCCAGCCCCATTAGGACCGAGTAGTCCAAATATTTCACCTTCTTTCACATCGAAACTAATATCATTTACGGCGGTGAAGGTGCCATATTTTTTTACTAAGTTTTTTACCTGGATGATGGTTTTGCTCATAAGGCAAAGGTAATAAATTTTGTGAGCAGTTTTTCATTCCCGAGTTTCATCGTGAGTCGTGAGCTATGTTTCACTCAGACAGTAATGATTTTTATATTTATTTAATTGTGCAAGTAAATTACATTCTGTAAATATGCAGTGTTAAATCAGTCCCTGTTTTTGAATCTCTCCAATGAAGTATAGTCAACTACGAGCGATGCTTGCGATCACGAAAGCAAGCTTATTGTCGCAACTTAAAAGCCCAAGCAGTATTGTTTTTGGTATTGCTTTTCCGATGATTTTTATTTTTGTTTTTGCCTATTTGGGCAAAGGCGTACAAGGGAAATACCACGTAGCTGTGACTAAAGAAAGCAATAAGGAGAATGATGTTTATAGAGGGTTGGTAGGCGATTCGGCATTTAATGCCACCACCGATTTATCGAAAGATAGTTGCGAATCGTTATTGGCAAAAAAAGATATTTATGCTGTCATTTCTATTGAATCGACTGCTCCAGGCACCCCGTTACTGGTGAAGGTGCGGTTTAATGCAGCGCAAGGTAATACGGCTGGAAGTATTATGAGTCGTATTGCATCGATGCAAAATAACGACCCTTTGGGTATTTATGAGAAGGGCACCAAAATTGGCCAAATTATTCCAGATGTAAGCACCAACAGAACGTATGAAGCCATTGATTTTGTGCTTCCTGGGCAATTGGGATTTTCTATTTTGAGTTTAGCGATATTCGGCACCGCTTTCACTTTTTTCTTTTTACGCAACACGCTGGTACTTAAGCGTTTCTTTGCCACTCCCATCAAACGTCAGTATATTATTTTAGGGGAAGCCTTCAGTAGATTGTTCTTCCAAATTATAACAACCCTAATCATTCTTTTTGTAGGAGCGCAATTCTTTAACTTCACGCTAGTTCATGGAGCCTCTACAGTACTTAGTATGGTAACGGTAACCACGCTCGCCTTTATCGTTTTTATGGGTTTTGGATTTGTTGTTTCAGGCTTGGCTAAAAACGAAAGCGTGATTGCACCTTTCGCCAACTTAATTACGCTGCCACAGATGATGCTCTCCGGCACTTTTTTTCCGGTAGAGTCCTTTCCCGAGTGGATGCAGCCACTCTGTAAAATATTACCACTTACCCACCTCAATGACGCCCTTCGTAAAATAGCCTATGATGGCTACAGCCTTTTAGAAGTATGGCAACCCGTTGGAATTTTGATCCTTTGGGGGATATTTATCTATTTCGTGGCCTCTCGGGTATTTAGATGGGAATAATAGTCATAGCGAGTACTTCTACTAACTAAATCGTAACTTTTTTTCGTAATAAAGTATATTGGACTCCAATCGAATTTTCTTACTTGGCAATGATGAATGAATCTCACCCCATCATTTCTAAACTAACTATAGGGGGTAGTAAGGCGATATCATCAAGTATACGATAACACCTGTAATGGTTACGTAAAGCCAGATTGGATAGGTAAAACGAACTAGTTTTTTGTGTTTCTCAACCTGCATCTGTAAACCTCGGTAGAAGGAGAGAAGGATAAGCGGAAGTACCGAAGCCGCGCATAGAATATGGGTGATTAAAATAAAGAAGTACAGCCCACGTACAGGAGCATTTTCAGGATAATGCGTGTCGCCTGCCAACCAATGAAATAATATGTAGGACACTAGAAATAGGCTGGACAAACCAAAAGTGATGATATTGGTTTTTTTATGCGCTGCAATATTTTTATTTCTGATAAAATACAATGACACCAGGAGCAAAACCGTGCAGGTACCATTGATAAGCGCATTCAGTTTGGGAAGAAAATAAGTCCAGGAAGGAATATTATCCGGTTTTGGAATGAGCTGCCGGTTTAAGATGATAACCGTGACAAAAACAAAGATGGAAGTAGCTAAAACGCCTCTAAATACAACCTTATCAGGGTTGTTTTGGGTTTCTTGATTTGTGCTGCTCATGATTTGTATTATTATTTAAAAAAAAACTTACTTCTTCATATCGGTGAGTAGTAGCTGAATCGCATCAATTAACTCATCCATTTTTTCAGGCGCTAATCCATCGAAGGTTGCTCTGATATATCTGTTTTGATCGACCAGGATAAAGGTTTCGTCGTGAATGAAACTGATGGGTTTAGCATCGCCTTCACCTGCCCTGATGAGGTAACTTCGTTGGGCCAAATTATAGAGGCTGTCCTTATTTCCGGTTACGAAATACCATTTAGCAGGATCGACCTTTAAATTTTTAGCATAATTAAAGAGAACCTCAGGCACATCATGCTCGGGGTCAACGGTATGTGAAATAAATTTTACTTTCGGATTGTCTTTATATCGATCATATACACGTTGCAGGTTGGCATTCATACGTGGACATACATCGGGGCAAGTTGCAAAAAAGTAGTTGGCTACATAAATACAACCTTCGAAGTTTTTATTTGTAACCTTTTGATTTTGTTGGTCAACGAACTCAAAATCGTCGATGGTATGAAAAAGGGTATCGCCATTGGCAGCAATGCCTTTGATGTCGCCCAAATGTGGGAGCTGCTTATAAACAGTACGGCCGCATTTCATCATAAACATAAAAAGTACAGGTATGCCTATAATAAAGAAAGTGATTAGAATTGATTTAGCTCTGCTGCTCATAATGCATAAAAAAAGCCCGTCCTCAACGAGGTTGGGCTTTTGTATTTTAAACTATTGACAGGCTTAATTCCAGTGAAGGTTGAACAAATAATGGCCTTCATACATGGCTACTCCGATGAGTGCAATGATAAATATCACGGGCACAATGAGCATGAGAATTAAGAATTTTCTCTCATGTTTCAAATGCATAAAGGTGCCTACAATAAAATAGGCTTTAACGATACCTAGCAAGATGAAAATACTATTCTTAATCATTCCCGACGGAAGCCAGAAATAGAATAATAAATCGATGACGGTTAAGCCAAATAAAATCCAAAAGGTTTTCATGATATCTCTTTTGGCTCCCGG
Source organism: uncultured Bacteroidota bacterium (assembly GCA_903897855.1). Classification (GTDB taxonomy): domain Bacteria; phylum Bacteroidota; class Bacteroidia; order UKL13-3; family UKL13-3; genus CAINMV01. The sequence continues at coordinate 977 of CAIUDH010000011.1, read as the reverse complement.
ATCGGGTGCGTGTCTTTCAAATTCCTGAAAATCAACTGATGATGACATATTATCTTTTTAAAATTAAAAGTTAAAAATTATTTTTACGGGGTATTTGCTAATTACGATGGGCAGTCTACCAATTAAATTAAATAATAGAATGTAAATACGAACACCCAAACTAAATCTACAAAATGCCAATAGAGTCCTACTTTCTCCACCATGTCATAGTGTCCTCTTTTCTCGTAGGTGCCTTTAAGCACGTTACTCGTGATCACAATATTCAATACCACCCCTGAAAGCACGTGAAACCCATGAAAACCGGTTACAATGAAAAACAGGTCGGCGAAGGCTACCGGGCCGAAGGGGTTACTCTTTAAGTTTGCACCTGCACTTATAAATTGAGTCCATTCCCAAGCCTGACAGCTAAGAAACGCAATTCCTCCTGCGATAGTCCAATACATATATTTTGCGACTTCCTTCTTTTCATTTCTATGCCCGGCTTCAACGGCCAGAACCATGGTTACAGAACTGAAAATCAGGATGAATGTCATCAAACTCACAAATAGCAATGGCAAATGGTGTCCATGCAAGAACGGGAAGTGGTTAAAAACCAGATCCGGACTTGGCCAGTGTGGCTGCACTCCTGGTGCTAATTCGGCACCTGGAGTTGAAGGAGTGAAATACTGATGTAAATCTTCCACTTCAATTTTGGAACCAAAAGGGATGCTGGCATGATGCTCAGCAGCAGGGAAACTTGAGCGGGTGCTTCCATACGCAATTAACAATGCGGAGAATGTGAACGCATCTGATAAAAGGAAAATCCACATCATCAGCTTTCCATATTCTACATTAAAAGGAGATCGTCCTCCTCCCCATAATTTTGTTGGTAATTTATTTTCTGTTTCGTGCGACATCGTGTTTAACTAATTAATGATTTTATAATTTTAATTCCAATACTTTAAAAATAAATATAGATAAATCCATAAGATACCCAC
>CAIUDH010000010.1 GCA_903897855.1 uncultured Bacteroidota bacterium | reverse complement strand
TCGCCTACAATCAATCCTACCTTTCCATCATCGGTAAATTTAATATCGTTTAATGGGGCAGTTACCGGGCATACTTGCTCCCGCCAGGTTACGCCACCATCCATACTTTTTAAAATGAGCGCTTTACCGCTTTTGCTTCCTACCACATACCCGCTATCTTTAGAGGTAAACCATACCTGTTTAAAATTACAATTTGGGCAGTTGTATTTGATGTTCCAGGTAGTATAGTTAAGGCTCTTTGCAATGTAGGTATCGCCAATTATTATACCGGCGGAATCGTTGAACATAAATAAGGCATTGGCTCTGGGGAGGTTTATGATGCTGTCGTACTGGGTATAATCACTCACATATTTGTTCATGTTCCTTCGAACAACAATAGTCTGGGTTTTATTGCTTTTGGGTTGGTAGTTACATAATAAAAAAAGCGAGCTATCGCGTAAAAAGTATTGACGTAAATTAAATGAATCTCGCACGAAAAATGCCTTACCAGAAGACCCATTGAAAAAAACTTCATTTCTGGCAAGGCCAGAAACTAAATAATACAAGTAATTCGAAGGGCGGGTATCAATATGCATAATAATCATGACCATAGAATCCTTATAATTACAGCCATAAAAGAATCCAGGCCCGCTATTGCGATAGTCATATCCGCTCGAATTTATAGTTACCTCTCCTGGAAATAATTTATATGTAAAAATTGCACCTCTAAAATAGCTATCGTAGTAATAATGACCTAAAATATAGAAAGTATCCTTATTTTTCACCACATCGTCAAAATCAATACTGTCCTTGCTTATCAAATCTATATTTAATCCTTTGTCAAGGGTACGGTAAATATATTTCTCGCCAATAAAAAAAGCAGTGCTGTCAATTATTTTTACTCGGTGTATTGGCTTAGTAATATTTCTGCTACTATTGAGCCATTGTGCCTGCACAGAGCTAATGGCACAAATAAACAATATTAAAAATCCAACTCGGTTCATTTCTAATAATTATGTTGAATTATTAATTTATGCATCTGAACAATATCATCATCTACAAATTTAACAAAATAACAGCCATTGGCCCAATTGGCGACATTTATTGTAAGGTCAGTAGAAAGGATTGCAGAAAATATTTCTTTGCCCTCGGCATTTAAAATGCTTATCTGAGAGTTTTTTATTCCATCATACCTAACAATAAACTCTTTATCAATAACCGGATTTGGATATATTTGAAGATTCTGATTTGAAATATTTTTATCAATTCCAGAAGTTCCATTTCCGGTCTTATACAAAGGCATGGTCATCTCGTCGGAGAAGCGGGTACAGCTATTATTAGATGCAACACACCTAATTATATGTGGGGCCATAGCTACCTTGGAGTCGTCCGACCAAGGACCAGGCCCTCCCCATGGATCCATATATTCATGTTCTAAACTATTACTTTGAAAACCAGCAAACCGGAAATGAGCATAACCTGAAAATACGCCTAGCCAAGGATAAGCAAGATATTTATCAGTTTGAGTGCATGACGCAACGCCTAGCCTACTAAGCAAGCCACAAACAATATCTTCCCAGCCAGAATAAACAGGACATGAAAACCAGCCAACTCCTGGGATATAGGTGCAATTTTGGTTCGTACTCTGATAAAAATTCATTTGCCATTGATAACTAATTCCTGCTGTTTGAGATAAAGTAACTGTATTCAGTCCCCAATAATTAGAAAGCCCTTGATCTAGGGGTGTATTAGTCATACCGGATGTAAAATCAAAATCAAGATCCAATATAATAATATTTCCAACAATTTTAGTACACGACGTGTAGTCGATATAGGTTAACCGATATCGCCATCCTCCCATATAGGGTTGCAGGTAAGGAATTACCCATTGGCTGCTGCCTGTTTGGGTGAGGGTTGTTGTTACCCATGAGGTTCCATTATCTGAGCTTATTTCCCACCTTACGGCACTACCCGCAGGGATGCTTGTATTGGAGGTCAAGTAAATGTTGGTAGTTCCAACACTCATACATCCATTTGGGGAGCGGGTTATAGCCATGCTGCCAACTAAGGTTGCATTAGCCGTTAGGCAAAGCCTAATAGCTATTGCCTTCTCGCTTGTAGTATTTGTGGTAGTATTGACGGCTTCAACGGTGTAGTAATAACAAGCCAATATATTCTCAGTAGTAGTAAAACTGTTCGTGGTACTTATTCCTAGCAGTGCCCAGGCATCTGTTGTTTCGTCCAACTTAAATATATTATAGCTTGAAGCATTGGTAACAGTCGTCCAATTTAGGGTTACCCTGTTTTCACACGTACTTGTAGCAAGTCCTTGAGGTGGCCCTAAAATAGAAAAAACATTATCACTCATATCCGAAATTCCGAATGGCCAGGTTTGGCTTACCCGTATTCTAGCCTGACTTGTTACAGTACTAGGTACCATCCAGTTAAAGCGGATAGTGGCGCCGGTGATACCTGCGGCTATAGGTATCCAAGTTGTTCCATTGTCGATGGTATATTCAAGCGAAAGAGTTGACCCGCCAGGCAAACTATTTGCATTCCAACGAATCGTTTCTGTTGTACCGGGGTTTAAAATATTACCTCCGTTGGGGTAAACTAATTTTAGGCCCCAATCGGCATTTGTGAATAAAAGAAAAAACTCTTGCGTTGCACCGTTAGGAATATTAAAACCATTTACAGTTACAGTATACCCTGAGAGTGTGTTTGTTAGAGTTACTTGTTCTACATTATTTAGATGATCAGTTCCCGTTACAGAAGGATTACCCGGTAAAGCCGGATCTAATATTGAAGGTCGGCCTGCAACGCTAGCACCATTCCATACCAACAAATCTAAATCACGAACGAGTGCTGTGGCAGCACCTGAAGTTGCTTCCAAATCTTGCCAAATGAGCATTACTTTAGATGTTATACCTACGCTACCGGGGAGAAATGAATAGGATAATGTTTGTCCATTTGAAATGGTTCCACTAATATAATTCCCGGCATTCAAATTTTGTATTGTCTTATACATATTTATTGAACCATAGCCGGCCTTGTAATCGGGTCCTGGATTTTCAATATCATCTGCACTATTCATGAACAATCCTTTAACTAAAGTTGCTTTGGGCCACATACTAAACATCTGCTTGTATCGCTCATAAACTAATGCACCTGCTCCCGCTGCTATAGCATTGGAAAATGAGGTGCCACCCCCCCCGAGACCAATTTCATATTGGTCGATGTTTAAGGGGTAAATGTCGGGGAATCCTAAACTAACTAAATCAGGTTTAATTCGCCCATCGGCCACAGGGCCCCATGCAGAAGTACCCTGAACAACATTATTAGCATCTACTTCACCAATTACAATATTGTTTTTGCCAGCGCAATATAATGAAACCGTGGAATGGTATGTACTTGGGCTACAGCCAAAACCTGGAAACGGATTGTTTCCTGCAGAATAGAACTGCAATAAATTTGGCCGGACGATTGATTCAAGGTCAATTGACAGACTAGCTAGGTGGAAAATTGCTCCAGTAGTACATGTTGGTCCTATGCCGGTTATCATAACAGATGAATGAATTGAAATTTGTGTGTTTAGATTCCAGCTTAGATAATTATTCCAATTGGTTAAATTACCTGGTACAAAAAATGGAATTGAAAAATGTAGTGTTGTTAAACTAGATTTTGGAGCAATGCCTTTTGAATGGGGGTTAAGTGTGCCGGCTCCAGCCGCAAGTCCAGCCATACTAGTACCGTGATTTCTAATTCCTATGGTGTTTAAAACATTATTGTTTCTAAGTCGAAAATCGATGTGCTGGGTAAGGAATGCCTCGTATAGATTAATCATCACTCCATTGCCTGATAACCCTTTACTACCAACATTAGAGTACGTTGAACTTATGAAATTGTTGATATATGAGGTATTTGCAGCTTCGGCCATTCTGATATCAGCATTCTGAATAAAATACACATAAGGAAGAGCAGAAATAGCTGAAAAGTGTAAACCGTTGGTTTCTATTCCAACGGTATTAAATACATTTGAAGTGTCTATAATGCTTATGCCCAAAGCTCGTAATCCTGAATCGATATAACTAAAAGTTGGTCCTTTATGGATCGACAAATTTAGATAATGCATCGCCAGTACAGAATCACTATCAGTCTTATATATTTCCAAATCCCCATCTAGTTTCCAACTTTCAGGAAATAAGGCAATTTTAAGTACAAAGAAATCAGCGGTGTTCACTGTATTCAAGATGTTTAGAGAAGTTGTGGCAGAACTTATTTCGACCCAGTAGGTTTGCGATGGAACATACTTGAGCAGTTTTACTCCCACCGAGTTTAATCTTAATATCGCAGCTGTGTCAGGGTTTCTGTTAAAACTCATCAATACATAATATTTGTCATTAGATAATGCCGAGGAGTAACTTGCAGGTGATTGAAAAAAACTTTGCCATGAGTTTGGATTCCCCATATTTATGACCCCTTTAGTAAATTTTGCATTCCAATCGGTATTGGTATTTGTTAAGGAATAGCTACTTCCGATATAAGTAAGTTGAGCTTTAGCCGTTTTTAAATTAAGATTTGTAAAAATACAAATTATAATGATTTTGGTAAAAAGCTTCATAGGTATACATAATTAAAGAATTTTATTGGCTTTTATTAAATTGATGCCGGATGCACTATGCAAAATCAGTGTTACCCAAGATTGTAAATAATGGAATAAACCTAGAGGTAATTGAGCCAAGTTGTATTCGGAGGCTTTGGGAGGGGTTTCGTCGTAGTTAAATGGATTTTGGCTAATGGAGGAAATTCGATTTGAAAAAGTTTTGGGATGATTGCATAGAACGCATCAAATTCGGAAACGCGTATTTTACCACCTGAAATATTGTTTTATGAAGGTAGTAGATGCATACCTAGAAATTACTATTTTCGCCGTCGTATGTTTTTAGAACCTCGAAAAGCTGGACCCAAAGGATGGATTGAAGTGATCTGTGGATCGATGTTTTCCGGAAAAACCGAAGAACTTATTCGAAGGCTCAAACGCGCCCAATACGCCAATTTAAAGGTGGAGATTTTTAAACCAGCCATGGATGTTAGGTACGACTTGGAGCAAATTGTATCTCACGATGCCAACAGTATAAAGTCGACACCGATTCATTCTTCTTCTAATTTACTGCTCATCTCAGCCAATGTCGATATTGTTGGGGTTGATGAGGCCCAGTTTTTTGACGAAGGATTGCCTGAAGTGTGTGAGACACTTGCCAGTAAAGGCGTTCGCGTTATTGTCGCAGGCTTGGATATGGATTTCTTGGGCCACCCTTTCGGGCCCATGCCGGCTTTATTAGCCAAGGCCGAATTCGTAACCAAAGTACATGCCATTTGTATGCGTTGCGGCGATTTTGCTACCCACTCATACCGATTGGTAGAAAATGAAAGCACAGTACTTCTTGGAGAAAAGGAAAGCTATGAACCCCGTTGCAGAAGCTGTTTTAATGAGGGCCTGTCGAAGCGGAAAACAGATTCCATTTAGGCAGTAATGCTTGGCTTCACTTTCGCTTCAAAAAAATAATCTCTAATTTTAAGAAATGGTTTCTCAACCAGATAAGCTAAAATCACTCCCAGGATTACCGAGAGCATCACATAAAAGAGTAAGGACCAATACGGGCTCATCTCGAAATAGTCAATGATTTTTTTCGACATCAAATGCCATAAATAAATGGAGTAAGAGTTTACTCCGATGAAACAAAATGCTTTCACTAGCATATTTATGGGCGCAAATAATGGAAGTGAGGCCATGCGTTGTCCTTCAACACCCACAAGCACAAGAAGACCGAACCCTAGATTAATAAAAGTAATACCAAACGCATTCATTAGGAAGGCGCCCCCATCGAATATAAAAGCAGGGGCAAGCAAAAGCGCACTCAGTAGCAACAGTAATGATTTCTTAGCCCAAAGCACTTTACAATAGTTGGTGAAATAATAAATATAGGCAATGACCGTACCTGTAAGAATTCCATCCAGGCGAAGATGGGTTTGTAGAATTCCAAAGAGGGTATCGTCTTGGTGCTGCCAGGATAGCTTTAATCGAAGTAGGAAAGTAAGCACAAAAACAATTAGGAAGTATGTTAGCATTACCTTTTGTTTCCCCAGCGTTTTGTATTTTATGGTGAAATAGGCAAAAATAGAAAGCAGAAGATAAAAATGCTCTTCCACGGCAATCGACCAGGTATGTCCCCACATACCCCAAAAATAGTTTTGAAGATAAAAAACTTCGGCAAGTATAATTTCGGGTTTGTAGAAACGATGGTATACCAGAAACTCTACCAAAATAGAGATGAGGATAAAGAGGTAGAACGAAGGGTATATTTTGAATCCTCTTCGAATTAAAAACCGTTTGAGGTTCACAGTACCCGTTTTTTTGTATTCGTTGAAAATTAATCCAGAAACAAGAAATCCGCTTAACACAAAAAACAAATCAACACCCATCCATCCCACATGAAACAGTATTCCTCGGGTATCGCTATGCCTGAAAAGAACAAGCAGGATGGCCACCCCTCGCAAAAAGTCTAATTCTTTTATTCGCATCGAATGATTCTAAACCTAGTGCTGCGAATATAATTATTATCGCTGCGCAATTAGCAAAAGGTATTCACGGTGTTGTTTTATGTGGGCCGAAAAAAGTGACGATGCTCTCGGCTTCGATTTGACTTTGTGTTGTTGAGGGGTTAAGAGCGCTTTTAAATACAATATTCTTTGTTGCAGCCAACCCATTTTATTTTATCTTCGTGGCCACGGTGAAACCAATAATAATTGCAATAGATGGCTTTTCAGGATGCGGCAAAAGCACCCTGGCCAAGGCATTGGCAGCATCGCTCAACTACCGACATATCGATACTGGGGCGATGTATAGGGCTGTGACACTGTATTTTCTCGAAAATGGAGTGGATATTGAGAACCCAAGCGATATTGAGGAGGCTCTAAAAAATATTAATATTGGATTTAAGTTTAATCCCGCAACCAACCAAACCGATACGTATCTCAATGGGGATGATCGGGAAATAGCTATACGCACCCTTCAGGTGGCCAATTTTGTAAGCCCCGTGAGCACCATCAGCGCGGTACGTTCTTTCTTGGTAAAACAACAACAAAAAATGAACGAGCACCGGGCTCTGGTGATGGATGGGAGAGATATTGGCACCGTGGTGTTTCCAGATGCCGAACTTAAGATATTCATGGTTGCCAATGACGATATTCGAGTGCAAAGAAGGCTCGATGAAATGCAGCTTAAAGGGCAACTTGGAAATTTTGATGATGTCGCCGCGAATCTTAGAAATCGTGACCTCATCGATAGCACCCGCTCAGATAGTCCTTTGAAAAAGGCAGACGATGCCATAGAAATCGACAACTCGCATCTTACCCGCGACGAGCAATTTAATTTGGTGTATAATCTGGCTATGGAAAAAATAGACCAGGGCGATGAATTCACCGCCCCTGTTTAGGGAGCAGCCCTTGTCCCAATAGGGCGCCAACCATCTTGTATTTTTTTTTGCAGCAACTTATGGAGTCTTTTTTAGCAGCACTGCATACATCTTCTTACTAACAAAAATTTCTCTAGGCAATCGCCAACCTCCAATTCTAATGCTGAGAAATTTGACCTTATCTTTGCCCCATGTTTGAAAATAATGTACGTACCGAAATTAGTGCCTTAGGCGAGTTTGGTTTAATTAAGAAACTTACCGAAGGTATCGTTTTAAAGCATGATTCCTCCCTGCTTGGGGTAGGCGACGATTGTGCTGTTATTAAAGCAGGTGAAGGACAATGCAAGGTAATAACCACCGACATGCTTGTGGAGGGAGTGCATTTTGATCTGAGTTATACCCCTTTGAAACATTTGGGGTACAAAGCCGTAGTATCCAACTTAAGCGATATTTATGCGATGAATGCCCAGCCCGAACAAATTACGGTAAGTGTAGCCATGAGTAATCGATTTAGTGTTGAAGCACTGGAAGAACTATACGAAGGCATAGACCTTGCCTGTGAAAAATATAATGTTGATTTGGTCGGGGGCGATACCAGCAACAGTAAGCAAGGATTGATGATTAGCATTACGGCCATCGGAGTAGCTCAAGAAAGCGATTTGGTTTATCGAAATGGAGCGCAAGAAAACGATTTGATTTGTGTTACCGGCGACCTCGGTGCAGCCTATATGGGACTGCAAATTTTAGAACGCGAGAAACGTATCTTTATTGAAAATCCAAATGTTCAACCCGATATTCAACAGTACGATTTCATCATCGGACGACAGTTGAAACCCGAATGTGCAAACAAAGAACTCGCTGCTCTAAGGATTGCTGGAATAAAGCCTACAAGCCTTATTGACATCAGCGATGGACTCGCCTCTGAATTGTTTCACATTGCAGAACTTTCGGGCATAGGCGTAATTATTTACGAGGAAAAATTGCCCATTGACCAGCAAACATTCGATACGGCGATTGAGTTAAATTTAAATCCGCCTACCGTTGCCTTTAGTGGAGGCGAAGATTATGAATTACTTTTTACCATCAAGCAAGACGATTTTGAAAAGATAAAAGGAATCAAGGATATTCATGTCATCGGGTACTGTACTCCTGCTTCTGAAGGCATGTATAGTTATACCAAAAGTGGCACGAAGTTAAGCTTGGAAAAACAAGGATATAAGGCGTTTTAAGACTTCACTTCCAAAGCGTCGAACATGGTTTTTGTTTTTAAAAGGCACTCATGGTATTCCTGTTCGGCATTCGCTTCGTAGGTAATGGCACTTCCAACAAAGTACGAAAGGTAGTGGTTCTCTGCATTGTATTGAATACTGCGTATCACTACATTGAAGTCGAAATCGTGGGTCGGTGAAATATATCCAACACTTCCACTAAATAAACCGCGTGCCGTTTTTTCATACTTATTTATGGTATGTATCACTTCTCGTTTTGGAGCTCCCGTCATGCTCCCCATGGGAAACGTATGACTTAAAATTTCATGGGTTGAAATGTCTTTTGTGAGCGTGGCGGTGATGGTTGATATCAGCTGATGAACGGTTGCAAAGGTATACAGACCGAGGAGTTCTTTGGCTATTACACTTCCGGTTTCAGAGCACCTTGCTAAATCGTTTCGCATCAAGTCGACAATCATAATATTTTCGGCCCTTTCCTTCTCACTGTGTAATAAAACCTCTTTAAGCATTTTATCTTCATGGCTATCCAAGCCTCTTCGAATGGTGCCCTTCATCGGTTGTGCAATCATATTTTGCTTTTCGCGTTTTAGAAATCTTTCAGGGCTGGCCGATAAAAGGTGCTTATGATCCTGTTTTAGGTAACAGGAAAAGGGAGTGGGTGAAATGTTGCGAAGCCGTTGGAATACTTCAGGTGAGGCTATTTCAGCATTTTCGGAATAAAATTCAATGCAATAGTTCAATTCGTAAAAATCGCCAACTTTGATTTGTTCTTTAATTTCCTCTACGTTCGATAGGTATTCGCTTTTAGAGGTTCGCGAAATTAAATCGATGGCACTCTTGTTTGTTTTTGTCGGCGGGCTATTAATTATTTCATCAAGCAAACTGGCCTCGGCGCCTAAAATTTCTATTTCGTTTGAATTCTTACGTATGATTAGAAGTATCTGAGGCTCAAAAAAGAAGCACGAATCAAATCCGATTTTTGATTTTTGTGTTTTGTTAATGCCATGAAGGGCATGATTGTCTTCATAAGAAACGTACCCAAGTTTCCACCCGTCGTTTTCGTGTAATAAATTGGTATGGTTAAAGACTCGAGCATTTGCATCGGCAATGCCGGCAAGCAACTCGTAAGTGTCGAAGCCACAGGCTGAGGCCATGTAATTAGAGTCTAAAATACAGGCATGCTTAAATTGTTCGCACCATCGTGGCAGGGCTTCCTTAATCAGATGTATGCGCGCTGAGGTTAGCTCAAGTTTCAATTTTTTCTTCTACGTTGCTGTTCTTGTTTTATTAATCCCAGTTCCCTGCCTACCTGTCCTTTCACACTGCTATTTTCTTGCGCTCTACGCGATAAATAAGGTAATACGGATAGCACAGGACCATAGGGAACGTATTTTGCTACTTCATAACCTGAAGCCGCTAAATTGAAACTCAAATTATCGCTCATCCCAAGCAGTTGGGCAAAGAAAAAACGTTTGTTGGAAGGTTCAATATTTTTTTCGGCCATCCACTGCGTTAGTTTTAAGCTACTTTCTTCATTATGTGTTCCGGCACAGATAGAAATAATATCGGTGTGTACGCAATAATGTATGACGTCATTGAAATCCTTGTCGCAACTTTCTTTGTCGATATGAATAGGCGAAGGATAGTTCATTTCAATGGCTCGTTCACGTTCTTTTTCCATATAGGCACCTCGCACAATTTTGATTCCGATAAAAAAGCCATTTGCTTTGGCTATTTCCACGAGGCGTTTGGTATAGGCTATTCTATCGTGACGATACATCTGAATGGTGGTGTATATAATAGCAGAAGTTTTATTATGCTTGAGCATCATCGATTCGGTCCAAGCGTCGAGGGTGTGTTGTATCCAGGTTTCTTCCGCATCTACGAATAGGTTGATATTGGCAGCGGCAGCGGCATCGCATAAGGCCGTAAATCGTTGGTACGCTTTTTTAAATTCTATGAATTCAGCGGGTTTGAAAATATTCTCTAAGTCGTTTAAATCTAAAAATTTATTTTCATTCAATGCTTTTAAATAGTGCTCGTTTGCTTTTTCAAGTAAAGCAACACGCGCAATGCCGGTTGATTTAAATACACTAAAGGCAATAGAAGGATTGCTTTTTGCGGCCTCAATGGTGCGTAGGATTTCATCACGGGTGGCATCAAAATTCTCTTCATTTTCTTCTCCTTCTACACTGTAGTCTAGGATCGATTTGATATTGGCAGAGTTTAATTCAGCGACCACTTTCATGCTTTCATTCACCGTCTCTCCTCCACAAAACTGACCGAATATAGTATTTCTCACAATTCCTCTCACGAAAGGCAAATGCCATTTTAAGGCCCATACGGCAAGCATGGGACCTTTTTCGACAATAAAGGGGTAGTTGAAACTTTTAAAAAGCCAGGTTGCTTTTCTTAGTGAATTGTCGCTTTTGTTTTTAAAAGCGATTTCGGTGTTGGAGAAATTTAATGCCATAACATTTAATTAAAGCGCAAAAGTACTTTAAATATTTTTTTAATTCCACCTTCATTTTTTCATTAATTTTGTTTTTATTTTTATATGATTAAAGTCATAAAATTCGGCCTCAAAGCAATTCCCCCGTTTTTCAAAATCAATACGTATTCTTCTGTTTTTGTTTTGGTAGATGAAAACAGCAGAAAGCATTGTCTGCCTTTATTAGTGCCGTATTTACCGGGGCATCAAATTATCCAAATTAAAAGTGGTGAAAAGCACAAAACTTTGACAAGTTGTGAATTCATCTGGGCCTCGTTACTCAAAAAACATGCCGACAGAAATTCATTGCTGATCAACTTAGGGGGTGGTGTAATTACTGATATCGGCGCTTTTTGTGCGAGTGTATTTATGCGTGGGGTCGATTTCGTGAATGTACCTACTTCGCTACTGGCCATGACTGACGCTGCAGTGGGTGGAAAAACAGGGGTCGATTTCTTGAATTTTAAGAATATGATTGGAACCTTTTCGGAGCCTAAACTTCTGTGTATTGATCCTGAATTTCTGAAGACGTTGCCTCAAAAACAGATGCTCTCTGCCTCAGCGGAGATTTTCAAGCACGCTTTACTGCAGAATAAAAAGGAGGTGAAGAAGCATCTTGAGAATCCATTTGTACAAGCTACGGAGGCAGAGATATTAAGGCAAATAAAAAACTCTAACCGTTTTAAATGGTCAGTGGTCTCAAAAGATAGTATGGACAAGAATATTCGTCAGCAACTCAATCTGGGTCATACCATTGCACATGCCCTGGAAAGTTATTTTATTGCTTTTAAGAAGCCGTTATTACATGGGGAGGCCGTTGCCTTAGGTTTGGTGGGGGAGGCCTTTATTGCCCATTGTTTTTATAACCTCAGTTATGAATGCTTTTTAAATATTGTTTATTGGTACGATTTAAATTTCAAGAAGCCTGAACTGAAGGAATTAAATTTCAATACCCTGTTAAAATGGATGCAGAAAGACAAGAAAAATATAAATTCGGAACTGCAACTGGTATTATTGGAAAAGGAAGGTAGTGTGACAATGAATAATGTGGTGTCGCATTCACAGTTGAAGTTAGCACTGAAATTTCTGGTCGATTTTTAATCTATGGAGACGGTCACACTTCCCTTAAGTAAAAGTATTCTCAATCGATGCCTTGTATTGTCTGCATTGAGTAAAACCTCCCTTGGGTATATGCCGCCTGATGCTCAGTTACCCCATGATGTGTTGGTGATGAAGCAGTTGCTCTTTGAGAATAATTCCAATATTTTCAATGTTGAAGATGCCGGAACCGTTTTTCGGTTTCTCACCGCTTATGCCAGTATCACTCCAGGTGAGCATCTGCTTTATGGTACCGATAAGTTAAACTCCAGGCCAATAAAACCCTTAGTTGATGCATTACGTCAGCTTGGTGCAAAAATCGATTATTGTAATTTGGAAGGAGAAGCTCCATTGAAAATAGGGGGGCAGTCATTAATCGGAGGAGAGATTACTCTCGATGCTTCTTTCAGTAGTCAATTTGTAAGTGCCCTCATGCTCATAGCGCCAACCTTAAAATTGGGGCTTAAGATTAATTTAAGCGGTGTAACGTCCATACCTTATATCCATTTAACTCAAGAATGTCTTGCCTATTTCGGAGTGAAGTCGAGTATTCGTGATAATTTTGTGGAGGTGCCGTATACACCCAACTTTACTCAAAATAGCATCGCCATGCAAGCCATTGAAACCGATTGGAGTAGTGCTGCATTCTGGTATGCCTTATGTGCTGTAACCGGGAAATCGTTTCGTTTTGAGAATTTGTCATTGAAAAGTATTCAAGGTGATATTGTTTGTATGGAATTGTTTAGATGCCTGGGCGTAGATACGCTGCTAGGGGAGCATGAAATCAGCATTGAGAAGAACAATTCAGGCCAAGACGCTCTA
>CAIUDH010000009.1 GCA_903897855.1 uncultured Bacteroidota bacterium | reverse complement strand
TACGTTGCCTGTTTCATAAGGAGCTAAAGTGCCTTTATAATTTCCATCGATATATACTTTTACATAGTAACCCGTACTATTGCTAAAACTTACAGTACAGCTACCGCGAGTGGCACTAGGCTTTGCAATTTCCGCATCGGTGGTAGGTGCCTCATTTTTAATACTCGGGTTTTTAGCTTTCTTGGTGGCATCAACGTGCTTGGCCACCATGATCTTCTGTATCTTGTGAGGTTGAGCCATGGAGGTATACGTAGATACTATGAATCCAAAGGTAGCGAGAAAAAAAAGGATACGTTTCATTTGTGGTAGAATGTTATTAATGTTGAATTTTAATGGATTTGCAATTTAAGAATATCACCAGCAAATTAACGCTCCACAATCGAATTAAAAAATACCATAAAGCCGAAACTTATTTTTAAACGAGTGTGGTTCAGGAGAATTTAATTGATGAAATTGTTTAAGGGCGCGTTTGAAATCAGAGGACTTCGCCATCATCACCCCATTGCTCTCTGCCAATGAAGCTTCTTTAGAAAAAAAAATAAGGCTTCAAAATAGGATTCGTTTTACATCGTTATTACTTGAATATGACGTAAAAAAAATAGTGCTAAAAGCCAAGAAATATTTTGTATTTTTACCTTATCATTGCATCCATGAAAAAAGGGTTTATACTGATTCTGATTCTCACTCATCTCTTCTCCATAATGGGTTTCAGTATGTCTATTCATCAGTGTCACACGAAAGTCTCTTGTCAGTTGTTCGGCATCAGTTTGAATAAAAAATTGATTTGCATGGATCAAGAAACGACCATCATAAAATGTTGCAAGAATTATAAAATTAATCCGAACGCCGACCCTTTAAATACTTTAAATTTCAAAACGATTCTCAATTCACCTTGGGCAGAGCGTATTTTATTGCCTTCTGTTACTTTGTTTTCTATCCATTCTAATTTAACCATTCCTGTTTTACAAGCATTTAATAGGGTATTGCCACCTCGAAATTACCTACCATCCTATCTTTTAAACAATTCGTGCCGCATTTGAAATAATTCACAGTGGGCACTACTATACAATAGTATAGTGGCTATTTTCGATTTCTGGAAATTAAACGGGCTATTGAAACAATTCAAATACCCGCTTCAATATTTAGAAATGTATTCACAAAACCCTTCACTCGTAATATCGAAGGCAACCCAAATCATAAAACATAACATGAATTTTGTAAATTATTCTATATTATTATTCTTTCTGTTTTTTTCCTTAAACGCCTCTGCTCAAAAACGAAATCTCAAAACAGATACCATCAAAGTATATGGAGAGTGCGAGCAATGTAAAGAAAGGATAGAAGGCACCTTATCCAGACTCGGCACCTACGACGCCAATTGGGATATTGATTCAAAAATATTGATTGTAAGTTTTGACAGTCTAAAACTGACACGCCTAAAAATTGAACAAAAGATGGCTGCCATAGGACACGACACTAAATCATTTCAGGCCGATTTAAAAACCTACGCTAAACTTCCCGACTGCTGCAAATATGAACGATTTAAGAAGACAGAGCAGACCGGAATTGAAGTGCCACCAATAAAAAAAGATGGCCTAGGAGAAAAAAAGAACAGCCTAAAGGGTACTATTTTTGAGGAGCGAGAGGAAGGAATACTTGTTCCACTTTACGGTGCATTAGTGCGTGTTACAAATACAAACAATGCAATATATACCGATAGTTTGGGTGTGTTCCAACTCTTTACATCCATGCCTGCCACTCTTGCTATTAGTTATCTAGGATATGTAACCGATACCGTGCATGTTTATTCATATAACGAAATAGAAGCTGTTTTTAAAAAATCGTCTTCCATTACCTTGAGAGAGGTGGTTGTCGGAGGCAATCCTAATACGAGCTATGTTTCGTCGCTCAGCACCTTAAACACCTTAAATATTAGCTCCAAGGAACTTTCCAAAGCAGCTTGCTGTAACTTATCTGAGAGTTTTGAAACCAGCCCATCTATTGATATCAGTTATTCGGATGCCGTTACTGGAATAAGGCAGATTCAATTACTTGGACTCTCCGGGAACTACACCCAAATTACAACCGAAAATATTCCGGAAATCAGAGGTCTTGCAGGTAGCTTTGGCCTCACCTTCATACCTGGCCCATGGATTGAAGGGATACAGGTTACGAAAGGAATTGGGTCGGTGGTGAACGGCTATGAAAGCATTGCCGGACAAATAAATATTGAGGAGAAAAAACCTGATGATACAGAGACCCTTCTGATGAATGGGTACTCCAATAATATGGGCCGACTTGAGGCAAGCATTATTGTCGCCAAGAAATTAAATCATCAATGGAGCACTTCGTTTCTAACCAATACCAATGGCGTATTTGCAAAAAGGGATGATAACAAAGATGGGTTTTTAGACATCCCATTAGGCCGGCATTTTAATGTACAAAATCGTTGGAAATTTGAAAACGAGAGAGGCTTAGTTGCTCAATTCTCAATAAAAGCATTGGCTGATAATAGGGAGGCCGGTGAAGTCGGTTTTGACCCTTTAAAGGATAAATTAACAAGCCAGAAGTATGGAGTAGGTATGAACGTTGGACAGTATGCTTTTGCTGGTAAAGTAGGGTATTCATTTCCACAAGAAAAATACAAAAATATCGGGCTTGTTTTTTCAGCGATAAATTTCAACAACAACTCCTTCTATGGGTTGCATAATTATAATACCGAACAAAACTCCATCCATGCGAATCTTATTTACCAATCCATACTTGGAACCACCGTGCATAAATATCGAACCGGTTTGAGCTTTGTTGGGGATCGATTTAATGAAAATTTTGATAGCACTAATTTTAGGAGACAGGAAATTGTGCCTGGTGCTTTTTTCGAATATACTTATAGCCCTATCATAAAATTCACAGCTATTGCAGGCTTTCGTATCGACTATCATAACTTTTATGGCGTCATTACGACCCCCCGTATACATCTAAAATACGACTTCACTACTTCTACCATTTTGAGAATTTCTGCTGGCTCTGGTTTTAGGGTGGCGAATATCCTCGCCGAGAATACTGGTTTGTTTGTGAGTTCCCGACAATACAGCATCCTTCATACCACCTCAAGCTATGCCTATGGTTTAAACCC
>CAIUDH010000008.1 GCA_903897855.1 uncultured Bacteroidota bacterium | reverse complement strand
CCCAACTTTTTAGCATTGTAGGAGGCTCCTAAAGCATCGGCAGCATCCTCTACTACCTTAATATCAAACTCTTGACAGATGGATAAGATTTCAGTTATTTTTGCCGGAACACCATAGCTATGCACTAAAATGAGAACCTTAGGTTTGCGTTGTTGCTTAATTAAATCTTCTATGGCAGTGCGAAGAATTACGGGGTCTATGTTCCAAGTATCTAATTCCGAATCTAAAAAAACAGGTTCGGCACCGAGATAGAGGATTGGATTAACACAGGCGGCAAAGGTAAAGGTAGGGACTAAAACAATATCATTTCTTTCAACGCCAAGAATAGCTAATGCCAGATGAATTCCTGCGGTAGCCGACGTGATTAAGGCAGAATAAGGAATATCGAGGTATTCTTCTAATTCTTTTTCAAAACCATCGATATTGCTGCCATAGGGCGAAACCCAATTGCTTTGTAACGCTTCGTCTATAAATTTTTTTTCGAAGCCCGTAAGGTGCGGCGGTGAAAGATAGATGGAGAACAAATTTTCGATTTAGTTAATGGTTAGTAGGGTGGGTTAAGCCCAATTTATTTTTTGTTTAACGGCTTCGCAATAACGTATTATTGCTTCACATAAAATTTCATAGCCTCAGGCATATAAGTTTGAATTTCACGGATACGTTTCTCATCAGTGGGGTGTGTGCTTAGAAAGAAAGGAATATTGGTCTTTCCACCAGCCGCCATACGGGTCCAGAAAGCGACAGCCTCTCTCGGGTCATAACCTGCAAGGCTCATAAACACTAATCCTAATTTATCGGCTTCAATCTCATGCTTACGCGAGAAACCTAGTTGCCCTAGTTGTGAGCTCACACCATAGGCGGTGTTAAATAGCATTTGCGCAGTATCCGATTTTGTTGATGCCGCTACCTCAACAGCTACACCGCCTAAATACAGTGCAAGTCCTTGACTCATACGCTCATTTCCATGTTGTGCAATAGCATGCGCTATCTCATGCCCCATCACTACCGCTAACGATGTTTCATTCTGAGTAATAGGAAGCAGCCCGGTGTACACGACCACCTTTCCTCCAGGCATACACCAAGCATTAATCGTTTTGTCGTCGACCAAATTAAACTCCCAAGTGTATCCTTCTACCCGCTTGCTATAATTATGACTATTTAAATATGAAGTAACGGCTTTTGCAATTCGGTCGCCTACACGTTTTACCATCGCGGTATTGGTTATATCGGACGAAATTTTATTGGAACTTAAAAAGGTTTTATATTCAGTTAAAGCCATGGCGGTCATCTGGCTTTCGGGAAGCAGATGCAGTTGTCGACGGCCGCTGATGGGGACTTTGGTGCACGAAAGAATAAACAGTACAATCGTAAATAGGGCTGTGAATCTTTTCAAGTTGGTACTTTTCATGAGTGTTTTTTTTAATTCTTGTCTTCAATTTTCGCACTAAGTTTTTCTTCCAACAGCGCCGCGCATTGTTGTTGCATGTCTTTTAAAGCACCATTGTTTACTTGGCATTTCCCCTTAAAGTGTACGATGTTAGCACACTGTTCGGCTTGAGAGATTTGGTGGCCACAATATTTTACCAGACAATGGATGACGTGATCAAAAGTATTTACATCATCATTATATAAAATTAAAGCATATTGTTTATCATGCTCAATCGCCAGTTCTAAGGCTTCTTCTAATTGGGTTCCTAGCATATTTTATGTTGCTTTGAAACAAATTTAAGTTTGATTTCCCTTACGATGTTTCTTAAGAATATTGGCTTTGCTTTCATTGCCTCCGAACAATCTAATAATATTCTTTCGGTGCGTAAGGATTACCATTAAAGCAATTGATATGCCAAAAACAATGAGCCATTTCTCGTGGTTATGAAAAATGAATAAAATTGAGATGGGTAACATGACAGCAGCCATCATACTGCTTAATGAAACAAAACGGGTCGTAAGCAGGATAATCAGAAAAAATACAACACAAATGGCTGCAGCAGGCAAATTTACCGAAAGTATCATTCCGAATAGTGTGGCAACTCCTTTGCCGCCCTTAAAGCCGATGTATATCGGGAATACATGACCAATCACAGCAAGCAAACCGAAAAGCAACTGTAGGTTTACAAATCGTTCCTCTCCATAGAAGTAATTTCCGATAAAAAAAGCAAAATTAGCTGCGGTGAACCCCTTCAGAACATCAATAACCATAACGATAATGCCATAATTCCGTCCTAAAACACGAAAGGTGTTAGTAGCACCAGCATTCCCACTACCGTGTTCACGAATATCCATTCCAAAAAAACCTTTGCTCACAATCACTGCTGTCGGTATCGAACCTACCAGGTATGCTAAAACAGCAAATACAATTATTCTAGTTAACTCTAATCCTTCCAAAGCTTGCCAATTTGTATAATTAATTACGAAGTTCAAATTTACTAAATTTAAATTAAATGACTTTTATTCTTGTTCGCAGAAGGTTAGAACATAATTGTCAAAGGTTAAATAGTGTATTTTGACACCCAATATTTTTGGGTGTTTAAAAATATCCCCAATAAAACAGCCTTCTCGGTCATATTCAAAAGGTTGAATTCGAAGCTCCTCTTTAAAAATCACCTCGTTGGCACTAAATAATTTGTAAAGAGTTTCTTTGGCACTCCAAATTAAGGTAGTATAGATGGCATTTTCAGCTTCCTGAAAAAACATTTCCCTCTCATGTACAAATTTGTGTGCCACGCGTAAAATACGGTTGTCAATCTTTTCAAGGTCGATGGCCACGGAAAAATTTTTACTTACAATGATTGCGGTGTAATGGTTGGAATGGGTAATGGATATTTTTTTTTCAAAACTGGTAGGCTGCCCATACTCGTTTTTAAGGATGGCTGAAGTTAGACCAGCATACCTAAACATCAAAATGCGCGTGCTAAGGAAATGGGTGTTATGCCATAATTTCAACGCCATAGTGTGATCCATATCCTTTATCGCTAAATGCTTAAAGGGGGTAAGTAGTGTGGCTAATTCAGCAGCAGTTTCTGTGATATGCCATACATAAATTGTTGACTCCTTTGTATTTATTATTCGGTGTAACACTTTTTTTGATTCTGTTTATACCTCTTGAAACTGAACATCATAGAGCAATTTATAGGCTCCTTTTTGGTTTAATAAGTTTTCATGCGTACCCCTTTCAACAATTTCACCGTGGTCTAGTACCACAATCTCATCAGCGTTTTGGATGGTGCTGAGACGGTGTGCAATAACTATTGAAGTCCGAGTTTTCAATAAGATTTTAATGGCGTTTTGAATAATCTCTTCGTTGGCCGAATCGATAGATGAAGTGGCCTCGTCTAAGATTAGGATATTAGGATTTTGTGCCAATACTCTGGCAAATGAAATTAATTGTCTCTGCCCAGTCGATAAGGTCGCCCCACGTTCCATGACATTATAATGGTAACCTCCAGGAAGTTTCTCGATGAAATCATGGGCTCCAATGGCTTGTGCAGCGTCTTTAATTTTTTGCATCGAAATAGTATCGTCATAGAGGGAGATGTTTTCGGCAATGGTGCCACGAAACAAAAATCCATCCTGTAAAACCATACCGATATTACCTCTTAAATGAGTCAGCGTATAGTCCTTGATAGGGATGCCGTCGATGCTTATTTCGCCATCATGATATTCATAAAATCGATTGAGCAAATTTATGATCGTTGTTTTGCCCGACCCTGTAGCACCTATGATGGCGGTAGTTTTACCCGCCGGCACTTCCAAGCTGATATTGTGTAATACATTTTGGAGTGGGAGGTAGCCAAAAGAAACAGCATTAAATTTTATATTTCCTAAAATCGGGGTGACCATGGTTCCGTGATCGGTTTCTAAAACAGAGGTATCATCAATTAATTTGAATACACGCTCAGAAGCTACCATTCCCATTTGCATGGTGTTAAAACGATCGGCGATAACGCGAATTGGGCGATAAAACATGTTAATGTACATGATAAATGCGGTGATCATTCCGGGAGTGATTCCATTTTGTGCAAGTACGCCATGTAAGCCAAACCAAATAATGAGAGCAACCGATAAGGCGGTAATAATTTCAACCACGGGAAAAAATAGCGAATAGGCCATGATACCGTCGATATTGGCTTTGGTATGTTCTTTGTTGATAGTACTAAATTTTTCAAACTCCTGCTTCTCCACTCCAAAAATTTGGACGATCTGCATCCCCTGAATATGTTCCTGCACGAATGCATTTAGTTTTGATACAGCATTACGCACCGCATGGAAAGAAGCTTTCACTTTGTTTTTAAATAAGTTTGCAGCGATTAAAAGAAGGGGCAATACGGATAGCGACACTAAACTCATTTCCCAACTTTGATAGAACATAAAAAAAAGAATGAGCACGATTTGTAAGATGTCACCACTGATGGTGATTAGCCCTTCAGAGAAATTATCAGCGATCGTCTCGATGTCATTCACAGTGCGAGTTACAATCGTTCCTACCGGTGTTTTATCAAAATAACTAAGTTTGGCTTTGAGGATGAAAGAATATATTTTTTTGCGTAAATCACGTACCACATTTTGCCCCAAGACTTGTGTAATATACCCTTGATAGAATTGAAAAAAAGTTTGAAGAAACAGCATGCCAACGAGTAAGATCGTGAGCCACAATAATCCAACTTCATCTTTGCCCGAAATTTTGTGGTCGATAACATATTGCACTAACAATGGGCGCAAGGAACCCAATAAAGCCATCATCACAGTGAGCAGAACAGCCCACCACACTTGCTTTTTATATGGAGAAGCCATGCCATACACCCTTCTCATCAATTGCCAATCGAAGGCAATACCCGTTTTGATTTTTGTCATGAATTAGAAACGGGTGCTAAGATAGGGGAAATTGAAAATGGAATGACGCCCTGAAAGAAAAATTAACGCATATCTCCTAATTTTAAAACCTCGTTGTAAGGAAGGAACTCAATTCCGAACCACCAAACGATCCTCAAAACTATCCAGAACAATGGGTTTCGTTTTGTCTATACTATCGGCTAAGATTTTTTTACTCAACAAATTCACAACCTCTTTTTGTATCAACCGTTTCAGAGGGCGAGCACCATATTGTGGCTCATAACCATGTTGCGTGAGGTATTCAAGCGCCTCATCGGTCCATTCTAATTTCATCTCATTCTCTTCGAGCATTTTCTTCAAGCTGGCCAATTGCAATTCGACAATGTGTTTAATGTCTTTTTTACGCAAAGGGTTGAACATAATGATCTCATCTACACGATTTAAAAACTCTGGACGGATTTGTTGTCGCAAAACTTCCATCACTTGTACTTTGGTGGTTTCAACAACGGCAAATACATCTTCATCTTCTTTCACATTCTCGAAGTTTTCCTGTATAATAGGTGAGCCCATATTGCTGGTCATGATGATGATTGTATTTTTGAAGTTAGCTACACGTCCTTTATTATCCGTTAATCTTCCATCATCCAACACTTGTAATAAGATGTTAAATACATCAGGATGCGCTTTTTCAATTTCATCAAGTAATATTACACAATAGGGACGACGGCGTACGGCCTCTGTTAATTGGCCGCCTTCATCATACCCAATATATCCCGGAGGTGCTCCAATGAGTCGGCTCACGGTATGCTTCTCCTGATATTCACTCATGTCAATGCGCACCATAGCATGGTCGCTATTAAATAAATATTCAGCCAACGATTTCGCGAGTTCGGTTTTTCCAACGCCGGTGGTCCCTAAAAAAATGAATGAACCAATTGGTTTTTTGGGGTCGTTCAGCCCTGCCCGACTACGGCGCACCGCGTCACTTAAAGCTTCTATGGCTAACTCTTGCCCGACAACACGTTTGTGTAATTCATCTTCTAGATTCAATAACTTTTCGCGATCGCTTTGTAACATACTGTTCACTGGCACCCCCGTCCATTTACTGATAATTTCAGCAATGGTCTCACTGGTCACTTCTTCATTAATAAGGGAGGAATTGTTCTTTTGCCGCTCCACCAGCAAGTGCTGATTTTTATCGAGTTCTATTTCCACCTCTTTTATTCTACCATAACGAATCTCGGCCACTTTCCCATAGTCGCCAGCTCGTTCTGCTTGTTCGGCTTCAAACTTTAGGTTCTCGATTTCTGATTTTGATGATTGAATTTTATCTACGACCGATTTTTCTTCTTGCCATCTCGATTTTAAAGCATTCCTTTCATCATTTTGTTTGGCAATCTCCTTGCTTAATTCTTCCAATTTCTTGTTGTCACCTTCTCGTTTTATTGCTTCCCGCTCTATTTCCAACTGCATAATTTTTCGTTCAATCTCATCCAGCTCTTCTGGTACACTATCTATTTCTAAGCGAAGTTTCGCCGCGGCTTCATCAATTAAATCGATGGCTTTGTCGGGCAAAAACCGATCGGTGATATAGCGTTGTGATAGCTCCACAGCGGCAATAATGGCTTCATCTTTAATACGTACTTTGTGATGCGATTCATAGCGCTCTTTTAATCCCCTCAAAATTGCAATCGCACTCTCAGTGTCTGGTTCGTCAACAAATACTTTCTGAAAACGCCGCTCTAACGCTTTGTCCTTTTCTATATATTTTTGATATTCGTTTAACGTGGTTGCACCAATGGCACGTAATTCTCCACGGGCTAAAGCAGGTTTTAAAATATTGGCGGCATCCATAGCGCCTTCGCCACCACCACCCGCACCCACAAGAGTATGTATCTCATCAATGAACAGTACAATTTCTCCATTGCTTTTCATCACCTCATTCACCACACTTTTTAAGCGTTCTTCAAATTCGCCTTTATATTTAGCTCCGGCAATCAATGAAGCCATGTCAAGGCTAAACACCTGCTTCGATTTTAAATTTTCGGGCACATCACCGATTACGATTCGATGGGCTAACCCTTCGGCAATGGCAGTTTTGCCTACACCTGGTTCTCCAATTAAAACAGGATTGTTTTTGGTTCGACGTGATAAAATTTGTAACACTCTGCGAATCTCTTCATCTCGGCCAATAACTGGATCAAGTTTACCTGCGGCGGCAGCCTGGTTTAGGTTGCGTGCGTATTTATTGAGGGCATTGGTAGTGCTTTCTGCATTTTGATCGTTGATGCTATTACCCCCTCTCAGCTCTTTAATGGCCTCTTTCAGTCCCTTTTCTGTCAATCCTGCATCTTGTAAGATGCGGCTCGTTTTGTCTTTTTGATTCACCAAGCTTAATAACAAATGCTCGATGCTGGCATATTCATCGTTAAACTCTTTGAGGTAATTCGAAGCTTTAAATACGACCTGTTGTGAATCGTTGCTCAGAAAAGGTTGAGCACCCGTAACTTTTGGGTAGCTTAAGATTTGTGCATCTAAAACTTTAGTTAATTGAGCTACATTCACGCCTGATTTCTTTAACAGGAAGGGAGCCGTATTTTCATCCTCAGTTAATATGCCCTTGAGTATATGCCCGGTCTCAACTCCTTGCTGACTATTCGCCACCGCAAGCTCAACTCCTTTTTGAATGGCTTCCTGGGCTTTTATGGTAAAATTGTTCAGGTTCATGATTATCTATTTTTTGAAGATAGTCTCAAATGCAATTCCAAAATAGTTTTCGGAAAAAATAGCCGATTTTGAAGCGAAATTTCTGACTTTATGTTGTAATCTGATTCGGCTCAGGGGGTAAACAGGAAATTGTGTCGTTTGTTAGAGTTTAACACGAAAGATTAAGTCAGGAATAATTTCTCTTCGATTTCTTTCAGTACCTGAATGGGGCGCTGACCCCTCCAGCTTATTTCATTATAAAAAAGCAGATAGCTATTGATGCGTTCTAGCTTAAATTCACGCAATACATTATCTGGGAAATTAACAAAGGCTACAAACCCTTGTTCAACTTCTTCCACCAACTCTGCATAATAATCATCTCCTCCCCCATGAAAAATCAAAACATTCTCTCCAATCACAATTATCTTAGTAATTCCTTCTGCTACCAATGGTTCCAGCACCTCACGTTTCAGAAGCATAATATCATTATTGATGGCATCATTCCATTCACCAATACATTCAATGATACAGTAGTTTTTTTCGTAGTCTACAAAAAGTATTTTTACATAAAGAGTTTCACTTCCGATGTCGTCCCACTGTGGATGTATGAAAAAATTATAGATATGTTTATCATACGCAAATTCGTTGTATTGTCGATTGTAAAAAGGCGAAAGTGGGTCCTCTTCTGCGATGTAAAAATCGCGCCATTTAAAGTAGGGCTCGATGTCCTGCATTTTGCGTTGCTAATAAAACGCAATAATAATTATTAATCCTGATTTATCTAATGAGCCCCGCTCTTATGGAATCTTGATGCAATTTACGGCGCTGCATAAGTAGGCTGTCTTCTTGGGTAAGTACTCGCTTGGGGCGAACATTATTAGCCGTTGAGTCAGCTTGGGGGTTGGGATCTTTCCAAGCGGTCCAATCCTCATCCTCCTCTTTCTTTCTGCTGTTGGTGGTTGTTTTTGTGTTATTCCCACCGGGTCTTACGGTGGGTGTATTTTGCTTTGCATTTACAATTTCTATAGCCTTAAATACACGGGCTCCATTATTTTCTATCTCACGAATTTGAGGTGCGGTAACCAAAAAACTGGCATCAATAGAAAATGCAATATCAGAGAGATACATTCCATTACTTTCGTAACTATATACCACCTTGCCACTCTCTATTTCCCATACTTTTGCTTTTCCATCGAAACAAGAGGTAGCCAAATATTTACCATCCCGACTAAAAGCCACTCCCGTCACTCTGTTTCCAAAATCAGTGAATGTTTTAACCATTTTGCCGGTCACGGGATCCCATAATATGACCGTTTTGTCTACCGATGCCGAAGCAATAAATTTGTTGTTTATGGCGATTGCTGCCGACAATATCGATCCTTTATGCCCTACCAATGTTTTAACAAGTTTACCCGTTAAATCGTAAATCAGAACATCGGATTTTTCAGAGGCAATGATCAGATTTCTTCCATCATTGGTAAGGGCTATTTTATTAATATTAGAACCAATGGTGATGGTTCTAAGCAAAACCCCTTTCTTGGTTAGATCCCAGAGCTTGATGGTGCCATCACGCGAACCCGTAATCGCGGTCTTGTTTTGAAAATCAATGATACCACAGTTTACATTATCGGTATGTCCAATTAAGGTATAAAGCAATTTGCCACTATCAGAACTCCAAATCATGGCGAAATGATCGTTGGAAGTAGAGAGAAGCAGTTTCCCTTCTTTATTGAAAGCGATGGTGTTAACAACGGTAGAATGCCCTATTAACTTTGCAAGTAGTTTAAAACTATCACCGCCATAAATGTTAATATTTTTATCCCATGAACCGGTTGCGATATATTTCCCATTCGGAGAAATAGCTACACAAACAACCTCATCCGTATGTCCGGAGAGAATAGCAAATGGCTTCGTGACGACTATCTGAGATTGAACGCACAAAAATCCGAAGAGCAAAATTATTCCAATGTAAAGCTGTTTCATATTTAGATACATTTATAAACCTAATGGCAAAGTTATAAATTTGACAATACAAAAAATTAAAATTTTGTAAAGAGTATGTTTTTATTTGGGTTTAAATATTATATTTGAACACTAGCCTTTGCAAATAGGAGATTTGGAACACGGTAGAGCCGTTTTTTTGACACTCACGGCGCTCTTGGGCTATACTAACTTGGGCTTGCCAAACGACCTTTCCACAACAGGATCGAGGCATAGGTAAGTTTCGCTTTAGCATAATTTTGTGATTCCCGCATCATGTGGGTTCTATTACCGAAGCTGGGAATTGGATAAAACCGGATATAGAAGCGATTGTTTTTGACTAAACTATGGATATTGAGACCTATTTATGGCAGGTCTCCACTACCGATTCGCAGTAGTAATTTGGGATACTTTTCGAAGATGGTAGGAAGGCAGTGATTACAAATAGGAGAGGATAACAGCTTGATAAATTTTTAATCATGTTTACGATGGGGTTTGAATGCACATAAATGCCGGGGCGGGAAAAAATATTTCTTTTCGTAACCCTCTCCAGAAATAGAAACAACAACAAAATAATTTCGCCTTTATGGCTTAACTTAACAATTCTTTTGCCAACTTTGAGAATGCCGAAATGAACACTTTTATTATTGCCATCGCGCCTTCTGCCGCACTGATGCTTTACACGTACTATCGAGATAAACATGATAGAGAACCCATAGGACTGCTTTTTAAAGTATTTTTATTCGGAATGCTGAGTGTAATACCTGCCGCATTGCTCGAGTACAAACTAGGGGTCGAAAACAAACTCGATCTGTTGATCACGGCGTATATGTCGTTTCTGGTGATAGCCGGCGCAGAAGAAGGAAGCAAGTATTTTTTTATGCGGTGGGCAGCCTATCGTAACAAGGCGTTTAATGAACCTTTTGATGGGATCATTTATTGTGTGATGATTAGTATGGGGTTTGCGACCATTGAAAATCTAATGTACGTATTCCGTGCCGACAATCCGATGCAAACAGCGCTATTACGAATGGTTACTGCGGTACCTGCACATTTTACTTTTTCCGTTATTATGGGGTATTACGTGGGGTTGGCTAAATTTAATCGTAATAAGAGCATACGTTACACCTTTATGGGTATTGGTGGTGCCATGTTTTTTCATGGCTTATATGATTTCTGCCTCATACAAGAAAAATACGCATACATTTTTCTAGGTGCCTTCATTTCATTAGCGCTTGCTTTGCGCTTGTCGTTTATAGCACTGAAAATGCAAAGTTCAAATTCTAAAATCTATATGGAGGAGGAACGGAAAATGGAGATTTAACTAAGTTTTTGCGATGCAGTGCCACTTCACCAATGAATGACAAACAACTTCGAATACAGCTTAATCAAATGGTTAAGAAGTACAATACCGTCCAGTTTATTTCGAACGACCCCATTTCTATCCCTCATCTGTTTACTAAAAAGCAGGATATCGAAATCGCTGGATTGTTTGCAGCAACAATGGCTTGGGGGCAACGGGTTACGATTATAAATAACTGTCAGAAACTGATGAAGTGGATGGATGATGCACCCTACGAATTTATTTTAAATCATCGTGAAAAAGATCTGAGGCCATTCCTGGAATTTAAGCACCGTACTTTTAACGCTACTGATTTGCTTTATTTTATCTATTTTCTGAAGAAGTACTATCAAACCAACGATTCTCTCGAAACCGCTTTCACAAGACAACTTTCAAAAGAGGATGAAACCATCGAAAAAGCATTGGCGGGGTATCATACTCTCTTTTTTAATGATGAAAACGCACCGCAACGAACCAGAAAACACGTGTCGACCCCAATACGCAAATCGGCCTGCAAAAGATTATGTATGTATTTGCGTTGGATGGTAAGACAGGACAAATGCGGTGTCGACTTTGGTATCTGGAATCAGATCAAACCTTCACAATTGATATGCCCTGTGGATGTTCATGTGTATCGAGTGGCCCGCGAATACAATATGATCACACGCAAACAAGCCGACTGGCAAGGGGCACTCGAATTAACTGCACGACTCAAAAAGTTTGATCCTGACGACCCCGCGAAATATGATTTCGCATTATTCGGGCTTAGCGTTTCAAGATGATTCTCCAAATGGATACTTCCCTCAAAAGTGGTAATGCCGATTTCATTACAAAGCCCAGGCTCAAACTTTTCTGTTTCTCAGATTCTAATAGAGACCAAGAAATTAGCTATAAATTGAACTGTCTTTGGTGAAGCTAAGGGGTTTCATTATCTTTATTGTTTTATTAAAAGTAAATAATAGTATACATTTGCTTTGAAAAAAGTTACTCAAAAAGGGTTTGTTACCTGCCATAAATTAGCAGCAATAGTTTAATAAACAAAAATTAGCATACAAATGAGTTTAGAGGTAGTTGTCTTAGATGATGATAAAATAATTGTTTTCTTGCATAAAATTATGCTTGAAAAAAGTGGACTTTCATCCAATCCGACCTGTCACAGTAAGGCAAAAGAGGTGATGAAATATTTGATAGAGAATCAAACTATGGAAAAGAGATTCTTGATTCTGCTAGATATTTATATGCCAGAAATGGATGGGTGGGAGTTTTTGGATTTTATAGAGTCGACTCCTTTCTCCGATAATATATTTGTTGTGGTTGTGACCTCCTCCAATGAGCATTCAGATAAAATTAAAGCGATGAATTATAAGAGTGTAGTAGATTATTATGAGAAGCCGATTAACACAAAAAGCTGTATTAAAATAAAAAGCATTCCTGAAATTGCAAAGCTTTTACAGAGCGTAGTTTAACTCCTTAATACACGCTTTATTAGTACAAAAGTGACCCTTATCCAATGATTTAAGGGTGTTGTCAACCATGAATCAAGAATTACCACCCCCCAATACTATCCGACTTAATAAAGCCATTAGTGATACGGGTTTTTGTTCAAGGCGAGAAGCGGATAAGTGTATTGAACAAGGAAGAGTCATGGTAAATGAGAGGTTAGGAAATTTGGGCGATCGGGTATCGCTTGAGGATGTTCTGATGGTCGATGGAAAGCCCTTAAAAAGACCCGAGAAGACTATTTATATTGCATTTAACAAACCCGTCGGTGTTACTTGTACCACAGAGCCTCAAATAGAGAAAAATATTATTGGTTTTATCAATCACCCACAACGTATATTCCCTATTGGTCGCCTCGATAAAGCCTCTGAAGGTTTGATTTTCCTTACCAGTGACGGCAATATTGTAAATAAAATCCTAAGAGCAGGAAATCAACACGAGAAAGAATATTTGGTCACCGTGAACAAGCCCATTACACCGGAATTTATTTTCAGGATGGGAAATGGAATACCAGTATTAGATACGGTTACCGATAAATGTATGGTTGAAAAAATAGGCCATAAGGTCTTTCGTATCATTCTGACTCAAGGCCTTAACCGGCAAATTCGTAGAATGTGTGATTATCTGGATTATGAAGTGGTATCACTTAAGCGGACTCGAATTATGAATATAAAACTGGATCGTCTCGCAATAGGACAATGGCGTAATTTTACAAGCGCAGAACTAATAGAAATAAATGACTTAATTGCAAGTTCAAGCAAAACAGAAGAAGCATCCTTTAAACTGAGTAGTATAAAACCAAAGTAAATGAAGCTGAATGAAATAGGCCCGATGGGGCAAATGTAAAAACCGAAATAAATTAATTATAAAAAGTGGTTATATCATGACGAAAATTAGTGTGGTTTTCGAGAATAATAAAAAATGGGTAGCTGAGAAATTAGCGATCGATGAAAACTATTTTAAGAGTCTTGCTCAAGGGCAAAATCCGGAGTTTTTGTATATCGGATGTTCGGATAGTCGTGTTACTGCCGAAGACCTGATGGGGGTTAAACCTGGAGAGGTATTCATTCATCGCAATCTAGCCAATTTAGTAAACAATGTCGATCTCAACGTGATGTCGGTATTGAATTATGCCGTCCAAGAGCTTAAAGTGCAGCATGTGGTGGTTTGTGGTCATTATAATTGTGGTGGTATTAAAGCAGCTATGATGCCCGAAGACAAAGGAATCCTAAACCCTTGGCTAAGAAATATCCGCGATGTTTACCGCCTTCATCGCGACGAATTGAATGCCATCAAGGACGAAGAAAAACGATATAATCGCCTAGTCGAATTGAATGTTCAAGAGCAGTGCGTGAATTTGATCAAAACGGCAGCAGTACAAAAGGCCTACCAAGAGCGTGGACTCACGGTGCACGGATGGGTATTTGATATTCATACGGGTAAACTGATTGATCTGAAAATTGATTTCCCGAAGATACTTGAGGGTATCATGGAAATTTATAAGCTGTTTTAGCGATATCTCGAAGGCCCGAATGGGTCGGTGCTGAAGAGTTGTCAAATAATGACTATTTTTGCACCATGAATCAAGAGTTAACAAATCGTGTGCAGTTGGCCTTAGATACTGTTCGCCCTTTTCTAAAGGCAGATGGAGGTGATGCACAAATAGTGGATGTGACCAAAGAGATGCTTGTTCGTATAAAACTATTAGGCACTTGCAGTACCTGTGATTTAAGTAAAATGACCATGCAAGCGGGTATTGAACAGGCTATAATGAAGGCAGTTCCTGAAATTTTGGCAGTTGAAGCTGTTTAATTGCCCCAAGTAAATTGCCCCCTTCGTAACATTATCTCATGAAATTAGTCACCTACCAACAAAATCAAGAGCTCAACTTAGGAATCCTTATTGACGATTTTATTTATAATTTAAATTCGTTAGATGCTCGAATACCTAACTCTTTACTCACCTTGCTGCAAGGCGGAAATGAAGCTCTTGCCTTAGTAAGGGAAATTGAGCTTGCTTTAAGAACCGGCAAGATTAAGGCCGATGGCATTGGATACTCAGATGCCTATGGCTTGCTACAAGCACCCATTCCGAACCCAACGAGTTGTAGAGATGGATACGCATTTAGGCAACACGTTGCCTCGGCCCGACGCAATCGTGGGGTACCGATGATACCCGAATTCGATCAATACCCTATATTTTATTTTACAAACCATAATGCCATTCAGGGCCCGGGAGAACTTAGTTTTATGCCCGATCATTTCCAGAAATTGGATTTTGAGCTAGAAGTGGCAATCGTAGTGGGCAAAAAAGGACGTAACCTTAAAGCCTCGGAAGCAGATTCTTATATCGCTGGATATATGATCATGAATGACATGAGTGCTCGTACACTGCAGATGGAAGAGATGCTTCTAAACCTCGGCCCGGCTAAAGGGAAAGATTTTAGTACTGTTATCGGCCCGTGGTTCGTAACGCCCGATGACCTTGCTGACTATTTAGTAGCGCCGAAAGAAAATCATGTCGGCAATGCCTATAATCTAACGATGAAGTGCTGGGTCAATGAAGTATTGGTTTCGGAAGGAAATATGGCTGATATGGATTGGACTTTTGCCGAAATATTGGAACGCTGCTCTTATGGCGTTGATATTTTTCCAGGCGATGTTATTGGTAGTGGTACCGTAGGTACTGGTTGTTTCCTTGAACTCAACGGTACAGGGGTACTCAACGATAAAGGGTTTAAGCCTCAATGGCTTCAACCTGAAGATGTGGTGAAAATGGAAATCACAGGCTTAGGTACACTAGTTAATACGATTAAAAAGGAAGCCTCCGACTGGAGTATTCTTGCATTAAAGAAAAAATAATTTCCGATGCCTAATTCCCTCTAGCGTTATCTATACCCTAGTTAAATTTCAAATTAAATAGTGTTATGCGTTTCGACATTCTCACTCTTCATCCACAACTGCTTGAAGGCCCTTTTGCCCATAGTATAGTGAAGCGTGCTTTGGATAAAGGTTTAGTCGAGATTCATATTCATAATTTACGCGATTATTCTACCTCTAAACAAAAGCAAGCCGACGATTATCCCTTCGGTGGTGCAGCAGGTATGGTGATGATGATACAACCGATTGATGACTGTATCGCAAAATTAACACAAGAGAGAAAATATAATGAGATTATTTATTTATGTCCAGATGCCCCGGTTCTAAAGCAGGCGGAGGTAAACAAATTGTCGATGGGTGTAAATTATATTTTATTGTGTGGCCACTACAAAGGTATTGATCAAAGGGTACGTGATCACTTTATTACAAAAGAGATATCTATCGGCGATTTTGTGCTGAGTGGTGGCGAATTACCAGCAGCACTTTTGGTTGATGCCATTGTACGCCTTATTCCTGGAGCTATCACCGATGTCACCTCTGCTTTAACCGATTCATTTCAGGATGATTTACTTAGCCCTCCCGTTTATACCCGCCCTGCCGATTATAAAGGATTCAAGGTGCCAGAGGTATTACTCAATGGCAATCATAAATTGATTGAAGAGTGGCAACATGAAAAAGCAGTGGAGAAAACTAAGGCCATAAGACCAGATCTGTTAGATTAGGAAAGCAACCAAATCCATCTCGAAAAAAATGCTATCACCGCATCAATAAATCAACGACTTCTTTTTCCGCCCTTCCTTTCCCATTCGTATCAACAGCTTGGATGAATAAAACATAGTGCCCAACAGGTGCAAGCTCACCAGAGGAGGTGCTTCCATCCCAGGTGTAATAATTCGAAACAGCCGCAATCTCATTTCTGGCTAGCTTTTTAATTTCATTGCCATGTATGTCAAAGACCGTAATTGTAATAGCAAAGTTTTGTGAAGGCAGCACAAGAGTAAAACTTAATTCATCATCCATCCCATCATTATCAGGCGTGAAATAAGCTTTTGTAAGAAACACAAATTGATCTGGTGCTACCTTATCACTGTATTTTGAGTTTTGATAAGCAGGGGTGGCGTATCCAACTGAAGAAGCTGCAGAAAGCCAATTGTTTCGCGTTTTATCTTCACGCTTGAAATTTACACGCTCCAAACTTACACCCTCCGCATTGGCAATAAACGGGTGATGCCAATTCTTGGAATAATAGGCCGAGTCAATGGAGGCTGAGGTGTTTAGGTTAGAGAGAATCAGTACTCCGGAGTCATCATCGAGTGTTTCCCAGTCGGCCGTAGTGAAAACATTTTCGGGCGATGGAGAATAAAACCTTTTTTGAATATCGATATGGTCAGCGCATAGTGCAATATATTTTCCAGGGAGAAGTTGTAGCGGCACATTAGAGGTGGCAATGGCCCCACCCGTGAACCCCGACTTATTATAACTTGTTAACGTTGTTGCACTCAAGTCAAATATTTTATCGGAGGTGTTGTATAATTCGACAAACTCACTGCCATAAGATGGGGCATCAAATAAAATCTCATTAATCACAATGTCGCCTATCATAGGGTTTGAAGGGTAACCAAAAAAAGCATTCATGCTATCTAAATGTTTCCCTCCGCAATCTTCTAAACCGGTTATGGTTATTTTATAAATTACCTCTTTTGCCCAGCTGCCTGAATTTAATTTGAACGAAATTTCATTTATTTTGTTTTGATGATAGCTTAATTCAAATCCTCCAACGACTGTGGGAAGTAGTTCTAAATGAAGAAGTAATTTAGAGGCATTTAAATCAATGGCTTTGTTAAATACAAGCACCACTTCATCCAAGCCCAAAGTATAAGCTCGGGTGAAACTCAATTTTGAAGGGTCGTTGAGTATCGCTTTCACAGAGTTTGGTTTATTGGGTGTGCCCCCATCAGGGTGCGTTGAATATATCCAGTTTCCTTCGGTGAGGCAACTGTTGTTTTCATCCACCAGCTCCATGGCCCATCCCCCTTTTGACTTTGAAAGATTATTTAATGCTCTAGTGTCATAGTGCATCGTGTTTATCAAAACATTGGAGCTATCGGTTAAATAAACATGGTCGTTATCAATATTTAGATAGGGGAAAGAGGAAACATATAAAGCAGGAATATTTTTTGCAATAAACTCGGTAGCTTTTGTTGATGGAGCGACTAAAATAAAACTATCGCTCATCAGTTTATAATAGGGTAGGATAGCATTTGAGGTTCCATCAGAAATTTTCATGCCACTCAAATTTACCGAATAACCACCTCTATTATGGAGCTCGATAAATTGACTATTCGGGAGCGCTGTGAGTGATGCCGAAGGATTGACTAGCACCTCTGAAATAACAATGCCGTTGAACTGTGCATGAAACGATTTATCATATTTAAAAGAAATAAGCTGCGGTCTCATAGGTATACCGTTGCAGCTTGTCGCAACACTAAAGATGAAACTATAATTAACTTGATTTTGTAAGGGAACAAAACTCAAAAGAAGGCTGTCAGAATTTCTGTTCCCAACTTTTTTCTCAACGATCGACTGTGAGGTTCCAATGGATATAGCCGAAAGCGACAAACTGTCCATGGAAGTGCTAAAAACGATCCAGCAGGTCGAATCATTGAGGAGTTCAAATTTTGCAATCGTGGGAGCAATTGTGTCCGCTCCTTCTTCATATACAGAGTTTTGGTGCCCAGGCGTTCCTCCAAGGAGGGCGTTCATCGAGGCCTTCCAGTTGTATCGCTTCTTACATCGAAGTTTCGGGTGTATGAGTTCTAAGCTCCAGCCGCCATCACTCTTTAAGTTGTTGTTATAATACCCCAGATCGTAACTCACCTCATCCACCTCTTGGCCTTGCTTGTTTAACAGTTCGATATGATCGCCATCATTATTTAAACTTGGGAAATTGGCCAATACAATACTGCCACCGAAGCCGGCATACGCATTTAAACTAGCCGTCGAACTCACGACCACAAAACTATCTTTAGCAAGTACATAACTTGGGAAGATGGCGGTACTGCTTCCATCACTGATGGATAACCCAAGTAAGTTAATATCACGACCAGAGGTGTTCCAGAGTTCAATAAATTCATAGGCGGGCATTCCTATTTGTGGCGAAGGGTCAGGGAATATTTCATTAATTACAATATCTCCAATCTGAATTATACCATACTTGAATGTTTTGGTGGTATGCGTCATTGCATTGCCCGAAATGTCTTTCACATTTGCAATTTGGATCACATTTAAAGCATTTGCAGTGAAGGGACTCGCAAACTGAAGAATGATTTGCCTATTAGAACCCGCCTTTCTTTTGACCGATATTGGACTGATGGTTCCGTTTAAGGTGTAGTTGCTGAGGCTTGTAGCGGCGCTTGAGTCTGTTTCCTCATTAAACTGAACCATACATTCTGCGCTGTCGGTAGCCCACACGCTATCTACGATGGGAGCAAAGGTGTCTACTACCAATGGGCTCACGGTGATATCGTCGAAGAAGAATTTCTGCGTATTTGCAGAGGAGAATTTTATAAGGAAGCCATACCAGGATGAGCTCTGGTAAGAGTTTTCCAAGGCACTCCCTTCTAAGGCAAAGGCGTTCCCGGTTCCAGAGGCATCGTCATAAAGCTTGAACTCGTTATTGGGCCCTCGCGTGACTTTAATTCGGAAGAGATTATTCGTTGTGCTACCTACCCGGCCATCTAAACCATCGATTATTTTTGTATTAACATTTCCATCTTTCCGATACAAACTTATTTCATCAGAAGTATTGCCCACTCGCACAAAAATACCAGAGTTCATGCCTAGCAAGTTAGCAGAGTCGCTTATTAAGAAGACGTCTAAATAATTCACTGATGAAGTAGCAAATTTCAAGTCAATTGTAAACAACCACTGGGTGTTTTGAGCCAGTGTGTTAAGGGTCGAAATGTAGGACTGAGTATAAGTTATAGGGCTATTACTGTTGAGTTGTAACCCAACTATTTTCCAATTCGTGACATCGCCAACCCAGGTAGGATTCGAGGTGAAATCACCATCTGAAAAATCTTCCTCAACTTGAGCATTTAAAGCAATACTGAAGTGGAGAAGCAAGATAAGTTTTATTAAAATGTGTCTAAACATTTGCGATACGAATATACAGTTTGTGAACAGATAATTGATTTATTACCAATCCTATAGAAAGTTTTATTTTTAAAAGGCAATCGAATTGGGCATCTTTGATTTTATTTGTTTTTTTATTAACTTTGGCATAATAGTTGCTGAAAAGATAGCGAATGCGAGGTCATGTCTGATTTTCATTAATCTTACAACTCCATTCACTTTTTTTTCATTAGTTTTTGTTTCATTGAAGGGGAATTGATTTTCCCCTTTTTTGTTTTATAAAATGATTAACCTATTAAAGGTTTGGTTCTCGTTTAACCATCTTTTGAGTGCTGAATAAGTTTCATTGTCATTTTTCCTCTAAACCCTAAAACATTTTAATACCATAAAATTGTGGTTTGTTGGTTTGTGCCTCCCCCCAATCAAAATATTTAAAAGCATTGATTGCCGGTTAATCCAATTGGAGTTTAAAGGGAGCATCTGTCGCGCTTGGAGCATCAAATAGATATAAGAGCCGCAAAAGAAGGTATCACATATGAGCATCGTGATGGATTTTTCTTTAGTTTTTTCTCTTCCATCCCATCTTTCCTTAATTAGGTTTTCGAATTTTTTAAAACCTATATTTTCATGAATCTTCCGAATTACTTAATATTCTGTTCATCTAAATAATTTCGGTATTTCTTCGCATTTACCTTATGATCGTCATATTTTTCTGCGAAGTCACTGTATCCACTTCCATCTGCACGGGCACAGAAATAAATAAAATGGTGTTTTTTATAGTTCAGTACAGCATCCACCGATTGCACCGCTGGAATACAGATGGGGCCGGGTGGCAAGCCCGAATAGCGATAAGTATTATAGGGCGAATCGAAGTCAAGCATTTTACTATACACCCGCTTAGAGGTAAGGTTATTCATCGCGTATAAAACTGTCGGGTCGGCTTGCAGTTTCATTCCCTTCGATAACCGGTTAATATAAACGCCGGCAATCATGGGTAGATCGGAGTCCTTATCAGTTTCTTTCTCAATGATGCTTGCCAGGGTTACTACCTCAGTTTTGGTGAGCCCCGATTCTTTGGCCAGCGTTGTACGTTTTTCCATCCAAAATTTTCCGTAGGCGACATGCATTTTTTCTAAAAACAGTTCAACGGGTGTGTTCCAATACATCTCATAGGTATTGGGTATAATGAGGCAAATGGCAGTAGCTTTATTTAAACTGTAACTCCTAAGATAGTCGTCATCTGTGAGTTTTTGATTGAGCTCATCATGGGTGATTTCTAGGTTGTTACTTACATAATCTAAAAAAGCGAGCATACTCTGAGAACCTTTGATAATCAATTTTACGGGCTCCTGCTTCCCCGATTTTAAGAGTCGCACGAGTTCAAAGTTGGTCATCCGGTTGCTTAATCGGTATTTTCCGGGCAACACACTATGTGTATAACCGACGCTCTTGCAAAGCAGGGTAAAACTCGTTTCGTCTTTCAACAAGTTCTTCTTCTTTAATATGGCTAGCACATCGTCGAACGTGGCACCGGTAGGTATATAAAGGTATTCTTTCTCATTATTGGCTGGAATTGAAATGTTGCCCCGAAAAATAAAATAATAAGTTGCGCCCAACAATAACAATAGCATCAGTCCAAAAAAAAGAAGTCTTCTTTTTGTTTTTTGTTTCAATTTCATAACGTGTAAAAATAATATTTAGAAACTAAACGTAAAAGAAATTTATCATTCTCATCACTCTTAAGTGTTGTGGTGGTGATGTCTGAATTTCAGAGGAAGCGCACCAAGTAAGAACTTTTAATTATCAACTTAAAATTGAATAAATTCGCAGTATGTTTCAATCCACCACTCAAGTACGTGTACGTTATAGTGAAACCGACCAAATGGGAGTTGTTTATCATGGCAATTATGCCGCCTTCTTTGAAATAGGAAGAACCGATGCTTTACGCGATCTTGGACTCACCTATAAGCAGTTTGAGGAGGAAGGAATTATGATGCCCGTGTTTGATTTAAGTTTCAATTTTCACAAGCCTGCGTATTACGACGACCTGCTTGTAATAAAAACATCGATCAGTAAGTTGCCAGCGGTTCGAGCTCGTTTTGATTATGAAATATACAATGGGAAGGATGAGTTAATTACAACGGGTCATGTAACCTTGGTTTCAGTGAATATGAATTCCAAACGCCCTTGTAAAAGTCCGGCTACCCTAGTGGAGAAACTAACGCCCTATTTTATATAAAACATTTTTAATTTCACCCTATGAAATGGTTGCATACGTCTTTGATACGTTTCCGGTTTTACCAGAAGTTTATACAATTTACTCAACGGGTTTCCTTTCCTGGCTTTCAAGGCGAATCTATTTACGCCGTGATGTATTTCTTCTACAAGCAAATGTCGGACGAAGATTTAAATATGCGATCCTCGGCTCTAGCATTTGATTTTTTTATCGCTCTTTTTCCTGCCATTATTTTCCTCTTTACTCTGATTCCTTTTATTCCAATTAATGATACTAAAGACGAGGTGCTGAAGTTTTTTGAACAGGTACTTGATAAGTCAACATTCGAAACTATAAAAGTCACGATTAACGATATTTTAAGAAAAAAACATAGCGGTGTTCTGTCCTTTGGTTTTGTCTTGGCTTTGTATTTTTCGAGTAACGGTTTTTTTAGTTTGATGAAATTATTCAATAAATATGGCCACACCAAAGAAACTCGGACCATGATCAAACAAAGAGTCGTATCTATTTTTCTGGCACTGTTTTTCAGTGTACTTATCATCGTTTCGGTGGTCCTGATTACCGCTGGAGAATGGGGTACACAGTGGCTTCTCTCGCATCATTGGATCAAGGGCAAAACGGTGGTCTCGGTGCTTACCATCAGTCGATGGGTAATCTCTGTGGCCTTGTTTTTTACTACCATCTCATCGTTATTTTATTTTGCTCCGTCGAAAAAGCACAAATGGAAATTTATAAGCACGGGCTCCACGCTTGCTGTTATACTTTCACTAACTTCTACCATCCTATTTTCGTACTACGTGAATAATTTTGCCTCTTATAGTAAAATCTATGGATCCATCGGTACCTTAATAGTGGTGCTTTTACTTATACAGTTCAATTGTATGATTATTCAAATCGGATTTGAACTCAATGTAAGTATTGACAGTGCGGTGTTAAAGCATGTTCAAGAGGAAGTGGCGACCCATGATTCAACGTTAAAGTCGAATAAGTCAATACCCAAAAACGAGATTAAAATACTTGATTAGTACAAATCAATCAATATGAAAAAAGTAATACACCCCTCTCACGAACGTGGTTATGCGAATCATGGCTGGCTCAATGCGCACCATTCTTTTTCCTTTGCTAGCTGGTACCATCCCGACAAAATACATTTTGGTGCCTTGCGCGTCTTAAACGATGATGAAATTGCCGCTGGTATGGGCTTTGGTACACATCCTCACGATAATATGGAAATTGTCACCATCCCTTTAAGTGGTGCCATCGCCCATAAAGACAGTATGGGTCATAGTGGGATTATCAAGGCGGGAGATGTTCAAATTATGAGTGCTGGAACAGGGGTTCACCATTCTGAATTTAACGCTTCAAAAACCGAAGTGTTGAATTTGTTTCAAATCTGGGTTTTCCCCAAAGTACGTAATATAGTGCCACGCTATGAGCAGAAATCGTTTGCTCCAGAGGGGAATGAAAATGCATTTACGACATTAGTCTCACCCACAAAAGAAGGCGAGAGTTTATGGATTAATCAGGATGCTAGCTTTAGTATGGGAACCTTCGATGAAAACACAACCGTTGAATATAGAATTAAACACCCCGGCAATGGAGCGTTTATTCTGGTTGTTGAGGGCGCTGTATCGATTGAGAATGAAATCTTAAGCCAACGCGATGCCATCGGAGTATGGGAAACCGAGAGTGTAGAAATCAAAATTAATAAAAAAGCTAAAATACTGGTGGTGGAAGTACCTATGATTGAGGCTGAATTTTAGTCGAAATAGCTTTAGTCTTAAAATACGTATCTTATTGAATTAGAGTAAAGAAATAGAAATGATGGTGAACACTAAAATGGATCATCCTCCATTTCGTCATTAATTCTAGAACTCCTTGTAATGGTACCTTGGTTATCGTTGGGCGCCAAAGCACGGCTATTCCCACCTGAATAATTACTCTCTTCATAGCCATGCAAACCGCTATCAGTAAACAGGGCATATTCTTTTATAAATCGTGTGTTAACCTCCACGCCAGATTCTC
Organism: uncultured Bacteroidota bacterium; assembly: GCA_903897855.1. GTDB lineage: Bacteria > Bacteroidota > Bacteroidia > UKL13-3 > UKL13-3 > CAINMV01. Next base: position 12,649 of record CAIUDH010000008.1, on the reverse strand, counting down.
CATTTCGATGTTTCTGAATTATGATTTGGGCCATCCCTTCCGATGGTGAACCATCGTCCAAGGTTGCCAGTTGATAATATTCTGGTCGATATAAAAACATAACCATATCGGCATCTTGCTCAATCGATCCCGATTCACGTAAATCGCTTAAGACAGGCTTTTTGCTATTGGTTCTTTTCTCCACATCCCGGCTCAACTGAGATAAGGCAATAACCGGGATTTCCAATTCTTTCGCCAAGGCCTTTAGAGACCTTGAGATATAGCTAATTTCTTGCTCACGGGTACCATTCTTATTATTGGTTTGGTCGGCACGCATGAGCTGCAAATAGTCGATCACCAACAAAGAGATATTATGCTGCATTTTTAAACGGCGGGCTTTTGCACGCAACTCAAAAACCGAAAGCTGAGGGGTGTCATCAATGAAAATGGGAGCTTGGTTCAGTCGAGTAATTTTGGTCATGACCTGTTCCCATTGCGCTTTGTCTAATTTCCCGTCTCGAATAATCTGGCCAGGTATCTGAGTTTCAATACTCAACATACGGTTTACCAACTCTATGCTACTCATCTCCAAAGAGAAAATGGCCACCCCGCGTTTATAATCAACCCCTAAATTTCGTGCAATGGATAAGACGAAAGCCGTTTTACCCATACCGGGACGAGCGGCGATGATAATTAGATTTGATTTCTGAAATCCTGAAGTGATGCGGTCTAAGCCTGCGAAGCCCGTTGGAACACCACTGAGGTCGTTGGGGTTTTCTTTGACTTTCTCTAACTCTTTAATCGATTGTTTTAATAATTCAGCGATACTTCGGTTTTGCTTATTCATCAAGCCATTCGTCAACTCAAACATACTCCGTTCTGTTTTGTCGAGTAGTTCAAAAACGTCGCTAGTATCCTCGTAAGCGAATCTTATCGTTTCATTGGCGATCTTTATGAGCTGCCGTTGAATGTATTTTTCTTGAATGATACGAGCGTGAAACTCCACATTGGCGGCCGAGGTAAGACGAGTGGTGAGTTGGGTGATATAATAAGCGCCACCAACAATTTCCAGAGACCCTTGTTCGCGTAGTTCTTGAGTAACGGTTAATAAATCAATCGGCTCTGATTTTGTATATAAACTAATCATTGCCTTGAAAATCGTTAGGTGCGAATCCTTATAAAAACTTTCAGGCTGTAAAATCTCGACTACGGTATTAATAGCCTCTTTATCGAGCATGATGGCACCCAAAACACTCTCCTCCAAATCTAAAACTTGTGGCGGCAGTTTTCCCTCACTATTCGGCCCTACCTGAATTTGTTTATTCTTTAGGGCCGTCCGAATATTTGTGGTCTTTGTGATATCATCCATGTTTTAAAACCGGTGTAAATTATTTTTTATATTTTTTTAGCCTTCAAATAAACTTTTTTAAATGCAACTACGCAACACTAATTTACATATCAACATAATTTAAATTGATGTGGTAACAATGTGAAGAACTTAAATAATTACTCCTAAATCGCCATTGCTATTAATGTTCAAGGTGTTTATAACTTCACAAAAACGACTTTAAAAATCTGAAATCTCAATCGAATGTGCAGTAGTGTTTCGGCACCATCCAAACTATCCAACACGATATCTTTATAAGTAAATTTGTAAAAACACAGATCGTAATAAAAAAGCCGCCCTTCCGATTTTCGAAAGGGCGGCTTTAGAAATTTGTTCAAATATTACTGAGCAAGCTTGTAAGAGAATTGGGTATAATCCTCGTCATCTGCCGAACCAGTATCTACGATGGTTTTTATTTTCACCAAGGCGTAGGTATTTTTATTTTTAATATTTACCACGATTAAATCACCCGTTGTAAAGGTGACGATATCGGTTGGAGTACCTGAATTGTAGGCAGCAATGATACCTTGAGGCGAAGCAGTGGCCCAATTGAAACCAACGAGCTTAACAAATTTAGAACCATTACGTGAACCCCAGCGTACATTAGCTTTAAAAGGATCCTTGATTAAAATAGTGTCGCGGATATCTTTTTCATCATTGGGCTGGCTAGCAAAACGGCGACCATCTAAAGGAACATTGTTTTTGTCTAATGCTGGAAGCAATTGGTAAGCTGAATTGTTTAATGTACTTAGGCTCCAACGGCTATAAACACGTGGGAAAGAGTTATTTCCAACACTATCAGGGATAATGGTTGATGATGGGCCTATCGTAACGGTCATTGTTTTGGTATCGGCAGTGGCATCTTTACAGTCGCTCACGGCGGTTACGGTATAGGTGATCACCGAGCCATAAGTAATCGACGATGGAATCGTATCAACTAAGGCTACAGTCTTTCCTTTTTCGCCTACACTTGGTATCGAAATAAAGTCGGCCTGTAATACTCCGTTAGAAGATTTAGATACCTTGATCGATTTAATATTGTCGGCCGATCCGGTGACAACGATACTAAATGCAACGACTTCTCCTGGGGCTTTGGTCAAGGTTGTTCCTGATGGATTAAAAACAATTTCAGGGGCAACACAGGTAGAACCACATGAAGAAGAAGTTAAAACGAAAGCTGAGATAATGGATACAGCTAAAATAAAAAGTGATTTTAAGGATTTCATATTTGAAATGATTATTAATGTTTAGTAAAGCAAAGGTAAACTTTTTTTCGAGTAAAAACTATTACAAATAGTATGCCACTAAATAATATTAATTTTGTTTTTCCACTTCGCTTTTTTTAACCTTGATTTGAAGTTTATTCTACCCCATGCGAAACTTATTTATAAATATTAAATCGCTCTGTGCACGCGTGGACAAACCGGTTACTGCATTACGTGGTAAGGAGTTGGCGCAACTTCCTCTAATCCAGAATGCATGGCTCTTGTGCGAAAAAGGGCGTATCCTCGATTTTGGCTCCGGTGATGGCTATATGGATATGGCTTCCGATCAAATCATCGATTGTTCGGGTCGATTCATTCTGCCAACGTTTGTTGATAGTCATACCCATATTGTATTTGCGGCAACTCGGGAGAATGAATTCGTGGATAAAATAAATGGATTGTCCTATGAGCAGATTGCCCAACGGGGTGGTGGCATACTGAATTCGGCTCGACGTTTGCAGCAAACCTCCGAAGCTCAGTTGTTTGAGGAGGCTTATTTGCGTGCATTACAGTTGATGAAGCAAGGCACAGGGGCTATTGAAATAAAAAGTGGATATGGATTAACTGTGAAGGATGAACTAAAGATGTTACGTGTGATAGCCAAACTTAAACAGGAGTTGCCCATCCCAGTTAAAGCTACATTTTTAGGTGCCCATGCCTATCCTCTGGAGTTTAAGGAAAATCATGAAGGTTATATCGACCTTATCATTAACGAAATGTTGCCGAATATCGCGGTCGAAAAATTAGCCGATTATATTGACGTATTTTGTGAAAAAGGTTTTTTTTCCATTACTGAAACCAATAAAATATTAAGTGCGGCCTCAAAATATGGGTTGAAACCTAGAATTCATGGGAATGAATTAGGCCTCACCGGAGGGGTGCAAGTGGCGATTAAGAATAAGGCGATCACGGTTGACCATTTAGAGGAAGTGGGAGAAGAAGAAATAATATTATTGGCTCAAGCGAACACTATTGCTACCGTGTTGCCCGGTACTTCGTTCTTTTTAGGCATTCCTTACGCCCCAGCTCGTAAGCTCGTCGATGCAGGTGCTGCCTTGTGTATTGCCTCCGATTATAATCCGGGTACATCACCCAATGGAAGAATGAGTTTTTTAATCTCACTGGCATGCATCAAAATGAAGCTTTTGCCAGAAGAAGCTTTCAATGCAAGCACCCTCAATGCGGCCTTTGCATTGGAGTTGCAAGAGGAAGTGGGCTCTATCGCAAGAGGGAAAAGAGCGAATTTCATCCTTACTAAACCCATGCACTCATTGGCGCTTCTGCCCTATACCTTCGGAGAGGATATCATTGATCGTGTTTATATTAATGGGGCAAAAATCTAATGGAGCCCTTAAACAACGGCCTGGTTTAAGAATATAGATTGATATAAATTCTTTTGTGCTAAATTCGCGCTTCAATCATGAATTTGAACAGAAGCGTAAGAGTGCGTTTTGCACCCAGCCCCACAGGACCTTTACATATTGGCGGTGTTCGTACAGCATTGTACAATTATTTATTTGCCAAAAAACATCATGGCGATTTTATTTTGCGTATTGAAGACACCGACCAAAACCGTTTGGTGCAAGGAGCCGAGCAATATATCATCGACTCGCTTCGCTGGGTTGGTATAGAGCCCAACGAAGGCGTCGGTTTTGGTGATGGCCCCTTCGCGTCCTACCGGCAGTCGGAGCGCAAAGATTCGTATCGTCAATATGCTGAAAAATTAATTCAAAATGGGTTTGCTTACTATGCTTTCGACACCGAAGAAGATCTTGAAAATTTAAGGACGGCCAATGCCAATGCCAAATATGATAGTACTACCCGGTTGAAACTAAACAATGCTCTAACACTTTCACCCGAGGAGGTTGACATGAAGTTAGCAAAACAAACACCGTATGTGATACGTCTTAAAATTCCGGCGAATGAAGAAATTACATTTTATGACGAGATAAGGGGAAAGATAACCGTAAATACGCTTGAAATGGATGATAAAGTATTGCTTAAAAGCGATGGCATGCCTACCTATCATTTGGCCAATGTTTGCGACGATTACATCATGAAAATTTCGCATGTCATTCGGGGGGAGGAATGGTTGCCGAGTGCTCCGCTTCACGTACTACTGTATCGCTATCTAGGATGGGAGGAGTTAATGCCCAAATTTGCGCATCTTCCGTTGCTTCTTAAACCCGATGGAAACGGGAAATTAAGCAAACGTGATGGCGACCGTTTAGGATTTCCTGTATTTCCACTGCAATGGTCCGACCCCAATACCCATGAGATAAGTTCAGGGTACAAACAAAATGGTTATTTGCCAGAAGCCGTTCTAAATATGCTTGCTTTTCTGGGCTGGAACCCTGGAGGAACAAAGGAAATTTATTCTATCGAGGAGTTAATCGAGGCCTTTTCATTTGAGCGTATCAGTCATGGAGGTGCTAAATTCGATGCAGAAAAAGCGAAGTGGTTCAATCATGAATACATTAAAAGCAAAAGCAATGAAGATCTCGCCCTCCTTTTGCAACCATTGATATTAGAAAAAATAGGGTCGTTTGAAATGAATTATATAGCGGCTGTTTGCGGCTTAGTGAAGGATAGATTGGTAACACTCAACGAAATAATGAGTTATACCTATCTCTTTAATAACCCAGAACTTTATACAGAGGTGAATCTCACGAAAATAAAAACTATCAAGGAGAATTTATCACTAGAGGCATTAGGCGAAGCTCTGCATGCGATCCTAGAATTTAATCCACTAGAAATTGAAAACGCATTTAAAAATTTCGCCTCGGCTAACAGCATAAAAATGGGGGAGCTGATGAAGTTTTTAAGGGTAAGCTTGGTGGGCGAATTGTCGGGGCCTGCGATCCCTGACTTGGTGGCTTTGATAGGTATTGAAAAGAGTCTAGAACGGGTAGGAAATTGTTATAATCAATTATAATTTTCATGGGTTATGACGGGTAGGCTTTAAAGTAAATAGCCTACCCTCATCATCTCAAACAAATAAATATGGAACCATTAAAAAAAGAAGAAGAAAAAGCATTAAACTTTTTAGAGGAGATTATAGAAAACGACTTGCGTACGGGCAAACACACTTCAATTTTAACTCGTTTCCCTCCCGAACCTAACGGATATTTGCATTTGGGTCATGCCTCTTCGATTTGGCTCAATTTCGGACTTGCTCAAAAGTATGGGGGCAAAACAAACTTACGATTCGATGATACCAACCCGGTAACTGAAGACACTGAATATGTCGAGAGTATAAAAGAAGATATAAAATGGCTTGGTTATTCATGGGCGAACGAATTTTATGCGAGCGATTATTTTGATAAAATTTATGAGTTTGCAATGCAATTAATTCGGCAAGGTGATGCCTATGTGGACGATTTAACACCCGATGAAATTGCAGCCATGAAAGGGACACCCATCGAACCGGGAAGCAATAGTCCTTTCAGAGATAGAAGTGTGGAAGAGAATTTGGAGTTGTTCGCGCAGATGAAAGCCGGTAAATTTGAAGAAGGAGCGAAAATATTGCGTGCAAAAATAGATATGGCCTCACCTAATATGTTGCTTCGTGATCCTATTTTATATCGGATAAAATTTGCCCATCACCACCGTACAGGCGATGCTTGGTGCATTTATCCAATGTATGATTTCGCCCATGGACAGAGTGATGCCATCGAAAACATCACACATTCAATCTGTACCTTGGAGTTTATTCCACACCGTGCAATTTATGATTGGTGTATTGCAAAATTAAACATCTACCCTTCTCATCAATATGAGTTTGCTCGTTTAAATGTGAGCTATACGGTAATGAGTAAAAGGAAACTCTTACAACTAGTAAATGAAAATCATGTGTCGGGCTGGGACGATCCTCGTATGCCTACGATTGCCGGAATGCGACGCCGTGGATATACTCCTCGAGCGATACGTGAGTTTTGTGAAAGAGCGGGTATTGCTAAACGGGATAAACTAAATGAGATATCGCTGCTCGAGTTTTGTGTGCGTGAGGAGTTAAACAAAACCTCATTTCGTAGAATGGTGGTGTTCAATCCGGTGAAAGTGGTGATTACCAATTTTGTTGAAGAGGAGGTGCTCTTAGAAAGTGAAAACAATCCTGAAGAAGAGCATTCGGGCGTACGCACCATTCCATTTAGTAAAGAACTTTATATCGAGCATGAAGACTTTATGGAAAATCCGCCCAAGAAATTTTTTCGAATGGCAATCGGACAAAGTGTTCGTCTGAAAAGCGCGTATATCGTTACTTGCAATGGCGTCATAAAAGATGAGGCTGGAAATATCTTAGAGATTCATTGTACCTATATCCCTGAAAGCAAGAGTGGACATGACACCTCAGGTTTAAAAGTGCAAGGCACCTTACATTGGGTGAGTATTAAACATGCTATTGGTGTAGAGTTAAGGGAGTATGATCGATTATTTAAATCAGAAAATCCTGCCCTTGAAGAAGGCGATTTCAAAGAATATATCAATAGCGACAGCCTTAATATAATCATGAATGCCTTTGCCGAACCTGCGTTAAAGGAGGCTACCGAATCACAACGATTTCAGTTCTTGCGAAAAGGGTATTTTTGTAAGGATAAAGATTCAACACTCGACCACTTAGTTTTTAACAGGACCGTAAGCTTGAAAGAAAGTTTTACGAAAGAAGTGAAAAAATAGTGTCTGCCACCGTGGCGGGGCTCTTTCTTAAGATTTCGCTCTGTAATTTGTTTTATTCCCAAGTACGGAATACCTTTGGCAGTATACCTTGAACAAGATATTAGCACCGAATCGAGTATTGAGAGAAATCTAATTTCACCATGTTAATTTATAGTACCGGCCAATCAAAATATTAATGCCTAAAATTTTTACAATCTTTTTCTGCTTTTTCCTTTACGTAGCTTCTGCCCAGGTAGTTTCTAAGTCTATTCATATAAAAAAAATATCAACACCAATTAAAATTGACGGTATTGATGACGAGGAAGCTTGGGTACAGGCTGAGTTTGCAAGTGGCTTTCGTGAAGTTACGCCTTACGATACAGCGGTGGCCAAAACCCTAACAGAGGTGCGTTTATTGTTTGACGAAAACAATATTTATGTGTTCGCCACGTGTTATGACAATATTAAAAAGGATTATGTAATACAATCATTGAAACGCGATTTTAGTTATCCAGCAAGTGACGCCTTTGCCATTGTTTTTGACCCCTTCAACGACAAAACAAATGGCTTTAATTTTGGTGTAAACCCAATGGGGGCGCAACGGGAAGGGTTAGTAGCCAACGGAGGAAATTTTGGCGTGAGTACCGACTGGGATAATCTGTGGTTCAGTGAAGTGAAACAGTATGCTGATCGTTGGACTTGTGAATTTGCAATTCCATTTAAATCGATTCGATTTAAGGAGGGCTTGAAAACCTGGGGAGTGAACTTTGTAAGAAATGATATGAAACGATTTGAAAGCACTTCTTGGACAAGTATTCCCAGATCGTATAATATTTCGGTACTTAATTTTTGTGGCAATTTAATTTGGGATGAAGAACCTCCGAAAACGGGTCATACCATTTCTATCATCCCCTATTTGAGCTCAAATATCAATAACGATTATCAGAAATCACAGAAAGTGAACATCGCTCCAAGTGTTGGTATGGATATTAAGTATGCAGTGTCTTCCTCCTTAAATCTGGATATTACCCTTCACCCCGATTTTAGTCAGGTAGAAGTCGACCGACAGCAAGTTAATCTCACGAGCTATAGTCTGTTTTATCCGGAGCGTCGTCAGTTTTTTATAGAGAATAGTGACCTCTTTTCTTCCATTGGATTCACCCAGATTCGACCTTTTTTCTCGCGTCGGATAGGCTTGATCAATGGGGCTCCAATACCTATTTTGGCGGGCGCTCGCTTGAGTGGAAAACTAAACGAAAACTGGCGCATTGGGATCATGAATGTCGTTACAGCGAAAGATGAAGCGAATCACATTGCACCTCAGAACTATAGTGTTGCAGCACTCCAACGACAAATATTTAAAACCAGCAGTATTCAATTTACTTTGGTAAATCGTGATATTTTGCAATCTAGCCTAAATAGTTATAACAGAGTTGCCTGTTTTGATTATTTTCTACTTTCACCCAATAATAAATGGAGGGGGAAGGCATTCTACCATCAATCGTTTACTCCCAAGCAAGGCCAAGGGGCTTCTGCCAACGCTACCTTTTTACAATATAGCACACCCACCTGGGATATCAATTGGAACCACGAATATGTAAGTAAAAACTATACCCCTGAAGTAGGATATGTATCTCATCAGGCGCAATATGATCCGGTGTCGAATAGCCTAATCAAAAAAACATTCCTGCGACTAGAACCGTCTATTACATATCGTTATTACCCGAAGTCAAAACGAATCAATAACCATGCTTATACGGTATATTCCGATTACTATGCAAATGGTGATTACAAAACAATGTCTTATTTTATCAATCCGTCTTACAGCATCTTATTTCAGAACAGCGCTATTTTTTATACAGGTGTTAATGTTAATTATATGAATCAGTTTGCAACCCTGAAATTGAGTAACGACACTATTGATAATATACTTCCAGGGAATTATTCTTTCAATAATTACAGCATAAGCTTTACGAGCAATAAAAGAAAAAAGGTTAATTATGCGAGCTTGTATAATTTCGGGAAATACTTTACTAGCTTGCGCAGTAGCGCCTCTATTGATGTGAACTACCGCTATCAACCATGGGGTATATTTAATATCAACTATAACGTAAATTATTTTAATTGGCCGTCGGGCCATGCTTCGGCTTTGCATTTGTTTGGCGTCAAGGCTGAACTCTCTTTCACTCAAAAAATATATTTTACGACGTTTTTACAATACAATACACAGGCCGAAAATATTAATTTGAATCTTCGGTTTCAGTGGCGTTTTAAACCGATGAGCGATTTCTTTGTGGTGTACACCGATAATTACGACCCGTATCTCAAAATAAAAAACAGAGCATTGGTCGCTAAATTAGTGTGGTGGATTACCCTTTAGGCAAAAAAACAAAGCCGTTATTTACAACGGCTTTATTGGAATTAGATTCGATCTTATTTTGACTTTATAGGTGCGTTTGGTACAGGTAGCGGTTTCAGTGCCTTCTCTATTTTTGCGTGTAACGAAAGGAGAGCCTGATTCTTTGGGTCATCGATTAATGCTTCATCCAATTCGGCCATGGCTGCTTTCAAGTTTTTCTTCTTTATATAATGCACACAAATAGATTGATGGGCCTCTGATTTCTCACTTATCAGCACCTGTTTTGAATAGGTGGTGTCTTTTGTTTTTTCAAGGTAAATATGATACATATCCGCCAACGCTTTTCTTTCATCCGCAGTATCTACATAGTATAAAGCTCTCGCTTTATATAAATAGCCTAATGGATTCCCTTCGTTTCCGACAATAAAACTATCAGCAGCCATAATGGTTTCTCTCCATTTTTTTGACTTATAGTAGGCATCCATCAGTTTGTATTTAGTATTCGGTGTAGGATATTTTTCATTTAATTTTTCTAGCATCACAATCGCTAAATCATATTTTTTTGAACTGTAATAACCATTTGCGATTTCCTTTAGGATGGCTTGTTCCTTCGTAGAATCCAAAGCAATTACCTGATAATAATATAGAATTGCAATTGAATCGTTGCCTGCCGCCTTGTTTGCTTTCGCTAAATAGGAATAGTCTTCAGCACCCAGTTTTTGTGCCGCACATTGGTTTTGCATCAAATCGAAGTACTTCAAGGCTTCAAGGTAATTGCCCAATTCGGTATTGGCATGTGCTAAAACTTGCAAATAATCGCAGTTCTTTGGATACATGCCATTCATTTGTTTTGCCAATTCCAAGGTGCCGTTCCAATCTTTCAATTGGTAAAGTATATTAATCATCCGGTCGTTTGCTTTCACTTTGTCCTCGCAGCCGGCGATATAGAGTTCGAGTTCAGCCTTTGCTTTCTCGAGCTGACCAGTCTTTTCGAAGATGAAGGAATATACGCTGCGCATAGGGACAAAAGTGGCGTCCGCGGCTTTCGCTTTATCAAGGGCGTCGATACAGCTACGGTAACTTAAATCGGTTTTCGTGGTACTCCAGATTTTGCCAATTTTTGTCATCGCATACGGTGATTTAGGATTCAACGCATATGACTTTTCATAATTGGTAATGGCAAAACCGATATCTCTATCTTCTCCGTTACCACTATAATGTTTTTCAAAATACACATCACCTAAAGCATCGTAGCTATTAAAATCGAGCTTGCCTTTCACCGTAATCAAACCATTTTGAGCGTATTCAATGGCTTTCGCCCAATCTTTGTTTTTATTTGTGGCATAGGCATCTGCGGCGAAGCGATATATATCAGGGTCCTTGCTTTTTGTTCCTTTAAGTGCCCCAGCAATTTTTTTCTCTGCCCCAGCGACATCACCACCATCCAACAGGCCTTTAGCCTGACCAATGATACACAAAAACTCAGCGGGCCGCGCTGCAACACCTCTGTCAAAAGCCGCTTTGGCACCAACAACGTCTCCAGACTTAAATAACGCCTGGCCATAATAAAACCATGCGGTTGCGTTATTAGGATCGGCTTCTGTGGCCTTTTTAAAAATATCGAGGGCGGTATTATAATTCTCGTTGCTCCAAGCTTTTAACCCCGCATCAACGGTTTGTGCTTGAGCTTTTACTCCCATTAATAACACCATCGCAAATACTAACTTCTTCAGACTTCTCATTGTATAATTATGAATTTATTTTATAGTTCTTTTAAATTTTCTATCCTACGCCTATCAAATACTTTGCCTTTATTTTGCAAATGGTGTTAAGTAATGCAAATTTAATTTAGATTTAAATGAATACTACGCTCTGGTTGGGTGTAGGGCATCAGTCCAAACTTAAGTACAATCATCTGTCCTTTTTCTGAAAATAAAAAATGCTGCAGCCCCGTGCCTAAGCCTAGCTTGCCATCGCGCTGAATTACATATACCATGCGTGCTAAGGCATACCGCTCGGTTTGAATTTCACTTTGAAATGGTTCTAAATAGTCGACGCTTCCAGCGGCGGCGATACGAGCCCGTTTAATGGTGCTTAACCGAAGGGTCACAGCACTATCATCTTTATCACTAATCCAGCTTGTGCCAATAATTCCAATGGCATTTTCGTGCTCACTGATATATTTTATCACTTCAGGATTTGTTTCCACGGCGAAGCAGTTTTTCGCCAACACTTCCTTTTTCAGTAGCGAATCGGTGAGCCAACGAACCGTGCTGGAAGCAGAATTGTCGAATACCACCAGCATTTTTTTTGTCCATTTGTCGGTTAAAATTTGTTTCAAGTCGGCGACAGTAAAGCTATCGAGTCTGTTTTTTTTATTTACAATAACAGAAATTCCATCTTTAGCAAAGGGCAACGCTATCGGAATGTATTGAATACTTCTAAAGTAAGCCATCTCGTTGGCCGTTAATTCACGCGTTACGATGATTGCTCTAGCGCTATCGTTTTTAAAATCGTTCATCACGCCTGCTTCTGGTTTGAAGCTAACTTTGATATGAGCGTCAGCGTACAGATATCCAAAAACATTCAATTCCGCTTCCATTAATGGCCTTAAGCTTTCATCCACACTCACACAAATTGTCCCTGTTGTTGTGGTTTCCTCATTATTCTTGGTATTTTTATTCTGGTTGCAAGAGAAAAGTTCAAGCAAGGTGAAAAAAAAGAGGAAAAATTTAAGAATATTCATTTTAGTCAGAATATGCAAAAGTAAGGATTTTAGGTTTTATTTTATGGACGAATTATTTTCCAGAGAAATAGCCTAATATCTACTCCAATTTTTATTTACCGGTTTGAGTTGAAACTCGGGTAAGCGTTGGCGGCTCCTTTGCCAAAGATTCAAGGTCTTGCCTTTAATTTATTTTATCGGCACCACAGAAATTATCCACTAGCAATTGAGCTGTTGCATTTTCGGATGTTTTATTTAGGTTAAATCAATTTTATATT
>CAIUDH010000007.1 GCA_903897855.1 uncultured Bacteroidota bacterium | reverse complement strand
GCATCAGGCAAAAACCCGCAGCCGGCATGGAGTGGTGAAGGATGCGAAATGGGCACGTATTTATACCTCTTTACAGCGGTTGACGAAGATAATATGCGCCATAACTATAAAGGAACGGTGATGCTGCTGAGATAGGATAAGTTATTTACGGGAGTAATTCCTTTTGACGATTAAGCAGCAGGATGACCAAAGAGAATTAGAATTACGAGTTATTATTCATAACTTTGGCGTGCCTATAAAACTTAATAAAATATCTTTTCCTATGAAAAAAACCAAATTCAATTCCAAATTATTTTTACTTATCCTACTTTTTAGCTTGGTAAGCAAGATGCAAATGGCGCAATGCATTTTAAGTTTGCCGTCCATCGTTTGTACAAATGCAAATTTGTATCTAAATCCAATGAGTTTCCCGGGGTCTGGGGTTTTTACAGGCGGTGGTGGAGGTATCAGTAATCTGGCAGGCGCATACTATTTTAGTGCCGCAGCAGCAGGTGTTGGAGGGCCTTATACGATTACGTATACCATAACTACTCCTTATTATTGCACTACTTCAGCAAATATTACAGTCGTAAATAATTTAACAATAACCCCTACTGGTACCGGAAGCCCTCTTAAATATACGATGACAAGCGGGACTCCAATTTCTCTATCGGTTTTAGATGTAGGGAGTTGGTCTAATTTCCGTTGGTATGAGAATGGTTTCCTGGTTTGTACTACAAGCACATGTACTGCCAATAGAATGGGAACATTTACGGTGTTTGCCGACGGCCCTTGTGGCAACCAAGAAAAGGCAGAACTTGAGGTGGTCTGTGATTGCTCACAAGGGAGTTTGATTTATACTCTTAGTCCTACTTTTACAACAGCATCTGGTGTAACAACATTAAGTGATACCGGGGGGCTACACACAATAACAGATTATGTTTTAGGTGGAACAGTTACAATTCAAAAGGGAGCGGAACTTGTAATTAGTAATGCAAATATTGATATGTTAAAAGGCACTAAAATTATTTTAGAGGCCGGAGATGGAACTACAGCAGGCGGGAAATTCACGCTCAATAATGGCGTTTGCCGATTAAGAGGTTGTGATAAATGGCAGGGCGTTATAATAGATGGTAACGCAAGTTACGACAGGGGATTAAACCGGCATGGAAAATTCTATAGTTCAGCCGACGGCTGTTATATTAGCGATGCTTATATAGGAGTTTATTCTCATACAGGTGGAGAGGTTGTTATAGCTAAAACAGCTTTTTTAAATAATAATACCGATATTGCATTAATGAACTATCCATCCTATGATTATCATCCGGAAATTCGAGGTGATTCATTCACAGGGAAAAATATGCATGACAATTTTGCTTCCCAATTTACCTTAGACGGTGATTACTCTTATTTCAGCGGCGGTAACAGAAGCGCGTTTAAGCAAATGATTTACCTTGAAGATGTTAAAGATTTTGATATCTATGATTGTACATTTACCGGAAATAACTTTTTGGATGGAAGCAATAATTTTAAGACCAATGCCATCGAGATCTCTGATGCCAATAATATAAATTTGGGGAGACAATTAAGTCCAAGTGGCAATAGTCTTATGATTTTTACGAGTTTCTTTAATTCAGGTATCTACGGGCGGAATGTTACAAATGTTGTCAATAATACCACTACTTATGCCCAGGGTGCTAATTACATGTTTGATAAATATTCTTTCGACGAAGATGTCATTTTGGATAAAGCGATTGATTTAGATAATTGCAGTACCATAACGTTGGGCTATTATCAGGCTTATCCCTTTGATGCGAACCGGTTTCTGGGAACGATGAATTATGGGTCGTATGTAACAAACAGCACGAATGTTTCACAATATGAAAACCTCTTTAACGTAAGTGCAGTAAATAACAATACAGGTTTGGGAAGTAATATAGGGACGGGTATCTATTATAACGGCTGCAATAATATTGAAGTAACCGGTAGTTACATGGAAGATATTTCTTATGGAGGCTATTTTGAAAGCTGTATTAATTCAAGCAATATTTATGGTAATTTTCTGTATGGTGGGTATAATGGATTTCACTTTAAAGATTGTGATGATATAAATATTGAATTAAATACATTTGACGGTTGTACTAATTATTCAATGCAGTATTATGGTGATGGTGGGACGAACAGTGTAATTACGCGTAATAGCTTTTTAAATACAAATTACGGATTGATTATAAGCCCTGACCAAAATCCAATTGGAACGGGTAGTTCATCAAATGATAATGGCACAGCTATGAGTGTAGATATTACCTGCAATTTTTTTCAAAACAATACTTATGCTATTATTGGTAGCGGTGATATAAATGACCAGGGAAATGGAACGTACACGAATGGCAATTATTTTGATGGTAATAATTATTGGGGTTTATGCTGGATGGATTTTGATTTATCTTGGTTTTTGTGGTATAAAACAATCAGAACAGGCTCAACTCCAAACGCAGGGGTTAGTCAGCCTAATTTAACCTTAAATGGCACAACAATCACTTCCGGAAATAGCAATTTCGTTCCATCTACATCGTTTAATGAAGCCTCTTGTTTCCCTAATTTTTTTATTGCTTACCCTGAGAAGACCATTAAACAATATACCGGCGAACCAAAGATTTCAAATACTATGGTCAACAATGAATTAACGGTTAGTACTCAAAATATAAATTCTACAAATAGAAATATTATTTGCTATGATGCATTAGGCAGAACTTATAATTTGGAATTAATTTCCTCCGAAAACAGAATTTATAAATACAATACATCCAATCTTGCTTCAGGTATCTATTTTATCTCTGTAAATAACGCACCTTTTAAATTCTATAAAATCCAATAATGAAAAGGGTATTAATTTTAATATCTTTTGTATTCTCAATTACATCCGCTTATAGCCAAATAGCCAATAACTGGGTATTTGGCTATAAATGCGGTTTTAATTTCAGTTCGGGCAATCCAGTATTTTTTCAAAGTGCTATAAATCACGAGTTTTGTATTGGTTATCATCCTGGCTTTGACACCATGCCAGCGGTTTGTTCAAATTCAATTTCCGATTGCAATGGGGACTTATTATTCTATACCAATGGACATTATGTCTGGAATAAAAACAATGTGTTAATGCCTAATGATTGTTTAAATGACTCTGCTTATGATGATGAGTATGCTGACACTAAAATATTGAAATTTCCAACGAATGATAGTTTGTATTATATTTTCTACTCTCTTCGAGGCACGGGAACGCGATATGCAATAATAAACATGAACGCAGATAGCGGAAGAGGTAATATTTTAAGTACGCATAACTTTATTAATAATTATTTTTTTATTTTTCCTCCCGAATTAATAAAACATACAAATGATAGTAATTATTGGCTGGTATGTAAGCCTAATGTCCCCCAAATATTTTCTTATTTAATTACATCATCAGGCGTATCCTTAACCCCTGTAATAAGTAGCGCTGCCGGCATACTGAGTAATAGGTTTCAGATAAAAGCATCTTTAAGCGGTAATTATTTACTTTATTTTGATTCAAGAATCACTGGTGGTTTGAGTTTAAATTCCTGCTATTGTTGCGATTTTGACAGATCAACCGGAAGCATAACAAGTATTAAAACCTTATTTAATTATTGTAATTTCCCTAATCCGAATATTGCATTGCAAGACGTTGAATTTTCACCCAACGATTCTTTTGTATATGTAAATACATCCGTATATCCTTCTAATAATGCGAGAATAACCCAATTTAAAAGGTATTTAAGCAATCCCGGGGCTTACCCAGTTGACCTAGCCTATATTTATAACCAAATGCCTGGGATGCGGTTGGCTCCTGATGGCAAAATTTATTTCTCTAATGGAACAAGTATAATATCTTGTATTACCCGCCCAGATGAAATTAGTTTTGGTTGTAATTTCATTTATAATTATATTGATATTTCACCTTTTACAACAAGAGGTAGTTTTCCAAGTGTTTATTTCCAACTCCGCCGTTTAAAATTCACCTCCAATGCTTTTACCAGCAATAGTTGTATACTCGATAGTGTTCACTTAACAGTGCAGGGTGATACCACTTTTTTAAATTACCGCTGGTATATTTATAACAGCAGCGATAGTATTATTGACAGTACCGACATAAAAAACCCTGTGCTATGGCTTGATAATGGAAACTACAAAGTAAAACTGCGCGCTAAAAACCCTCAATGTAATAGTTATACCTGGTGGACGGATAATATTTATGTGAACCGTAACCCAAAAATAACGGCAAGCATTGATAGCCTAAAAGCAAGATGCTCACAGCATTTTGTAAGAATAAAATACCAAGCCCAATACGCCGATAGCATAAAAGCAAACTGGAACGATGGCAGTGTTAGCGCATGGATAAAAGCCGATACCGGAGGGTATTTAACGCATAATTACTATGATAGTTCTTTTGTTTATTCCATAATAATAAGTGTAAAAAACCAAACTTGTAATATCAATATAACACTAACAGATAGTGTAAAAATACAACCCAAACCCAGT
>CAIUDH010000006.1 GCA_903897855.1 uncultured Bacteroidota bacterium | reverse complement strand
TACGAATACCAAAAACACCTGGACCGCAGTAAATTTAGCTTCTACCATTCATTTCAAACAGATTGCAGCTTCCTCCGATCATACCCTTGCGTTAACAACTACTGGTTTAGTTTATGGATGGGGTGCCAACAAAAAAGGAGAAGTAGGTGACAACACAACAACTCAGAAAAACAGTCCCGTGCTAGTTTTGAAAGCCGTAGGCGTAAATTTAACAGGCATTGTTAAGGTGGCAGCAGGCTCGCCCGATGACGATAATAATACTGGAGGGCATTCATTGGCTTTAGCGAGCGATGGTACTGTTTGGGCTTGGGGCTTGAATTCAAGTGGACAGCTAGGGAATGGTACTACTAATAAGTTAATGGCCGTGCAAGTTGTAGGTGTAAACGGAGTAGGTTTTTTAACCGGTGTACTCGACATTGCAGTAAGTGGGAACTCCTCTTATGCTTTGATGGCTGATAGTACGGTTGTTTCTTGGGGCGGCAATGCCGATGGGCAATTGGGCGATGGCTCTACTACAGGCAGAACCACCCCGAATTATGTAAAAATTAATGCGACGACCAACCTCACTTCAGTAAAGCAAATATCAGCCTCTGCTACGGCCAAGGGTGATGATTTTTTAGCTGTTTTAAAAAGTAATGGTAAAATATGGAATGTGGGTGCAAATTCGAAAGGACAATTAGGAACGGGCAATGTCACTGCTCAAACTTATGTAGTGGAAAATACACCACTCTTAAATAGAACGTATTTAAAAGTGATCGCTACTGGCCATTATCAGGTGCAGTTGTCGGCCGACACTTTAGGTAATTACTGTGAAAGCGGACACCAAACCAATGGTTCATTTGGTGATGGATCGGCAGCAAATACGAACATTTCTTCGGCTACCTGCCTGAGTGTACCCATCGCTTCTTTGCCTGTGGCACTTTCCTCTTTCGCTGCGAAAAGAACAGATAACAAGGTGGTGGTTTTAAGATGGAGCACCGAGTCGGAAATCAGCAACGATCATTTTGAGATCGAGTATTCGACCGATGGTACCGAATTTGAAACAATAGGAAGTGTGAAAGGGATGGGAACAAGTTTTACTTCGAACAGCTATCAATTTATACAGAAAGATGCGGCGAATGCAAAGACTTGTTATTATCGTTTAAAGCAAATAGATTTCAATGGAGGATATGAGTATCATAAAATAATTGCCGTAAAATCGGGTGTTGAAGCCGGCAATACTTATGCTTATCCGAATCCTACCAAAGGGACTATGAGTGTCACCATCACTGATGAAACCAACACCGATTATAGCATCAGTATCATGGATCAAACCGGACGAATTGTGATGGAGAAAACAGGATATAAAGCGGCTAATTTAATAAGCGAAAAATTCGACTTGAATGGATTTGATAGTGGCTTATATTTTGTTACCATCAAGACAAGTTTTGGAACTAAAATTGAAAAAATATTTAAGCAATAGTAAGACATTAAATAAAAAAGCTCCTGCAATTCGTTTGCAGGAGCTTTTTTTATGTGCACGATTCTGGGATAGAAGTTAATTATTGTCGAAGTTTATTTCCGCACTATCGCCTAAGTTGAGATTGTGAATACTGCCTCTGTAGGAAGCATCATTACCAATAACGCTTTGGTGAAGCACTGCATTTTCAATTTGTGATCCGGGGCCGATGAGGCTCTCCTTGATAATGGCAAAGTTGATGATAGCATTGGCACCGATGGATACGTTAGGGCCAATAATAGAGTTGCTGATTTTACATCCCTCATCAATTTGTACAGGAGGTACGATGATGGTATTTTCGAAATTATATTTTGTTTTTTGAGGTAAACGTTTCAAAAGGATGCTATTGGTTTCGATGAGAACATCCTTTTTGCCACAGTCGTACCAATTGGCGACGTTAAATGTTTTCATTTTTACGCCCAGGGTTAGCATTCGCTGCAAGGCATCGGTTAAATGAAATTCGTCTTTGGTACGAATGTTATTCTCAATATTATAACTTAAGGCATCGAGTAAAATACCGGTTTCGGCAATTTTATATAGGCCTACCAATGCCAGATTCGACTTGGGTATGGAGGGTTTTTCGACCAACCTTTTAATATTCCCTTTGGTATCTATTTCGGCTACACCAAAAGCTCTGGGGTCGGATACTTTCTTTATTCCGAGCAAAGTACCCTTGTCATTCACCACTTTTTTCAGATCGACATCAAAAATGGTATCGCCTAAAACAATAAGTAATTCTTCGTTTCGATCAATTTTATCGCTGCAAAGCCAAATCGCATGACCCACCCCTTTTCCAAGAGTTTGTAAAACAAACTGTGAATTTAGTTTTGGGTAGTGATTGGTAATATACTGTTCTATTTTATCGCCAAGGTAGCCTATCACAAAGACATATTCCTTTACACCGATGGCTTTAAGCTCGTCGATAATGTGCGCCAGTATTGGCTTTCCAGCTACCGGGATGAGCGCTTTAGGTTGGGTGTGGGTGTGTGGGCGCAGACGACTTCCAATGCCTGCAACAGGGATTATGGCTTTCATAAAAAATTCTTTTTGAGTGGCAAAAATAGGAAATAAATAGAGACACTTCAAGTTATCATTTCTTTGTATTTTTGCATCGACTTCTGATGAAACAAATGGGATCCGCTTACAGCATTATTGAAAGTATTTATTTTCTTAGTCTTTTATTTATTATACTATTTTCTCACGTTACATTTTATGGATATTTATAGAACTATTGTTACTAGTTTAGTTTTTTTGGTGCTTATCATTTTGCTTGATCTCTATAGTTGGCAGGCCTTGAAGGCCATTATCGAAAATCCAGATTCTTTGCGTATAGCCAAGCGTATTCATTTTGGTTTTAGTGGTTGTATTATTGTCATCCTGCTGCTTTTCATTTTTTTTCCACAGTTTTCACAATATAAAAGCTTCAAAACTTATTTTTATGCTATCGTGGTAGGGATTTACATGAGTAAATTGCTCGTTGTTTTCTTTTTAATCATAGACGATTTTATACGCTTGGTGAGATGGGTTTTTCAAAAGGTTTTCTATAGTTATTCGGGCAGTGAAATTGGGGGTGGAGAAGACTTAGGACGATTGGCCTTTTTATCACAACTCGGTATCATTCTCGGTGGAGGTTTGTTTGCTCTGTTGACGAAAGGGATGATTAAAGGGGTTTATGATTACCGTGTACATAGCTCGAAATTAAAACTCAAGAATTTACCGGAAGCTTTTCGTGGATTGAAAATTTTACAAATCAGTGATATTCATAGTGGGAGCTGGCAAAACGAACATAAAGTACATCAAGGCATTGAAATGATAAAGCAACAGCATGCGGATGTCATCTTTTTCACCGGCGATTTAGTAAATAATAGTGCCGATGAGTTAGCGCCCTGGATGCAACTTTTAGGAGAGATTAAAGCGCCGATGGGGGTATATAGCATTTTGGGCAATCATGACTATGGCGATTATGTTACTTGGGATTCGCCCGTACAGAAGAGTCAAAATTTGGACAAGTTAAAAGCGGCGCACCAAAAGTTGGGATGGAAATTAATGTTAAATGAACACACCTATTTGCAGCGAGGCGATTCGAAAATTGGCTTAATAGGAGTAGAGAACTGGGGTCATGGCAAGCGCTGGCCAAAGTATGGCAAGCTAAGCGAAGCGAAACAGGGAATGGATGAGGTGCCGGTAAAAATTTTATTATCTCATGATCCATCGCATTGGGAGGCACAGGTGCTCACGGAGCATCCTGATATTGATTTAATGCTTGCCGGTCATACACATGGTATGCAGTTTGGGGTAGAGTGGGGTAATTTTCGATGGAGTCCAAGCAGCTGGGCTTATAAGCAGTGGGCCGACTTATACCAAGAGCGGGAACAGTATTTATATGTAAATAGAGGATTTGGTTTTTTGGGCTATCCAGGTAGGGTGGGAATTCTTCCTGAAATTACAGTGATAGAGTTGGTGTAATTGAAGCCGTCAACGCATTAGCGGAGTATTCTTGGTGAAGTTTAACTTGTGGTTTGTTTTTTAATACCTCTTTCAGAAAGTAAAAAAGAAACACCAAGGAGATGGTTAATGCCATATACAATAGCCAGTGTATGATGTTGAGTGGATTGGCGCGGAATGCTTTCATAGAACCTTTGATTTATTTAGGAGTCTATGTTTCAAGGCAGGGAAAGGTAAATGACGGCTCCTAATATAAAACAGCGCCGGAAGCATTTAGGCAAGAATGGAATTTAGTAGGAGGGATGTCGGAAAGGAAGGATTAGGAATAATTTTCCTTTGAAACTTTGGGGGGTGTGGTGATAAAATCTTCAATCACTTTTGGGAAATATTGTTGTTCCAGGAGATGAATTTTTTCGGCAATGGTGTTGGCATTGTCGCCAGGGTTGATGGCTGTTTTAATCTGAAATAAAATTCTCCCTTCATCGTATTTTGCATTGACTAGGTGAATGGTGATACCCGTTTCTTTTTCTTCATGGGCTATGACCGCCTTGTGTATATTCATGCCGTACATGCCTTTGCCACCATAGGCTGGCAACAAGGCGGGGTGTATATTGATGATTTTATTTTGAAACTCATTAATTATTTTTTCGGGCATTAACCACAAGAATCCTGCTAAAATTACATAATCAATTTCATACCAGTCGAGGTAGCTTTTTATCTCATCTGTTTCGTAAAGATCGGCTTTGTTAAACACTTTTTGGTTTACGTTAAATGATTTTAAGCGCTCCAACACGAAGGCATCAGGATTATTGCAGAGTAGGCTATGAACCTCAATTTTGGCGTGCTTTTCAAAATGGCGAATAATATTTTCGGCATTGCTTCCACTTCCAGATGCAAAGATGGCGATACGTATTTTCTGTTTCATTTCTATTTACTTTAGCTTTGTTAAAATAATATTGGCTAGCTGTTGTGCCCAGAATTCATACATTTTACCAGATGGGTGTAGGCCATCCTGGGCTATTAGGCTGGCGTCGGCTGCGGCTTTGCGAGAGTGTGCAGTAATTTCAATAAAGATTGCACCTCTTTGCTCTGCAACCCATTTGGAGATGCTGTTAAACCAGTTAATTTCTTTGGCAATTTGTGTTCTATCTCTACCCGAGTTTAAAGCGAAGGGGGTAACTCCCCAATCGGGGATGGAGAGCACCATAACATGACTAGGTTTATTGTTTGCGCATTTTATAGCGGTATCGAGTAGCTGTGAAAATTCTTTTCTATAATTGGCCGTGTCTCTACCTCGGTATTGGTTGTTCACTCCAATTAAAAGACTCACAAAATCGAACGTGTTACGGATGTTTTGCTGTTTTATATTGGTGGCTAATTCATCGGTGGTCCAACCTGTTTTGGCAATGATTCGGGGCGTTTCGAAATTTTTATTAATGCTTAAAAGTGCCGTGGTTTGCGCGGGGAAGCATTCATCGTATGCCACGCTTTCGCCAATAGTATAGGAGTCGCCGAGAGCGAGGTAAGAGTAGGAGCGAGGCAAGGTTGAATTTGGCATTGGCGGTAAATTTAGTGTATACAAAGTAAAGAAATGCCAAGCAAAGTCAGATGTTTCGAGGAGCTATTTTCAACGCTAGCATCTAGCATGGGCTATCCTCATCAATTTAATACAAGCAATAGCTCCATAGCGCTAAATAACCTGGAGAAGAAACTTGATGTGCCGAGGCTATACCGTGGTATATTTATCAATTGCTTCTCTCAACTCCTCCACTCTAAACGGCAGTCCTTGAATTTTATTGAGCGGTGTAGCATCGATGAAGTATTTATCACGAATAATCTTCACGAGTTGACCATTATTCATTTCTGGCACGAGTACATGCTTAAAATTTTTCAGGATATCGCCCAAGTTTTTAGGAAATGGATTGAGATAACGCAGATGAACATGAGAAACGCTTTTTCCTTCATTTAGGGCGTGTCGAACCGCTGTTTTGATAGCTCCGTAAGTACTTCCCCAACCGAGGATGAGTAACTCTCCTTTTTCTTCGCCACTATCGAAAGTTTGCAAAGGGATATATTCGGCGATGCGGTCTACTTTTTCCTGGCGAAGTTTTACCATGAATTCATGATTCTCAGGGTCGTTGCTAATGTTGCCAGTGAGGTTTTGTTTCTCCAATCCGCCGATACGGTGTTCTAATCCAGGTGTGCCAGGAATAGCCCATGGGCGCGACAGTTTTTCATCGCGTAGGTAAGGCAAAAATTTGTTTTTATCCTCATCGTTTTTTTCTTTGGTGAAGGCGACATTGATTTCGGGCAAATCGGCTGCTTTGGGAAATTTCCAAGGCTCGGCACCATTGGCGATATAACCGTCACTTAAAAAGAAAACGGGAATCATATGTTGCAAGGCTATTCGGGAGGCTTCATATACCGCATCAAAGGCATCGTTCGGGCCATGTGCAGAGATAATAGGCAGTGGACATTCTCCATTTCTGCCATAATAAGCTTGCATTAAATCGGCTTGTTCTGTTTTTGTAGGCAAACCAGTTGAAGGGCCTCCACGTTGAACATTACAAATGACCAAGGGTAATTCAAATACGGTAGCTAAGCCAATGGCTTCGCCTTTAAGTGCAATACCAGGCCCACTCGAGAGCGTTACTGCCATACTTCCTCCAAAGGCGGCACCAATGGCGCTCGTAATTCCTGCAATTTCATCTTCTGCCTGAAAAGTTTGAACACCAAAATTTTTATGCTTGCTTAGTTCATGTAAAATGTCGGTGGCGGGAGTAATAGGGTATGCTCCAAGGAAGAGAGGAAGGTTTGCTTTTTGTGATGCCGCGATAAGACCATAGGCTGTGGCTTCGTTGCCCGTAATACTTCTATATTCTCCGCTTGGCAGTTTTGCTTTACCCACTTCATAAGTTACAGCAAAGCTCTCGGTTGTTTCGCCATAAGCATTGCCCGCTTGAAGTGCTTTGATATTTGCGTTTAGGATATCCGGTTTTTTACCAAATTTTCCTTGTAGATAGTCAATTGTAGGCTGCATATCACGGTTGTACATCCAGAACAGCACGCCTAAAACGAACATGTTTTTACAACGATCCACCTCTTTGATTCCCAATCCACTTTCTTTTAAAATTTCGCGTACCATTTTTGTTACATCTATTCGATGCACATGAAATTTATCGAGCGACCCATCATTTAATGGGTTAGAATCTTCTGTGAGGCCAGCTAATCGTAAGTTTTTTGGGTCGAACCCGTCGGTATTTAATATTATAATACCTCCTGCTTTCAATTGTTTTAAGTTTACCTTTAGGGCAGCAACATTCATCACCACTAGTACATCACAGATGTCGCCTGGCGTATAAATAGCTTCCGAACTAAAATGCACCTGAAAACCGGATACACCAGGCAGGGTGCCTTGAGGTGCTCTGATTTCGGCAGGATAATCAGGGAAGGTAGAAAGGTCGTTTCCAATAAGGGCTGCTGAATTGGTAAATTGAGAACCGGTGAGTTGCATTCCATCGCCGCTATCGCCTGCAAACCGAATGACTACTGAAGATAATTTTTGTGCACCTGACATAAAACAAATACAATTTATTTAGAATTTATAGATATTCATAAGTGAGCCGCGAAGGTAATACTTTTGCCGAAATGATTCCAATAAAAAAGAATTTTCGATAGTTTTATCTCTCTGTTCGAATGACTATAGAAGGTAGGAAAGTCGGAATTTAATTCGAACGGCACGATTGTTCGAAATTAATGGTTAGTGGTTATGAAATTTTGGTTGCTTGAACCATTCCTCCTGAGGGAGATTTTTAAAGTATTCGTAGGTCTTCTTTAATCCTTCTTCACGGCTTACTTGGGGTTCCCAGCCCAATATTTCTCTTGCCCTGGTGATATCGGGTTTGCGCTGTTTAGGATCATCAACAGGTAAGGGCTGATAAATAATTTTTTGAGCGGTGCCGGTGAGTTTAATCACTTCTTCCGCGAAGTCTTTCAAGCTTATTTCATCGGGGTTGCCAATATTTACCGGATAAGCATAATCGCTCAAAAGCAGTCGGTAGATGCCTTCAATTAAGTCGTCAACATAACAAAATGAGCGGGTTTGCGAGCCATCACCAAAGACGGTTAAATCTTCCCCACGTAATGCTTGTCCAATAAATGCGGGCAAAGCCCTCCCATCGTTGAGGCGCATACGGGGTCCGTAGGTATTAAAGATACGTACCATACGGGTTTCCAAGTTATGATATGTATGGTAGGCCATCGTTATGGCTTCCTGAAAACGTTTCGCTTCATCATACACTCCACGTGGTCCAATTGGGTTTACATTACCCCAATAATCTTCATTTTGTGGATGTACTTTTGGGTCGCCATAAACTTCGCTGGTGGAGGCAATTAAGAGGCGGGCATTTTTAGCTTTTGCTAAGCCCAAGCAGTTATGAATACCGAGAGACCCTACTTTCAACGTTTGAATTGGGATTTTCAGGTAATCGATAGGCGATGCTGGAGAGGCAAAGTGCAAAATATAATTGAGTTCACCGGGTACATAAACAAATTTGCTTACATCGTGATGGTAGAATTCGAAATTGGGCAGATGAAAGAGGTGTTCAATATTACGGATATCTCCAGTAATTAGATTATCCATGGCTATCACATGATAATCTTCCTTAATAAACCGGTCGCAGAGGTGAGAGCCTAAAAAGCCGGCACCACCTGTAATTAATATTCTTTTTTTAGCTCCCATTGGACCTCCTTTTTGTTACTAAATTACTATTCAGAAGAACAACTTACAATTTATAATCCGTTCTCTAGGCCTCCTTGCGTGGAGGATAATGACATCCTGTTTTAGGCTGTTTGCGACAAGAGTTTGGCCACAGTCTCTCCTAATACAGCGGGTGATTCACACACGGTGATGCCACATTCGCGCATAATTTTCATTTTTGCAGCTGCGGTATCGTCGGCTCCACCAACAATAGCGCCAGCATGCCCCATACGACGTCCGGCAGGTGCTGTTTGTCCGGCGATGAAACCCACTACCGGCTTTTTATTATTCTCTTTTATCCATCGGGCAGCCTCTGCTTCCATTCCTCCGCCGATTTCGCCAATCATGATGATGGCATCGGTCTCGTTATCGTTCATGAAAAGCTCAATTGCTTCTTTGGTTGTAGTTCCGATGATGGGGTCGCCTCCGATACCAATGGCTGTAGAAATTCCTAATCCAGCTTTCACCACCTGATCAGCAGCTTCATACGTTAGAGTACCTGATTTTGAAACGATACCAATGCGTCCTTTTCTAAAGATGAAGCCAGGCATAATCCCTACTTTACATTCATCACTGGTTATTACTCCTGGGCAATTGGGGCCTATAAGTCGTGTGTTTTTTCCATTTAAGTATTCTTTCACTTTCACCATATCTTGTACTGGTATACCTTCGGTAATACATACTACCAAAGCAATTCCAGCATCGGTGGCCTCCATTATGGCATCGGCTGCAAACATAGGAGGTACGAATATAATACTCACGTTTGCTCCGGTGGTTTGCACGGCGTCGGCAACCGTGTTAAATACGGGTTTGTCCAAATGTTTTTGCCCTCCTTTTCCAGGAGTAACTCCACCTACAACATTGGTTCCATATTCGATCATTTGAGTAGCATGGAAAGTGCCTTCAGTGCCGGTAAATCCTTGCACCAAAATTTTTGACGATTTGTTTACTAAAACAGACATAATATTTTTTTTTGTAGGACGCGAAAGTACGAATATTTTCAAGAAGTGTCGATGCGGTTTATTGCCATCGACAAGAACCTCTGAATTTGTTGTATTCGATCGTGATCAAACGCGGTTTTACCGATGGTTTCACTGGGCTAACAAAAGGCATAAGGGAGGTTTATTAACAATCAGAGGGTAACATAAAATCAATTACAATTTCTTGTTTTACCCTACTTTTGAAAAAGCAAAATTGAACCTTCAAAAGATGCTTTTACAGGCAGCCTAATTATTTCTAGCTTTTCCGAAAAACCCCCATTCAAAACTTTCCTCGAAAGTGAAATAAACGACATAGGAAAATCCAAAAAAGAGCATTAAATGGAAGGGGAATAAGCCAAAGTCATTGAGTTTGAATGCCAGGTACAAGGCATAGCCGAAGTAGGCCACCGCTGCGAGTTCTAGTAAGGTAATTGGCTTCAGGTTTATCTTCACATATTTATTGGTTTGCCAGTTACGATTTCCTTTTAGTAGATGAAACTTTGGGGTTCTCACGAAGGCCGATTTGAAGCCCATTAAGCCTGAAATAAAGGCCAAGGAGTTATGTAAACTCATTCCCATGGCGGTACTCAGAAATAGAATAAAATCGACAAAGAATTCCACTGCATTTACCTCTCGGTGCAGGCTTTGGCGTTTGTTACTAATCCAATAGAATAATCCTAGGATGAAAAATCCGATCACGCAGATGCTCGCCAATTCAAAAAACCATTTAAGTTCGGGGTGTTTTGCCTTCACATAAAGCAATGGAACGCTTAAAATGGCGGTGCTTATCACACATACAAAATTAAAGTTTCCTAATAGGTGGAAGGTGGAATGTATTTTATGAGCCAATGAAATCTTTGACGCATATACTTTGCCAAGAATTTTCTTGGTGGTTTCGGCGCTTCCTTTATTCCAACGGTATTGCTGGCTCTTCCAGGCGTCCATGGTCACTGGCAATTCACTTGGACTGGCTACTTCTTCTAAATACTTAAATTTCCAGCCTTTCAATTGAGCTCTGAAACTTAGATCCATATCTTCTGTGATGGTGTCACTTTGCCATCCTCCGGCGTCTTCAATACAGCTTTTACGCCAGATGCCACTCGTTCCGTTAAAGTTCATAAAATAGCCGCCACTATTGCGTCCTGTTTGCTCTACCGTGAAATGAGCATCAAGGCCAAAGGCCTGCGATTTGGTGAGGCGAGAATAATTACGATTGATATGATCCCATCGAGTTTGAATGAGTCCGATATTTTCATTGTCAAACAGTTGTACTGTTCGTTTTAGGAAATCAGGTTCAGGTAAGAAGTCAGCATCAAAAATGGCGATGAATTCGCCTTTACAAGATTGCATCCCGTATTTTAGAGCGCCGGCTTTATATCCTTCCCGTGAGGCACGACGAACGTGTGTGATATCGATGCCTCTTTTTTGAATTTCTGCTACTTTATTGGCAATCAGTTCCACTGTTTCATCGGTGCTGTCGTCAAGCACTTGAATTTCAAGTTTGTCTAATGGATAATCTATTTTAGAGCAATCCTCTAATAAGCCTTCCACCACATAGAGCTCGTTATAGATCGGTAGTTGAATCGTGACATGCGGGTAATAGGTTAGTTCTTTCGGTTCGGTATATTTTTTGTCGCGGTGGGCTTTCAGATAATGATAAATGAGATGTGCTTGGATAAAAGCAAAGCACAATATGAACACCATTAATAGCGAATAGATTACAATTATTGTATAAATCATGAAGGGTATGAAAAGTTTACAAAAGTAAGGATTGGAAAGCTATTGTACGAATGAAAATAAATCGAGCAGAGGCTTTTTTAAGTTCGAGCTCAAAGGATGCACTTTATCACTCTTGGAACAGCTCGGGATGCTTGTCTTTAAGCGCTACGATTGCATCGACACATAACTGACGAAACAGAAACAGGTCGATTTTTTTCGAGTAGGCTTCTTGGTCGTTTAGTTTTATGCTTTTCTGCGGAGCACTGTTCTTCTGCTCGCTGTGGTAAAACAGTTTATTTTCATCGAATAAGTAGGTGGTTGTCTTTTGGTTGAAAGCGTTTGTGAAATCGCCATCTTGCGCATCCATTTCTTTGTCGGTCGTTTTTAGGATGGTGCCAGCCACAAAATAACTTTCATTAGAGTATCGAAAGGTGGTCGATTTTTTATCCATCATCAGAAGATGAATGACATCGATATTTTCGGTAGTAAACACTTTGCATTTTATGCTATCTATCGTGAATTCAAAAATATATCGCGTGTAGTTTTTGAGTTTTTCAAGATATTTATTAAGACTTTCGATGGTCTTCTCTTCGCCCACTTCATCGTACTTTACCGCATTGTTTTCTTGTTTTATATTTTGTGTGACCTGTTTTGGTATATTCACCTCAAAAACAGCCTCGAGATTAGTTACTTCTCTATTGTTTTTCGTGTCGAAGAAGCTGTGAAATGAGACCGTTGCTTTGTCTTTTAATAGCAAAGTGTTCATAGCAGTGCTCCCTGAGTTGGAACATTGGAGCAATAGTAAGCATAGGCTAAGGAGTAGTAATTTATTCATTCTCAAGTTTATGTAGGCTGTCATGCATTATTGATTTTCACTAAGTATGGTTTGCTTTTCATGTTAACGAAGGCGAGAAAAGGTGATATTTTTGATTTCAAGTTCAAAGTTCAAAAGTAGTATTTTTGTTACGAATAGCATATTTTAGCGGAATCTCTTTTTAACGGGGATTAACATCAAAATTATTTACAATTGACTAAGTATTCTTGTACATTTGCTTGACTAAAATAATTCAAGATGAAATTCAAAACAATCATTTTTACGCTCTTCTTTGCTCTAGCCGTTCACCTCACTATAGCCCAAACCATTCCTAATGTAAAGGATTCAAAACCTAAACCGGGTGTTAAGAAAGAGACGAAGTCAGAACAAAAAAAGCCTGCGACCACTCCTGCCAAGAAGCCCACGGTCAAAAAAGAGGAGGTGAAGAACCCAGAAGTCAAGAAGAAAGCAGACACTAAAAAGGTGGAGGTAAAAAAAGAAGATGTCAAAAAAGAAACCAAAACAGGAGCCTCTTCCCAAGGTCCAAACGGAGAGAAGATACAAGTTGGCCCCAAGGGTGGGAGGTATTATATAAACAAAAACGGAAATCGAATTTATGTTGACTAAATTTGTGTTATGACAATCTCACTCAAAATTAGTTTGCCCCTCAAACCATATTAATATGAAATTATTTTACCTGATTATATTTTTTCTTTTTGGAAATTTCTTCGCTTTGGAGGCGCAACAAAGATTTGGCAATGAGTGGATTACTTACGGTCAAGAGTATTATAAAATCCGGATTTCTCAGAATGGCATTTATCGTGTTAGTTATGCTACCCTTTCTAATGCAGGAGTAAGCGTGGGTGCCTTAAATCCAAAAAACTTCCAGCTTTTTAATTTGGGTGTCGAGCAATTTATTTATGTTTCAGGAGAGGCCGATAATAGTTTTGATTCGGGCGATTATATAGAATTCTATGCGAAAAAAAATGATGGTGTTCCCGATACACCATTGTATCGAACGGCAAAAGAGCAACCCCATACTTTTTTTAGTTTATACACTGATACCAGTGCTTATTTTCTAACGTTTAGTACTTCCCCGGGGAAACGAATTATTCCATTTTCAGATACGGCCTACAGTAGTCTGATTCCGGAAACGTACTTTATGCATACCATTAACACGGTTTATCCTGACGTTTTCTATGAAGGAGAACCGATTTTAGGCTATGGGAGTTTGTCGGAGTATACCTATGGAGAAGGATGGCTGGGAGGAATGTTTAAGCGCGGCCAGACGAATAATCGAGATATACCAACACCCTATTGTTATGCTGCGGGGCCGGCATCAAAGGTGAAACTATTATGGTTTTGTTTGAGTGATGCAGATTTACCCGCAGGGCAAATATATAATCACCACATGGTTATACGGGTGAGTGCTAATAATACAGTTTATCGGCAACTCACCGATACGATGTACAAGGGATATTTAACTTTACAAAGGAGTTTTAATTTAGTTAACACAGATATTGGAGTTTCCTCCACTCGATTTCAATTTTCGATTATTAATAATCTCGGATTGGCTGCCGACAATCATTGTGTAGGGGGTATTTTTTTAACGTATCCTCGATTATTTAATCTTGGCAATACATCCAAATTTTCATTTGATTTTGTAGGATTGCAACCGAGCACCAAAAGCTATTTGAGTTTTGCCAATTATAATAACACCAAAATTAACCCCATTGTTTACGACAGGACAAATCATCTTCGTATTGCCAGCACCTTAGTAGGCAATACCCTTAATTTTATTGTTCCTAATGCCAGCAGTGCAAAAGAAATTTTCATTTCCGACACTACCGATCTTTTAACGGTAACAAGTTTAGAGAAAATGCAATTTGTCGATTTGAATTTGTCTGCCAGTAATTACGATTACCTCATTATTTCTAATAATAAACTTTTGCAAGGTGCTGCCGATTATGCAGCTTATCGTGCCAGCAATGGTTACAAACCACTGGTCGTTACATCTCAGCAATTGTATGACCAGTTTTATTATGGCCTGCATCATCCATTAGCGCTTCGTAATTTTTGTGATTTTGCACTCGAAAAACTTCCTGCTCCTCCAAAATACTTATTGCTTTTGGGTAAAGGGCAATTGCATTATTTGGTACGTTCGGATACGATCGGATTCAATTATGATTTGGTGCCTACCTTTGGCACTCCGGGTTCCGACTATATGATCACCTCAGGCTTAAAGGGAACGGTGTTTGAGCCCGCCATTGCTACTGGACGTATCCCTGCGACGACGAATGCTGAAATTAAGAACTATCTAGATAAAGTAAAAGAATATGAGACCACCCCTGCACAATTATGGCAAAAAAATATTTTGCATTTGGCTGGTGGACGAGATATTGTTGAAAATACAAATTTCGCTGCCTATTTGAATGGCTATAAGCCTATTATTGAAGGGCCATCGGTGGGTGGGCTTACAAAGCTGTATTCAAAAGACCAAGCTGTTTCGGTAAGCACGGGCTTAAAAGCATACATTCAAAAGGATATTGAGAATGGACTTGGAATGCTTACCTACGTGGGTCATGGAGCGTCGGATATTTTGGAAATTGACTTTGGAGGGCCTAGTGAGATGAGCAATAAAGGCAAATATCCGATCATGATTTTCAGTGGTTGTGTGTTGGGAAATAGTTATACTAAAGGTTCCTTGGGAGAGAAATTTATTTTGTATCCCGAAGGAGGAACGGTAGGTTGGATTGCCAATAGCGGGTATGGTTTTACCAGTGAGTTGGATGCTTTTAATTCGCGCTATTATCAAAATGTAGCCATTAAAAATTACGGCAAGGGGGTAGGCGATATTGTAAAACAAGCCATTGCTGATTATCAAGATGTTTCAGGCAATAACATTTTCAATGTAATTCACGCACGTCAATTTGCTTATGAGGGCGACCCAGCGCTTCGTTTTTATTTCAAATCACAACCCGACTATGCCATATCAAATATTTTCATTGCTCCAAGAGAGGTAACGGCCTTATCTGATTCATTTGCAGTGTCAGTACTTATAACCAATGTAGGGAAAGCGGTGGCCGATTCTTTTAATATAAGTCTAAAACGCACCCTGCCCGATAATAGTATTGTCCAAATTCCGTCGGTAAGGAAACATGCTACTTACAATACTGACACGGTTTTGTTTTGGATTAAATCGAAAGATTTAAAAACCAAAGGCATTAATTATTTTGATGCTTATGTAGATGCCGGTTTTGAGATTATTGAAAGTAATGAAACCAACAATCGATTCAGTCTTCAATTTTTTATGCCTTCGGAGGGTGCACAAATAATTTCACCCTCACAGTATAGTATTGTGAATAAGAATCCAATTACCTTGAAGGCACAAGCAAGCGCTGTGGATGGAGTGGTAAGAGATTTCGTTTTTGAAATTGACACGAATATCAATTTTAGTTCGCCCTTTAAAATCATTTCCGCCAATATCGGAACAAATTTTATCGCGCTTTGGCAGCCAACACTTGCCCCCATTGACAGTACGGTATATTATTGGCGTGTAAAACTAGCCAATACCACAGGTAGTGATGTATGGGAGACCTCTTCGTTTATTTTTATAGAGAATTCACCAGGAGGTTGGGCACAGAAACATTTTCAACAGTTTGATAGAATCCAGAGTAGTTCTATTTCTCAAGACACTACGCAGCGGAAATTTAATTTTGTAAGAAAAACATCCTCCTTTTATAGCCTTACTACTTACGGTCAGAATGGATCGACGGTGCGCACACATAATCAAAACTATTGGCCTACCCGATATGGAACTATTGGGAATGGTATCTCTATCATTGCATACAACCCCGATAATGAAGCGCGTTATACTTACTCAAGTCAATTTGATCCGCCGGTACAGGTGCCTGATCCTTTTGGGGGGGGCGTTGTTACCATAAAACCGAGTGGCACCTTTTTCTTCAACACAAATAATGTGGGTAATGCCTCATTCCAAGCGATAAGAGACTCCTTACGAAATCATATTCTCAGA
The DNA here is from genome assembly GCA_903897855.1 of uncultured Bacteroidota bacterium. Classification (GTDB taxonomy): domain Bacteria; phylum Bacteroidota; class Bacteroidia; order UKL13-3; family UKL13-3; genus CAINMV01. The sequence goes on along the minus strand of CAIUDH010000006.1, from coordinate 8,845 downwards.
ATTCCGGCAGGCTATCATATTTATGTTCATAATGGAACTAATACCGGAATTGCAAGCTGGGATACGGCACTCATTAATGTGTTTAAAAGCATCGGAGCTGCCAAATTAAATTTGGTAAAAGAGGGCTGGCCTTATTATTTGATCACTCGAAAAAATGCAATGCCCGATGATGTGCTCTATGAGGAGACGGCTGATACACTCAATGGAATTGCGGGTCCGCCACTGGCACAGAAACTTGAAAAGTTCACACAAATTTATCCTCTGTTGAAATCGGGTAGCATGAGTAGTGAGTGGATTTCTGGTGCTTCCAAATGGCATACCGTTTATATCTGGAACAGTGGCAAAGACAACAAGAAAGATATGGTTCATTACGATATCGTAGGGCTAAACAAATTGCAGCAGGAGGTTTTGTTATTCAATAATCTGATGTCAGATAGTTTTGATATCAGCAGTGTTCTTGCTTCTCAATACCCACAGTTGAAGCTCGTAATGAATTATGACGATGATTCGATGCGCAGCTCAATGCAATTGAAACACTGGATTGTTACTTTCGATGAGCTTCCTGAAGCAAGTGTGAATACCAATATTAATTATTCCTTCTATAAAGACACCTTGCAAGAAGGCGATAGCATTCGATTTAGTTTGGCATTTCAAAACATTTCTGATTTTGGATTGGATAGTATTGATGTAGAGGTTAAAATATTGGATAACCAAAACAAAGAAGACTCCTTGCTCTACACTAAATTGAAGGCGCTTCCGGCAGGCGACACACTCACTTTTAGCGCTGCTTTTAGTACGTTAGGACGGAAGTCTCAAAACAGATTGCAAGTGATTTTTAATCCAGGCATACAGCATGAAAAGACCTACAGCAATAATGTGTTTCAGAAGAATATTTATGTTTTGTTTGACAAAACAAATCCATTGCTTGATGTAACATTTGATGGTGTACATATTAACAATAATGAAATTATTTCGCCTACACCAATTGTCGTGATTACAGCCACCGACGAGAATAAATTAAGGCCCTTGAATGACACCCAATTTTTCAAAGTTTTTTTGCGACATCCTAGCGGAGTCACAGAGAGAATAAATTTAAATTCAGCACTGATTACATTTACCCCTGCCGATACGGCAAAACGAAAAGCAGTGATTGAGTTTAAGCCTGAACATTTACCTGACGGGGTGTATACATTCATTGTGAATGTGAACGATGCCTCTGGCAACAAGGCTGGAGTGAAGGATTATATCATTAGCTTTGAGGTCATCAGTAAAGCCACCATTACCAACTTTTACCCGTATCCCAATCCAGTAAATAATGCGATGCGCTTCGTCTTTACGCTCACGGGTGAAAGTATCCCTGATGACATAAAGGTGCAGCTCTCTACCACCACTGGAAAAGTAGTGAAAACACTGAATAAAGAAGACCTTGGATTGATACATATCGGTACGAATATTACAGATGTAGTATGGAATGGCACCGATGAATTTGGCGATCGCTTAGCCAATGGTGTATATCTTTACAAGGTCATCATTCACGATAAGAAGAAGAGCTATACCCTGCGTGCAAGTGAAGGTGATGCCTATTTTAAAAATAGTGAAAACGACATCAACAAAAATATTGGTAAAATCTATTTGCTCAGATAAAAATATAGTGATTTGTTGAAACAGTTTTTTTAATCATTTCTTTTCAAGGATATTGTTTAGCTTTGCTTTATGTGCTTCTATTTAGAGCACACGCCTTTAATAATAAACTTAATAAATTAATTTATGGAAGAAACGAAGCACTTCGGTATTAAAGAATGGGCTCATGATGATAGGCCCCGCGAGAAAATGCTGTCCAAAGGTAAAGCCGCCTTAAGCAATGCCGAACTGTTGGCGTTGCTTATCGGAAACGGAACCCGAAATAAGTCGGCGGTAGCACTCTGCCAAGAGATATTAAAACTCGTAAAAGATGATATTGTTGCCTTAGGCAAACTCACAGAGAAAGATTTGATGGTGATTAAAGGAATTGGTCCGGCCAAAGCGGTTACCATTGCGGCTGCTATGGAGCTGGGAAGGCGCCGAAGGGCTTATGAATCTCCAGTGAATGATCGGCTTACAAAACCACGCGAGATTTACGATTATTTCAACCCTGAGTTCGAGAATTTGAATCATGAAGAGTTCTGGATAATATTGCTGCGACGAAATTTGTCGGTGATAAAAAAGGAACGCATCAGTGTAGGCGGCTTGCATGGCACGGTGGTTGATATCACTAAAATTATGAAACAGGCGGTCGAGAGAGAAGCATCATCTTTGATCTTAGCGCATAATCATCCTTCCGGAAATTTGAATCCGAGTGCTCAAGATATCGACATCACTAAAAAGATTGTGGAAGCGTGTAAAATTTTCGGAATCACCGTACTCGATCATTTGATTATAACTGACCAAGGCTTTTATAGTTTTGCAGATGAAGGGCAGTTATGAATTTTGGTTTCGATAGTAAGGAGTAATTTATAACGATGATTTACCTTAGTCTAGGCTTGAGGCAGATTAAATATTTCGGACGGAAATTTACTTTCATAATTGTGTTTAGTATAATGTATTTTTGCATTACAAATATTGTATGCGCAAAAAAATTCTTGTTTTAGGTGCAGGTAAATCATCATCTTATCTAATAAAGTATTTAACAGATCAAGCTGTTGAACTAGATTGGCAAATTACTATTGCCGATAGTGACATTCGGGCCGCTCAAAAGAAAATTGGCAGAAATAAATTTGCTCAAGCTGTTTGGCTCGATGCTTCCAACATGAATGCATTGACAAAGTTGGTGGGTCTCCATCATCTTGTAATTTCATTATTACCTCCTCAAATGCATGCTGAGGTGGCCAAAATATGTTTATTACATAGAAAGCATCTGGTTACGGCCTCCTATCTTACCGAAGAAATGAAGTCGCTGCATAAATCGGCAGAACGCGCTGGCTTGATTTTCCTAAATGAGTGCGGATTAGACCCAGGCATAGATCATTTAAGTGCTAAAAAAATAATCGATGAAATTCACGCTCAGAAGGGGTCGGTGATCTCTTTTAAATCCTATTGTGGTGGTTTGGTTGCTCAGGAGTATGACACCAATCCGTGGAATTATAAATTTACTTGGAATGCCAGAAATGTAATTCTTGCAGGCCAACAAACGGCAAGGTACTTGCACGATGGAAAGTTCCAGTTCATTCCTCCACAACGACTTTTTTCTCAAACAGAAAAAGTTAAGATTAATGGCGTTGTTTATGATAGTTATGCCAATCGCGATTCATTATCCTATATACAGACCTACAATTTGGATCACATAAAAACAATGTTGCGTGGCACCTTGCGTAAAAGTGGTTTTTGTGAAGCTTGGGATGTGCTCGTGAAAATTGGGCTTACCGATAATTCTTTCAAATTAAACACGTCGAAACTCACCTATGCCGAATTGTTGGAAGCCCTTATGCCGTCTAATAATAAGACCTTGAAGAAAAAGCTAGAACAGTTCACTTCCGACCCCGGCATCATCAATAAAATTGCTTGGATGGGTTTACTCGACAAGACTAAAATTTCGCTGCGCGACGCCTCCCCAGCTGACGTGTTACAGCAACTGCTAGAGCGAAAATGGAAGTTGGAAAAAGGGGATCTTGATATGATTGTAATGCAACACATCGTTCAATATAAGCTTAAAAACAATACACATAATATCACTTCAACACTCCAACTCGAAGGAGAAACTGAAACGTTCACGGCCATGTCTAAAACGGTGGGTTTGCCTCTTGGCATTGCGGCTAAACTAATCTTAGAGAAGCAGGTAAATGTGAAAGGAGTACTCATTCCTATAATGCCAGCATTATATAATCCGATGCTGGCAGAGCTCAAAAAACACGGTATTATATTTAAAGAGAAACGGAGTTTGAAGTAAGATTCAACTTTTTTCTTTTAAAAAATCATTATTGCTCCAGCGCTAAAATAATCTTCGATTCATCAATATCATTCATACATTTAAAATGATTTTTCGGGCAGCTATTATAACCCAATTTACTGCAAGGCCTGCATGGTAGATTCTCAACCTGAACCAGTGTCGAGAATTTTTTTTCTAGTTCTGTTGAACCATAATAAGGGGTCATTCCAAATGCTGGAATTGTATTGCCCCAGATAGAAATGATGCGTTTTTTGAATGCTGCCGCTATATGCATCATCCCGGTATCGTTGGTAATGACCACTTCGGCTTGTTTAAGTATGGAAGCTGATTGTGCAATGCCAAATTTATTTACGGCATTAAATACTTTAGCATGAGTAAGCGCCTTCGCAATAAGATTCGAGTTGTCAAGTTCGGCATTGCCACCTAAAAAAACTATTGGCTTATGAATCGTGCGACACAGACTGATGACTTTTTCGTTAGGAAGTCTTTTAGTGAAGAAGGTGCCCCCTAAAACAAAAGCGACATAGCCTTCCGAAAAAATGGCCGGAAGTTTTGAAATGTCGACCTCGTCAACTAAGTTGATGAAGAAATCGATACCTTCATGATCATTCTCAACACCTAGATTAGCCACCGTTTCAAAATATCGATCTACAATATGCAAGCGGGGCAGGGTGTCTTTTTTAAAGTTTACTAGAAGCCATTTTTCAAAATTTAATTTTTTAAAGGAGAAACTTTTGCAAGCGAGCTTTTTTTTCACGAACCAAGTGCGAAGGTTATGATGAAGGTCGATGACATAATCAAATTGCTCTTCTTTTAATTCCGCTAAAGTCGTTTTAAATTCATTTTTGAGAAAATGAAACTTGTTGATGTTCGGGTTGGTTCCAATAATATTTTTGAATTTTGCCTTCGTAAGGTAATGGATTTGTGCTTGCGGATATTTTTTTCGAAGACAACGCACAACAGGGGTGGTAAGCACAATATCACCGATGGAGCTGAAACGAATAATTAATATTTTGAGGTTTTTCTCAGTCATTGTTTATGCTTCTAAGGTAATGCGGTAACCGCCATGCGCACGCATGTTAATGACCGTATCGTTGTCGAAAATTAAGTATTGGCCTTTAATGCCATTAAGGACGCCGCTAATTTGCGGTGATTTGTCGAACCCGACACTGTTCACCTTTTCAGGCAAACGAAGGATAGGGTAATTGATGAGGGTCACCGTGTTATCTTCGTGAAAAAAACCAGCAAATTCGGGTGCCAAAAAGGGCCTAATGGCTTGTTTTATTTCTATTAAATTTTTGTTTGTTTTTTCGCCTCGTAACATTTTTCGCCAGTCGGTTTTGTCGGTTAAGTGCTGTTTGAGAGCTACTTCAATGGCACCTGCCAAATAACGATTTGGAGTGAGTGCGAAACGAATGGCAGCATCCGCGCCTTGATCGATCCATCGGGTTGGGATCTGCGTATCGCGTGTAACACCTACCTTGATATCGCTGCTCGCTGCCAGATAAACAAAATGAGGCTTCACGTGATTTAATAATTCCCATTCGAGGTCGCGGCCTTCTCCTAAATGCCCTTTACATAATTCAGGTCGAATAATGCATTCAGCATTTTCAGGACTTTTAGCGAAACAAGGAAAACAAAAACCTTGAGCAAAAGATTTGGTAGTGATACGTCCACATACAATACAGTTAATTTGATTTTCGAAGGTGAGTGAAATGCTTTCTCCAACATATTCATTCATCAAGATACGTTCCTCATCCAGCGGCAACCAATACAGCACTTCCTGAGCCCACTGCGTTTGCATCTTTTCAATATTTCCAGTAACCAACATAAGGCAAAGATACGCGCCTCAGCTAAATTAAAGCATCGAAATTTTATAAAAGTGAAGGATCTGGAATCGATTTAGCGCAGGAGTGTTAGGGTACCGTTCTTAATGATTCGCTTGTTGTCGAAACCTTTATATTCAACCATGTAAATATAGGCATCCATCTGGCAAGTTTTACCTTTTGAAGTCCCGTCCCAACTCACTTTAGGATCGTTGCTTTCGAAAAGTTTCTCTCCCCAGCGGTCATAAATCTGGATATGAAATTCTTTGATAGAAGCGGTAAATATCTCGTAAAAGTCGTTCAGGTCGTTGCCATCAGGTGTAAATGCGTTGGGTATCCAAACGATAGGGTCGAATCCAAAACAAAATTCATTGCTCCAGCTTTCTTGATCGAAGCCGCCAACATTTTCTATGGCTTTTATACGATAGCATTGATAATAACTATCAAACCCATTCTTATAGGCGGTGCTAGTATCGTTATAGAGGTCATAGAGCTGGTATGGTCCGTGTTCTCCAAGTCTTCGATACAATTCATATCGTTTCACCCCATTCCAACCAAAATACTTATTCCAGTTGAGTTCAACGGCATAGTTATCGTCGTTTGCTTTTCTTCCAGTTAATAAAATATTACGATGCTCCGGGGCGAATATAAGATCACCACATAGATTTTTTATTTTAACGAGATACTCATAAGCTGTTTCGTTGGTGTTTTGATATTTATGTACATAAACAGAATCTTTTCTTGCGACGCTATCAACATAACCAAAACTATTATTGCTAAATGCAGTGCGGCGCCAAATTTCAAAATTGCTATTATAACGAGGAGCATTAAGCAATTTCCATTGGAGGATGATGCTTTTCTCGTTATTGTATTCATCGCCAACCGATTTAATTACAATCAGAGGATGATCCACAAACACGTCTAAATATTGAGTGTCTCCAGTACACCCAAATTCCGATTCTTCAACGACTTGTAATTTGCAGTTATGGTCATCATTCCAGGTTATAAAAATGGTGTTGGTGTTATCGCCACTAACAATTTCACCATTCATAACGGTCCAATAATACTTAGAGTTTGAGAACCCAGTTACACGATAAGGAATGTTTAAGTTATTGGGGAAACACAGCACTGCATTTCCTGAAATGGGCGAAGTTACAGGTCTTGGATGCACGGTAATAAACGTGTCGATGCGGTTGCCCAAGCAACTGTCTTTCGATATTTCAAGAACTGAGATTTTATATACTCCCGGGGAATTCCAAATTAATTTAACCGTACTGTTACCTTGTCCAATAATATTTGCTGTGTCATTTTCCTTCCACCAAATATATTTTGAGTTTGCATAACCGTTTAAAGAATAATAGTTGGTGTCGTTACTCTGGCACACGAATTTCTCACCTATGATTTTATCGGCAACAGGTGTTGGGCTTATCCGTACTTTTAAGGTAGCGGGCAATCCATTACAAGGAAGATTACTAACACTGTCAAAACTTGTTTCAATGCAAGTAACAGTTCCAACACCGGCACTACCCCAGTTTACAGAAATTCGAGGTGCGGTGGTTCCAAGATTCATGTTTGTTCCTCCGGTTACAAACCATGAATAAATGGAACGACGTGTGTAAACGACTTCGTAGATTTTGTTTTGCTCAAATTCACATACTATGCTATCGCCAATGGGAGTGAATCCAAGAATAACATGATTGATAATTACCGAAGCGTAAACAGTGTCACTAACACAGCCTTCTTTACTGGTGGCCACCACTTTAATTTTGCCAACTCCAACTCCACCCCAATTGATAGTAATCTGACTTGAATTCCCTCCACCCGACTGGGTACCTCCTGTAATATACCATTGGTAACTAGCATTGGCAATAGCGGTTGTTTTGTAGTCCACCAAGGTGATATGAGGGCATACCGACCGTGGACCCATGATCGTGTCAATTACAGTCTTTACAATTCTAACTTTGTAAAAAAGGGTGTCGCTTTCGCAACCGTTATTACTTATTTCAACATGTTTAATGAAGGCATCACCTGCGGTGCCCCATTTAACGCTAATTGTCGAAGAGTTGCCTCCTGTTTGCTGCGTCCCGCCTATAATAGTCCAGCTAAATGTTGCTGCAGGAGTACTACTTAAAGTATAGTTGGCAATTGTGTTTTCACAAATCACGCTATCGCCAATAATGGAATAGTTTATCACGGGTGTAGAAGAAATCATTACAGGATAGGAGAAGGGCGCTCCTTGACAGCCGAAAGCGGTGACATCGCTTACTGTAATGCTAGCTGGGCCGGGGCCGGTCCAAAGTACTTGTATGGTATTTGTACCTTGACCTGATTGGATGGTACCAGGGCCAGAGATGATCCAGTTAAACTTTACCCCTTTTTTGCTTGTTGCGGTATAAGTGTAAAGCTTTTTTTCGCAAGGAGTTCTAAAGCCCTGAATGGATACATTTGAGATATATGGAGTAACATAAATATTAAAGTCGTTAGAAACTGATTTTGGCGGACAGCCCGAATCGGAAACAGTGATCGTAAACGGATAGGGGTAATTGCGTTCCAGAGATTTTGGAATACAGGTAGTTTGCCAGCAAAATTGGTAGATAATATTTGCGGAATTAGAAGCTAATTTAGTGATGGTAGCCAAAGGGCCCACATAGCCGTTGGTGCCATTAATGAGATCGCCAAAATAGTTTAAGCTCATCAGCTTTTGACCATTCGGATTAATATTATAATCGGGGTCGATATAGGTTATATTGAAACAAATTTTATCGCCTGCCTCAACGGAGTAGCGGTATCCGCCTTTGCCATCGGCAGTACCTGAAACAGAAACAGCGGGCTTTATATTTGGAGTACACTTAATGGCGATGAGCTGCAAGTCTCGTCTGATTTCACTTAAATAAACCCAAACACCGTTAATTTTGCGATATTGTTTTACTACCACAGCGAATGAATACTGTCCTACTTTTGGAGCTAATAAGGTGGTGAGTCCGGTTTGGGTGTTGATGGTTAAAATTCCACCTGCACCAAAGGGAGAATTAAAGCTATAGCCAGGCTTATAGCCAGCAATATCGAGAGGAAGCACAATGTTATAAGGAGGTGCTGG
>CAIUDH010000005.1 GCA_903897855.1 uncultured Bacteroidota bacterium | reverse complement strand
GCCAATACTGCGAATCCTGATATAAAATAGTCCACCGCCCATATTCGGTATTTTTAAATTGGTGTAGAGAATACTATCGTTGGTGGTGAGGGAATCGGTAAATATGCCAATAAGTCGTACGCTCCCATTGGTGAAATCTGTATTGGGAGAAATTTCCAAACGAAAGGTGGTACCCGCATGCCATTCACCCACTTTCTTATACGCTAACTTCAAGGTATCACCAACACAATAATTTGTCTTTTCTGGCAAAAATGTTTCAAGCCATTGATCATTGTATAAACTTATGATATTCTGGCTATAGAAAATAGAATCATCACGGTTGCTCCTTGGCATTTTCCCTAATGGATACTTGTGTTGATTTAAATAAAATTCAAATGAAGCATTGGCGCTTAAATAATTATTATATGATTTTATCAAAAATGAGATTTGCCTTTTTGATGCAAGACTTACCATTGACATTTGTGCTTCATAATAATTATTCTGATAATCATCACCATTAGTAACTTGGATAAAACTCACGCAATTCAGCATGGTATCCAGGTTGTAAATGAAAACATTCGTCGCTGTTTTTCCATAAGCATTGCATCCAATTAGTGAATCTTTCGAAAAAGCAGTTGCAAGGCAAAAAACAATTTTATTATTAACTAAGTTTAAATGCATTAATGTAGTATGCTGCAATGTCCTAAAATCGTAACCGAGAGAATTGGCTACACCCCATTTTGTTTCCCTGATAATATTCAAGTTTGTATCAACAATACTCACAAATACTTTATCTCTATCTTCAATTCCTGAATTGGGAGGACCAACCTGTGCGGCAAATAAAATATTGCCGTTTAAGAGTAAGGGGGAAAATGTTTCAAATCCATAATTGATAGTTTTAATTACATTAAAAGTTGAATCAAATTTTATAATAAACCCTTGACGGTTAAGAGCTGTTCGATAAATGCCGAAAAGAAAGAGATCACCGTTTAAATTTATAAGCCCGTTAAAACCAGACATGCTATCGGAAATGTTTTTTGCATAAATGAAGTTCATGTTTATATCATAAACCGACACATAATTCCCTATATTGATAGGAGTGGAATAATAGTTAAAGTTTGTAGGTGCGTAAGAAAACAAATATATCTTTTGGTCAACAATAAAATAATCGGTGGTTAATTCGAAATTGAAAGGCAATAGGTAGCTATTGACAAGTGCGCCGGTTAGTGGGCTTATTATTAATAATACCCTATTATTATTTGTATTTATAATATTATTATCATAGTTACATTGTGAACCTGCAAAAAAGAATATATAAATATTGTTTTGGTAATAAATAATTTTAAAGAATCTTTGAATATTAGAACCGTAAGTTATAATTTTCTTATAAAATTTTATATTATTTAGTGAATCATACTTAATAAATAAATAATTTGCGACACTACCCGGACTTGGGCTAATATAAAACTTTGATGAAGAATAACCAATGCCTGAAGTTTCTCCTAAAGTATATTTATTCTCAAGTGAGTCAGTCCATATCTTTTCCGATACTTGTTGAAAATTACCATCTGTACCACCGCAAAATGATGTGGAATTATAGTTCAATAAATTTTGGCAATAAAGCGCTTTACTGATAATAAGAAAAATCAGTAAAGTGCTTATCCTAATAATTGGTCTATCTAAGATCAACACGTGTAACATTATTAGTCCCGCCTCCAGAACTATAGGTGTATGCTTGATATAATATATCCGTAGGTATAGGAGTACAAATTGGAGTACAAGCCGTAAAGCTTACACAATTGACGCAACTCACACTTAAACCGGGAGCGGAACCAGGAAAAGGGGCAGTTAAATGAGCAGTATACGGTGAGCCTGCAGGACCAAAATATATATCTGATGGTACCCCAGAGAAAGTAGTTGTTGCCCCACACCAAGTACCCGTATAAGTAGAGGTGCCACCCACCCATATGTCGTAATCAATATTCGAAGGGGCACATGGGAAACCTGTACTAAAGTAAAACTCTGTGTAATACGCCATGAGCGGCTTGGTTGGGTTATGTTTCTCACCTTTTACTTTAAAGGATGAGACCATGAAAACTAATAGAAGAGTTGCAGTAAAAATACTGCCAACACGAAATAAATGGCGAAAAGCAGGTGAAGTGGTAATTTTATTTGTTGTCATTGTGTTGTTTGGTTTTATTGGCACGCCAAAGTTATGAATAATAACTCGTAATTCTAATTCTCTTTGGTCATCCTGCTGCTTAATCGTCAAAAGGAATTACTCCCGTAAAT
>CAIUDH010000004.1 GCA_903897855.1 uncultured Bacteroidota bacterium | reverse complement strand
TCTGTTAATATTGCCGTTAGTGGCGGAACTGCCACTTTAGGAAGCGATTACACTTTTTCAAATCAAACGATTACATTTCCTGCCGGATCTTCAGCCTCGATAAACATACCACTTACCATAATAGATGATGCCGTCACGGAAGCCGACGAAACAATCATTTTCACTCTTAGTTCAGTTACTAACGGAGCTGTATTAGGCACATCAACTTACACTTATACCATTAAAAATGATGATATCACACCCATCCTTAGTTTCCTGAAACCAACTTTCCAACAGGTAAAAGAAAATGTAGGTACCGTAACGGTAAAAGTTCAATTAACGAATCCAACCATCACTGCTACCAGTATCAATGTGTCAGCTTTTGGAGGTAATGCCATCAGTGGTAGTGATTATTTATTGACATCGAATACACTCACCTTCCCAGCAAATATAGCTAGTACCATAAGCTATACTTTCTCTGTCACCGATGATAACTTAGTTGAAGGAACAGAGAATATCATTTTACGATTAACGAATCCCACAAACACAGTAACGTATATAAATGAGTATGATAGCATCGATATTTTAGATAATGATGTTCCGAACTATACCATATCTCAAATAAATAAAACGGATGGCTTAGGCTATGCTGATAGTACTGCTGTTCGATGTGAGTTGCATGGTGTCGTTTATGGACCCAATATCCGCCCCGCTGGGTATCAGGTTTTTATTCATGACCGCACAGGGGGAATTCAGGTATTTCGAACCACTGGATTATTTGCAGGCTATAACCCTCAAGATAAGGATAGTATTGTGGTAAAAGGCGATATACAACAAGTCAATGGCCAGTTGCAAATAACTAATTTAGATACTGTTTTTAAGGTGGGAGTCGGAACTTACATCACACCTAAAGTGATCTCAACCTATAGTGAAGCCAACGAAGGTGAATATGTAAAACTTCAATATTGTCATTTGCTAAATACCACGCAATGGCCTACAGGTGCTGCTAATGCTATCGTAACGGTGGTCGATCAGAACAATGTAAGTTATCAAACCCAGATTTTTCGTCAGACGGATATAGATAGTACCACCCCAACGCCATATTGGTTCCATGTTTCTGGTATACTCTATCAAAACGACCTTACTTTTCCATGGGATTCTAACTATTATTTAGTACCGCTCAGTCTTCAAAATTATGAATATGTTTATCCTCGGTTGTCATTTGTTACCTTGTCCGATACTGCACTCGAGAGTGTAGGTTTGGATTCTATTGAACTGAATTTGCAATGGGCTGCACGTACTGCCACCTCTGCAACAGTGGCCTTCACTGGCGGTTCCGCTACTTTCGGCCAGGATTTCAATTTCACCTCGGTAGTCGCATCTTATCCCGCAGGGTTCGCCTTGAATGCCAAACAGAAAATAGGAGTGCTCATTATTGATGATGTTATACCGGAAATTGATGAAACAATCAACCTGTCAATTTTAGGTCCGTCGAATAATGCCATCGTCACGGCACCTGCCATTCATACCCTAGTCATAAAATATAATGACGGGGTAGGCAATGGGATTAATACGAAGACGGGCATTCAGCATTTACGCGTTTATCCAAACCCTATTAATAGTGTGGTGAATGTAGAAGCTGAGTCCATGGTGCAATCACTTAAATTATTTGATTTGCAAGGACGTCAGGTGGCGGAGAGCCACGCTTCATCATTAAGTCTGTGCATGATTTTCAAAGGAATTTATATTTTAACCATTGAAACAAAGGATGGAATTCAATCGGTGAAAATTGCTGTCGAATAAAACATTCTGATTCATAAGAAAGCAGTCCTCTGAATTTCAAAATTCAGGTGACTGTTTTTTTTGACTATATTTTATTTATGCCCATGAACTGATGCTTCTAATGGTATAATTAAATTTTTAATTCCAATTAATATTATTGATTTTTGAATGTTCTAGATTTACAAAAAAATGTTATGGTAGAGAAAAATGAGAAGCGAATAAAACTCGCATTACAAAAGAGAAACCTACGTGAAAGCAAATATTCTGATTCATGGAGTGTATTTAAAATAATGGGCGAATTTGTGCAAGGGTTTGAAACCATGCGTCGCTTGGGCCCCTGTGTTTCTATCTTTGGAAGTGCACGTACTTCTTCCGACAATAAATATTACAAAATTGCAGTGGAAGCAGCTAAATTGCTATCTGTAGCTGGATTTGGGGTTATCACCGGTGGAGGGCCGGGCATTATGGAGGCTGGAAATAAAGGCGCAAAAGAAAATAACGGTGCTTCTGTTGGCTTAAATATTAATTTACCTTTTGAGCAAAATCATAATCCATACATCGATCAGGATAAATTAATTTCCTTCGATTACTTCTTTGTTCGCAAGGTGATGTTTGTGAGGTACGCTCAAGGATTTATCGTTTTGCCCGGAGGCTTTGGCACCCTCGATGAATTGTTTGAAGCGCTTACGTTAATACAAACAGAAAAAATTGCTGAGTTTCCGATCGTCCTCATCGGCACTAAATATTGGGAAGGGCTATTCAAATGGATTAAAGACGTGATGCTTGAAGAGGAGAATAATATTAATGCCATTGACCTCAGTTTGGTGCATATCGTGGATAGCGCCGAAGAAGCCGTTCAGGTGATTAAAGATTTTTACTTAAAATATACCATTTCACCCAATTTCTAGGGTCAGGTTTTTTTTTCGCCTTCAGCAATTTACTTACAACCTTTTTGTAAAATTTCAGTCTATATAGGGCTTTACTTGCTAAAGTTCCCTATTTTTGAATAATTGATGAATTATGCCCGCTTTTAATAGGTTGCTTTTTTCTGTTTTTTTCCTACTATGCATTTCATCGGTTGCACAGCAAGTAAACTTTATGCCCAATAAAGGGCAATTTGAAAGTCAGGTGCTCTATAAAGCTCTCATTCCAGGGGGCATTCTCTTCGTAGAAAAAAACTGCCTTACCTACTGTTTAGTGGAGGGTGAAGCTTTCAAAAAATATCATGACACCCGACTGCCAGGCACTGTGGTCAAAGGACATGCCTTTAAAGTGTGGTTCGACGGGTGCAATGAGTCGATCACCTCAAAAGAAGAGCAACCGACTTCCGAGTATTATAATTATTTTTTAGGAAGCGACCCCTCAAAATGGGCCTCTCGTGTTTATGGAGCTCACAAAATAACATTGATCAATATTTATAATAAGATCGATATTGAAATCTTTAGTGCACAGGGTCAGTTTTTGAAATACAATTTTATTGTGCATCCCGGTGGCAATATCTCAAATATAAAACTGCGCTATGAAGGGATTGAAAATTTACATCTAGAACATGGAAACATTTCGATACCTACCTCATTAGGTCCGATGCTAGAAGAAGCACCGATTTCTCTTCAGGATCAAAAAACAGTATCTAGTAAATTTAATATTACTGGAAGTACGATAACTTATGAAGTGAATAAATATGACCAGAGTAAAACATTGATTATTGACCCGAAGGTGGTATTTAGTACTTTCTCTGGCAGTTTTGCCGACAACTGGGGATTCACAGGGACCTACGATAACAGTGGGAATGGATACAGTGGTGGCACCGTTTATAATATTGGCTATCCAGTTACTATAGGGGCTTTTCAAAAGGTTTTTAATGATGGGGTATTTGTGAATACTTCCGTGGGCGAGTATGCCCGTGATGCTGGCATATTAAAGTATAGCAGCGATGGCAAAAAACTTCTTTTCTGTACCTATCTAGGGGGTAAGCATAATGAGCAACCACATAGTATGGTGGTGAATAGCAAAAGTGAGCTGCTTGTTTTGGGCACCACGTGGAGTGTCGATTTTCCTATGGCAGTCAATGGATTCGACACTTCCCAAAATGGCAAGTCGGATATCTTTGTCGTAAAATTTAGTGCCGATGGCTCACAAATGCTTTCCAACACTTTCATTGGAGGCGATGGTCGTGATGGACTCAATGGAAATATCGACAACGGGTTCTCTAATAATCCTAGTCCCATCTACTATAATTATGGAGACATTTTTAGAGGAGAGATTAATGTTGATGGAAACGATAATGTGTATTTTGCTTCCTGTACCGAATCTGATATGAATTCAGGATTCCCTATTATGAATGGGTTTCAAACCGCTTTTGGTGGAGGGCTGCAAGATGGTTGTGTTTTTAAACTCAACCCCGATTTAACTACAGTGCTTTGGAGCTCCTATATTGGAGGCAATAAGCATGATGCTGCGTATGCTCTCTGCTTCGACCGATATAATAATCTGTTTGTGGTTGGAGGAACAAATAGCCCATCCTTTGCTTTTGGGGTCAACGGTATTAAACAGAATAGCTCAGGGGGGCGTGCCGATGGATATATATTAAAGATGAATAGTAGCACTGGAGGCTTAATTAATGCTACGTATGTTGGCACCTCTAATTTTGATGAAACCTATTTTGTGCAAACCGATTCTACCGGTAATGTATATGTAGCTGGGCAAACAGAAGGCTCCTTTCCGGCAATACCAAACACAATATATAATATCCCAAACACGAATCAGTTTATTCAGGTATACAGCAACGATTTAAACGCCCTGCAAAGAAGTATGTCTTTTGGAAAAGGCCGCAGCGCCAAATTAGCGCTCTCTGCCTTTTTGGTCGATAAGTGTAATCATATTTTTATTAGTGGTTGGGGTGGTAAGGATAATATTGGGTTTTTGGGTGGCCCTGATGGTGATGTGGTTGGGCTTCCTACCACTAGCAATGCTTTTCAAAAAGCAACCGATGGTAGTGATTTCTATGTTGCCGTCTTCTCTAAAAATTTAAATGTTTTGCTCTTCGCTACCTATTTTGGCGGTCTTAATATTGCCGAACATGTTGATGGTGGTACAAGCCGTTTCGATAAGGAAGGCATTATTTATCAATCCGTATGTGGTGGCTGTGGTGCTCAGAGTCAATTCCCCACCACCCCCGATGCCTGGAGTAGAACCAACAACTCCGATAATTGTAATAATGCCTTGTTCAAAATTGATTTTGAAAATTTGAATCGTGCCCCGATAGTCGAAGACTCTACCTACACGATTACTTTTTTAGATACGCTCTCTTTCAACTATCAATCCACTGACCCCGATTTCGATGATTCCATCTTTACTACTTTTAGCACTGCTAAATCGTTGTCAGGGAAGTTGATGAATGCTGTTAGTGGTGGCCAGCCTACGAATGGAATTGGAAACAGCATTGCCAAGTTTAAATATTTTGCGAATTGCAATCAGAAAAATGACTCCTTCTATATTCATGTGATGGTGCGCGATGCCGGATGCCCAGGCGTGAAAACAGATACTGCCACCATTAAAATAAAAGTATTACCGCCCCCATTACCGGCTCCTCCAAGGGTGATGTGTATGACTTTTGTGAATATGCATACCGTGAAAATTCGATGGGATTCATTTACGGTGGATCGTTATTTTAAATATTATCTGCTCTATAAAACCGAGAATAATATCACTAAAGTAGTCGATACTTTTAGAGCCGGAGATATACCTGAATATTATGATAATATTGCCTATAACTATGACACAAAAAATATCTGCTATAAAATAATTGGTTATAATATTTGTGATGAAAAAGGACTGGCAACCTACGATGTCTGCAGTTTACGTGAGTTTAATATCCCCATCGACTCTACCTATATGTATACCGCTACGGTAGTCGACAATAAAAATATTAAAGTGGTATGGATTCAATCCAAGGAAGAGGATTTTGCTTCGTATCAAATTTATCGTAAGCAATCCAACTTAGGTAAATTTAAACCTTTCGAGTTGTATAAAAGCTTCTCAGCAAGAACCGATACAAGTTTTATTGATGAGAGTGTAGATGTACAAAATGTGGAATATTGCTATAATGTTAAAGTAACCGATAACTGTGGTCATATAAGTCAGTTTACCAATGAAGCGTGTAACATCATCATCCAAGGCAATGCCATTCCTTTTCAGCACGACTTAAATTGGACTAATTATAAGCAGTGGCTCGACGGGGTGAGTCATTATGAGTTATTTCGTTTTGATGACCGGAAAATAGTCACTAAGGAAACCACCACAACGGCTTCACAACGCAGCTATACCGACCGATTTTTGGATTATGATTGGGGTGGGTATTGGTACTATGCTGTGGCTCATCAAAATGGGGCTAATTATAATGCAACCTCACAATCGAATACCGTTTATTTATATCAACCTCCGCTCTTATGGGTGCCCAACGCATTTAGCAGTAATAACGACGGTTTAAACGATACCTGGGGCATTGTCCCAGTCTTCGTTAAAGACTACAACATGAAGGTGTATAATCGCTGGGGACAACTCGTTTTTGAGTCGACCGACAAGAAAAACGATTGGAATGGCGATTATAAAGGTCGAACCCCCTTCGATGAAGTGCTGGTATGGATTGTTACTTACAGTGGATGGGACAATCGCGTGTACTATAAAAAAGGAACCCTTACCATTTTAAATTAATGGAGTTTTGGGGCAATATTGGTTTATGTAACTAGCCCCAAGTGTGAGGTGTAGTTTACCCACTAAAATAAAATGTCAATGGTAACTAATGAAGCAACTTAAGGTTTGACTTTTAGATCATCTCAACACTTCGTTTTATGAAGTTTGTCAACTCCTCGCCTTGCAATGTGCCTTGAGAGAGTTTAGCCAAATCAATACTCTGCATAATGATTTTAGCTTTAGAATCATCGTCAGTGTCCTTTAATACTCTCGAAGCCAACGGGTGATTCGTATTTACCTGAACCTTATAGGTGTCGGGCATGGCGCCATAGAAACTCATGCCACCCATTTGGCTCATGGTTTTCATACGTTGCTCAAATTCAGGCTTGGTAATGGTGATGAAGTCGTCGTCGGTGTTTAATGCTTTCGTTTCAACACTATAGGCAGTATTTGCGATTTTCGATTCGAACAGTTCTTTTAAATTCTTTTCTTCATCTTCACCAAGTAAACTAACCGGCTTCTCATCCTTATCAACAAGCTTATCTAACGTATCGGCATCCACTCGCTTTAAGGTAATGTTTTCTACTTTTGTTTCCAAATGTTGCACAAAGTGATTGTCCAACATGCCGTTTAAATTTAATACGTTATAACCTCTTCGCTCTACATTCACAATATAGGCATGTTGCTTCGTAGGGTCGTTGGTGTAAAGAAATACCACCTTTTTGTCTTTGTCGGTTTGTAATGGTTTTACTTTTTCAAGATATTCGTCGATAGTATAGTTGGCATCTTGGATATCGGTAAGCAAGCAAAACTTGCGTGCTTTCTCAGCAAATTTTTCTTCACTAATCATCCCGTATTTTACAAATAGGTTAATGCTTTCCCATTTATTCTCATAAACCTCACGTTCGTTGCGAAACATTTCATCGAGCTTGTCTGCTACTTTACGGGTAATATATTGGTTCACCTGTTTCACTCGCGCATCGCCTTGAAGATAGCTACGACTTACATTTAATGGGATATCCGGACTGTCAATAACCCCATGAAGCAGCATTAAAAATTCGGGTACAACATCCTTCACATCATCGGTCACAAATACCTGATTGCTGTATAATTGAATTTTATTTCTTTGTGGCTCAACATCCGGTTTTACTTTGGGGAAGTACAGAATTCCGTTGAGGTTAAAGGGCACCTCCACATTTAAATGAATCCAGAATAATGGAGGCTCGCTGAATGGGTATAATTCGTTATAGAACTTTTCGTAATCTTCGGTGGTTAGTTCTGTTGGTTTTTGTTTCCAGATGGGTTTAGGGTTGTTTATTATTTTTCCATCAAACTCAATCTCAACGGGTAAAAACTTGCAAAATTTGCTTAAAATATTCTGGATTTTTAGTTTGTCCAAAAACTCCTTGCTCTCGTCGTTGATATATAAAATAATGTCGGTTCCACGATCGGTGCGAGGGTCTTCTTCGATGGTATAGGTGGTACTGCCATCACACGACCATTTTGCAGCCTCGTCAGTCTTAAAACTTTTGGTGATGATCTCTACCTTCGAAGCCACCATGAAAGCACTATAGAAGCCCAATCCGAAATGCCCGATGATTTGGTTTTGTTCTAATTTGTCGTTGTATTTTTCAACAAACTCTTTTGCTCCAGAGAAAGCCACTTGATTAATATATTTATTAATCTCTTCGGCGGTCATTCCTAAGCCCTTATCTTTAACCGTGATGGTGCCTGCAGCTTCGTCCAGCACAATTTCGATTTTAGTTTCACCGAGTTCGCCTTTTACATCGCCAATGCGGCTGAGGGTTTGCAATTTCTGTGTGGCATCAACGGCATTGCTTATTAATTCACGTAGAAAAATATCGTGGTCGCTGTATAGGAATTTTTTAATAATTGGGAAAATGTTCTCGGTGCTTACCGAAATATTGCCTTGTTGTATCATGATTGAGTGGTGTCAGTAATTTTGAGGCGCAAAGATACGGCAGAAAGTGAACAAAAGAGAAAGAACTAGGAATTAAAACGAGTGAAGATGTTTCTTCTCCTCTTGGAAGGTTTTATAGCGACAGTAATTATTGCATTAGCCAAGCAGGTGATTCGGCTGCTAGCGCTCTACCTCTGCTTTATAGCTTTTGATTGCTTTATATAGGTTTGTTGCAATGATATTCTGGCAGGAGTCACTTGTGATATAGGCACGTTCAGCAGGATTGCTTAAGAAGCCCGTTTCGCATAAGACACTCGGCATGCTGCATTTCCAAAGTACTAGAAATCCGGCTTGTTTTACACCTCTGCTAAAACGCTTCGATTTTTTAAATTCATTCTCAATCTTTGCTGCTAAAGCAAGACTCTGATTTAAAAAGGCATTTTGATTCAGCGTAAAAATAATGTTACTCTCTGGAGAATTAGGATCATAGCCTTCATATTTTTCCTTGTAGTCTTTTTCTAAAAGAATGACCTCGTTTTCGCGTTTGGCAACGGCCAAATTACCCTCCGCCTTATGGAGTCCCATTGCGAAAGTTTCTGTGCCGTAGGCCACGGTGCTGGAGCTGGTGTTTACATGAATGCATAAAAACAAATCGGCTTTTTCTCGGTTGGCCAAGACTGCTCTTTCATTTAAGTCAACAAATTTGTCGGTTTTACGAGTAAAGATCACCCGCATTAAGGGAAAACTGTCCTTGAGCATTTTCCCTAATTTTAGCGATACTTGAAGGGCAATTGTCTTTTCCTGAGTTGCTGTTGCAATGCATCCAGGATCGGAGCCCCCATGCCCGGGGTCAATTACAATTGTTTTCAATGTATATTTGTACGGTTTTGCAGGTACCCGAAACGATGAAATCATCACCGTGACAACGACTGTGAAACCACACAAAAGCAAGGCTTTTAAAGAGATATATCGAATTAGAAATTGAACCACCAAGGATGCGTTTTATAAACATCAAAGTTAACACTAAATACCCCGGAAAACGGTCTCTTATCAAGCGACTTATCCCCTTTGCGTTGTTAATGTTTGTTGTATTGTATGCTAATGCAGGTTCTCAAAAGCTGGTTTTTTACCTTCATAACGAGTTCCCTATCGATTCAGTGAAGAAAGATTCGACCCTTAGAAAAGACTCCGTCATCCTCAATATTTCTAAAGATGCTCCGAAATCAAAAATCTCCTATCACGCTACCGATAGCTGTTATTTTGACATTAAAAATCGTAAATTATATCTCGTTACCAATGCGGTCATGAACTATGACAACATAAAAGTGGAAGCCGATTATATTATGGTCGATTGGAGCAAAAATCAACTTTTCGCCTATGGAATTATGGATACTTTTACCGATTCTATCAGAGGGAAACCGATGCTTACCATTGGTGCGGAACCCTACGCTGCCGACACGATGATCTATGATTTTAAAACACAAAAGGGGAAAATGAAGAGTGTTAGAACTAAACAAGGGGAAGGGTTCTTGTTTGGGCAAACGGTAAAGCGAAACACCGACGAGACCATTTTTATGAAACAGGGCTGGTACACTACTTGCGACCTGGAGCATCCCCATTTTCAGATCGATATTAGTAAGGTGAAATTGATTCCTAATAAACAAATTGTAACCGGACCAGCACATCTGGTGATTGCCGATGTGCCCCTGCCTTTGGTAATCCCTTTTGGTTTCTTTCCAATTACCAAAGGCCAACGTAATGGCATTGTGATCCCTCGTTTCGCGAATGAAGAGTCGCCCAACGGAAGAGGTTTTGGATTGCTCGATGGCGGCTACTATTTCCATCTTAAAGAATATGCCGACATGCGTATCACTGGAAGCATTTTTAGCAAAGGAAGCTGGATTGCCAGTGTTGCCTCTAGTTACGTAAAACGATATAGATTCAATGGAGGTGTGAGTTTTAATTATTCAACGAATAAATTTGGAGAACCAGGCACCTCAGAACAAACTACCAGCAACCAGTTTTTCCTACAATGGAGTCATACGGTAAGTGCACTCACGCATCCTGGCACCTCCTTCGCTGCGAATGTAAACTTATCTAGCGGGCGTGCTGCGGGAAACTATCTTCGCACCAATTCAACCAATACAAGCGATTTCTTGAATAATGAAATTCGCTCCAATATCAGCTACTCAAAATCATTTTTGAAAGGTAAGATGATGCTCTCGCTGAATGCCGACCACTCTCAAAATACACTCACACACCTCGTGAATATTACCATGCCGTCGGGCCAGTTTTATGTGAATAGTATCTATCCTTTCCGATTCAAAGAGCATATCGGAGGGTTACGTTGGTATGAAAAAATTACCACTAATTACAACCTACAGTTCTCCAATTCATTGGCTTCCAATGATTCTACATTTTATACCCGAGTGCAATATCAGTCGGATACCTTGCGCAAATATTTAAAAAATGGACTGATGCATAGCGTGCCCTTAGGCACCTCTGTAAACGTATTAAAATATTTCAATATATCGCCAAGCATGACGTTTAATCAAAGGTTTTATTTTAGTACCATCGAGAAAAAATTACTCGTAAAAGGAAATTATACCGGCACTAGCGATACCGTTGTTGCCAACACCATTTATGGACTCAAAGCACCTATTGATGTAGGTTTTGGAGTCGGTTTCAGTACGCGTATTTTTGGCAAATTTAATTTTTATAAAACAAAATTAATAGCCGTTCGGCATGTTATCACACCCTCGATGGGTTTTGGGTATCACCCCGATTATAGTGAAGCCCATTATGGGTATTATAAAAAAATAGGAGTTATAAACGATACCACAAGAACCTTATCCAACTTTTACAGCATCTTCGAAAATGGCATCTATGGTTCGCCAGGCTTAGGAAAAACGGCTGCTCTAAATATGAGTCTAGGAAATAACTTGGAAAGTAAATGGAAGAATAAAAAAGATACGATTACCGGAACTAAGAAAATAATGCTCATCGACTTTTTAAATCTGAGCACGGGCTATAACTTCTTGGCCGATTCATTGAAACTTGGCAATGTGAGCGTTTCTATTGGCACTAATATCCTGAAACGTATCAGTATCAATTTAAGTAGTAGTTATAATCCATATCAGGTTGATAGTGCCAGAAATATAGAATATAGCATTGATAAATACTTAATTGCCTCGAGTTCCCATCGTTTGGCTAGTTTGCAGTCGCTTCACTTAGGGGTCGTATTTAGCCTGAACTCTGAATCGGTAAAGAAAAAAAGCAGTGCCTTGGGTAGCGCCCAGGAATTAAACGATGTGAATAATCATTTAAATAACTATATTGATTTTAATATCCCGTGGAATTTAAATTTCAATTACAACTACGATTATATTGCACCCCATAAACTGATCCCTAACCTCACTTTGATGCCGCCGAGGCATAGTGTAAGCATGAGTGGAGATGTTAGCATCACAAAAAACTGGAAGGTCGCTGGAAATCTTGTATTGGATCCTTCCACGATGTCGCTTCAATATGTTTCAATGGACCTTTACCGCGACCTGCATTGTTGGGATATGCGCGTGAATATCATTCCTTTTGGCGAACGTCGGGGTTTTAATTTCGCCCTACAAGCAAAGTCAGCTTTATTAAAAGATTTAAAGATTACTCGCAAATTTGATGCGAGGTATTACTAATCACAGGGTGAGTCGATTCAAGCTAATCTTCCTATTTCCTCGAAGTTTCTGTATCTCCTAATTCTTTCTTTTTACCCTTGATGCTTCACTCGCTTAGCAGTTAATTTGTATTCTCTCACTCAATTACTATTTTCTTTCTGTAGATTTCATGATTACGGTAGATAGTAATTAGGTACATTCCTTTACAAGCATTCATTTCAATACGGTTTGTGCCCTCTACGACCTCAGTTTTCATCACCTCTCGTCCGTCTAAATCATGAATAGATAAGGAAGCTGCAAATGGAGTATTGATATTAAAAGAACCGGAGTTTGGGTTTGGGTAAATTTGAATCGAATTAAAATCTGCCTTCTTTTTAATGCCGTTGATGCCGCAAGGTAAACTGTAGCTTCTGCCAGGTGTGCCGGCAAAGCAACCTCTGAACCAATGGCTCGCGATCCATGGATTTTTAGCGGTATCAGCGTATTCGAGGGTATAACCTATAGTGGTATTTAAAGGCCAAGGTGACGCCGTATCAAATGAAACATAATACATAATATTATCACTTGGATTGTAAAGTTCTATTTTGTCGCCATCGGCTAGGTTCATCGCAGGGAGCTCAGAAACATTCGTTACATTTGGGAAGATGCCATTAAACTGATTTTTATTTTGCGCGAATACATGATAGGCTTTTGGTTGAAGGGTGAGAGTGCTCAAAATTAACGCTGTCGTTTTTGTAGTGGCTACCTTAAACCCTATGAGGTCAATAGGGGTGTTGGATTCATTATAAATTTCAATCCAGTCGCCGCTGTTATAGTTGGGGTTGGAATGAAAATTTATTTCAGAAACAGAAAGGGAATAAGCGCAAGGGGAGGTGTAATTTGCTCCTGGTGTGCCATTGATACAGCCCGCAATCCAGTGTTCAGGATTTGCATTGTCGGTAACATTAACGAGCTCTAATGTTCTTCCGGTATTATTGGCATCGAGGCTCCAGGGTACATTATTACTGTATTTCACCGAGTCGAGTAGCAAGGTGTTTTTGTCAAATACTTTAATCATGGCTCCGGTGTCGGGTAAGTTTAATTTGCTGTTTTCAATGACGTTAACAACGGAATTAGTTTTGAGGAAATCAGGGATTGATTTCACAATCACCGCTTTGTCACCTTTAAAATAGAGCTTCAATTTGTCGCTCGATTGAACGGCATCACTATCGTTAATCCTGAAATTCCATCCATCGATACTAAACGGAATTTTATTTTTATTTTCAATCTCAATCCAGTCATTACTTTGATTTTTTTGATGAGAGTTGTAATTTATTTCAGAGATATCTACGCTTGCGAAGCAGGGTTTTCGCTCCGATCCAGGGGAGCCTCCAGGGCAGCCAATGCTATATTTCGTACTCGCAGAGTCATCAAACTCTAAGGTATAGGCGGTGCCGTCGGCTTTGGGCCAGCTAAGCGCGTTACTATAGTTTGTTTGGGTGATGAAAATGCTGTCATCGGTCGATATTTTCAGAACGTCAACAGGTGCTAAAACAAACTTCAATGAATCGGTGAGTGTCGTATTTAAGTTGTAATTTGATTTTAGTGCCTGCAATTTATCAGCAACTACGAAGTACGACTTTGGTTGAAGTAGTAAATTCGATTTCAATTTTTGAGAAGAGTTGCCATTTTGAATCATCCAACCACCCAAATCGAGGGGATAGTTTGCCGTGTTTTCAATTTCAATCCATTTCCCCATATCAAATTTTACGTGGCTATTATAATTTATCTCCGAGATGACGACTGGTGAAATACATGCCCCATAAGGTAGCCCTGCTGAACCATGACGACAGCCTAAGAACCAGTTGTTGGAGCCATAAAAAGTTTTACCGGTGTCGATATATTCAAGGGTATAAGCATTTCCACGTGCGGGCAGCAAAGGTGTTTGAGAGGAGGTATAATTGGAGATGTAAATTTTCTTGTCGTCTGAAGTATATAAACTCAGTTCATCTGATAGTGTATCGATTGTAAATGCGGGGTCGAAAAAGAGAGTCTGTAAATTCATTAAATGATACTTTACAAATTTTGCACTGTCCCGGGCAATCACTAAATAGCTATTGGCTGCTATCTTAATCGGAGCCTTAAAAACTGTTTTTGTTTTGGACACTTTGCCAAAAATAGAATATCCTTGGATTGATATTGTATCCATTAATGAGGTGTTTTTCAACTCTATCCATGGTCCGTCATCTTCACTCGATTTCGGATTATAGTTAATTTCTGAAATCACTAAATTGCGTTTGCAATTTTGTTTCGTCTGGCCTGGCGAACCTCCCAAACATCCAATTTCCCAATTGTTTGGATCGTTTAAGCTATTCCCGTAATTTTTTTTCTCCAGCGTAAAGCCTTTACCCGCCGACATGACCGGCCATGATGGAGCGGTGCTATAGGCAGAGGTACCTATTTTATTTTTCTTTGTATTATAGATGTTTATTTCATCACCGGTATCTTTCAAAGCAAAATTTACTTGTGATTTATTGTTTAGTGCCGGATGAAATTTATTGAGAGCCACGGTGTCATTACCAAAAATGAAGTAGTCGCCGGCATAGAGTAGCACCGAGATATTCGAAACAATTGCATTTTTAGAGCTGTCGTTATTTGAAATATAATATTTAGATAAGCTTATTGGTATGGTGCCAATATTATAAACTTCAAACCAGTCTCCTGTATTGGAGATAGAGTCACTTTGGAAATTTATTTCGGTAATGATAAGGTTCTCCGTGCACGTTCCTGCAATGCTTCCAGGCGAGCCCGAGGGGCATTTGGTTTTCCAAACCCAACCTACACTTCTATCCAACGAATCTTTCTCAAGCTCTAGGGTATAACCTCGCCCGTTAGCCAAGGAATCCCAGGTGCTATCAGTAGCATAAACCATCCCGAATTTCAGTTTCGAATTGGCATCTCGAATGACAATTTGATCACTGAGGCTGGATAAACCAAAAGCGAAGTTTCCGATAAAATTTTTCACCCACGGGAAAATAGATTTGAATTTATTGCTGTCATTCACAATCACCAACCTTTCGCCAGGATTTAGGATGCTTGATGAGGGGATCAAAAACGTATCTTTTAAATCGTTATCTTGAAATAACCAATTTGAAATATTGGCTGTCGAATTTCCTTTGTTGGTTAACTCAATCCAGTCGCCAGCATTGGCCCGCGTATCCGAGTTGAAATTAAATTCACTTACAATTACACTGTCATTACAGTTACTATAAACGCTCCCGGGGCTGCCTCCTAAACAACCCCTGAACCATTTATGGCCCCAATGAAAATCACTGGTGTCATAACGCAATTCCATGGTGTAGCCTCTGTTATCAATGTATTTGGGCCATGGTATCGAATCGTCATAGCTAATAAATGAAACAAAATTGTTCAACGAATCGTAAATTATAATTCTCTCGCCGGCACTACTCAGGTTGAAATTTAAATTGCCGATATAATTCGTCACATGAGGATACATTTTTTTAAACTTTACGCTGTCGCTCGTCAGCACAAGATAGGAGTTGGGTGCAAGAAAAGTATTTGTTTGAATTACAAATCCACCGGAGGTGCTGTCGGTAAATTGCCAGCCTTTCAAATTGTAAGTGTTGCTACTTTTGTTTTTAATTTCAATCCAGTCGCCGGCATCATTAAACGGAGCCGATTTATAGTTTATCTCTGTGAAAATAATTCCGGTTACACAATTTCCTTTTGTTCCATTGGGCGAGCCACCAAGACAAGCGATATTCCAGTTTAACCCTTGCGAATAGTCATTATTGGTTGCATTATACTCGAGGGTATATCCACTACCATTGGCCTGCTTTGAAAAGGCCAAAGTGTCGTCATATACCACCGAAAACAAAAGAGTATCGGAAGGAGAGTAGAATCGAACATCATCTCCGCTGTTGGCGAGGCTATAATTAGGAAGTGGAATGACATTTTGTGTAGGGAAAAAATTCGAAAACTTACTTATATCATTGCAAAACACTAATCTTCCATTGGCATTAAGAGTGACACTTGCAGGCACAATAAATTTATTTTCAAAAGTTTTATTTCGAATGATTATTCCGTCTAAGTTAATACTCTGAGAGGTGGTGTTTAAAATCTCAAACCAAGTGCCAGCATCAATTTCCTGACCCGAGTTATAGTTTATTTCACTCACAATAAATTTCTCATTACAATTTTGGAATGATACTCCGGGTGAACCACCTACACAGCCATTGCGCCAATGGCTTACGTCGCTACAATTCAACGAATCGTTTTTTAATTCCAGGTTTCTTCCTATTCCATTAGCAGCGATTGGCCATGGTTGTTTACTGTCATAAGCGACGGATAAAAATTCGGTGCCAGAGGTGTCTATTAATCTCAATGATTCATTGGCGGTTGAGAGGTCGAAAGGGATATATTTTTTAGTGATATTAGAATTCTTATAAATAGAATTAAAGCGTGTGCTGTCGCTTACCATCACCCAATGTGCTCCGCTACCCATAATGCTTCCAGGAGGAAAGTTATAGGTTCGCCATTTGCCTTGCATTATTTTCCAGCCACTGATGTCGATGTCCACACTACCAAAGTTGGTAATCTCAAACCAAGAGCCGCAGTTTAAGGTGGGTTCTGGTTTATAATTAATTTCGGTGAAATTTATTTTGGGGTACACAGTGCGTGCAGCAAAATGTGCCACAATCGTGTCAATTCCGGCTAATCTTAAAATACCCTTGGCTAACGATATCGAGGTCTTGAAGGTGTCAATACCCGCAGTCCAATAATTAAAAACAAAATCTTTAGTAGGTACAGCATGAAGTAAAACATCGATTTTGCCATGGTACCTACCTGTATAGGGTAAAGTATTAAAAGACAATGAATTTATGCTTATGCTACCACTTCCTAAAGGGATTGTTTTGAAGGTGGTATTGTATGGCCCGCTTAGGTTATAGCAAGTATTGAGTCCTCCACTTAGCGCATTGCATCGGTTAGAAACATAGTTTCTCAAGGTGTTTACATTTGCTTTCCATTCGGCATAAGTGCCAAACCATCGGCTGGCATGCGTTGTCATTTCAGGATCTAATAAATTTACGATGCTGTCGAGGTTATAGAGCATATTGGCAGAACTAAAAGTGGTATTTAGCAAGTCAATATATCTTGAAATGTAGAATTGATTGAATGTTGGATTTTGTCGTAATTTAATGATCAAATCGATATGTCCCTCAGGGTCACTTAAACTGCTGCTCTCAATATTACAAGGCAATGCCGAGTAGGCAGTGGTTGGCACTCCGGTATAATTTATATAGAAACCAAATACAGCGTCATTGTCCCATAAGGTATATCCCCATTTTTTGTGCCCCCCTTTAGGATCTAATCCACGCCACCATCCTGTGTTATAATTCAACCAATCGCTACACACCGAAATTGAATTTACGATGGCATAATCAACCAAGCTTTTTACGTCAATTTGATCTATTACGGCTTGATAATTTGCTGCTATCCTCATGTCGTTTGTCATGGCGAAGGAGCGAATGGCCCCCCAATCGGCTATGGCCTGACTGCCCCCATATTGTGCCCAAGTGCTTCCCCAGGTTTCAATATACTGCAAGTCGTATTTATCTTGATTATAATAGTATTTTGTGTAATCCTGTTCATCAGCCCGCTCTCTCATATCGTAAACGCCCCAATAGATACCGTTTAAATACACGATTGCTTTTTCTCCTGTTCTTGCATCCAAATCGAGATGGCCTTGAATGGCCATATTTTGAACATAAGCATCACGGATATGGGCACTACCTGCATTGGATGAGTTATGTGACGCGGGATAATTATCATCTCCGGCAGCCCGTAAAATTATTCCTTGAAAATCGTTGCGTTCACTTAAAGAAAATAATTTTTGATGAATGGCATCGTTATAGCCCATTTCATCTCGGCATTTGTAGTCTAAACTTCGTTGATCATTGGCCCAGGAGTCTTGCCCATGAGAGTTGAAAGTACCATAGGCCGTTTCTTGTAACATCTTATTCTTATCGAAAAACTCAAAAGAGCCATTAGGCCGGAGCGTTTTGGTGCCATTTGCTAAGGTGTTTAAGTCGGTTCCGGCAATAGAAATTACAGGCATCGTATGAGTAACCTTCATGAAGAAAGTTCCAAAAGTTAAAAAACTTCTGATTACTGTGGGGTTGTAACTATAGGTAACGGCAGTAATGACACGTGTGCTATCAATAAGTATTCCGGCTGAGGTATAAGCAATTCCACTTACGGTAGGGTCATTTCCATCAATAGTATAATAGATTCTGGAGTTCGGTTCGGTGTTGGTGAAATAAACTCTGAAGGTGTTATTATAGAAGCCTGGAGATTTTGAAAACAGAGGAGAGGCAGCATAAGCATATTTGTAGGCTCCTGAATTTGGATTTCCAGGGGTAGGCGTAGGGAAAATTTGCCAGTTGGAATTAATTTTTCCAATGGAGTGCCCAATCTGATGCCGACGTATCTGCAGACGTTCTATTAAATTTCCGGTGGCATCGGAAAGGAGAATCCAATCTGGATTTTTTTTTGATTGGGTGAGCTTGAAAGAGGAATGTAAATTACTATTTGTATACTCATTCCTGCCATCTGCCCAAATTAGTAAATAGCCATTTGCACCAATAGATACACCGCTGGGTATTTTCCATTTCAATGGTTCTTGTACGTTGTCACTTAAATAATATCCACTGATGGATATATTAAAGGCATTTGCGTTATAGAGCTCCACCCAATCATTGTATTCGTTATAGTTGTCGAGCGTAGTGGCAAGATTACTACAACAATATTCGTTAATAGTTACCTGTGAAAATCCTGACTTGAGAATGAAGAGGCAAAAAAGAATTCCAAGTAAACTTTTTTTCATAATTCAAAAGTAAGGAATTTTGAGTTGATTCGAATTCTTCTGTAATGGAGCTAATATCTGCGGGTGTTGTCCTTAAGACGCTTTAGCGTGCCTCAACACTTATGCTTCAAGCTTTACCCTGCCGCCTCTGCCTGAAATAGCTTCTTCCCACATCTTAACTAACACGACAATCCAAACTAAGAAACAAGGGATGACTTTGATATGGATTTTATTGAAGATCTCATGTCGGATAAAGGCTGGGAAAATATCAGAGGATGATAACTGACAGAATACCAAGACGAGCATCAAAAGGATGAAATTCAAGGTCGTCACTTTACGACTGAAAAACCATAATGCGACACCTATGACGGGGATAATAAAGGTAGGTGATTCTGATTTATGATTGAAAATCACTACCCATATCATCAATAAGGACACAAAGAGTACCCTGAAATTCGAATCTTCATACTTTTTATAAAATATTGCCGTTGAAAAAGTGAGGATCGTTCCTATCAATATTACAATGTTTTTATCGATGGGAGTCCTGCTAATGTCATTTACCAAGGCCATTACCGACAGTCCTGTAGAGTTAGAGTAATCGTTCGACATCATAGAGAACCAACTCAAGTATTGTTGATGTAAATTGGAATAGGAGGTCAATACTAACGGCAATGCGATCAAGGCCAGAGCCGTAAATAAGGAGGCAATCACAAATCGAAATTTATAAGGATAGAATAAGAAGATAAAAGCAATAATAATGGCATAGGGTTTAATGCAGGTGGCGAGGCCAATAAAAATAGCGGCGGCAATCACATTCTTGTTCTCGAAGGCCGTATAGGTAAGTACAAATAGAGCGGCGATGATGGCGTTGCTCTGAACACTCTGGGCACATAAAATAAGCTCGGGTAGCACAAACCAGAGCATTATTTTTTTGTTTCTGTCGTTCATGTAAGGTAGCTTTTTTATCGCAAGATAAACAAGGAGTACGTTGGTCAAATTCCATAAAATCAATCCCGGCAAATCGGGTATAAATGCGTAGGGAAACATCAATACCGCGAACGTAGGACTGTATTTGTATAAATCCCAGGCGCCCTCATTTTCATAAGCAATATACATGTCCTTGGCCTCAATCAAATGATGGAGCGACGACTTGAACAGAATAAAATTATTATAATAGGAAAACCTACCCAGGAAGGTGTGCGCCGGCAAGTACCTCTGTAAACTAACAGCAATGGCTAATAGTGCAAAAATGAGCAGGATGAACTGGTAATTAAAAATCCAATTCTTTAATTTTTGCATAGAAGGGATGTGAAATTAAAAATATTTAAAATGCACGCACTACTTCAGTAATCCCTTTCGTTGTGGGTGTTACTGTCATCACTGGCATGGTAGCATTATTTACAATTTGTTGAGCATAGCTTCCAATAATAATCTCAGTCAAACTCTCATCTTGCTGCGTCATAATCATAATTAAGTCGGCTTTAATATTTTCGGCGTAATTAATTGTTTCTTTCGCCATCCCCGATTTGTCGCTCAGGAAAAACGAAGTGTATGCTACTCCGGCCTCATCAAATTGTTTTTCTACATTATGGATATTGGCTGTTATTTTATGCCCTAAAAACTCATCATCTTCACGAAAGGATAGGATATGAATGGTAGAATGGAATTTTTTTGCGAAATGAATTGCCATCCGTACTTTTTGACGTGTTTCGAAACTTAGGTCGATAGGGAAAACAATATGTTTGTACCCATCTCCAAAATGCTTATTCTTGATTACGATTACCGGTACTTCAGCCTGACTTATCACCCGTTGTGCATTGCTTCCCATAATCTTATTTAAACCACTGGCACCATGGGTACCCATGATAATACTATCGCAACCGAGTTCTTCAGCTGTTTCAACAATGATTTTATAAATTCTGCTGGTAGAGCGTACAACCGTTTGCACGTCAATATTGTGCTTCTGTTTTATCTCAACTTTTTTCAAATCAAGCTGCGTTTGCAAGCTTTTTTCCACCATCTCCTCAGTCGCATTTTTAGAGAAGATAGAAGTGATTAAATTTCCAGTATCGTATATAGCGAGTAAGGCAATGTCATTGTCGAAGTTTTTAGCAATCATAATTGCATGCTCAAGGGCTAAATCAGCCACTTCCGAAAAATCGGTAGGCACTAGCATAATATTCTTTTTTGTGATATCCATTTTGTGAAGTTAAATTTACGCTACAAAGGTAATCTATAGTCTTTTGGCATACAAACCTTAGTTGATTTAATTTCTTGCCTTCTTAACTTACAATGAACCGCCTCACGATAGAATTGCTCGATCGTAGAAACAACCAATTCAACTATTTTTATCCTTCTGTAACTTAGATGTGGTGTCTTGCGTAAAAACCTATATAACAATCTATCTCAATCATGAAATTTGCGCTACCTCTCTCTTTTGCTCTGCTTTTTGTAATGAGTACCACCCCTGCACAAATTGGTTTTACAAGAATAACCTGCAGTAGCAACATTGTCCTGAATCTTACACAGGGCGACTCCTGTAGCTTCTCGTCGGAAAGTAAGTCGGAAAATGACAAAGTGGTTTTTGAAATATACAATAATACACTTCATATTCAGGGAGGTAATGCTAAGTCGTCGGAAGCCAATATCACTTTTGTAGAATTAAAAAGTTTGAATTTAGGGGGTACAGCCAAGGTCAAATGCTCGAATCTGATAAAAAGTAAAGATTTGAAGTTGCAGTTGGATGGTGCTTCTAAAGCTGTACTTAAGCTTGAGGTGGTAGCCTTGAATGTCATTCTTAATGGGGCTTCTGAAGTGGAGCTTCAGGGTCGATGTGAGCAAGCTTTAATTCATCTCGATGGAGCGGCAAAGCTCACCTCTGATGAATTTATATTCAACACCTGTAAGGTTTTTGCTGATGGCGCTTCCCAAGGTTCACTCGATTCGGTTACCAATGATCTAAAGGTAGAAGTGAATGGAGCTTCGAAAATATTTATAAAGTGCATTCCAGAGGTTTATGTCGCCACTCGTTCCGGATCAGGTAAGATTTATGAGAAATCGGAATCCTTTGATTCAACCGTAAAAACCGAAAAACAAATTGCAACCAACGACGACCAGATCGATACCATCAAGGATCATCATAAGGTCTATTATCAGGATGGGGATGCTGGTTTTAACTGGGCGGGTTTTAATCTTGGATTCAATGGGTTATTAAATGCGAATAATACCTTGAAAGCACCTGCTAACTATGGTTATCTAGAAATGAACAATGCCAGTTCATTTCAAATCGGGTTGAATCTTTTTGAGAAAGATATTAAAATTTATAAGCGCTACGTCATGGCCATGATCGGGGCTGGTTTTACATGGAATAACTATAAATTTTCAACGCCGTATGTGTTACAGCCTTATCAACCAACTTTAACGGCATTGAAGGATTCGCAGGCCATTTTTAGTGTCAATAAACTTAGGGTATCTTACTTCAATGTGCCTTTGTTGCTAGGTTTCAACACAAGTTTAAACGAAGATCAAGCGTTTCATCTGTCAGCCGGTGTGGTGGTGGGTTTGCGTATGGGTGCCATGGTTAAAACAAGTGCCGAAAATAAAGATGGGAAAGAATCGAATAAAACATTCGCACTCTATAATACCGACCCAATACGTTATGATTTTATGGTACGCTTGAAATATAAATGGGCCAATATTTGGGCTTCTTATAGTTTAAATAGCCTGTTCCGAACCAATCAAGGTCCAGAAGTACATCCGGTGGCAGTAGGGGTGAATTTACTTCAGTTTTAAACTGCCAATTCGTCGACATATAATATTGATAACTAAAGCAGGCTTTTGCCTGCTTTTTGCATTTTAGCTTCTAAACCGGCCAAAAACACCCAAAGGTAATTTTGTGCCGCTGCTGGCCTTGAGGTAAAGTTCACCATAGTTAAGGTGGTTGGCTTTCGGAAAATGATGATTCAATAAGTTTTCAATAATCAGAGATGAAAAGCCCAAAGAATAAGTATTCAGAATGAAAAAATGATCCTCTGGGTCGAGAATTTTTTTACAATCGCCCAACATCTCATCAATCATATCTTCAAGTTTCCATCGCTCTCCTTTGGTGCCTAAGCCATAAGCAGGGGGGTCGAGCAAAATCCCCTGATATTTTTTTAGTCGCCTCACTTCCCTCTGCACATATTTCCCTGCATCTTCTACCGTCCAACGCACATCACTGAGCTTGCTTAAATCCATATTCTCATGGGCCCAGTTCACCACCTGCTTAATGCTGTCAACATGAACCACGTCGGCTCCTGCCGCTTTAGCAGCGAGTGTTGCTCCACCGGTATAAGCGAATAAATTAAGTACTTTAGGCATCGGGTTCTTTAACCCTTTTACCGATTCATAAATATAATCCCAATTGGCGGCCTGTTCAGGAAATATTCCAAGATGTTTGAATTGTGTTAGGGCAAGTTTTAAACTAATATTTAAGCCCGCATGGTTGTAATTAATCTTCCAATGATCGGGCATCTCGGGTTTGGTGAGCCATTCACCTTTATGGCTCCCACTTTGTTCAAAAATAGCATGGGCTTTGCTTTTCCACTCACTTTCACTCCAGCTTTTTTGCCATACGGCTTGGGGCTCGGGCCTTGAGGTAATGAAATTTCCAAATCGTTCGAGTTTCTGGAAGTTTCCACAATCAAGCAATTCGTATTCTTTAAAATGTTCAGGAGTTAAGAGTAACATGTGGTGCAAAGGTAAGTGTTCCTAGATAACTTCAGATTTTGAATTTACAAATCAATCAAAATGCAAACCAACCCTAATTATCATGGCAATGTAAAAATTTGTCAAGGGGGAATTTAATATGGTTTTTTTATTTAACTTTGGCGTTTCTCTATAAGATAGGCATGGGTTTTAAGTTTACGAAACATTTTAAAATTATTTTCACTATTGCTTGTGTCATGTTTTATACCAAAAGCATGGCCCAAATTTGTAGTCTGAATAAATTTGAGGTTTTCCCCGACTCCCTAAACCAGAAGCAAAAAGACACCTCAATTTGTGTGAAGTCGTGCCTAGATTTATATGCGAGCTTTCCTGCCCTAAATAAAACGACTAGCTATAGTATTACACCGATTACTTTTTTTGATGTACTCCCTTGCGAAGGGACTGGTTCTGTGCCTTCGGGGTATACGGCCCCTGTCAACAAACACTCTCCGACGATTGATCTGGGGTTTAATTTTTGTTTTTTCGACAAGTCATACAGCAAATGTATTGTTTCTGATAACGGATATATCTCCTTCGACACCTCCTTTGCAGGGGGAATCTCCAGATATGACTTATCTTCTTATCCAGGATTGCCAAGCTCCAATTATTCCGATTATCAGAACACCATCATGGGGTGTTGTTCCGATTTGTTTCTGCCAGCCAACGGAAGCATCACCACACAAACGGTGGGTACAGCCCCCTTTCGAGTTTTTATTGTAAAATATATTCATTGTGGTTTAAGTGGAGCGTCTTGCACCTATCCTACGCAAGAACTCGATATGAAGATAGCCCTTTATGAAACTTCGAATATAATTGAGGTATATATTAAAAAGAAAACGACCTGTACCTCTTGGAATGGTGGTTTGGCGATACAGGGCATTCAAAATGGAAGTGGTACGGTCGGTTATACAACCTCGGGAAGAAATAACACACAATGGTCGGCAACCAATGATGCAAAGAGATTTACGCCCAACGGCACAATTAATTCGTATTCTTTAAAGTGGTATAATGGTCCTATCTATCTAGGAAACGGAACAAAGCAAACTGTTTGCCCTCTTGTGAATACCTGGTACCGAGCCGAGTTAACCATCAACCCTTATTGCGGAAATTCTCAGACAATTACAGTCCTCGATTCAATTAATGCTAAGGTAAAGACCAACTCAACCATTCTGAATTTCAGTAATATAAGCGACACCGTAAGATGCACTGCCCAAAACATTCAGCTTGAT
Organism: uncultured Bacteroidota bacterium; assembly: GCA_903897855.1. Lineage (GTDB taxonomy): Bacteria > Bacteroidota > Bacteroidia > UKL13-3 > UKL13-3 > CAINMV01. The sequence goes on along the minus strand of CAIUDH010000004.1, from coordinate 68,863 downwards.
GCCAGTAGCGGTGGCCTTGCTTACCGTTGGAATACGGGAATGAGAGGTAGGTACTTGAAAGTTTCTCGAACGGGGGTCTATACTTGTTATAAAATTACGGATACACTCAACTGCTTCTTTGACTCCTTGCGGTTTAATGTTTACAGTGAAAAAGTTTTTATTGATAGCGCGAGTAGCTACGGATGCTTTACTCAAGGATTAGGCTATTTAAAGGTCAATGCTTCAGGTGGTAAAGGTAGCATAAAGTATAAAATAGGAAGTGGCAGTTACGGTGCCCAGAACGTGTTTGATAGTCTCTCTTATGGCAATTATCACGTCTTGATTAAAGACTCTCTCGGGTGTGAGTTGGACAGCCTCTTTAGCATTGTCCGACCCACTGTTAACATCACTCCAAGAAATATTTGTAATCGAGATAGCACCGGCCTCATTATTATTCAAGTGAATAATTTCGATGGCCCTTACACGTATAAATTAGACACGGGAAGTTTTGTTACGGATACTTTTTTTACCAATTTGAAAGGAAACACACATCATATAACGATTCGTAATCGGTTTGGCTGTGACTATGATTCTACCTTAACTACCTCATTCATCAGTACGACGCTGCATGCGACCCACTCCATTCAGGTGGCTTCTGGATGCACTGGTGGCACACCCGATGGAAGTATCACGATGACTGTCACTGGGGGGAATCCTCCGTATCGATTCTCTAAGAATTTCGGACCATTCACCAATTCTAATGTTTTCTCCGGCTTAAGCGAAGGTACTTATTATATCTCCCTGCGCGACACCTTCGGTTGTGGTATCGACTCCATGATTCATGTTGGGGCACTGGCACACTTATATGTGAATGGATATGTGGTTAATGCAAGTTGTTTTAATACTAGTACGGCGTCGATTATCATCAATGGTTTTGGGGGGATTCCTCCTTATACTTTTTCGTTTGGAGGAGCCGGCTTTTCATCCGTGAATACCCGTACCTCCCTTGGTGCAGGCACGATGACCGTTTCTATAAGAGATGGGAGAGGTTGTGTGGTCGATACTGTTTTGCCAATTGGGCAACCTGATCCTTTACAGTTTTCCCCTACGCTTACCAATGTGAGCTGCTTTGGGGGTAATAATGGGAAAATTATTATTGATGCAATAGGTGGAATCATGCCCTATAAGTATTCTATTAATGGAGGTGCTTTTACATCCAATAATATTTTCACGCCACTCGTTTCGGGTACTTACACTTTGCGAATTAAAGATTACAACCAATGTACGAAAGATACTACGGTTATCATAACTCAGCCTTTCCCTTTGAACTTTCAAATCGATATTCTTAACACAAGTTGTTATAATTCATCGGATGGTGACTTTATGCTCACCGGTTTTGGGGGTACGGCTCCGTATCAGTTTTCATTTAACGGGGGTGCTTTTTCTAATGCTACTTATTTCGATTCCTTAGCAAGAGGAAGTTATTCTGTTCGAATAAAAGATGCGAGAAATTGTACTCGTGATACGGTGATCATCATTAGTAGTCCACAAAAAATAAGCGCCGTTCTGTTTCTGAAAACAGTATCATGTTTTGGAAATAGCAACGGCACCATCAAGGTACTTACTTCAGGAGGAACATCTCCTTACACGTACTCTTTTAATAATAGCGCCTTTGCTGCTATCGATTCTTTGCCCAATGCAGCTTCTGGGTTTTATGACATCTCAATTATAGATTCAAGGGGTTGTAGGTTTGATACCTCCTCTCTTCTTACACAACCGATGAAACTTGCTTTTGTGGTGAGCATAAAAAATGTAGGCTGCTTCAACGATTCAACAGGCGAGATTACGTTGTCGGCAACTGGAGGGACAAAACCATACAAATACGCTATCGGAACGGATACATTTTCATTTAACAACATATTCAAGAAAAAAACAAGTGGCATCTATTTACTCCGAATCATGGATGCCAATGGCTGCTTGTATGACACCATCGTATATGTTACACAGCCAACGGCATTGAAAATAAATGTGGGTATTACTCATGTGACCTGTTTTAATGGTAATAATGGTGTTATCGATACCAAAGGAGTGGGAGGCACGCCGCCTTATAACTATATCCTTAATTCAGGCACCCCTTCCACCGATACCGTCCATTTAGATTTAACCTCTGGCCTTTACAATCTCTCGGTAATCGATTTTAATGGATGTCGATTCGATACGGTCGTTACCATTAATCAGCCTACCCTTATTCAATCGCAACTCTTTATAACAAAGGTTACCTGCTATTCGGGAAGCGATGGCAGCTTTAAGGTTCGATCTTCCGGAGGAATTCCTCCTTATCGATTTGCTCTCGATACGGCGAGCTTTAAGGTTGATTCAGTGTTTAAAAACTTAAAATCGGGTACTTATAAGGTATCCACCATTGATGCCAATAACTGCATCACCGATACCACCTTTTTGGTTCCACAACCTTCCAAAATTATCACCTCTTCTATCATAAAGAATATCACCTGTTATAATGGCAACGATGGAAATGTAAAATTGATTCCTGGTGGTGGAACCCCTCCATATCTCTGTTCTAATGACAGCATCAACTTCACGAATAATTTCACCTATCCCAATCTTAAAGCGGGGAAGTATAAATTCTTTATTAAAGATGCAAATAATTGTTGGTACGACACAACGGTAACTGTGTTTCAATCTACTTTTATTACCAATGGATTAATTGTAACGAATGTATCCTGTTTTAATTCCAACGATGGCTACCTCAGGGTAGTGGCTACCGGCGGAAGTAAACCATATTTGTATTCTTTTAACGGAAGTGCTTTTGATACGGTAAGTATGTTTGTTAACTTACCCATCGGTACTTACTCTATCCAAACAAAAGATACTTTTAATTGTATTAAAGATACGACCGTTACCCTTGTTCAACCACCTCAGATTTTTGTAAAAGCAACCTCCACCAACACCCAATGTTATAATTCAAACAATGGATTTATAAACGTTTCTGCGACGGGTGGTGTTCCTCCTTTTACTTACGCTGTGGGTAATTCTAAATTTAGTCTGGCCTCAACCTATAGCGGACTTTCTCCTGGCAGCTACAAAGTTTTTGCTAGAGATAATCTTGGCTGTATCCGTGATACCACTATTATTATTACCCAACCCGATTCATTTAGTTTCTCAGCAAAGGTGATAAACAGCACCTGCTTTTCGGGTGATGACGGAAGTATTCGTTTCTCGGTTTCGGGCGCAACGCCCCCGTATCAATATGCCTTCCAACAAGGCGCATTTAATTCCGACACAGTACAATATAATCTCAGAGCAGGGGTCTATACCATCAATGTTAGAGACGCCAATAACTGTTTAATGGTGCGAAAGGTAAGTGTGAATGAACCGCCTAAACCCTCCTTGATTCCTGCCGAAATCGTACGTGCTACTTGGGATGACGACAGTACCATTTTGCTGCAATGGCGAAAATATCCACAAGCCTATAGATATACCGTGGATTCGAAATTTATTCTTAAAGATGTTATTGTCGACACTTTTTTCTATCAGAGGTTGCCACAAACTGAAAGTTATGGATATCAAATTTCTGTCATCGACTCCTGTGGGTTTTTAAACCAGAAAAGTTTAATGCATGCTACCTTATTCCTTAAAGGCAGTATCGATAATTCAAAGTTGATAACGTTAAATTGGAATAGTTATAAAAACTGGCAGAATGGGGTGCTGTACTATAATATTTACAAATTCAATGCGGTAAAAAACTTATTTGAAATTGTTCAAACCACTTCCGATACTTCGTATGTCATTTCCGTGATCTCTGAAGATACACTCTCAGAATACATTTTTTATATTGAAGCAGTTGAGCAATCCGGTAATTTGGCCTTGTCGGTGAGCAATAAAGTTTATTTGTATTCGTCCGCGGTAATCTGGATGCCTGATGCATTTTCTCCAAATCATGATGGGCTCAACGACCTCCTTCTGCCTCAAGGTAGCGGCATCAAAAGTTATAGCCTTTCTGTTTATAACCGCTGGGGTGAAAGGCTGTTTCAGAGTACGGAGAAAGTAAAAGGTTGGGATGGTCAATATAAAGGAGTTGAAGTGCCTCAAGGAACCTATATTTTTGAGCTCAATGCTATTGGTTACCTCTACAAAAAGGAAGAAAGAGAGTTCAGTTTACATGGTTCCTTTTTACTGATGCGTTAGTAAAACCGAACATTGAGTATTTATCTTTAGTTGGGTAAAATGTTATTTCTATGAATAAGAACACTTTTTATTATTTTTGCTTTTCACAATGAGTTTAATAGAAAAATTTGCAGGTACTGGTGTGGCTATCGTTACCCCATTTAATAGCGATTCGACAATCGATTTTAATGCGCTAACACAAATCGTCAATCATATTATTGAGGGTGGATGCGAATATATTGTGGTGCTTGGTACCACAGGCGAAAGTGTTACCCTGAGTTCGGAAGAAAAAAAATTAGTGATGCGATGTGTCGTTGAAGTTACCAAAAATCGCGTTGCCTTGATGCTTGGCATGGGCGGGAACAACACCCAGGAGCTTGTCTCTCAATTAAAATCTACCGATTTTACTGGCTTTTCAGCAGTACTCTCAGTAAGTCCGTACTATAATAAACCAAATCAGGAAGGAATTTATAAGCATTATGTGTCGGTAGCCGAGGCGTCGCCATTGCCAGTGCTTTTATACAATGTTCCGGGTAGAACTGGGGCTAATATAGCAGCCGAAACAACCCTACGTTTGGCAGCGCACAAAAATATTTTCGGGATTAAAGAGGCTTCTGGAAATCTTGACCAATGTATGGATATTCTAAACCAGAAACCTTCCGATTTTATGGTCATAAGTGGTGACGATGCCTTGACGCTCCCTTTTATTGCTCTTGGCATGAATGGGGTTATTTCGGTGGTCGCCAATGCCTATCCTCAAATATATTCAGCCATGACTCGTCATGCTCTTGAGGGCGATTTTAAATCGGCTAGGGTGCTTCATTACAAACTGCTTCAGACCATTAAAAACATGTTCGCCGATGGTAGCCCAGGCGGTGTGAAAGCCTACTTAAATTTAATGAATTTAGGTGAGGAGAAAGTAAGAGAACCATTGGAAAATGTGGGTGAGCAAACAAAAGCAAAAATCATAAAGGATTACAAAAGCTTGTTAAATTAATTATGATTGAGATAAAAAACATTTCGAAGTCGTTCGGCGATAAATTGGTGCTAAATGATATTAGTATGACTTTCCTGCCAGGTAAATGTAATATGGTGATCGGCACCAGTGGGAGTGGTAAAAGTGTGTTGATGAAACTGATGGTGGGACTCGAAATACCTGATTCAGGGCAAATTTTATTTGACGGGCAAGATTTTACAAATATGGACTACGGAACAAAAATCGATGTTCGTAGGCAAATTGGTATGCTGTTTCAAAGTTCCGCTTTATTTGACTCATTATCTGTTGAAGACAACGTTGGTTTTCCTCTTAAAATGTTTAGCAAAATGAGTAAAGAAGAACAGATGGAGAGGATCAATTTTTGCTTGAAGCATGTAAAATTAGAGAACCAGAATAAAAAATTCCCGAGTGAGTTAAGTGGAGGCATGAAAAAAAGAGTCGGTATTGCCAGAGCCATTGCGCTCAACCCGAAATATTTATTCTGCGATGAACCCAACTCCGGTCTCGACCCACTTACCTCTAGGATTATTGACAATCTAATTCAGGAAATTACGGAAGAGTTTAAAACAACCACCATCATTAACTCGCACGATATGAAAAGTGTTTATGATATAGGCGATAATATTTTATATATTAATAAAGGCAATAAATGGTGGGAGGGAAGTCGTGAAGAAATTAAAATAAATTCTAATATAGAACTGCAAGAGTTTGTTGCGGCTTCGTTCTAAAAAAAAACATCAAACCTAACGTAATATGAAAATTTTCAAATCCGGACTTATTATTCTTTCACTTATCTTGCTTTTCAGTTCCTGCAAGGTGAAACACTCCGATGGATCAAAAGGATCTTCAAAACCTGTAAGTTTCAGAAGTATGACCAGTATTGTATTTGGCTGGGGCGGAGGCTTCACAGGGATGGTTGAATCTTACTCCTTGAGCAAAGATGGAACCCTTAAACTTGGCGATGAAGTGAAGAAAAAAATTGATGCCAAATCAATGCGCTTGACGATGGGATTGGTTAAAAAAGTAAACTTCTTTAAAACACCCTTGAATGATCCCGGCAATTTATATTTCTTTATGGTTATGAAGGGTGTCGACAATGAGCAACGCCTCATCTGGAACGAACAAACACAGTTGCCAGAGGAGATTAAAAACGCTTATGATGCGTTGGTCAAACTTACTAAATAAATCTCGTCGTAGTACCATGTCCAAGCATCCCTTTCCAACAGGGTGTCTTACGCCTCGTTACAGGGAGAGTTATTTTAATCGTATTTTCAATAAAAGAATCAAATTCACTATGTTTGCATATATACCATGGTAATGAAAATTAATTTTGTTCTCCTGCTTTTTATAGTTACGGTCTATTCTTGTAAGTCAAAAATTGATTCTACTCCGCGTATCACAGGACAAGAATACTATAATAGCAAGATTGGCAGTTGGATCATCTATCATGTTGATTCGATTGTATTCAACGACTTTCATGCCCCTAACCAAGGAATCGATTCATTTTTTTATCAGGTAAAGGAAATAATCACCGAGAAATTTCTTGACAACTCAGGGGTCGAAACCAACAGGATTGAAAGATTCAAAAGATTGAATGATACTCTACCATGGCAAATTACCAATGTCTGGACTAGTAATATGAGTGCCTCCAGCCTGGAAAAGGTGGAGGAAAATCTGCGCTATGTTAAAATGTCTTTCCCTCTGGCAGTCAATAAATATTGGAGCGGCAATCGTTTTAATTCTTTGGTTCCTTGGGATTACTCATACATCAATATCAAAACGCCTGTTACCTTAAATGGATATACTTTTGAGAATACGGTCACTGTTTTACAAAAAGACAGTAGCGATAACAACTTTATAGAAGAACGTTATGCGAAAGAAATATATGCGCTTAATATAGGCATGGTATATAAGCAGCTCGACACGCTTGAAATTCAAAGTAGCATTAAAAAAGGTTTATACTACCGGCAAACCGCCATCGATTGGAGCAAATAATGAGAAAACGATTCACCCTGATTTGCATGGTATTGGGTTTTGCCCTACATGCACAAAAACACAATTACATTTATTTCGTTTCTTTTAAAGATAAAAACAATTCAAGTTTTTCGGTCAAAAAACCACAAGAGTTCTTGTCGGAGAAAGCGTTGCTTCGTCGAGCCAAGTATAATGTCAGAATAGATGAAACAGACCTGCCTGTGAATGAATTATACATCAAAAAGGTCTGTAATAAAAAAGTAAAATTTAAAAATTCAACTAAATGGTTGAACGGTATCTTAGTGGAGATAACTGATACGGAGGCTGTTGCCGATATTTTTAAAAACGAGTTTGTTGCATCAGTTCAAAAAGTAGCAGTGTACGATCGGAAACAAGTTGCGAAAAAAGAGGAAAGTACTGCAACTCCTGAAGAAGCTGAGGTAGACACTGAAACACGCAATTATACCGATGATCGTGCAGTGTATGGAAAATCATTCGATCAAATAAAAATGTTGCAAGGAATTGCCTTACATCAATTGAAGTACACCGGTGAAGGGGTAACTATTGCAGTGCTTGATGCAGGCTTCTTTAATGCCAATAAATTGGCGTGGTTTAATAAATTGCAACGAAGTCATCAAATTGTATTATGGAAAGATTTTGTCGATAACGACTTCAATGTTTTTGATGGGAATGCTCATGGTTTGGAAGTGTTGAGTTGCATGGCTACCGGCGATACCGGGTCTTATATAGGCACGGCTCCGAAAGCAAAATACCTGCTCTTGAGGAGCGAGGATGCCGAAACAGAACAACCGGTGGAAGAGATTAATTGGTCGGTTGCTGCTGAGTTTGCCGACAGCTGTGGCGTCGATCTAATCACCACATCATTAGGGTATAATTTATTTGATGATATAAGCTCTAGTCATACCTATGAACAACTTGATGGCCGCATCGCGAATATCTCAAAAGCGGCAGAAATCGCCTTCAGCAAAGGAATTGTGGTGGTATGCAGCGCCGGGAACGATGGGGGCAACCCTTGGCGACATATTGGCTTCCCAGCCGATGCTCCACATGCACTGAGTATCGGTGCGGTTGATATGGATCGTGTCATCGCTTATTTTAGTTCTCAAGGACCTACGGCTGATGGTCGTGTTAAACCCGATGTAAGTGCACCTGGAGTGTCAGCGGCTGTTGAATCGCCCGATGGCACCGTCGCATTCTCTAACGGAACCTCCTTCTCTGCACCGATTACGGCAGGCCTCGTGGCTTGTCTCATGCAGGCTCACCCGAGTCGCTCACCACAGCAGATTAATGATGCCGTGAGGCAGAGTGCCGATCGTGCCGATATTCAAGATACCATTTATGGTTTCGGCATTCCTGATTTTAATCTGGCAAATCTAATTTTAGGCGATTCTAGTCTTGATTCAAATAAAGACCAGCTTGTAAATGTATCATACAACCTGGAGGATAAAATGTTCGCATTCACCATTTACAGTGCTTCACCTCAAATCATGGGTTTTAAGCTGGTCGACGAAAATGGTACGATCATTAAAACAGGTACCCAACAATGTATGAGTAAGAAATTTCAGCACTTCTATATTGATGAGTTAGCCTTGCCATATTCAAAAAAAGGTTATGGTTTCATAATTGAGAACGATAAACATCAAACGTTTGTGAAGCTATTCTAAGCGATATAAAAATCGCATCTCAAACGAGAATAAAACCAAAATCTATCGGATCATCGTTACGATTTATTATGGCTTCGTTTCTTCTTGAAAAATACTGATAACAAGGGTATGAAGAAGATAATCAGGGTAGTCATCGAAAAAATAAAATCGGCCTGCTCGTTCTCCATCACCCTGCAAATCCAAGAATCGCTAACGATGCTGCAACTAAAGGAGAGCAATAATTTGAATCCAAGCATTCCAATGACCACAAACGCTGCCGAGTTGAGGAGGGGGAAACGCTGCATGAGCTTTACAAATATGGTGGCCACCATACGCATGGTTATAATTCCAATAAATACACCAATCCAAATTAAATAAATATTGTCTTTTGCATACACTACGGCTGCAAAAACGTTGTCGAGCGAAAAAACAAGATCCATCATCTCTACCATCGCCACCGTGCTCCAAAAAGTACCCAGATAACGCTTCAGAAACAGGAAAAGTTTGTTGTTGTTTTTATCGATCGCAGTTTCGTGCTCGGGTGTCGATTTTACAAAATAATTGACACTTAAATAAAGCAGATACAGTGCTCCAATTAGTTTTAACCAGGTAATTTTAATGAGGTAAGATGCAAATAATAAACAAAGCCCTCTGAAAATATAAGCGAACAGAATTCCTATACGGAGTGCCCTCGATCTTTGTGCTTGCGGAAGGTCCATGACCATCGTCGCGATTACCGCGGCGTTATCAATACTTAATAAACTTTCAATTAAAATCAAGTTTAAGATGATGATGCCTGCGGCGCGTAGATCATCGCCAAAAACTAGTTGTATAAAGTCGCTTAGTATCAATGTTATTCGGGTTTAATGTTTTGTTTTATTCTGAATCGAAGATTTTTGTTGAAATTCACATAGCTCCAAGCCCAGTTAAAAAAGGTCAGAATCTTGTTCTTTACCCCTAGGAGGGCCATGAGATGAATAAACATCCAGATGAACCAAGCCACAGCGCCATATATTTTTATTTTCCCAATCTCAAAAATGGCCTTGTTCCTGCCAGCGCTGGCCATCGTACCGTAATCAATATAGATAAACCGACGCATCGCCTTTTTTTGGAGTAACCTCTTCAAATTATCAGCCAACTCCTTTCCTTGTTGAATGGCCACCTGTGCCAACTGAGGATGCCCGCCAGGCGAGTCCTTGTCGACTTGAAAACTGATGTCGCCGATAGCGAAAATATTATTATAACCTTCCACCATGTTAAATTCGTTAACACGGTAACGCTTGCCATAGATAATGGATTCTGCTCTAAGGCCTTCAATTTTATTACCGGTAACACCGGCCACCCAGATTAATGTGTTCGTTGGAATAACAGCACCATCAGCGAGCTCAACCAAGGTGCCATCATAGCCAATAACTTTGGTGTTAAGTTGAATTCGAACCCCGCTATCTTCTAAATAGGTTTTAGCGTTCTCCGACGATTTCGTCCCAAAGGTAGCAAGAAGCCGGTCACCGCTGTGAAGCAGGAAAATCCTCAACTTACTAAAATCAACTTCCTGACAATCTTTAGGTAGAATATGGTTTTTTAAGTCGGCTATGGTGCCCGCTATCTCAACACCTGTTGGCCCTCCACCTACAATCACAAGATTTAAATACTTTTCAAGGCTCTCATGATAATGGGTTCTTAAATTTTGCAATATATGATTTCGCAAGGCTAAGGCTTCGCTCACACTCTTCATGCCGAAGGCATGCTTCGTGATAGGTGCATTACCATAATAGTTCGTATCGCATCCTGTTGCAATTACCAAGTAATCATATTCGATGCTTCCCAACGAAGTGGAAATACAATTTTTATCAGAATCGATGGCCTCTACCGTTGCCTGGCGAATAAAAACATTTTTTGCTTTTTGAAATATCTTTTGCAAGGGAAAACAAATAGAACTTGGTTCGAGACCAGAGGTGGCAACATGGTAAAATAAAGGTTGAAATTGATGTTCGTTGTTTTTATCCAGGATGATCAGCTGATAGCGAGTGTTAACGAGCAATCTTGCAAGTTTCAATCCCCCGAATCCAGCACCAATAATGACGATGCGTTTGTGTTTTGCTGGAGGTATAGTCACTGTAAATTCCATTGATATCATGCAAAGATAAGTAAATTGGATGGGGCAAATCGGCCTATTCAAAACCAAATGCAATAAAAAAAGCCATTCAAATTTTTGAATGGCTTTTTCATGTTTTAGTTCGATTACTCTGCTGCAGGAGCTGTATCTTCGGCTGTCGCTACCTCTTCAGTAACTACAACTTCTTCTACTTCTTCTTTGGTGGTCTCCGCTTCAGCGGCTGCCGAAAGGGCCTCTAATTCAGCTTTTCTCTTTGCTGCAAATTTCTCTGTACGAGCCAAGTTTACTTTCGTTTCGGCTTCTATTGAGGCCTTACGCGATGCTACTTTGCTTTCTCCAATATTTGTTTTCTTGGCCTCTACTTTCGATTCTTTAGCATCTACCCAAGCTTTGAATTTTTCTTCAGCTTGCTCAAGCGTTAAAGCATTTTTCTTAACCCCTTTTAGTAAATGATTCTTGTACAATACCCCTTTATAGGATAAAATAGCGTTGGCTGTATCCGATGGAATAGCACCAGTGCCTAACCAATATAAGGCTCTTTCGAAGTCCATATTGATGGTTGCAGGGTTGGTGTTTGGATTGTAGTTTCCAATGCGTTCAATAAACTTACCGTCGCGTGGTGAGTGTGAATCTGCAATTACAATGTGATAGTAAGCGTTGTTTTTACGTCCGAAACGTTGAAGTCTGATTTTGGTTGCCATGGGTAATTAATAAATAATTGTTATGGGTGAATTAATTTTTAAAAGAGCGCGAAGATACCCTTTTAAATTGATAAATAAAAAGAAAACGTGCCTTAAAAGAAAGCTTTTTAAAATTGTAAAACTAAAATCAATGGGTTAAGGATTGATTTTAGTTAGTTCTTTACGAATTTTTGCGCTTTGCCGTTTACTTTTACTACATATATCCCGCTTGAAAGAGAGGAGATATCTATCTCAGTTTTTTCTTGTGAAATTGTTAATTCACCTTTCAGTACTACCTGTCCGGTTAAATTCTGAATTGTATATCCAGATGTATTGTTTGCATCGAAGTCCTGATGGTATTGAATCTCGATGTTTAATTCGTGTGTTGCAGGGTTAGGGTAAATATTCATCCCTGCTTCAACTTTGGATACTTCCTGCACCCCATTTGAAGTTTGGGTATAGCAATTGGCACCTCCGCCGTTGGTAACCAGCCATACTCCATATTGTGAAGTGGTGGAATCAAGAGCGAATATAAGTCCGTTCTTGGCATCCCAGAAGTTCATCGACTGCACTCTGCCAGTAAAGGTAGTAGGGCATATTTTATTGCCGTAATCACTTACCTGATATAGAATGCCTTTCGCGCCATTTTGCTTATAAACATAAACGGAGTTGTTGCTTGCAGGTTGGATGATGGCTACATTGGTATTCATAATCTCCTTCCAGTTTGCTCCTTTGTCGGTAGTGGCCAACAATTTAGATACCTGCACTCCTACACTGTCGAACTGATATTGTGCGTACCAATGAGACTCACTCACCATGATGATTTTTTGAAGTATACCATTATGCTCCCAGGTAAACGGCGCTTTGGTATAATCGATATTGGCTACAATTTGATAGCTTTTACCCCCATTTACGGTGTATCCAAGTTTATCACTGCCTTTATCGATAAGCTGAAGATAGCCAACGCCGTTTTTGATTTTTATGATGTCGAATGGGGTTGCATTAAATTGGATTGAGTCCCATTGTCCCGAAGTGTATTGGTAGGTATAATAGCCCGTGTTATTCGCTTTGTAAAAATACATCATGCCCGAAAACTCATCAGCATAGGTATATAAAGGCGATTTGCCATCAGGGGTAACCAGCGCAGCCCAGCTTTTGGCGCCATTAATCGACAAATAATAATGATTGGCAAAAACAAAATCGTTCAACTCTTCAATACGAACCAGTAAAACATCATTGGTTATTACATCTAAGGCATTTACTACTTGGGTTGTGCTGTTTTGAGGCACCGACAGGCTGGTTGTCACTAAAGCATTATTTTCTAATCTGAATTTAATAATGCCATCCGATTTAAATGAAAACAAATAAGTGTCTTCGTTACTTTTATTGATGACCGTGTTTGTAATAGAACTCTCCAACAGGCTGAACTGAGCACTGCCATTGAGACTTGCAAAAAAAACAAAGATAAATAAATAGTGAAGGGCTTTCATGTAATAGTTTGTTTTCTGTCTATTAAAGTTCAAATATAAAGAAAAAAAATAAATAAAAAAATATTTTTTGATTTATTTTTAGCTAGTGTCTATAAAAAACAACAGTATTACGATGTAAAACTATCAACTGTCTTATTAATAGCATGTTACAGTTTACAAAGTGGAAAGGAGCTGTTTTTTGTAGATTTCACAGTCTGAGTGGATATTTTCTACTCAATCCCTGTTTTAAGGAGGCGAGGAGTGCCATCTTGATACTAAAGTAAAACTTGAAGCAAACGAAAAAAGCCAGTATATCATACCGGCTTTCACAAGAAAAAACTAATTTTTACGCAAGATCTAACTACCAATCATTGCGTGTATTGTTTGAAATGGTGTTTTTAAATCGGGCACTGATTTGGGTGATCGAATAAACTCCCAAGTGTTTCGCAATCGGGTTCGCTAAATAGGCTTGATGAGGCAAAGTATAAGGAATCCGTAAATCTCTTTTAAGTGTGGTATTTACCATATTCATTCCTCCAGAAACTGTATTGAAACTCTTTCCAGTGAAAGCATAGAAAACTAAGGGTGACACTAAATCTTGGTATAAGGTTTCAGTCAAATCGACGATATGGCCTTCTGGATTTTGGTTTGTGATGGTGGTGCCGATTGGGTTGCTTTTACCGTTCTCTTCACACCAGTACATTTTACTACCGTTAGGACTAACTTTACGAATAGAATCGAAGGTAGTCTTCACTATATAGCTTGCATTCCAAGACTGTCTTCCACTGATAAGTTCGGCTCCAGGGCGAGGCGTGAAAACAACATCTACATAATTATTTTTGAACAAGCAATTGTTTACGAAAGCCATTCCCCCAGATACGTTCTCCATGGAGTAGTTTTTATCATCTTGGTCGTCGTATTTTCCAATAAGGATGGCGATATCCGCATCTTTAATAGTACTGTTAGAGGCATAAACCCAAGCCCAGCTGTGGGTGGCATTCACTCCATTGCTTTCGCGAACGTTACTTCCCATTAGTTTGGTACGTGGATCATCTCCCAACTCGATATTCATCCCATTCCAATCATACAAATCTGGGCTACCCCATACTTCGATGCCTTTCCAGCTTTTGCATCCATCAAGGGTACTGTTGATGATGGATAATGTTCCAGAGAAATGGGTAGCTCCATAATTGTTTTTAACGATGATTCTGCTTGAAGCGGTAAAGTGTAGGTTGCAATTGTTTAATTCTAAATTTCCACCTGCCTCGATAATGATATTACCATTGATGATTCGTTCTTCATTTTCCCATTTCACATTCGAGGTAATAATGATATTTTCAACTTCAGGTGTGCAGTTGCTGCAATCGAAAGGAATTAAAACACTATCCATATACTCACATCCTCCAATGGTAAGTACTCTTATTTTGTGCCATCCTGTGGTAAATACTTTATGGGTAGCCGCTGGCGAGTGTTTTAGTTGTAAGGCACCGAATACTGAACTTCCTTTTATCGTGTTCAACATAGAAGCATAATCTTTATCCGATCCGTTTAGGGTGCTAATTAAGGTAGTATCGTTATTATCCCAGATATAAGCAATGGTAGCTGGGTAGGTATGGCCATCAACGAAGGTGCTATTATAATAAGCAGTGAGTGCTATCCCTTTGGCGATGCAATCGGTAGTAGAATAGGTAAGGTGAATTGGTTTTTCTTGTCCTATGGTGATTCCAACACTGTCTCCACAACCATTCCCGTTCGTTACTTTAAACCAATAGGTATGTCCTGCAATGGAAGGGCTTTTGGTACTTCCCCAAAATGAATACTTTGAGTAATTAGCATTTTGGCCAACGTTAAAGTTACTTGAACCGGTCCATTCGCTCGATTGTAAATGGTAAGTGTCGGCTTCAGCATGAGCGGCATATACCAATACATTCCAAGTAGGGGTTCCGCTAATACAATCGCCAACCCAAAGTTTGATGGTAGGTTTTCCATACACTTTTACTTGGATACTATCCCAGCCACTGCAACCAGCACTGTCGCTAAAATAATAGCGGATGGTATGTACTCCTGGGCCAGCTAATCTAGGACTGAATTTGAAATAATTAGTTCCCGCTTCTTGATATACGGCGGTGCCATAAATCTGCGCATTGGTAATTAAGTTGCCTTGGTTAAGGATAGATACATCGCCATCGCTAGCGCAAAGTGGGTTAATGTTATCGAGTTGTAAAGGACATACTTTGTAGGCATTGGTGTTCACCGAAGTGGTACAAATAATGCCATATTTTGTATAGACCACGGTGGCGGTTAAAATATTATTGCCACAATTTGCAGTCTGAGCACAGAAAAAGTATTGATCTATATCACCTACTTTACGGGTACTCACGCCTTTTCCACTCCATTTGATACTTGTTACGGTTCCCATATCCTTTCCACAAGTATCACAGTAAGTAAAGCTTAAAATAGTATCGCAGGTGTTACGACAAAAGCTGCCATATACGGGTGCAAGATTAATGATGGGAGGGTCGATATAGGTTAATTTGAAAGTGTCGCGTTTTAAACAAGATCCTAAAGGTGAAAGCATTTCCACAGTATATAGGCCGTTTTCAGCGGTACGTAAGTAAGGACTTGTTATTAAGTATACGCCATCTTTATACCATTTGATGGTGTTTTCTAAATCAGCGTCATAAGCATTCATCAGATAAATACCTTCGCGGCTGCAAGGATTGATGTTCCGGTTAGACACAATTTTAAGTAACATACTATCCCAAGGATGTACATTGATGGTGTCGTAACCATAGGTGCAATTCGCGTTTGCGTCGGTAACCATACATACATATTGACCAATGCTATTAATGATGAGGCTTTTTCCATTTAAGGGCAAGGTCGGTGCTACAGCAGCATTCCAGCTCCAAGTGTAACTTGTGCCAATACCTTTGGTGGTGATGGTTTGAGGAAATTCACCTTCGCAAAATATTTTAGTTCTTGGTTTGCAATTCGGAACTGGTTTAAAGCTTACCACGATGCTTTGTGTATAGCTGCATCCCGAGCAGTTGTCGGTAATGGTTAAAGTATAGGTTTGGCTTAATGAATTTAAAGCGGTCTTGCTGTTCTCATTTATTTTTCTAGAAGCTCCTACATAACCATCTTTCCAGGTATAGCTAAAACAAGCATTGCGTATTCCCGGATCAAGCACAAAATTTTCACACTGACAGATGGTGGTGTCGTTGCCTAAAGTAAAGCGTGGGATATGAGAAACAACCACTCTAATAGTATCGCTAGAAATACACTCTCCGTTATTACGTACCACGAGGTAGGTAGTGGTTACATTAGGAAGCACCTCAAGCGATGAAGTGGTGGCTACGATCGTGCTTGTACCTGAAATGTACCAAGTATAACTAGGAGGCGTATTTAATTGAGAACAAGGAACACTGCCAATAGTGGCACTCTGGTCGCAGGTAAAACGTACTTTAGGGGTGCCTGCAAAATCAAAGTCTTGGAATATTTCAACATTGTCGATTCCAATACGGCTTGATAAGGTGGCAGTAGAGGCCACTTTAGCATAAAACCACAAATCGGCACTGGTATAAGGTGCGGTGAAGCAGATGGTTCTTTTGGTCCAGGTACTCACGCTTCCGGCTACTGCAATACTGCTGCCTAACTGTGTGATATTGGTTAATCCAGAAAGTGGTAAGGTGTTACCCGTAGTGCCCCAAACGGCGTCGGCTACGAGAGCCACGTTAAGTTCTTTGGCGGTCACTCCATTATTGTTTCTATAATTAAATACGATATAGTATCTTTTACCTTGTATAAAAGTAATTTTATTCTTGGTGCGAATTCCACTTCCGATGTCTGAAATAAAAGCGTTGGTACCGGCTAATATCTCTGGCGATGCAGAATCGCTAAGCGGTGAGGTGCTGTTGAAGGCAGGAGAACCATGACTCGCGGCCCATCCACTTACGGTTCCATTTACGATCGGATCCGTCTTGCTATAGTTGTTACTAGCAAAGGTGCCATTAGGTACTAAAGTGCAGGAGTTTTGCTGTGCATAGGTCAGCGATGAAATAAGACTGAGGATAAGAATGATAGACAGCTTTAATTTCATAGAAATGTTGCTTGTTACATTCTTTTGTGTTTTCGATTTTGTACCGTTATTGCAGTTTGCTGCAAAAACGAGTAAAGGTGATTTCATAGCCAAGTAGTTTTGAAATAGTAAATAGTTTTTTCTCTTTTTCCCCTTGCGTTAAGAGCAGTAGTAAGGCAAGGGAGGCCTTTCGTGCTTTAAGTAAGTAGCTTTAGTTCCTTACTTTGATATTTAAAACGACCTAAGAGCGGGTTGAAAGTCTTGTTTTCTTAGTTGTGTTAAGGTTTTGTTGGCCTCGCACTTGGTTTCGACTTATTTGGTATCAAATTCGTCTTGTTTTATAGTTTAAATAGTTACCGCTCTTAGGGGTTTTAAATATTTAACAGTGCAAGTTTAAACCATCCAAACTATACCACCAAACCCACTAAAATCAAGGCTAAATTTTGGCATGGTATTTGAGTAAGGCTTAATTTTTAGCCTTTAAAATTTAGAATTAGAAATTGTGTATTTTTCAAAGTACAATATTTAAGACAACCTATCTTGCTTTTCAATAAATCAATAAATTTTAATTAAGGTGTCCTAAAAATAAAGTCTGTTTATTATTCAAAAAAGACCTAAAATCGACTAAATCGACCTCGGAATTCATTCTTTTTTTAATTGGAGGTACACAATGTTACCTTTGTAAAGCATGAAATCTAATAATTTAATTTACTTTTTGGCTTTATTTATAGTGATCGCCTTCAGCTGGTGGTTTTATTCCCTGTTCGAATTGAGTCAGTCGAACTATATTTCGGATAAAGCGCTCTTGGATAAGAAATACGAGGAGATTCGAAAAGATTTTTACCATCAAGCATTTAAGAATGTTTTTAAAGGTGACCAAGGCAAGCCCTTTATGCGCTGGGGTACCGAACTGAATATCGACGAACGTATGGTAAAGAGTTATTTCTTTAAAAATTATCCTCAAGAACCTATTTATTTATCGAACACCACCGACCTCGACTCTGTACTGCATTTTGTAAATTTAGCAGATAATTTCTCTGAACTCAAGAGTCGGTTTAAAAGAGTGGAACGAATGTGGATTGCTGAGGGTACTGTGTTTTTGATTGTGCTATTGATGGGCATCTGGTTCGTCATTAAAAGCAATCAAAAGGTGATAGCCACGGAACGGCAACAAAGAAACTTCCTCTTATCAATAACCCATGAGTTTAAAACGCCTATCGCCTCTATTAAACTTTATCTTCAAACAATCCAAAAACGAGTCCTCTCAAAAGAGCAAGTGGAGATGATGATTGGGAACTCATTAAAAGATATTGAACGATTAAACGAGCTTTCCGAGAACGTACTGGTTGCAACAAAAATTGAAAGTAGTGGATATCGGTATGTTTTTGATCGCTTCAACCTAAGTGAGTTGGTAGAAGATGAAGTGGCCAAATTTAGGCATGTCAAGGAAGGCCTCTATCATATTGTTGATGATATTGAACCGGGTGTCTTCCTCCTGGGCGATAAATTTACCTTGCTTCTTGTAGTGAGTAATTTAATTGAGAATGCATGCAAGTATTCGGAACCGAACAGTATGATAAACATTAGCTTAAAAAAGGCGGAGACAACCATTCTGCAAGTTGCCGACCAAGGAATAGGTATCAGCGATAAAGAGAAAAGTTTAGTCTTTAAAAAGTTTTTCAGGGTAGGCAATGAAAACACCAGAAAAACGAAAGGTACAGGTTTAGGGCTTTATATTGTCAAAGAAGTGTCAAAAAAGCATCATGCAAGAGTGAGGATAGTTAATAATAAACCTAAAGGTAGTATTTTCGAAATAGAATTTTTTTAAGCCTGCTTATTGGGCATTTTTGATCAAGAGATCTTGTTTTATTTATTCATTTACTTATGGCGAATCACAAAAAAATACTTTTAGTAGAAGATGAAACTCACCTCCAGGAAGCCTTGAAGTTGAACTTGGAAATGGATGGATATATTGTGGATGCCGTAGGTGATGCTGCCTCTGCATTGAATTTGTTTAAAGAAAACAACGATTATAATCTCGCTTTATTAGATATCATGCTCCCCGATATGGATGGTATTCGATTATGTGAAAATATCAGAATTCATAATGCCACTTTGCCAGTCTTGTTTTTGTCGGCAAAAAACTCAAGTGAAGATAAGGTGTTGGGTTTGAGAAAAGGGGGTGATGATTACGTGACGAAGCCTTTTAATTTAGAAGAGTTATTGCTTAGGATCCAGAATCTGATTATTAAAGACGATCGAGCCGTAGCCTCTAAAAAGATCAACAGCATCTATAAATTCGGGAAGAAAAATTATATCAATTTTGAAACCTACGATGCTGAAGGGGTGCATGAGAAAACGAAACTCACCAAAAGAGAGATGATGCTTCTGAAGTTATTAATTGAAAACAAGGGCATTGTGATTAGCCGTGAAACGATACTTCACACTGTTTGGGGCTATAAAATTGCTCCTATTACACGTACCATAGATAATTTTATACTTGCTTTTCGCAGGTTCTTCGAAGAAGACTCACATAACCCAGTTCACTTTATTTCACACCGAGGGGTGGGGTATGAGTTTCGCGATTAACTCACGAGTAAATTAAAACTTTTTGAGTTTTGTGCTATCGCCAAAGAATCTGTATTTCTTTAACTCCCCGTGAAAGTAGCAGCTCTCTTATTTAAAAAGGCATCGGTGCCTTCTTTGAAGTCGTTGGTGCCGAAGCAAATTCCAAATTCTTTAATCTCCTGTTCGAACCCATTCCCATGATCAAAATCATTCGATAGTTTTAATATCTGTGCCACGGTTAATGGCGACTTTGTGATTACCTTTTCTAAGAGTCCTCTACATTGAGCAATAAGATCCTCTTGTGGCACCACATTATTCACTAAGCCTAATGCATATGCCTTCTCTGCCGAAATATTCTCGGCCGTGAGTAAAAATTCCAGGGCTTGTGCTTTACCTATATAACGAGTGAGTCTTTGGGTTCCACCATAGCCTGGGATCAATCCTAGTTTTACCTCGGGCTGTCCGAATTTGGCATTGGTACTGGCGATGCGAATATGACAAGCCATCGCCAGTTCACATCCTCCACCTAACGCAAAACCGTTTACTGCAGCAATCACAGGTTTTATTGAATTCTCAATTTCATTCATTACCAAATGCCCCGCTCCCGATAATGCGGTGCCTTCTTCTACAGTGTAACTTGCGAATTCGGCAATATCGGCTCCGGCAGCGAATGCTTTGTTGCCCGACCCAGTTAAGATGATGCCCGCTACCGCGTTGTCGGTTTGTGCATTCAATACGGCTTGTTTAATTTCTTGTAATAAATCGCGGTTCAAGGCATTAAGTTTGTCGGGGCGATCAATGGTGATGGTTAAAATTTTTTCCGAAACCTCTGTAAGAATAAATTGATAGGTCATATAGATGATTTTTTGTTGGTTGTATGATATCGTTATTTGGATTTGTAAATTTCAAGTTGAACAGTGGCAAGCCCCGTTGCCAAAAAGTCTAATTGTTGAGCCGCAGCCAAGGATAGGTCGATCTCTCGTTTATTGGATAGTGGCATTCGATCGTTCACGCGTACGATAATCGCTTTTTTGTTTTTCAAGTTTGTAACCACTAATAAGGTTCCGAAGGGCAGTGTTTTGTGAGCAGCGGTGAGTTTATTCATATTGAAACGTTCGCCGCTACTCGTCATCCTGCCGTGAAAGGATCGGCCATAATAGGATGCAATCCCTTTTTTACAATATAGAATGCTGCAATGGCTTGTCGTATCATGATGTTGATAGATAGGCTTTGGTTTTAAAATAAAACTAATACTATCTGCATTTTGCAAACTGTCGACTTGTGCGAAAGCATGGCTGCCGAAAAACAGCAAGAATATTATCAGCGGTAACCTCATCTTGTTAATTCAAATAAAATGAATTTTTTCGAGAATGAAGTTTCGAGTTATGAACGAAACTTATATTTCCTCCTCCTCATTGGGTTGCTGCCTGTTTAACATACTGTTCATCAAGTCAGAAAATTTTATTTCTGTATCACTCACAAACTTGCTTAGTTTATTATATTCGGCCAGTCCGTGAAGTACAAACTCCATCATAATAAGGGTATCAATTTCACTCAATCCTTTGTTGTTGGCATATACCACTTCCTGAAGGTTGTCTACTTGAGAGATTCGAGAGGTATACTCTTCTAAACTTAAATCAGAATTTAAAAAGAGGGTATTCTCATTGAACCAATTCACGATTTTCTCAAAGGGTCCTTTGGCGCGTTGTTTGGTTTTTGCCAATTGGTTCGGATCGGGGAAATGCTCTAGAAATTCGGATCTTATAGCTTTACCCAACAGGTTTTGTGCAACATTAGAAACGCCTTCCATCTCACCTTCATAAACCAGTTCCACTTTCCCTGTAATATTTGGAATGATGCTCATCAAATCGGTAACTCTAACAAACTCCGACTTGCTATGTTGGAGGAGCATACGTCGGTAAGCCGAGCTATAAAGGTTTTCATAAGCGCTGATGGTGAGTCGGGCGCTCACGCCACTTTTCTTGTCAACGAATTCACTCTCCCGTGCTTCAAAAGCGACGCGTTCAATAATCCGCTTCAGCAACGGAGCACAGTACACGGCCTCCAATACCTCAGCACTGATATGAGCTTCTTGCGTGGTGATACTTTGAGCAATTTCCAAGGTCTTGGGATAATGAGTTAAAATCTGTGAGTCGATCCTGTCCTTTAAGGGGGTGACAATACTACCTCTATTGGTATAATCTTCGGGGTTGGCCGTAAATACAAATTGAATATCGAGGGGTAGGCGTAGTTTGAAACCCCGAATTTGAATATCGCCCTCTTGTAAAATATTGAATAATGAAACCTGAATTCTTGCCTGTAAATCGGGGAGCTCGTTAATCACAAATAAGCCTCTATTGCTTCTTGGAATAAGGCCATAATGGATGACACGCTCGTCGCTATAAGGCAATTTTAAGGTAGCCGCTTTAATGGGGTCGGCATCACCTATTAAATCGGCCACCGACACATCGGGTGTGGCCAGTTTTTCGGTATAGCGCATATCGCGGTGCATCCACGATATAGGGGTATTATCGCCTTTCTCTTCGATTAAATTCTTAGCAAACCGACTCAATGGATTGAAGGGGTCATCATTAATT
The DNA here is from genome assembly GCA_903897855.1 of uncultured Bacteroidota bacterium. GTDB lineage: Bacteria > Bacteroidota > Bacteroidia > UKL13-3 > UKL13-3 > CAINMV01. The sequence continues at coordinate 46,556 of CAIUDH010000004.1, read as the reverse complement.
TCAGAACCTTCCACGATGGGAATATATTCATCGAGAAGCCGAATCATTAGTCGAGCAATTTTCGTCTTCGCTTGTCCACGTAATCCCAATAAAATAATATTGTGTTTCGATAAGATGGCGGTTTGAAGCTGAGGAATTACGCTACTTTCATAGCCTTGAATGCCGTCAAACAAATTAATGTTTGCCTCTAAAGCATGTGTTAAATTAGCACGCATTTCATCTTTAATACTGCGTACTTTATAGCCTGTTTTTTTTAAGGCTCCAAGGGTGGTTGGGAGATTTTTTTGCATAGAAATATTTTTTGATGGAGTAGAAGGAAAGGAAAGAGGAGGAAGTAATCGGCTATTTGAACAAGCCGTTTATTTCACGCTCAATTTTATTGATGATTTCACCAAGATGTTCTTTATTCTCGGCAAAATTCATATCATCAATATCAATAATTAATAGTTTGCCGTCTTTATATTTACTAATCCAGGCTTCGTAGCGCTCGTTGAGGCGTTTCAAATAATCTAGACGAATACTGTCTTCAAAATCGCGCCCTCTTTTTTGAATATTATTCACCAAGGAAGGAATGGTGGCACGAAGGTAAATAAGCAAATCGGGTCCTTTTAATTGCGACTTAATGGTTTCGAAGAGCTGGCTATAAGTTTCGTAATCGCGTGTGCTCATGAGCCCCATGGCATGCAGGTTAGGGGCGAAGATGTAGGCATCTTCATAAATGGTACGGTCCTGAATAATGGTTTTGGTTTTATCTTTTTTGAGTTGCACCAAGGTGTTAAAGCGATTATGCAAGAAGAAAATCTGTAGATTAAAACTCCATCGTTGCATGTCGTTATAAAAATCTTCGATATAAGGGTTATTATCCACTTCTTCAAATTGTGGTGTCCAACCGTAATGCTTTGCAAGTAAGGTGGTGAGCGTTGTTTTTCCTGCGCCTATGTTTCCGGCTATGGCTATATGCATATTGCAATTAAGAATTAAATATTAGTAATTAAAAATTTTGTTTTCATTATCTGTAATCAGAGGTCAAAATAAGCACTAGAAGAATTTTCTGAACCCAATAATTTCTCTCATCTCCTTCACGGTCTGGGCTCCACTCTCATGTGCTTTTTCGGCACCTTGCTTCGCTACTTTGCTCAGGTAACTGTCGTCTTCACTTAAGGCTGTTATTTTATTTCTGATCGGGCTAATGAATTTTATCATATCGGCAATGAGTTGTTTTTTCATCTCCCCATACCATTTCTCTTCTCCCTTTTTCCATTTGTCTTCAAAATATTTTAAAGTATCCTTGGTGCTAACGAGAGAGAAAAGTCCAAAAATATTTTCTATTTCAGGCGAGAATGCCGTATCACTTCCTTGCGGGCCTAAATCGGTTTTCGCTGCTTTAATTTTCTTTTCTATTGTTTTGTCGTCGTCTACCAAAAAAATCGCATTCATACCACTCTCACTTTTACTCATCTTACCGGTACCATCAAGTCCCGGTACTTTTACTAATTTCTCGCCAAAATTAAAGGCCGTTGGTTCGAGAAAAAATTCTTGCCCATACATGCTATTAAATCTTCTGGCATATTCGCGTGTCATCTCCAGGTGTTGCTCCTGATCTTTTCCAACAGGCACCTTATGGGCTCGGTGAATTAATATGTCGGCTGCCATCAGCACCGGGTAAGTAAGCAACCCTGCATTAACGTTGTTGGGCTGGGTACGAATTTTATCTTTAAAGCTAGTGCTACGTTCTAATTCGCCCATATAGGCGTTCATATTGAGCAGCAAATACATTTCTGCTGTTTCTGGCAAGTCGCTTTGTAAATAAATCGCCGATTTGTCGGGGTTTAAGCCAGCTGCCAGGTATTCAACTAAAACCTGTTTCACATTCTTATGAAGATCGGCAGGGTGGGGGTGGGTGGTGAGCGAATGGTAGTCGGCAATAAAGAAATAGCACTCTTGAGTGTCTTGCATTTTAATAAAATTTTGCAAGGCACCGAAATAATTTCCCAAATGCAGATTTCCCGTAGGACGAATACCGCTAACAACTCTTTCTATCATAAAGCCTGCAAAAATATAAAATAGAACGAAATGCACTCTAAGAAAAATAAATTGGTGGGTAAGTTTTTAATGAGGCGAATTTTTTTAAAAAAAATACGTACTATTGCAAAGTAAATAGTTTTACGTTTTACGCAAAATTATCTATGATTTAAAGGGGAATTAGCTCATCTGGTAGAGCGCAAGCATGGCATGTTTGAGGTGGTCGGTTCGAGTCCGATATTCTCCACAAAATAAAGTCTTTAAAAAGTCTGTGAAACATTGTTAATCAATGCTTTACAGACTTTTTAAGTTTTAAAGTGTAAATCAATCGTGTAAAACATTTTACACTTTCCTTTCTGGAATGCAACAGGCTTGATTTTAAAAAAAACAAACAAATTTTCGGGTTTGGAATATCCAAATAGTGCAGATAAGAAATTACCCAAGTCGCCACGAAGGCTATACACCTTGGTGGTATTCTTGAAAAGAGCGTTGAAACCGGTGGAAAGTGATTGTGATTTAAATTAAATTAGGACTCAAAATGCTTTTGAATGAATGCCAGTAATTCGTTTTTGTTAATAGGTTTTACCATATATTCGTTACATCCCGAGGCTATCGACTTTTCTCTTGCTCCCGTTAGGGTGACAGCCGTCTGAGCTATAATAACAACGTTCGTGTTGAATTTCCTGATTTCCTGTGTCGCTATATATCCATTCATTTCAGGCATATTGATGTCCATCATTATTAGATTGATGTCAGGATTCTCACGGCAAATTCTCACGGCTTCAACCCCGTTTTTTACGATAAAAAATTCTTTGCAAAATGCTTTAAGTTGCAGGCACAGCAACTTTTCTGACGTTTCATCATCTTCAGCAATGAGTATTTTTAATTTCGAGAGTGTCGAAGTGTCCAGGCTTTTGGTAGTTGAAACAATCGAGTTGGCAGACCTATTTTTCACGATCAATTCGTTGCTGTAGGGCAGGGTGAAATAAAATGTCGAACCTTTGCCTTGCTCACTTTCTACCCAAATTTTGCCATGATTCTTTTCTATAAAATCCTTGCAAATGATTAGACCCAGCCCAGTTCCTGTTTCATCGTTTGTACCGGTGGTGGAGTAACTTTGATCGATCCGGAATAATTTCTCAATACTGTTTTCTGATATACCCACCCCGTTATCGCTTATCGAAAAGAAAATCTCGTTTTGCTTTTCCAAAACGGAAATTTTGATCTCACCACCTAACTTGGTAAATTTAATGGCGTTTGAAATTAAGTTTCTTAATACCGCACCTACCATATCCTTATCAGCCGTGATTGAAATTGCAGGAGGCAAAATACTTTTTATGGTGATTGATTTTTGTAAGGCAATTCCATTAAACAATAGAGTCGTACTGTCGATTAAAGATACGAGGTCGAAATGCTCCGGTTTGTAGGTTATCAGGCCAGTTTGTGATCGCGACCATTCTAACAAATTTACTACTAAATCCATCGCCTTGTTGGAAGAATTTAAGATTAAATTGGCGTACTTGTGAATTCCTTCAATGTCTTTATTATCAATTTGATCCAAAAGATAATTACTCAAACCAATAATGGAATGAAAGGGGCTTTTGAGGTCGTGGGCGATAATCGTGAAAAATTTGTCTTTGGTGGCATTAAGTTCGCTTAATTTGATTTCGTGTTGCTCTAATATTTTTTGATGTGTTTTACTCTCAGTGATATCTAGTGAAATACCCCCTAAAAGAGGTTCTTGCCCTTGCCGTGGTATTAAAAACTTCCGAGTTTCAAAGGTTCGATGAATGCCTTTACCATCCATTATTATTTCTTCGAATTTGAATGTTCCCAGCTCCATGGCTTTTTTATCATCTTCTGATATTCTAGAAGCCTCATTATCATTGAATAAATCACCATTTGATTTATTTTCCCAGTTTTGAAAGCCCATTAAATGAATAAGGTGACGGTTAAAAAACATGTTTCTGCCATCCTGATCTTTTATAAAAACTGAAACGGGTAAAAAATCCATAAATAGTGAAAATTTCAATTCACTTTCCTTCAATTTCGAGGATAGCTTTTCTGCTATTTGCTCCGCCCTAAAACGTGTATTAAAGATTGACAGAGACAACCAAAACAATAATAAACTAATTACAAAACCAGTAAAAAAAACGAGGAGCACTTTACTATACAAAATTAAAAATTGTTGATTTGGTTTTGTGAAAACCAAAGTCCATAATTTCCCATTAAAGACAAATGGGATTTTAAGTGCTTCAGCAATGTTATCGGTATGTGCTATGGTGTCATTTGACTGGGAGTCGTAAAGTAAAGAATTTAGCGAAATCTCATCATTATCATAAATCTGAAGATGGATTTTGTTATCATCGTTTAAGTCCCAAATTCCTAAAACCTCATGCATTAAGTCATTCATACGATTCGGAGTGTATACCCAGCCCAAAACAGCGCTGCGCCTTTCTTCCTTTGTTATCGTTGGCAACCCGTTACGGAAAATGGACACATACATTAAATTGCCGGCTTGTACCTCTTTTTCGGATTCCTGCATCAGTAAAACTTTTCCTGAAAGTACTGCCAGGTCAGAATCACAGGCTTGTTCCATCGCTTTTCTTCTGGTCGATTCCGAAAACATATCGTAACCGAAGGCTCGTAAATTTTTTCCGGCAAAAGGTTCAAGATAAATAATAGAAGTATAAATTTCCCGATCTCCTAAGGGATAAACTTGATATTCCGGAAACCCTTCCTTTCTGATTTGTTGAATATGCTGTTGTAATTGTTCTTTTTTAATAATAACTGAAAACCCAATATCAGTGATGCCAGGTAAATTCTTATTGAGTTTATTACTTTCAATAAATACTTTCCAGTCATTTCGTGTAACCGACTTTGATGCTGCAAAGAATGCTGCCCCGCTTCTTAAGAGTTGAGCTTGTGTAAAAAGACGAATATTTATTTTTGCTTTGACTTCGTTACATACCAAGGTGAATTCTTGCTTTGCGATCGATTTTAAATATTTTAGGCTATAAATAGTCGCTGCAATGGATAAAACAATTCCAATAATCAGAATCACAAAAGACTTCCATTTTTTTGCGCTACGAATTTCAGGACTCACTTTTTGATCATTAGGTATCATGGCTGCTTTTTATCTATTTTTAGTGTCGGCTATACCTCAACGTGTATTGGCAATAGATAGGCTCTTATGCAAAAACACGACTAAGAGAAAAGGATTTTTTTCTCTCAAAACAATTAAAAATTCAAATTCCAAATTTTGCAGATATAATTATACAATTTGCTACTCTGGTTATTACAATGATGGCAATGAAATGCCTCTACTCTCTCACTTGAATAATGGTTTAAAGATCTCCTTCAAAGGATGGTTTCTTAGCTCAAAGGTATTAAATATTGCAATACTAGAATTAAGTTGTTTTGTATTGCTCTGATTTTTTAATTTAATTATAACCTTTAGGGAGCCTCGACCTTGTCTTTTGCTTTAGCTTCTTTGATGGTTTGCCACTGCATATTAGAGGGGCAATCGCACCCCCCTTTTTTTAAGGGTATAATATGATCTACCACATACCCTTTACGGCCTTTAGGGTATCCCGATTTTTTCATAAATTCGTTTTTGGCCGATGCACTTCTTGCAATTTTGCCACTCTTGTCTCTCTTTACTCCAGTACTTGTGCTATAACTCTTTTTGGTTGAGCTCGGCTTTGAAGCACTGCTTTTGTAGGTAGAAGTTTTGTTTTCTTTGTAACGCTTATCAGGGGTTCCATCTTTTTTATAATGTTGTGCTGGTATTGAAGTTAAAAAGCCGAAGAGGCAAATAACCAGTGTTATTATCTTGATTGTTCTCATAGCAAAAGTTGTTTGTGTTTTTGTACGATGTTTCTAAATATTGGCTAGAATTAATTCTCGCATGCGTTTTACTTCAGTCTTTAAAAAACCATGTGCTCTTATACAACCCTCGCCAGTAGTTTCAATAATGATGGTAGAGTAACCCACCAAGGGGCAATCAATATCGACCGAAGCGATTTTGTTGTAGGGTACTGTTTTTTCATTTCCACTAAATAAACCGGGAATGATGAGTGTTATTCCAAGCTGGTCAATCACTATTTTTGATGGGAATATTTTGTTTCCGGCGGTAAGTCTTGAAGCCACGAATGTTTCCATATTGATAAAGGATTTTTGTTAGATTCTTTTAGAAGCTACTGCGTTCAAAGTTTACCACGAATTACGGACAATTGGATCAGATTCACAATAAAATTAAATTTCTCGATTTGATGCATCGTATTGTTGGGTATTTTCCTATTTGATGTGCTGGGTTAGAATTAATTTCCAAAATGCGGGACCGGAAAATGCAACTAAGCTCTCGTCACTGGGTTTAATCTTGAATGGGAGTTTTTTTAGGATGAAACAGAGTAGATCCTTCCATCGTCAGGATGGATCTGGGTATAGGTAATCTTCTTTGTAAAATAGGTCGCTTTTATTTTCACCTTGTAAATAGGCGGCAAACGAGTCGAATACATTTGCACCCCGATTTTATTTTACCGATGTTTATCTTATGTCAAGCTTAATCGAAAATCCAATTCTAAACAGTATTACACTCATCTTTGACAAGAAAAAACTATTGTTCAAAAATCCGCAAGTGCTCCTTGAATTAGAGTCGAGTTTAGCTTGTGTTTCGGATTTTTTTGAGGTAGACCAAAAAACTTCGGCAGTCATAGGAGTCTTAATTTGTGGGCAAATTATAGGTGAACCTGGTTCAATCAATAAAACGATGCGGCTCATGGGCCTAGATGCCTTTGATTCTATTTATGCCAGTGAATGCATGAGGGAGTTTCGCACGAGAGGTTGGATTAAATTTGTCTCAAACAAGTATATGAACTCGCCAGAAAATTGTGAGATTGCCAGTGATGTAATAGGAGCGGTGATGCAAAATGATAAGTCTAAATTGCAGATTTCGGTTCCTGAAAACCTAACCGATGCCCTCTTTACGATTCGCAAAATTATTACAGATACCAGACGAAGCGTGCCTGAAGAAGAGGTGGTAGAGTCGATATTGAGCGCTGTTGAACGTTTTAATCGGTTCTCGTATCTCGAGAACATCTTGGTTAATAAAGATCTTTCACCCGCTGAAAAATATGTTTTAATCTGGATGAGTACCGAGGTATTGTTTAATAAAGAAGAACTGGATCTGAATGAGGTCATTGAAATGTTCACGGACGGCTGTACGGAGTTATACTATTTATTAATGAGTATCAGAACCGGGAAAAGTGCCTTAATGCGAGATGGTTACCTCAAATTTGTCCATCCTAATTTGGCCGATTTCTCGGCGGTTACTTTGAATGAAGATTTATTAAAGGAGATACAAAGTTCTTGTACTTTTTTTGCGGATAAAAAATTCACTTCTCGATACTGTCAGATTATCAAGCCGGAGGAAATACAGGAGCAGGTGCTCTTTTTTAATCCAGGTAACAAATTAGCAATCGACACGATCTTTAAGTTCACTTCTAACGAAAAATTTATTGATTTAGAGACTAAATTCACGATGGCGGGAATGAAACCTGGATTAACGATGATGTTCTATGGATTACCGGGTACGGGAAAAACGGAGTTGGTGAAACAGATTGCCAAATTACATAACCGTACCATCCTTCAGGTAGATATCGCCTCTATCAAAAATATGTGGGTCGGCGAATCGGAAAAGAACATGAAGAAGGTGTTTAAAGATTATAAGGAAGCTATAAAGCAGTTTGACCAAACACCGATTCTATTATTTAATGAGGCAGATGCTATTTTGGGAGAACGCCGACAAGTAAATAGTTCGGTTGATCAAATGTTGAATTCGATGCAGAATATATTGCTACAAGAGTTGGAAGATTTTAACGGGATATTTATTGCTACCACAAACCTAATAAGTAATATCGACGGCGCTTTTGACCGACGTATGCTTTATAAATTAAATTTTGAGAGCCCTAATAACGAAACTCGGTTTCGTATTTTGGAAAGTCAGTTTCCCGAATTGCCTTCAAGTTTATTGCATGATATAAGCACCAGAAATAGCTTAAGTGGTGGGCAGATTCAAAATATTAAAAAGAAGTATCTCGTCGATAAAATATTATCGGATGAAGAAAGTGACTGCACAGCTCGGATTTTGAATTATGTGGAAGAAGAAACTCAGTTTAGAATGAATTCCAAAAATAAGATTGGGTTTAGTTTGAATTGATACAGGTTTAGTATTGGATTGAATAAACAATAATATATTGAAACTCTTTAATGAATCAAGTGGGATACTGTGAAAAAAAAGGTGGGTTGATGTCTTTATGAATCGTTGTAATTAGAGAAGAAAAATTAATATAATTTCTTCATTAATGCAATAATGCTCTTTAATTTATTCTTATAATTCTCTGGCTCAAGCACCTTTACGCCAGCCCCATACCCAAGAATACTCATGTCCAACTCATGCGACTCATAAACTTTGATGCTGATGGTTACAGAAGTGGGAGTTTGGATTATGATTTTTTGAGAGTGATGCATTGGTTGTGATAAAATATAGGGCAGATTGCTTTCTGAAAATTCCAAAACCAATTCGATAGGGGCTTGCTCGTTGACGCGAGTTATGCCCAAGCTGTATTTAAAATATTCGGTGGCGTTAAAATTGATGGAGTTAACATAGGGGGCTATGCTCTCATCAATTTTTTGGAGTCGGTCGAGGGCAAAGGTTTTTATGTTTTTTGATTGCAGTGAATAACCCACCAGATACCATCGGTTTCGGTATTCTTTAAGCAAGTAAGGTGAGATGGTATGGTCTTTTGCTTCTTTCCCAAATCCCTGATAGGTAAGGATTATGGATTTTTTTTCACTGATGGAATGATAGAGAGGGTCGAACCAACGAATGCCTGAATCGATATTGGGCAGTTCAATCTGGATAAAATGATGCCTGGTGGCGTCGTAATTTCGGCCTACCTCAAGCTTGTCGATGATGTTTTCGTATTCCTTTAAGAATGGAGTTCCCTTAAACAAACTGAGTGCTGCAATGCTGTTGTCTATGATTTTAGTTTCTTCCTCTGTGATCGAAATACCATTTAAAGAGAATTTTTTACTGTACTTATAGCAATGGTTCACTCGGTCATATTGCAGTGGGGCATGAAACTCATTGCGTAATACAGCAAAGTCTTTGTGAAGCATGTCGAGAGAGAGGTCATGATTCGTTTTCTCCTTGATCTTTTCCAAAATTGCGGCCGCAGAGAATTTTCTGAATTTATTATTTAAACAGTCATCAATGATTCGATAACGGAACGAGGCATTTTTATTGGTAGACATACATTTAAAGTTTTTTTTGAGTTCTTGCCTATTCGGAGGCATTTGTCAAATATATGATTTTCGTAATAACTACTGAATTTTGCCCTAGATTAAACACTTATTTATTTAACCAAATGCGACTATGGTTTTTTAAATTTACAGTAATAACTCAGTTTGAGAACAAATCCCCTTGATTATATTTAATCGCTTTAATTTACATGTTGTTTTATCCTAAATTTGCTCATATAAATAAAATAGTATCTCCCTAGCCTTATGATTAACACCAAAGATGTACACCAACAGTTTTCTGAATTTTTTCATGAGGACAAAATAAAACCTTATGCCTACCTCGTCTCAAAAAGAATGCAGGATGGACATATTTGTATTGACGCTGATGAGGTGACGGAAAACCTATCGACATTACCATATACAAAAGCGATTCCTCCTGCTCAGCTACCTAAACTCACCGAATTGGTTACTACCGATTCCACCACCATTCGACCCTTTGTATTGCATAAAAACAAATTGTACTTTCAGCGGTATTTTTCTTATGAGACACGAATTTTAGAGGCTATTGGGTACTTGCTTAAAGAAGAAAAAAAATCATTTGACATTAGGAAGGCGGCTTTGGAAAAGCACCGCGACTTGTTACTTGATTTTAAAGCCACCTTCGAAATTCAGGGTTTACCTAAAGAAGAACAAACAGATTGGCAAATGGTAGCCATTATACAAAGCGTACTTCATAATTTCTCTATCATCACAGGTGGGCCTGGTACCGGGAAAACCACGACGGTGGCAAAAATTCTGGCGTTACTTTTTGCTATGGATGCCAATTGCAACGTAGCTTTAGCAGCACCTACCGGCAAAGCGGCAATGCGTATGGCCGAGTCGTTAAAGAATGCCGAATTGCCGGTGAATGATACGATAAAAGATAAACTTAAATCGCTGTCACCGAATACCATTCACCGCCTCCTTAAATATATTCCCGACTCGGTAAATTTCAAATTCAACAAATCAAATCCACTTCCTTTCGACGTTGTGATTGTTGATGAAGCCTCTATGATTGATGTGGCTTTGTTTGCTAAACTTTTGGATGCCATTGGCCCTAACACCCGCATTATTTTATTGGGCGATAAAAACCAGCTCGCTTCAGTGGAAGCAGGAAGCTTATTTGGTGATCTCTGCAGAGCTACCGAAAAACCGAATGTCTTTACTCAGGATTCGCTAAAATTTATCAATGAGTTTATTCCAGAATCGGGCCGAAAAATGAACCATGAGGCCATCGCTAAGGCGGCACACCCTTTATCAGGTCATCTCGTTGAATTGCAAAAGAGTCACCGATTCAATAGCACCGGAGGGATCGGAAAATTTAGCCGGGCTATTATTAATAATGATACGCAAGCTTTATTGGAATTTGCCACCTCAACCACCGACGCTTCTGTAACGTTAGAACCAATTGAAAATAGCAACGTCTTCGAAACATTCATTGATGGATATCAAGATTATATTCTAGAATCGGATATTTCGAAGGCGCTTCAGAAGTTCAATCAACTTCGGGTATTATGCGCTGTGAGGGAAGGTCCACAAGGATTGTATGGCATAAATCGGGCGATTGAAAATTATTTATTTAAAAAAAACTTACTAGTGCCAACAGGGGAGTTTTATGAAAACAGGCCTATTATTATCACGCAAAACAACCCAGATTTAAAATTATTTAATGGCGATATCGGGATTCTTCGTAAAGACCATCAAGGCAATATGCGCGCCTGGTTTGAAGATTCAGGGAAGGTGATACGATCGGTAATGCCGGGCTATATTGCCAATGCAGAAACTGTTTTTGCGATGACCGTGCACAAGAGTCAAGGTTCGGAATATGCCGAAGTTTTGTTGATGCTGCCGCATCACTATGGCGAGAAGATATTAACGCGCGAGTTATTATATACCGCCGTTACCCGCGCCAAAGAAAAAGTGGTGGTGCAAACCACTCCCGACTTGCTTTTGCAAACAGCAGCAGCGCAAGTAAAAAGGACATCTGGGATTATTCATCGTTTCGAAGAAATCAAATAAAAATTATGGCTATTCAACTTTTTGTATCTAATCATCTTTCGAACTTAGCGAAGCAACTTGCTTCCGACCTTCGACAAACGAGTTTAGGTGTTTTTAATCAACAGCATATTGTAACCCAAACAGAAGGGATGAATAATTGGCTCAAGATTAGCTTAGCAGAACAGCTGGGGATCACTGCCAATTGCTCCTTTGAGAAGCCCAATGACGTGGTTTCTATGATCTACTATTGGCTTGGGGGATTCGATAAACCTATGCTGAGTGCTGATTTTGTGAAATGGAACCTTTTTCATTTGTTTCATGAGAAAGAGTTCATCCAAAGGTTCCCTGCTATCGCAGGCTATTATAACAAGCAGGATGTGAAGCGTATTGCGTTGGCTACCAAAGTAGCCGATTTGTTCGATCAGTATCAAGTATATCGGCCCGATACGGTTGCCGCATGGGGGAAAACGGAACTGACCGACACGACCATCGATTGGCAACAATATCTTTGGGTGAGGCTTCACCTTCAAATGAAAGATAAAATGTTCGACAAGACCGATGCGATTCGGACGGTGATTGATAAACTGAGAAGTGAGGATAACATAGAAATCCTAAAATTAAAGTTGCCTCATCTTCATTTTTTCGGAATCGCGGTCATCACCCCTTTCTATTTGGAGTTGTTTTATGAACTATCTCAGCATATTAATATCAGCTTCTATCTGCTCAATCCGGCACCAACATCCTATTGGTTGGAAGACAAATCGGAAAAGGAAATTGCACGTATCATTCAAAAAGCCAAGAAGAAATTATTGCCTTCGCAATTTTCTACCATTGGGAATGAACTACTTCAGAGTTGGGGAAACATTATCAAAGATAGCTTCTCCTTATTGTTTGAAGAAGAAACTTTTATCAATTCATATAACGACAGCCTTGCAGAAAATCCATCGGAACCGAGAACTTTATTACAAAAAGTTCAGCACGATATTTATTTTAATGCTGGTGCTGATGAGCGTAACAAAATTGACGCCTCGGATATTACGGATGGTTCCATTACCATCAATAGTTGTTATACCCTTGTGAGAGAGGTAGAAGTGTTATATAATTACCTCGTGCAACAGGCCAATCAGAAAAGTGAATCTATTTCACCCCGCGATATGGTGGTGATGGTAAGTGATATCGATAATTACGCACCTTATATCCGAGCGGTATTTGATAATGCACCATACGATTTTCCTTATACCATCGCTGATGAGAGTATCGCGCTTGGGAATTCGATGTTCACCAGTATTGAGATGATACTGAATTTGCAGGCCGATAGTTTTAAGGCCGAAGAAATTTTAGAGCTCTTGGAGTCGGCTTATATACGTAAGCGTTTCGCTATTACCAACACAGAGTTGATACGCAAAGCAGTAGATGCGGCGAGCATTCGTTTTGGCGATCGTGGCTCTATCGACAACGATACTCGACTGGTGAGCTGGCAGTATGGCCTGAAACGCATTCTTTATGGTATCTGTATCGGTGGAGAGCCTATAGTGACCTTAGATGGTGATACTTTTATTCCGCTCGACAATTTCGAAGGGGCCGATTCACTGGAGCTGATTCGATTTTGGAATTTGTTTCAGATTATAGAGGAGACCGTGAAGCAAAGAAACCAATCCAGAGGCATTGGGGAGTGGGGCCGGTATTTACAGGAGTTGGTAGAGAACCTGGTTTTTGAATCGGGGGAGAAAGAAGATGAAGATTACCATCGGTTGATTTCCTATTTAGAGAAACTTACGTTATTGGAAAATGTTAGCGATGAAATGATCACCTTTGAGGTATTCAGGCATAGCTTCCTAGAAATCTTAAATACCGAAACTAAGGCCATGTCATTCGCCGGTGCAGGTATCACCTTTTGCTCTCTGATTCCGATGCGAAGCATCCCTTTTAAGATCGTAGCCATGCTGGGTATGGATTTCGATAAGTTCCCACGTAAAGAAAATAAAATCAGTTTTAGTTTACTCGAAAGGGAAAAACGAAAAGGAGACCGAAATGTTAAGGACAACGATAAACATTTGTTTCTTGAAACGCTGCTTTCGGCGAAACAATCTTTCTATCTTAGTTATATCGGATGTAGCACGAAAGATGCCACAAAAATCCCCCCTTCTTCGATGGTGGATGAGCTCATCGATTACCTTGTTCGAGGTGCTACCACAGATCCTGAAACACTCAAAGCAAAGCTGGTCACCTTACATCCTTTGCATGGCTTCAGTCAAAAATATTTTAATGGCAGTGGCTTGAAATCATATCTGAGCGATGATAAATATAGAACTGCTGAAGGCATCCCTGTGAGTGGGAAAGAGTCATTGGTGTTTCATTTCGAAGAAATTAGTGTGAAAGATTTACAACAGTTTTTTACAGCTCCCATCAAATGGTATTTCAATAAAGGATTGGGTATCTATTATCGAGAAAATGAAATTTTATTGCCCGACACGGAAGTTTTCGAACTTGATTTTCTAAGTCAGTGGCAGATTAAGAATGAACTCCTCGAGTTGACGGATACCGAAATTGAAACTTACTACGAACGTCAACGATTGAATGGCAAATTGCCATTGAAAAATATGGGTCGTATTGCCTTTGAGACGATGGTTGATGAAATTAAGAAGAAAGGGGAGAGCATCAGGGAAATCACTTTTGATGAATCGCCAACCACGATCGATATCAGACTGCCATTAGGCGATAGTATGATTACGGGTAAGTTAGTGAACATTTACAATCATCGAATGGTTTCATATTCCGACTCTAAGATGTATCATAAATATGTTATCGAAGGATACCTCTATTATCTTCTTGCGACTGCTTCCGGTTACGAGTTGGATTTTTATTTCAAGGAATTAAAATCGGACACTCTTTTTAATATTGTAGCAGGTACGATAAGGAAGCAGGAAGCTCATGATAGGCTTATGGCGATGTTGGTAAACTACAAACTTGGATTCAATAAGCCGTACTTGTTTTCACCCTCATTCGGATTGGAAATGTTTAAGGAAGATGGGCCGCTTTTTGTTGCTGAAATTGAGAAAATGCGTACCAAGGAATATGACTATGTATTTAACGATGACTATATGAATAAAGCCTATCAAAATAGTTTTTTCAAGGAAGAAAATTTCGAAATAATCAAATCAAACACCGAAAACATCTACCATCCAATTCTCGAATTGATGCCTAACATAATAAAATAAAAACATGAATACCATGATCCCATTTTACGCCGAAACGGTTCCGTTAAAAGAGAGCAATCTCATTGAAGCAAGCGCGGGTACTGGCAAAACGCATTCAATTGCCATACTTGTTGTAAGGCTCTTGCTAGAGCGCAAAATTACCATTCAAGAGATACTGATGGTGACCTTTACGAAGATGGCTGTTGCAGAACTTGAAACTCGGATACGGCTCTTTGTGAGAATGGCCCATCAGGCGAGTAGGGGCGAAATAGTGGCCGATACAACGATACAAAAGATTGTTCATGCTTCCATTCTTTCCATCACGGTGCAAGAAACGGAGCGGTTACTCAATAACGCGGTGCTCTTTCTTGATGAGACTTCGGTGCTTACGATTCACAGTTTTTGTCAGCGTAGCCTAAAAGAATATTCCTTCGAGACGGGTCAGATTTTTGGAGCTGAAGCCATGGATGAAGGGGTTTTCAATGAATTAAAAACGGATCAGATGAATTCGTTTTGGCGTAGGCATATCGTCATAATTGAGAAAGATTTGCTCCGTCACCTCACCTCGGAGGCGCTCAGTAGGGGCGCGCTCTCTCAAATTATTAATAATGAGCTCGGAGGTAAGAAGTTGATTGAATTGGAACCCAGAGAACATGATTTGCTGACGGTGAAAAATCAGAAGAAAATAGAAGGTGAACTTCAGCTACAGCTCGATATCATCACCGATTCAAGGACGGCAGCCATCGAATATATTGAAAACAACAGAGTAGAACTTTTAAATAAAGTAGAGTCTCACACCAACGCCAACAAAAAGTTTACGGCCTTGTTTAATGATTATGATGTGCTCCTTGAAACCATTCGTGCAGCGGCACCCAAAACTGCCTACGTGAGGGATTTATTTGGCGAAATTTTAGCCTTACTTGCACCCTTGGCACCTGCGGAAGAAGAGAAAAACAGAATTTTAAATTTATTCGCCAATAAAATATATCAGTTGGCAATCGCTGAAATAGGCGATGAGATACGTTTTCGTAAAGAGAGTAAATCGATGCTCACCTTCGATGATATGATCGATAAATTGCATGAGGCGGTGGTGAATAAGCGCAATGAAAAACTGATTGAGGCCATGCGTGGCAAATTTAAAGCGGTATTCATCGATGAATTTCAGGATACCGACAAGAAGCAATATGAAATTTTTAATGTGTTGTTTGGAAAAGATACGATTCTCTTTTTTATTGGCGACCCCAAGCAATCCATTTATGGTTGGCGCAAAGCCGATTTGAATACCTATTTCAAGGCAGGTGCTGAAGTTTCAAATCGATTTAGTATGAATACCAACTATCGCTCTAGTGATGAATTTATAATGGCTCAAAATGGTTTTTTTAAACCACAACCTAATTTTGATACATTCTATTTTGGCACTGCGGTTGATTCGATTCAATACACCGCAGTGGACTCACCGACCGAAAATAAATCGGGCCAGCTGTTATTGGGCGATGCACCCGTGACCCCAATCACATTTTACAATCATAAAAACAAGGAAGAACTTCTCGAAACAGTGACGGCGAATGTGATTCAACTGTTAAATGTTCCCCATTTAAAAATCAGGGTAAATGGGATTCTACGTCATGTAAAGCCTTCTGATATTGGCATTTTGGTTAGAAGTAACAAGATGGGAAGTCAGATTAAAGCGAACCTCGCAGCGTATCATATACCAGCCATCACGATTGATGAAACAAAATTATCGGAAACTATTGAGGCCCAAGAAATGCTTTTCGTGCTAAAGGCGGTTATCGATATCAATGCATCGAATATTAATAAAGCGTTGCTCACAGGTATGAGTGGTTTCAATATTACCGATTTAGAGATGTTGAATGAAGAATGGGTGCTGCAGCAATTCAAAAACTATCAGCATACCCTCTCCAAACGCGGGGTTTATGTGATGCTGATGAAATTCATTACCGACTATCAATTGAAGTCGCGATTACTCTCAGAAAATGCCAATAACGGAGAACGGAGACTCTCGAATACCTTACAGCTAATCGAAATTTTACACAAAAAACAAACGCGGAACCAATTCACTCCGGTTGAACTGGTGAGCTGGTTGCAGAAGGCCATCGAAGGACAAACCTCTGAAGGGGATGAGTTTGAGCAACGCATCGAGAATGATGAAGATGCTGTAAAAATTGTGACCATTCACAAAAGCAAAGGTTTGGAATATAATATTGTAATTGCACCAGCATTGGATTTGACGGTGCAGATGCGCGATTTTTCGGGTTTTAGAGACCTTGACGGAGGATACACTTTTGCGCAATCCAACCTCTTAAACGAATCGCAGGTAAATCTTTTTAATGAGCAACAAGAACAGGAAAATCGTCGGTTGATTTATGTTGCAATTACAAGAGCTAAATACAAATGTTTTATTAATATTAATAACTCATCGTATAATAACGACTCCTCTCTCAAGCCATTTGTTGCGGGTATTTCTTCTGCTATGCCTACCGGTGTTGAGTTTTTGAGTTCACCCATAGTCCCCTCGGGATATATTTATCGCTCCAATAACACACATTTCCCAGTGGTATATCAGAAGGCATCGGATTTTAGTTTGCTACAATTGCATTGGCGTCGTTTGAGTTATACGTATTTAAATCCAGAGCATGAGGTGTTGCCAAAGCCGATAGCAGGAGCTCCTCTCGACACTTACAGCGATTTTATTTTTAGAAAATTAAAGAAAGGCGCTTTTACCGGAAATTTGTTGCATTATATTTTTGAGTTTATGAATTTTTCAGACAATAGAAAATGGAACAAAGTTATTTCTAATGCAATGATACGTTTAACGAAGGAAGGAACAGGCGATTATTCAGAACATTTACACACGCTGCTAAGTCAGGTTACCAATACACCCATCCATTGCAATGAGCAATCTTTTACCCTCTCCACAGTGAAGCAGGAAGAACGATTGAGTGAGTTCGAGTTCGACTTCATGGTAAAGCCTTTTCAAGCATCTCAAATCAATGCTTTATCAACCTCACAGGTACCCTTTCATGTGAAGTCGTTTGAGGAGTTGGAAGGTATTATGAATGGTAAAATGGATCTCTTTTTCAAAAAGGAAGGCAAATATTATATTTTGGATTGGAAGTCCAATTTCCTCGGCGACCGGCTCGAAGATTACGCCACAGAGAAGGTATGGGAAGCGATGGCCGAAAGCAATTACCATCTTCAATATCATATTTACACGGTGGCCATCTGTAAATACCTCGCCTTACGAATTCCAGGGTTTGATTATAAAAGAGATTTTGGAGGAGCGATTTATTTGTTTGTAAGAGGGGTGAGGGAGGACCAAAATACGGGCATATTTTTTCATAAACCCGACCCGCTTGTGATTGATCAACTCACGGCATGTTTTGCTTGATGAGGATCGAAAAAGAACCTAGAAATTACTCCATAAAAAAACCTGCAACCACTGCGGCGATAGCTTACAAAATTCATTTCTTGAAATGTAAACAACCGATTTGTGAACGTCGGTATTAAACGATTCAACTTGTGAGATACCGATGGATGAAGCATCCCATGCGATTCTTTTAAATTCGCTTTGTTCTATTCTGGCATAAAATATACTATCAATTTCAATCGTCGGGTCATCAGGATTCGGAAAAAAAATCATCGCTTTCGGATAGGTCATAGCATCTTTAAGTTCCAAATAGGTCGGAGTATTGAGTGCTGCAGGATCTTTCTCGAGTTGTCGCAAGGTTTGTAAAAGTGCTTCGTGAATGTAAAGCACGCTTAGGTAAATACAATTCTTCGCTACCGCTTCTAAGTTTTCTTTATTCATGCAAGCGGATCGGGTAAAACCATTAAAAACTCCAGGAGCAAAATAGTCTTCTCTACGGGTGGTTACGAGTAAAGAATCTTTGGTTCGTATTAGTCCAAAGTACTTATCAGTACTGAGTAGTTTCGTTAGCTGGGTAAGTAATTGTATTTCGCTGGGGTTGAGCATCATTGCCAGATCCGAATATCGAATATAAAACCACGGTTGGATTGGTAAAATAATGGAAGTGTTTCCAACACTTGGGGCAAACAAAAGTGCTACTGAAGTGAATCGATCATGATCCTCCATGGAATTCAAATCGAGTTTTACTGGTTTTAGAATGGAGAGCAATCCATTCCCTTTATCGTGAGGATTTATAATATATTGGTAAACAGAGTCGGGCTCATCGATAGAATTTTCGGTATGCCTTACCTGATGGTAAATAGTCCCCAATGATTTAATGGTTTGAAGTGAATAGGTTGAAGTCAACGAATCATTCTGAAATGGCTTTATTTTGCCCGCCATAACGCCATCATAGAGTTTACATTCGATACGGTGCACCCTTGAATACAAAGAGTCGTATAAAGAGGTAGCGGTAATTTGAGTGTATTGCGCGTTGGTAAGGAATGAAATACAAAGGAGTAGGGACACCAAGTTAATTCTCATGCAATTATTTTTTTATCAAAACTACACAAATTTAACCAAGTAGAAAAAAAAATCAGGATAGGGGGGTTATAAACGGTTGCCGAGTTTCGGTATCATCATATTTTTCCAAGCGGTAAAGCTTCCATCAATAATTTTTTTTCTAGCTTCGGCTACCAACCACAAATAGAAACTCAGGTTATGGATGGAGGCAATTTGTTTGGCTAAGATCTCTTCAGCAATAAATAAATGGCGTAAATAAGCTTTGCTATATTCAGGCATCAAATCTTCATCGATAGCACTAAAGTCGTTCTCCCATTTTTTGTTTCGAATATTTATGATACCCTCTTTCGTGAATAACATCCCATTACGCGCATTACGGGTAGGCATCACACAATCAAACATATCAATACCCAAACTTATATTCTCCAGGATGTTTATTGGAGTTCCTACCCCCATTAAGTAGCGTGGCTTTTCTTTGGGTAATATTTCGCAAACCATGGCACACATTTCATACATCATCTCGGCAGGCTCACCTACACTTAATCCTCCAATAGCATTGCCAACGCAGTTTTGAGCTGCAATAAATTCGGCCGACTGTTTTCGTAATTCAGGATACGTGCTACCTTGTACAATGGGGAATAGGGCTTGCTCGTAACCATACAAGCCTTCGGTAGTGTTAAAATGCTTCACACAACGTTGTAACCAACGGTGCGTTAAATGCATACTTTTGGTTGCGTATTTTAGATCGCTTGGGTAAGGGGGGCATTCATCGAAGGCCATGATAATATCGGCCCCAATTTGCCGTTGAATATCCATTACATTTTCGGCTGTAAACAAATGGTAAGATCCGTTGATATGGTTTTGGAATTTTGCTCCTTCTTCTGTTATCTTCCGACGACCCGAGAGTGAAAAAATTTGGTAACCACCACTGTCGGTGAGTATGGGCCTATCCCAATTCATAAATTTATGCAAACCACCGGCTTCCTGTAATATACTGGTGCCTGGTCGAAGAAATAAATGATAGGTATTGCCTAATATAATTTGTGCCTTTACGCGCTCTTTTAATTCCGACTGATGCACCGTTTTAACGCTACCTACGGTACCCACAGGCATAAATATAGGAGTTTGAATGACACCGTGTGCCGTATGAATTTCACCCGCTCTCGCATTGCTTTTCGGGTCGGTATGTTGTAGGTTAAATTTCAATAGATTGAATAAATTAAATAAATGAGTGTGCCTGGTTTCTGAAGAAAGTTAATTTCTAAGGTTCAACTCTTCCCGAAGCTGCTCGCTAGTTTTGGTGCTTCCATCGTGGCTCCAACCAGGAGCCTTGAAAATGTAAAATAATTTCTGTTTCAAACTCACGGGCCTTTTTAAATCATTTAGGATATTGAGATGTTCACTTACCACCGCTTTAAACAGATTATTGGTATTCAACGGTTTGGTAAGGCCGTAGGTGGGCGTTTCTTCCTCTTCCTGAAATGTACCGAATAGTTTGTCCCAGAGGATGAGCACTTGTCCCATGTTCTTATCTAAATATTTCACATCACTCGCATGATGAACTCTATGATGCGAAGGGGTAGCGAAGACAAACTCAATCCACCGAGGAAGTTTTCCAATCAGCTCTGTATGAAGAAAAAACTGATAGCATTGATTGATGGCATACATAAACATAATAGTCATATAATCAAATCCTAAAAAGGCGATGGGTAAGTAAAACAGAAAACGATAGAAAGGTTGAAATACCGATGAACGTAAGGCTACGGTGAAGTTGTATTTTTCGGCACTGTGATGATTACTATGTGCGGCCCAGAAAAAACGGCTGGTATGTTCGGTACGATGAAGCCAGTAAAAACAAAAATCTTGAGCAAAAAAAACAATAATCCAGGCGAGTATAGGATTTGTGTTTAAGAGTTCTGGTTTAAATAAAGCATGTCGATTGGCCCAGTAGAAGATCCCAACAATCAAGAATTTAATGGCCAAATCAAATAAAAAGCCAAGCAAAGCAAACCATCCACTCATCAGTGATTCAGACAATAGATAACGGTTTTTTCTACCGATGAAATTAAGATATAATTCTAAGGAGATGAATACGGTGTAAACCGGAACTGAAATTGCAAGCAGGATAAATTCTTTTGTCATACGCGATGGCTGCAAAAGTATAGATATTGTAAATAGATGTCAATATTATTTAAAATATAAAAATTGGTATTACATTTGAAAGTTCATTTTTGTTTTTTATTAACTCTCATAATATGAAAAAGCATCTGTTGGTAATTCTCGCTATTATAACGGTAGTCATGTCGTTTAAGACCAATAATGGCGGGTTAAAAGTGGATACCATTGCCCCTGAATTTAGCATGAAGGATATCAATGGCGCGGTAGTGAAACTCTCCGATTATCGTGGTAAAGTAGTACTAATAAGTTTTTGGGCCTCTTGGTGTAAGCAATGTCGTGCCGAATCGCCAAAATTAGTGAAGAGTTACCAGCGATTTCAAAATGCCAAATTTCAGGATGGGAATGGATTTGAGATCATAAGTATTTCTTTGGATGATAATATAGACGATTGGAAGGCCGCGGTAGCCCAAGAGGGTTTCACTTGGGCCAATATCGGAGAAGGGAAAAAGTGGGATGCTGATATTGCAAAATTATATCAGGTAAGCTCTTTACCTACGAATTATTTGCTCGATAGAAATGGAAAAATTATTGAGAAGGATTTACGAGGAAATATGTTAGAGAATGTTTTATCAGCAATAAAAAAATAAATTAATTTATCATTTCAGAAAGCGGGATATCAGCCCGCTTTTTTTATGTCAGTTTGGCGTAAATGCTTTTTGGCAAAAAAATTGATTATGCACTAACTGGTTAGATTAAAAATACAAATGAATAATAAAGATAAGAATAGGCCCGATTTTATCAAGGAAACGAGTTCTGATGATGATCAAAACACCTCTGAATCAGTGGATTCGGCAGCTTCATCTAAAGCAGAACCTGAGATAGAACTGACTGAAGAAGAAAAATTGCGATTCAAGGTGAGTGAGATGAATGACAAGTTTCTTAGACTGTATGCGGAGTTTGACAATTTCAAAAAACGCACCTCAACAGAGCGTTACGACCTTATTAAAACGGCTGGGAAGGATATCATTGTGTCATTATTGCCCGTTTTAGACGATTTTGACAGAGCTTTGCAGGTGATGCAAAAGACCACAGATTTAGATGCTATAAAAGAAGGGGTAGAGCTGGTTAAAAACAAATTGAATAAGACTTTTGAGCAGAGAGGATTAAAGGAGATGGAATGTTTGGGTAACGATTTCAATAGCGATTTTGAAGAAGCTGTTACGAGCATCCCAGCTGCCGATGAGATGAAAGGAAAGGTAGTGGAAGTTTTAGAAAAAGGGTATTTGCTAAACGACAAAGTGATTCGTTATGCCAAAGTAATTGTTGGCAATTAAACAAAACCGGGGGTAAAAAAGTTCCATTATATGACGAAAAGAGATTATTACGAAATTTTAGGAGTGGCTAAAACGGCTACCAACGAAGAATTAAAAAAAGCCTATAGAAAAAGGGCTATCGAATTCCACCCCGACAAAAATCCGGATAATAAGGCTGCGGAAGAAAGCTTTAAAGAGGCCGCCGAAGCCTATGAGGTATTGAGCGACGAACAGAAACGTGGTCGTTACGATAAGTTTGGCCATAAAGGGGTGGGCGGTGCTAGTGGCGGTGGAGGTTTTCAAGGAGGGGGCATGAGCATGGACGATATTTTTGAAAATTTCGGAAGTGTTTTTGGAGATGGTTTCGAAGGTTTTTTTGGAGGACAACGTGGGGGTGGAGGTCGCCGCCAGAATGTAGGTGGTAATTTGAGGTTAAGAGTGAAGATGTCGTTGGAAGAAATTGTGAACGGGGCGGAGAAAAAACTTAAAGTAAGAAAGAAAATAAAATGTACCACCTGTAGTGGTTTGGGTGCTAAAGATAAAAGTGGTTTTAAAACTTGCTCCATGTGTAATGGCGCAGGTTCTGTGCGTAGAGTGACCAATACTTTCTTAGGTCAAATGCAAACTACCAGTTCTTGTCCGCAATGCAATGGAGAAGGCAGTACCATTAGTAACAAGTGTCATAGTTGCCATGGCAGTGGTATTATGGATGGAGAAGAGTTGATCTCGGTGAATATTCCGGCAGGGGTGATTGAAGGTATGCAGCTTAATTTAAGTGGCAAAGGCAATATGGGCGAGCGAAATGGTGCGAATGGCGATTTGTACGTGCTCATTGAAGAAGAGCCACATGAACTGTTAAAACGGGAAGGAAACAACGTGGTGTATCACCTTCATATTTCAATTACAGAAGCCATCCTTGGGGCTAGCTTTGAGGTGCCTACCATTGATGGTAAGGCAAAAATCAAAGTCGATCCGGGTACCCAAGCGGGTAAGATTTTACGTCTAAGAGGCAAAGGATTACCTTCTGTAAACGCCTATGGCCGAGGCGATCAATTGATTGATGTAAATGTTTGGACGCCTCAGAAAGTGAGCAGTGAAGAGAAGGCCATACTGGAAAAACTAGCGCATTCGGAAAATTTCAAACCCAATCCACTCAAAGGGGAAAAGGGCTTTTTTGAAAGAATGAAAGAGTTTTTTACTGAGTAGGAATTTATCCTCTTAGCCTTTCTTTGTATTTCACCAATTGTCCGCGTAGCGTGCTCTCAGCCATATCTATAGCCGCCTCGAAACTGATGCTGCTTTCTTTTACAAACATGCTGTGGTTATGCACATGAAGTTTTACTTCCACCTCTTTGTTGTCTTTGACGTCATTATTGAGCTTTAAAAAAACCTCTCCGCTTAAAATATGATCATAAAAAGTTTCCAACTTATTTAGTTTTTTCTCTATGTATTCGATGAGTTTTTTGTCGGCATCGAAATGAATGGATTGGATATCTAGTTTCATGTTACTGGGGTTAATTAATTTGTTTTGTTTATTTGGGTTTCGTGTAGAGCAGTTATAAGCCAAAGAAATCACGCTCGAGGATGTGAGGATTTATGGGCTTTTTTTAGTTGTTCGATATTATTATGGGTGTAAATTTGGGTGGCTGCCAGGCTACTATGGCCCAATAATTCTTTTATCGCATTTATTTTTGCCCCGTTATTAAGTAGATGGGTGGCATAGGAATGACGCAAAATATGCGGGCTTTTTTTCTCCGAAGTGGTGATTAAACTTAAAGCTGAAGTAACGATTCGGTAAATAAATTTCTCATAAACGGGTTTGCCATGATCTAACACAAAGAGAAATTCGGTATTGGCTTCAGGCACGGTCTTTTTCTCGATCAAATATTGGGTGATAGAGCGTTGAAGTTCTTCTGTGAAAGGAATGATTCGTTCTTTATTACGCTTACCTAAAACTTTCAGTTCGCATTTTGTCAAATTAATATTGTCAGTTTTTAAATTTTTTAACTCGCTCAGGCGCATGCCTGTATGGTACAACATCTGTACAATGAGTTCATTGCGTAATAGGGAAAACCCCGAAACGGTGGGGCCGGAGGCTAGTTTTTCCATCTCATTCACTTCAATAAAGGCCGGTAAGCGAGAAGGGGTTTTGGGCGACTGCACTCGAAGCAAAGGATTGATAGTTATAGTGTTTTCTTGAAGTAGAAATTTGTAATAACTTCTTAAAGTAATTAATTTACGTTGGATGCTTCGCGAAGAAATACCTTCGTCCATCAGTTGGGCCATAAAAGATCGAATATGCAGATGTGATGCCTTCTCCGTTGATAAATTTTCATAAGTTTGATGAAGGAAGGCGACGTATTGTCTTAAATCAGATTTATAGGCTGTGAGTGTATGCGCAGAATAACGTTTTTCAAATTCCAGATGATTTAAAAAAATATCGATCATAACACCCTCAACATTATATTACAAAAATAATAAATTTCAGGGGGTTTGTAAAAAATATTTTTATAGTGGTTTTAATTATTCTATTTTTGAATCCTAATTTTTAAATTAATATGAATTTTCCTGCTGAATTAAAATACACTAAAGATCATGAGTGGGTTCGCTTTGAAGGCGATTTTGCGTATGTAGGTGTTACCGATTTTGCCCAAAAAGAACTGGGTGACATTGTATTTATTGAGATTGAAACCCTTGGACAATCGTTGAATAACGAAGATGTTTTCGGAACGGTAGAAGCCGTAAAGACAGTTTCTGATCTTTTCATGCCTCTCGCCGGTGAAGTGGTTGAGGTAAATCCTGAACTAGAGAGTAATCCTCAATTTGTGAATGAAGATGCTTACGGTAAAGGCTGGATGATAAAAATTAAGACCAGTGGTGGCCTCGATCATTTAATGACGGCCGACGCCTATAAGGAATTGGTAGGAGCCTAAACATCCTAAAAATAAATAACAAATTAGCCGTCAGTGTGATTACTTTCGGCTATTTTTGTTTCCACTTTTTTGTTTTTTAGTTATTCTCCGCTTTGTTATTTTTACGTTATAATAAGATTACCCTAGTTTACAGCGTTATTCTCATTGCGTTGTGTGCTTTTCCTGGCAATAATATGCCATCAATGGATTTTTTAGATCTATTCTCTTTTGATAAAATGGCACACCTGCTCTGTTTTGGATTGCTCTTTTTCTTTGCAGCCAGTGGAGTAACGAAATATCTACATTTTAGCTTCCTTCGCAACTATTCCTTACGATGGGCACTTCTTTATTGCATTTTCTTAGGAGCAGCAACAGAAATTTCACAAGCATTCCTGGCCATTCACCGTACCGGCGATTGGCTCGATTTCCTTGCCGACTGCATCGGTATCGGTCTCGGAGTAATAGTTTATTTAATGATCTATAAAGTGCCTATTCAAGAATGAATCCAATTCGTGCGTTTAGTTTAAAGGGCAAAATTGTTACTGCTGCACTTCGTTTTTTGTTTTTTCTTGTGCACTTATTTAAAGGTAAGAAATGGAGCCGACCACGCGAAAATTTCAGCGAAGATCCACTGCATTATACTTTCAGTGATGCCATCTATTTTGGATATAAGTATTATTACAAACCTCATGAGAGATATTTTGATCCTTACTCGAGTCAAAAACTGAACACGTTGTTTGTGCCGCCTGTCGTGCCTTCTGAGGCCACTGTGGTGAGTATTACCGCGGGAGGCGATTTAATGCCATATGAATGGATAAAGAAGGAGTACTGCACCAATTTATGGGATGAGGTGGGAGCACAATTTTTTAGTAGTGATATTGTTTTTGCTAACTTGGAAACTCCGATCGATACCACTCAACCCTTGGGCCTTGTTCCGGAGGTGATGCTGAACCATATGGAATTTAATGGCGACAAGGCGATGTTTGATGTGTTTAATGGCAATGGCAAATTTAAAGGGTTTGATGTGCTTAGTGTGGCCAATAATCACTCGTTCGACAAAGGAGAGGAAGGGGTGATACAAACGATCTCTTTCTTGCAAAGTCAAAACATTCATTACTGTGGCACTGCCACAACAGGGGAGGAGCAAGATAATTTCCCGATTCTTGAACGTGATGGAATTAAAATTGCTTTTCTGGCTTATACCTATTCGCTGAACCATCTCGAATTGCCTTTGGACAAAGCATACTTATGCAATCATCTGCCTTTAAACATAGTAGGATGCGACCTTTCGTTGATTAAGAAACAGGTACTTGCCGCTCACCAACGGGGTGCTGATTTTGTGATTGCTTCAGTTCATTATGGCAATGCCTATCAATTATTTCCTAGCGATCACATCATCCATAACACCCATCGTTTGTTTGATGAATGTGGGGTGGATATGGTTTTTGGCGGCCACGCACATAATTTGCAACCTATTGAGTATTACCATTACACCTGCCCCCTCACCAATCTTAAGAAACAAGGGCTTGCCACCTATTGTATGGGCGATTTTGTGGCCTATGATATATTCACCTGGGGGCATTTGCCGATTTGGTTAAAAATAGAAATTGCTAAAATAAACGACCGAGTCGTTATTAAAAATGTCGAGGTCAATCCGATCTATACTTATGGCATTTATATAAACAGTAGGAGCAGAGAACTCCGTTTTTTGGATGCCAGAAAACTTTGGGCTAAAATTGAACAGGCTGAAGAAACAGGTTTGCCTTTCTTCAATGAAAACGAAGTGAGGTACTTGAAAACCATCTACGATAAGGTATTCTTCAATGGCCCACTACAAATGAAGTGAGTCAAAGTTTTTCTTTAACAACGTCACTACATGCTTATCGATAGGGAAGGTCACATCCTCTTCAGAAAGCTCCTGTATTGGCTTCCAAAAAAAATGGAGGGTCGTATTTTCATGCGAAAAATGCAAGCCTGCGAGTTCATGATTTAATTTTACAAGATAGTATATTGAAATCAATTGATCTGTTTTAATAAAGGCACTGCGTTGGAAAAAATCAGTGGTATAGAAATGTTTTATGATGGTGATTGAGGTATTTGTTTCCTCCCCGAATTCACGTTGCAAACAGTCGGCTATCCCTTCACCGAATTCAAGGCCCCCACCTGGAAACTTGGTAAATATAATGCTCTGATGATTTTCAGTGCAGAGCAGTACTTCTTTTTTAATGTTTAAGGCAATGCCATAGACCCGAATATTAAATCGATTAATCATGACTTGGTTTTTAAACAACTCTGCCATCATTCAAGGTAATAATTCGATCGGCTTGCTGTGCCAGAACCATGTTATGGGTTACGATAACAAAAGTTTGATTGAATTTTTTGCGAAGTTCAAAAAATAGTTGGTGTAGCTCTTCCGCATTTTTACTATCCAAATTGCCGCTGGGCTCATCGGCGAATACCACTGCTGGGTTATTTATCAAGGCTCGCGCCACGGCTACTCTTTGTTGTTCTCCTCCACTTAAAGCAGCAGGTTTGTGATGCGCTCTCTCACTAAGATTGAGAAGGTCGAGAAGTTCTAGGGCATGTGTCTCAGCCTCTTTTCTTGAATCGCCCTTGATGAGGGCGGGAATACATATGTTTTCCAAAGCTGTGAACTCGGGTAAGAGATAATGAAATTGGAAAACGAATCCGATTTTTTGATTGCGAAAAGAAGATAGTTGCCGGCTCTTCAAGCTGGCTATACTCGTATCAGCAATGTTAACGGTTCCTTTATCAGCGTTGTCTAAAGTGCCTAAGATATGCAACAGGGTTGATTTCCCGGCACCTGATGAGCCAACGATGGCAACCAGTTCACCTGATTTAATTTCTAATGAAATCCCTTTCAGTACTTGTAACTCCCCATAGCATTTTTCAATATCTGTTGCTAGTATCATAGTTCAAATTAAGTTAAAAAATAGGATATGTTATGGTTTACAGTTGGTCGGTTTCATATTACTATCCCCTGTATTAATTTGAGGTTGCGATCGTTTTCAATTCGCAATGCCGCGTTCTTCAATTTTATCGATGATTTGATAGGCTAATTTTAATGCGCGGTAGCTTTCATTGAGTGAGGTCGTTGGAACCGTATTGTTCTGGATGTTGTGATAGAAGGAAGCGAGACTCTCTCGCAGATGGTTCGATTGCTCTTTCTTTTTTTGATGTTGCTCTGAGGTATGAACGGGAAAGGTATTGTTTAGTGCTTTCTCAGAACTATTTACACTTTCATCATTTAAATAATCAATAAATCCAGAGATTTCCTTTTGAAACAGGTGGGTATAATGCACCTCTTTCTTTGCCCAACGGTTCGCCGTTAAATTGGCGACACATCCATTTCCAAACTCAATTCGGGTGTTCACCAAATCGGGTGTGTCGCCATGAATACATACAGCATTGGCACTTATTTTACGAACTTCACTTTTGGTAAGCAATAATAGAATATCAATATCTTCAATCATTAAATCGAGTATCACCGACACGTCTGGTGCGTCACAATGAAAGTGTTGCATTTCGATATATTGTGGCTTGAGTTTGCCAGGATTATAATCAGAAAAGGCCTTATTAAGCCTTAAGCCTGCGCTGGTTTGTACTTTAACATCGGCTTCGCGTTGCATCGAAAGTAGCGTTTCAGCTTCGTCGATATTGGTCGTAAACGGGTTTTGAATATAGAGGTGACGCAAATTCTTTAAGGTTTGCTTGGAAATTTCATATTGAAGTGATGCAGGCATGGCCACCACAACAGCATCCGCTATGCAAATTAATTCTTCAGCGGAGTCAAAGTGTTTTATGTTTAATTTTTCAAGTATTGAATGATTCAGATTCCCCAAGTATCCAACCACTTCAAACTGCTCCATCGACGTGAGCATATTCAAATACTCTTCTCCGATAGAGTCGTTTCCAAATAATGCGATATTCAATTTTGTCATTTGTGTTCAAAGCAAGGATATTATTCTTTAGGCCAAGGATAGAATTATTCACTTTAATGCACTTGCTAGCTCCGGATTTTCTATAAAAAGAAACAATCATGAATGCAATTATTATGTACACTTTTCAACTTCTCAACATAAAACATGGCAATACTGTTTTGTGTTGCCATGTTTTATTTGATTTATTTGAAGCTGTGATAGAGGATTCATTTTTACATCAAGGAAAACGAAAAAAACTTACTGCCTTACTGAGGCAAAAAGGCATTTCAGACAGTGGCGTTTTAAATGCCATTGGAAGCATTCCACGCCATTGTTTTATGGATAGTGCTTTTAGTGAGAATGCTTATGAAGATAAGGCGTTTTCAATAGCGGAAGGGCAAACCATCTCACAGCCATACACGGTAGCATTTCAAAGCCAGCTCTTACGCATACGGAGAGGTGAAAAAGTGCTAGAAATAGGCACCGGCAGTGGTTACCAGAGCGCGGTGTTATGTTTTATGGGCGCCTCTGTGTATAGCATCGAACGGCATCGAAAATTGCACGATTCGGCGAAAGTGCTTCTTCATAAATTAAATTTAAAAGCACATTTGATTTATGGGGATGGCACGCTAGGTTTAAATAAAATTGCCCCCTTTGATAAAATCGTAGTCACGGCTGGGGCTCCTATTGTGCCCGATGTTTTGGTGAAGCAGTTAAAAATCGGAGGACTCCTGGTTATTCCTGTGGGTAATAGCAAAGAGCAAAGGATGTTACAAATCACTCGTTTGGGTGAAAATGAAACTGCTACCATCGCTTATGATGGGTTTGCATTCGTGCCTCTTATTGGAGAACATGGATGGAAATAATTTATTCTTTAAAATAGGCAACTCTTATCTATCTGCAATCATTTCTGTTAATTTGCAGACGCTTTATTTTTTTTTAAACATCACATCGGGGACCAAGTAATTAAATGCAAATCATAGAATCGATTCCTTACCATTCGTTGCCTATCCATAGTAAATTAGTGAAAGACTATATATATGGACAGGAAAAACTAAATTCCTTTTATACCCATAGGCCAAGTTTGGATGGATTATTACAAGCTGCTCAACAGCGAAGGTTTTCTAAATTCAACCGATCCACTTTAGTCGATGCGTTACAATCGCAATACAAAAATTTAAATATTTTAGGAGCAGCAAAACAAAACTTAGAGAAGCTGCAAGATGAAAATACGTTTACTATAACCACCGGTCATCAGCTTTGTGCCTATGCCGGTCCTGCCTATTTTATCTATAAAATCTCATCGGTCATTAATCTTGCAAAGCAGCTCAACGAAAAGGATCACACGAAGCATTTTGTGCCCGTGTTTTGGATGGCTTCCGAAGACCACGACTTCGAAGAGATTAGCGAAGTGAATTTTTATGGCAAGAGCTGGAAATGGGTTAAAGAAAATGATCGCTTTGGTAAAGTTCCAGTAGGTTTACTTAATCCGGCAGCCCTGTCTCTTTGGGCACAAGAGATGAAGTCGTACTTTCATGATGAAGAAAATGCATCCGCGATTCTTGCGATTTTCGAACGAGGGTATAAAGACAATTTGACTTTAGCAGAGGCCACTCGTCAAATTGTACATGAATTGTTTAAAGATACCGGACTCTTGATCATAGATGGTAATGATCCTCTGCTGAAACGTTTGTTAATACCTGTTTTAACTCAGGAAGTGAAATCAAAATCTTCTTTTGCAGCAGTGCAACAGGCTACTCAAGAGTTAGAAAAATTGGGTTATGAGGCACAAATTACACCACGTGAAATAAATTTATTTTACTTTAATGCAGATGATTCTCGCCAGCGCATAGAGTGCTCAAGTGTGGGTTTTATTTTGGCAGGTTCTGAAAAGAGTTGGAGCGAATCCGAACTGTTGAAGGAGATCGCGCTTTACCCTGAAAAATTTAGTCCTAACGTCGTGTTGCGCCCGGTATATCAAGAGTTCATTTTGCCAAATATTGCGTATCTTGGGGGGCCTGCAGAAGTGGCGTATTGGCTTCAACTGAAAGGGGTGTTTGAGCATTTCGATATTGATTTTCCGGCAGTCCTCGTGCGCAGCTCCGTAGCAACGGTTCAAAAAAATGTGGAGGAGAAAGCGTCAAAATATACTTTTAGCTGGTCGTCCTATTTCAATTTAACTCTCGACGAAATACTTACCAAGTTTATCCAAGAAGCCAACGAGGGTGAATTGGATTTTACTCAAGAAACACTATTTATCAATAAAATTGCAGAACTCTTAAACGACAAGGCCAACCAAATTGACAAGCAGTTAACAACACAGGTAGACATTGAGCAGAAAAGTTTTTTTGATAGCTTAAAAAAACTCGAATCAAAATTCAATAAGTCGCTGAAGCAAAAGTCGGAATCTGACCTTAAAAACCTGCAAAGAATTAGGAATATTTTGATGCCTCGAAATAGGTTCCAAGAAAGAGTCATAAATTTTATCGATCTCTTTGGATTTGAGCCAGATGCCATACCTGAAATTATCGTACTGACCAATCCATTGGATTTTGAACTTAAATTGTTAAAAAATTAATTCTGAAATTAATGACTAATCATTATTATTGCAGTACTAATGAAAATTCAACCCTCAGAATAGGGAAACGGACCAAATAAATTATACTACTAAAATGAAGAAATATTACATCGCACTCTTTGCTACATTACTAAGCTTCAATGCAACTGCTGACACTGGCCTTGGCCCTAAGCCTACATCAGGGACTGTTTGGGTCAATGGTAAAAACACCGAAACCTGGGATTCTAAACGATGGTCGGTAGGGTTACAAACCGGACTCCTCGGTTTTCATGGCGACCTTACTCAATCAACTAAAAAAAGATACGGGGGGCATTTTAGTGACTCAAAATACGGCCTAAATGGAGGTATTGTTGCCAAATATGCTCTTTCGCATGTGCTATCACTGCGCTTGTCGGGGTATGCCGGCTCCTTCGTATTGCAAAATAACGGGGTGCAATATGGGGGGTATTTTTACGATATCAAAAACAGCGTTAAGTCGATTGAAGCACAGTTATACGTGAATTTAGGGAATGTATCTTTTTTACGCCAAGATCGAAAGTTAAACCTTTTTGTATTTACTGGTGTGGGTACCATTTTTAACAAATTTTCGGGCACCCTTACGGCTTTAGGAGCCACCGCACCAACCATTGATTTCGCATCCGATGCGTATTGGTCTAAAAATACCAAATCAAATTATGCCACGATACCGCTGGGACTTGGTGTAATGTATAATTTGAATAGAAATTTTGACATTGGATTAGAAACGGGTTTACGATACAGTCGAACCGACTCTTTGGATTTCGCCAATTATGAAATAGCACGTAACCGGAATTTCGATAAATTCTCACAAACAACCATCGGATTGTACTATAAAATGGGTTCTAAAAAAGAACAACATTACGATTGGATTAATCCCATTGCGACCATCTATGATGATTTAGACGATGTGAAGCAGAAAGTAAAATTACTCACCGGTGATGCTGATAAAGATGGAGTAGCCGATTATTTAGATAAGGAGCCTGAAACACCAGAAGGAGCTAAAGTTACAGGTGCTGGACAGGCCTTGGATACCGATGGTGATGGCGTGCCCGACTTTAAAGATGAAGAACCCTTTTCTGATAAAGGTCAGCCTGTGGATGAAAAAGGCAAGATGAAAGATGATGATGGGGATGGAGTTCCTAATATACGCGATAATGAATCCAATACTCCCCAAGGCAACTTGGTTAACTTTCAAGGAAAATCCATACCAACGGCCGATTATATCGATCCTGCCACCGGCAAAAGAGTTACTTCTGGGAATAATGCAGGTGGTGTAGGTTATTTACCAACCCTGTTCTTTGATACCGACAAATGGTATGTTAAACCTGAGTACTATGCTGATTTGTTGGCCGTTTCTGAAATTCTGAGACAGTTTCCAAATGTGAAAATTGATGTGGTAGGTAATGCCGACTATCGTCTGGATGATAGCCATAATGATATGCTTGGAAATAAAAGAGCAGAAGCTGTGGTGGAAGTGCTGGTTCAGAGGTTCGGTGTAGATAGAAGTCGCTTAAACATTAAGAACAACGGGGAACGTTTACCCTTGGTTACTGGAAAAGGTCCAGCCTTTGATACCTACAACCGTCGTGTTAATTTCTTCGTTTCGGGAGGATCAAACCATTGGGTTAAATAAATCACAAAATAGATATCTCAAACCCTCTGACAATGATGTTAGAGGGTTTTTGTTTTATTATAGGTGTCCCATAAAATGATGCCAGCGGTGATCGACACATTAAAGGAGTGCTTCGTTCCGAACTGTGGTATTTCTACACAAGTATGACAACATTTTAACACCTCTGCACTCACCCCATTCACCTCATTGCCAAAAACAAATGCGGTTTTGATTTGTGGCGTAAAATCTTGTAAAAAAACACTTTGTGTTGCTTGCTCGACGGCTGCAATAAGATAATTCTCCTGATTTAAAAATTGGATCGCTTCAAGCGTCGTAGGGAAGTACTTCCATGCCACGGTCTGGGTAGCTCCTAAGGCTGTTTTCATCAACTCTTTCTGCGGAGGAATGGCACATATACCGGTGAGGAATAGGGCCTCCACTCGAAAGGCATCGCAAGTGCGAAAAATGGATCCAATATTATGCGCACTGCGAACATTATCAAGTACAATAATAACAGGCATCTTGATCGATTCTTTAAAACCCGACGGGTCCATTCTTCCAAGCTCGTGTAGGGTCAGTTTTTCAAAATTCATTTGGTGAAAAAATGTTTGTTACTGTTGATAGGTTAAATATAATTTTGCAAACTACTTTAAAAATAGTGAGAGTAGCCTTGTTTTATGAATAAAAAAGCAGAAGAAACGCCTTTGATGCAACAGTACAATCAGATAAAGTCGAAGTATCCGGGGTGTTTGGTGCTTTTTCGTATTGGCGATTTCTACGAGACGTTTAACGAAGATGCCGTTACAGCCTCCAAAATATTAGGTATTATTTTAACCAAACGAGCCAATGGAGCAGCTTCTCACATGGACTTAGCTGGATTCCCTTACCACTCACTCGACACTTACCTGCCCAAGCTTATCAGAGCAGGTCAACGGGTGGCTATTTGTGAGCAACTGGAAGATCCTAAACTGACGAAGAAAATAGTGAAGCGAGGAGTTACCGAACTCATCACTCCGGGAGTCACTTTCAACGATAATGTATTAGAGCATAAGTCGAATAATTATTTGGCGTCAGTGGTTTTTAATAACGACGAATTAGGTTTGGCTTTACTCGATATTTCCACGGGCGAGTTTCTGGCTGCGGAAGGCAGTAAAGAGGTGATCGAAAAACTCCTCCAAGGGTTTAAACCTTCTGAAGTAATTGTCGCTAAAAAGTCGATTCAACTTTTTGAAAATTATTTTGGCCCCGATTTCTATCTTTATGGAATAGAAGATTGGGTATATAGTTATGACTATACTTTTGAAAAACTCACCCATCATTTCGCTACCGTTAACTTAAAAGGCTTCGGTATTGATGAATACAAAAATGCAATCATTGCTGCCGGTGCAGCGCTTCAATACCTGGAGAATAACCACCACACTAATTTAAGTCATATCTCCAAAATTGCGCGTATCGAAGAAGACCAATATGTATGGCTCGATCGATTTACCATACGCAACTTGGAGTTATTGCAAACTCCCGACAGTAATGGAACGGCGCTGATTCAGATCCTTGACAAGACCATCACCCCGATGGGAGGGCGTATGCTTAAACGTTGGCTGATGCTTCCTTTGAAAAACAAAATTCAGATCAATGAGCGATTGGAGGCGGTAAGTTATGCTTTTACCACCCCCGAATTTGCAAACAATATCGAGGATTTTTTAAAACAAATCGGCGACCTGGAGAGACTCATTTCTAAATGTGCGTTGCTTCGAATTAATCCCAGGGAATTATCACACCTTAAACGGTCGTTGAAATTTATGGGGCCTATCAAAGCGTTATGCACTCAGGTAGAGAATTTTTCATTTCAGAAAATTGGAGAACAACTCAACGAGTGTAAGTTGATTTATGCCAAGGTGGAGCATACCTTGTATGACGATGCTCCTTTATTGGTAAGTAAAGGAGGTATTATAAAGCCGGGGGTGAACGCCGCCCTCGATGAGTTGCGCGACATCTTAAATAGCGGGAAAGAATATATTTTAAAAATACAGAAAGAAGAGATATTAAAGACGGGAATCACGTCATTGAAGATTGCTTTTAATAGTGTTTTTGGCTATTATATTGAGGTTACCAATGCCCATAAAAGCAGGGTGCCTGAAACATGGATACGTAAGCAAACTCTCGCCAACGCAGAGCGATACATTACCGAAGAGTTAAAAGTGTATGAGGAGAAAGTGTTTGGGGCGGAAGAAAAAATCATTGCCTTGGAGCAGCAGCTTTACACCGAGCTGGTCACAAGCTTGGCCGAATACATAATTCCAATTCAACAAAATGCCAATATTTTAGCTCGACTTGATTGCCTTTTATGTTTTGCCAGGATTGCCAAAGAGAACAATTATGTAAAACCAGAAATCTCCGATGACTTCATCTTGGATCTCAAACAGCTCCGTCATCCAGTTATTGAAAAACGATTACCTACGGGAGAATCCTATATTCCCAATGATGTGATGCTGAATAATGAGGATCAGCAAATTATTATTTTGACAGGGCCTAATATGAGTGGTAAAAGTGCCGTCTTACGTCAAACGGCACTGGCTGCACTGATGGCGCAGATGGGGTCTTTCGTGGCCGCCACGGAAGCGAAAATTGGATTGGTCGACAAAATTTTTACTCGTGTGGGAGCCTCTGATAATTTATCGTTTGGGGAGAGCACTTTTATGGTAGAAATGATGGAAACGGCCTCCATTATTAATAATTTATCGAGCCGAAGTTTAATTTTATTGGATGAAATAGGAAGAGGTACCAGCACCTATGATGGCGTTTCATTGGCTTGGAGCATCACCGAGTTTTTGGCCAAGCACCCCTACCATCCCCGAACTATCTTTGCTACACACTATCATGAATTGAATGAGTTAGAAAATGATTTTACATGCATTAAAAATTATCACGTAAAAGTAAAAGAGTCAACTACGAAAGTGATTTTTTTACGCGTACTCGTGCGTGGTGGAAGTGAGCATAGCTTTGGTATACACGTGGCCAAGATGGCGGGTATACCCAAGACAATCTTAGATCGAAGCAACGAAATACTACTACATCTAGAGTCGCAGCGAGCCGAAATATCGGGCAAGGAGTTGCTAAAAAAACTACCTAAAACAATGTACCAGCTCAATATGTTTGATGCCTCTACACCAGAGTGGGAAAAGCTTAAAGAGACTTTGCAACAGCTGGAGATCAATACCCTTTCGCCCATAGAAGCATTGCTCAAATTACAAGAGTTAAAACAATTAATTAAATAAATATTAAAAATAGTTTGCATAAAAAAAGTTCACGACGTATATTTGCCGCAGTTATGCGAGAGTAGCTCAGTTGGTAGAGCGTAACCTTGCCAAGGTTAAGGTCGCGGGTTCGAGCCTCGTCTCTCGCTCAGAAAAATTAGTAGCCTCGTGCTACTAATTTTTTTTACGCTGCTTGGGTGGTGGAATTGGTAGACACGCAGGACTTAAAATCCTGTGACAGCAATGTTGTACGGGTTCGACCCCCGTCCCGAGCACATTAAAATAGAAAATCCTTGTAATCATTGATTACAAGGATTTTCTATTTTAGAGGAGGGTGCACAAAACACCGACTGGATTTGGTTAAAGGCACTTTAAATATCGCGAAATAAAATCTGTTTCTATCTAGATTCCAAAGAGGGGCTTGTATGTGCCTATTTAGAATCGAAATGGATGAAGTGCCGAAGGGGTGACCTTTTGTGACAATTATTCTGTTTGTTTCCCTGTAATTTAATAGAATCGGCTTTTTTTACTCAGTTTTTTTTTATAAACTTGCATTTCTGCCATAAGCAATTAATTATTACCAAAGTATGAATACATTTTACTCGTTTTTTGACATTTTATTCTTGTCTTCAAAAAAAATAACAGCTTCGTTATTATTTTTATTTTTCCTCGCTTTCTCAAGTCATGCACAAACCACTTTAATAAGTCCTACCGGCGATGGTGGATTTGAAAATGGTGCCACTTTTGCAGCAAACGGCTGGACGGTAGCCAACGGTGCCACCAACCAATGGTTTGTGGGTTCAGTGGCTACTTCCTCTGCGGGTTCTAACTCAGCGTATGTTTCTGATAACGCTAGCGGTACCACGCATAACTATCTTGTTAGTTCGGCATCGACGGTGCATTTTTATAGAGATGTGACGTTTCCTGCAGGAGAGCCTAATATTGTATTGTCGTTTAAATGGAAAGGGCAAGGAGAATCGAGTTATGATTATGTGACTGTATACTCCATGCCAACCACATTAACCCCCACTTATAACTCCCCTGCCGGAGGTTATCAGAGTTGGTTAAATATATCAACAGCCTATTCAGGATCTACAGTGCACTGCACCCCGCAAAATTTAAACCTTCAAAGTGCTTACCAAACCCAGACTATTTGTTTGCCTTCATCCTATGCAGGGACTTCTAGACGATTGGTATTTATGTGGTCGAATGATGTTAGTGGAGGTACACAAACACCGGGCTCCATCGATGAAATTTCTCTCGTTTCTAGTGCAACCCCATCAGCTCCAGCCAATCAACCAACCAGTCTTAGTTTAACGGCGGTATCTTCTTCTCAAATCAATGGTAGTTTCACAGCAGCTTCAGGTGCCACCGACGCTTATCTGGTAGTAAGATATCCAACAGGCGCAACAGCGACGAATCCAACGAATGGGGTTACCTATTCTGTAGGAGGTGCCCTTGGTGCAGGTAAAGTGATGTCTTCTTCAGCTGCAACCACTTTCAGTGCCACCACCTTGGCCGTAAGCACCACCTACGATTTTTATATTTATGCTTTTAATACTGCCCCTTGTGCAAGTGGTCCACTCTATAAAACAACAGCCCCTCTTTTCGGA
Organism: uncultured Bacteroidota bacterium; assembly: GCA_903897855.1. GTDB lineage: Bacteria > Bacteroidota > Bacteroidia > UKL13-3 > UKL13-3 > CAINMV01. The sequence goes on along the minus strand of CAIUDH010000004.1, from coordinate 8,186 downwards.
ACTCAAACAACACAAGCTTGTGGCGGACTCAGTGGTACTTATAGTGTAGGGCCTACAGGAGCTTACGCAACACTTACCGCCGCCGTCGCCGCCGTAAGTGCAGGCCTTACAAGTTCAGTTGTTTTTGAATTACAGAGTTCGTATACAAGCTCTAGTGAAACTTTCCCTATAACCTTCCCCTTTAACGGTTGTGCCAGCGCCTCCAAAACAATTACCATTCGCCCTCAAACGGGAGCCACCGCTTTGCTTATCACCAGCACAAATGCTACAGCCACCATCGATTTGAATGGAGCCAATAATGTTATCATTGATGGAAGGCCAGGAGGTAGTGGAACAACTTCACAACTTACGATCTCAAACACGGCCACAGGTTCATCTTGTGATATTCGTTTTATTAACGACGCCACAAATAACACTATTACCTATTGTACCTTACTCGGTTCAACTTCCACTTCTTTCGGGGTGGTATTGTTTAGTACCGGTGTGGCCACAGGTAATGATGGCAATACACTCAGCTCAAATTTGATTTCAGCGGCTGGCTCGAACTTTCCACTAAACGGTATCTACTCTTTGGGTAGCAGTACCACAGTGGATAACAGCTCGAATACCATTACATCCAATAGTATTTCCGACTATTTTAGTGCTGCCTCTGCTACCAATGGTATGAATATTAACTCCAATAACAGTGGTTGGACGATCACAAACAATAAACTGTTTCAAACAGCTACCAGAGTTTATACCACGGCCAACACGCATAATGGAATATTTATTAGTTCAGGTTTTGGCTATACCATTACCGGCAATACCATTGGATATGCAAATGCCAGTGGAACAGGGACAACCAATATTGTGGGTAACACCGTATCGTTGACAGGCACTTTTCCAAGCTCTTATACTGTTACAGGTACTGCGAATGCCACTCGGTATAATGCGATTAACTGTGCCTTTACGGCTGGTGGTGCCGTGTCGTCTATTCAAAACAATACTGTTGCCGGTTTTGCATTATATACTTCGAGTGGTGCAACCACCACTTTTGGTATTTTATGTGGTATCGCAGTTACTTCAGGTAATGTAAATATTGGTACCACCACGGGAAACACCATTGGAGCCACTAGCGGCAATGGTTCTATATACACGGTGTGTACAACAACAGGAGGTATCGTAGTTGGTATTTATGTAACAAGCGGTAATAATGTCAATATCCAAAACAATACCATTGGAGCGATAGATGCCATGGGTTCAACTGCAACCATTTCAGGTGGAATTAACGGAATTAACAGTGCTGGAGCTGGTAACTATAAGATTCTAAACAATACGATAGGAAACAGCACCAGCGCGAATCTTCGCATGGGGAATCTGAACACTGGTGCGAATTTATCCAATGCAGGTACTACCTTTGGTATTGCCTCTGGATCAACCACCTTCAATGGAATTATTAATTCAGCTTCAGGCATCGACACTCTTGGAACAGTTGCCTTGCCGAATGTCATTCAGAATGTATCACTGAACTCAAGTAGTACATCTTCTAAATATATTGGCATTGCAACATCAAGCGGTACTTATTTTATGCAGGGTAATACCATTCAAAATATTACTGCAGTTGTAACAAACACAAGTATCAGCTCTGGTGTTTTAGCGGGAACAGGTATTTATGCTTCAGGAGGCACGGCAGGTTCTATCATCACTCAAAATACAATCTCAAATTTAGCACTTGCAAGCACCACCACCAGTGGAACTAATTTAGGAGGTATTTCCGTTGCTAATACCGCCATCGATATAACAAGAAATAAGATCTATGATTTAAGAAACGCGAGTACCTCTACCACCGCAGCAACACCGGGCACTGCTTCAGGTATTGTAATTAGAAGTGCCACTGCTGGAGTTAAACTAAACATCATCAACAATATGATTTCAGTGGGAAATGGTCAAACCACCAATACCTGCTTTATGGGCATTTGGGGGAATCACGGATCAGCACCCGACCCTATCGATGTTATTTATTTTAACACTATAAATATTGAAGGTACGGTGAGTTCTGGCGCCATCTGCAGCTTTGGATTTGAGAGAGGTAGTTTATCTACGACCGCCACAGGAAGTGCCACCGTAGATATTCGCAATAACATCATTAACAATTCACGCTCGGGCGGTACAGGTAAGCATTATGCTATTGCCAATATGTTTAATGCCACCACCACAACAGCGACAGGTTGGGGCACCAACGCCTCAAATTATAATATTCTAAATGGAGGTGCATCTACCACCGTTGGCTTCTGGACATCCGACCAGTCTATTTCGGGATGGCAAACGGCAGCAGCCAGTGATGCCAGTTCACTTTCAGGAGTTACTACTTCCTTTACAAGCACAAGCACAGGCGACTTACATATTACGAATATTCCTTCGGCAGTGGAAAGTGCAGGCACACCTATTTCAACGGTGACAGTCGATTTTGACAATCAAACAAGAAGTTCCTATTCACCTACAGATATCGGTGCAGATGCGAATAATTTTTTCAACTATCCAGTAATTAGTTATACTCCATTTCTGAATTCTTGTGCTGCGGGTGTACGAACCTTGGTGGCAAATATTGTTGATGCGGATGGAGTTGCTACTTCAGGTAGTGCATTGCCTGTATTATATTGGAGAATTAATGCAGGGTCGTATACAGCCAGTACAGCAAGCTCATTAGGAGGCAATCAATACCAATTTAGCTTGGGTACAGGTTCTGCAATAGGCGATTCAATTTCTTATTATATAGTAGCACAAGACGGAGCAAGTAATGTGGGTTCTTATCCATCATTGGGTGCTGCTGGATTTAGCTCCAGTCCACCAGCGGCATCAACACCGCCAACGAGTCCATCCATTTATAAAATTTTATCAACTCTTACAGGTACTTATACTGTTGGATCAGGAGGTAGTTTTACGACCTTAACCGATGCTGTAAATGCGTATAACACGAAATGTATCTCTGGCTCCGTTGTTTTTAATCTTACCGATGCATCCTACCCTTCAGAAACTTTTCCTATTATAATCAATTCAAACGTTTCGGCGAGTGCCACGAATACGCTTTTGATTAAGCCAGCTACAGGTATAACTCCTTCCTTTAGTGGTACTGTGGCCGCTGCGCTAATAAGCTTCAATGGCGCTTCCTATGTAACGATTGATGGAAGTAATAGTGGAGGTACAGATCGTAGTTTAACCATCACAAACACCAATACAGTGACACCAACTGCCATCTCTCTGGTGAGTATGGGCGTTGGCTTTGGGGCTTCTAATATTACTATCAAGAATTGTAATATCAGCACTGGTTCGAGTACCTCTATTGGCTATGGAATTGCCCTTGGTGGCAGTTCGCCAGGATCGAGTGGAGCTGATAATGATAATAATACAATACAAAATAATGCCATCAGTAACGTTACTATTGGTATTTATGCCTATGGTACCGCCGCAGTGAGTTCGGGTGGCATGGACAACTTAAATGTATCTGGAAACAGTGTGACCACCAACACCACCATTGCCACCATAGGAATTCAATTAGGTAATGGGTTAAATTCTTTGGTTCAAGGTAATAATCTTAACATTTTCACCTCGGCAAGTAGTCAGCCGGTTGGAATATCACTGGAGACCGGTTTTGTTTCGTCAAGTATTAAAAATAATTTATTAACCCAGGTTAATACGAGCTCCACTGGCGGCTATGGAAGTAGAGGTATCACCATTGGTACTGGAATCTTAACAAGTAATTTATTGATTTCGAATAACACGATTTATGGAGTGAATGGTTCAAATTATAGCAGTTTTACGAACTCCTCATCGATGGGTATTGGTATTGGAATGGTTGGAGGTAGCGCTACGCTTACCACAACAACAGGGGGTGTAAAACTCTACCATAACACAGTGAATATGGCCGGCACGTATTCCTATTCTAGCTCTTGTCTCACGGCTGCATTGTATGTGGGTAGTGCGGCTGCTTCGTTGGAGATATTAAATAATATTTTTGTAAACTCACTGAACAATACCAATGCTTCTGGAACAACCTCTAAAAACTATGCTGTTTATTCGGTAGCCCCAAACACTGCTTTCACCAATCTAAACTATAACGATTATTATGTAAGCGGTACCCAAGGGGTATTAGGCTTTTTAGGGGCTGATGTAATTACCTTATCAGCATTTCAAACCGCTTTCGGGAGTAACGCAGCATCAATTAATTTCGGTCCTACCTTTGTTTCTGCGACCGACTTACACATGAATTCGCTTTCTAATTGGTGTCTTAATGGATCAGGAATTCCTGTTTCAGAAGTGACGACCGATTATGATAATGATACACGTAATGCAACCAATCCTGATATGGGTTCCGACGAGTTTTCAGTGACTGGTTTTGTAATTACAAATCCTTCTCAAGTTTGCCCGGGAAGTACCTTCGATCTTACTGCAGCTGCAGTAACTGCGGGTTCACAAAGTGGATTAACATTCACCTATTGGAATGACGCGGCAGCTACTTCAGCAATAACAACGCCATCAGCACTTTCGGCGGCAGGCACTTTTTATATCAAAGCACTTGATGCACTGGGATGTACATTAGTTCTTCCCGTATCAGTTTCATTCTATACACCTCCGGTAGCTCCATCAGCTACCACTCCTGTGGCTGCTTGTTCAGGTATTATAGCCAATGCACTTACCGCCACCGCATTATCAGGACATACCCTTTTATGGTATACAGTATCATCGGGTGGTACAGGAAGCAGCACACCAATAGTGCCGAGTACCGCTACTGCCGGAAGTACAAGTTACTATGTGAGTCAGGTATCGCCACTAGGTTGTGAGGGAGCAAGAACCACCATTGTTGTTAATGTAAACCAAACCCCAGGGGTACCTTCGGTAACAACTCCAGTAACCTATTGTCAGAATGCAACAGCAAGTGCCTTATCGGCAACCGCTGCTGCTGGCAATTCATTAAATTGGTATACGGTATCGGTTGGAGGAACTCCAAGTAGCACGGCCATCACACCAAGCACCACTACTGCAGGTACGTTTGATTATTATGTATCTCAAACATCCCCTCTTAGTTGTGAAGGACCAAGAAATACGATTCAAGTTATTATCAACCCAGCAACAGCCATTACGAGCCAACCTGCTTCCGTTTCACAGTGCGCGGGTACCACGGCAACATTTAATGTTAGCGCCATAGGTACTGGTACATTATCTTACCAATGGTATAAAAATGGTTCTGTGATTGCTTCCGCCACTTCATCAAGTTTTTCTCAAGCCAATATTTCATTTTCTGATTCAGGGGCCTATACGGTTGTGGTTTCTAGTTCTTGTGGCCCCAATATAACTTCGAATGTTGCAAAATTAGTTATTGCTTCGGTAGTGCCTACCATCACACCGGCGTCGGCTTTAGTTTGTCCGGGCAGTTCTCTTATATTACAGGCCAGTCCGGTAGGGGCCAATGTAGTTGGTTATCAATGGACACTTAATGGGTTTGATATTACTGGAGCCACTTCTAGTTTTTTAGTGGTGAGTTCAACTAGTTTAGGTACTTATGCTGTTACTGCAAATTATGTCGGTGGATGTAGTAACGTTTCAGCCAATACCACCGTAGCCTTGGCACCTAAGCCAACGGCGGCATTCACGGTGAATAGTGCAGTACAGTGTATCAATGGAAACAGTTTCACCTTTACTAATGGCTCTTCTGTTTCGGGTACATTAACATACGCTTGGAGTTTTGGAGATGGAACTTTTTCAACTGCGACGAGTCCGGTAAAAACGTATGCAGCCTTTGGCGCCTATACTGTTAAACTTGTAATAACAAGTAATAACGGTTGTATAGATTCAACGTCAAAAATGGTTTCCATCAATCCGAAACCTACGCCATCATTCACCATTAATAGTGCTAGTCAGTGTTTAGGTTCCAATAATTTTGTTTTCACCAACACCTCTTCGGTGGTGAGTGGAAGTGTGACTTATCTCTGGAATTTTGGCGATGGTACTACATCAACCTCAACCAGTCCTTCTAAAACATATAGCACCAGTAACACCTTTGCTGTTAAATTGGTTGTAACCAGCAGTTTTGGATGTGTTGATTCAACCACACAAAATGTTACTGTAAATGCCAATCCAACGCCTGCCACACCTACTGGTGCTGTTACGGTATGTTCTACTATAAATTCCTTAACCGCTTCTACTGTAAGCTACACCAGTACCCTTATTTCAGGGTTAAATTATAGCTGGACCGTAGTTGGAGGAACCATATCAGGAAGTGCTTCTGGCTTGAATTTAAATACCGTAAGTGTGTTATGGGGCGCTGCAGGAACAGGTTCTGTTACTGTAACGGTAACCAATACCACTACCACCTGTAGTGGATCGGCTACGTTAAGCGGCATCAACATTAATCCTTCGCCTACTGCCATTATTGCGGGGGTTACTACCGCATGCTTAAATTCTACTAATTATTATTCATTGAGCAATACTTCTGGTGGAACCATCATTGCTTCAGGATATAGTTGGACTGTGGTTGGAGGTAGCATCACCTCGGGCCAAGGTACCTCTGGTATCATTATTCTTTGGACCTCCACTGGGGCTAAAACTATAAACTGTACTTTAACAAACACCCAAGGATGTACAGGTAAAACACCTACTTTGAATGTAACTATTCTTGCCAACCCTGTGGGTACGTTTTCTGGTACTACCACTGTATGTGTGAATACCCCTTATGTTTATACAGCTACTACTACGGTCGATAAGTATGTTTGGGTTCCAACGGGTGGAACCATTTCTTCACAATCGGCAAATACCGTGACGATCGTTTGGAGCAATATTGCAACGGCCTCATTACAACTTTATGATACGGCCTCTACAGGTTGTGGTGGAACTTCAGTGAAAGCCATCACCGTAACCGGCCCATTAAGCGCAAGTATTTCAGGGGCAACTCAAGCTTGCATGAACTCAACACAAACCTTTACATTAAATGGAGCAACAAGCACTTTATGGAATGTTACTGGAGGTACTATTACCGCAAGCACAGCAAGCACTGCTACCATTCTTTGGAACACCTTAGGATCTCAAACCTTAACGGCAACCTATGCAAATGGTTTATGCTCATATTCCGTTACTTATTCAATCAATGTAAATGCTCTGCCAACACCCGTAATCACTGGACCTAATTCAGTTTGTACTGGTACCAAGGCTACTTACTCTACCACCAATAGTGGAGGAAGACTCTTCAACTGGAATTTTACTGGAGGTGGAACAATTGTTTCTGGACAAGGTACGAATGTCATTTCCATCCTCTGGACCAGTGCAGGTGGAACTTCTGTGAATGTGAACGAAACTATTATTTCTTCAGGTTGCTCCGTTACCAGTGGTGCCATTATTGGAATCGTAAACGAAACGCCAAGCTCTACCATTACGGGTTCAAGCAATGTGTGCAGTGGTGACTTGTTCACCTATACGGCCTCGGCAGCCGCCAATTATACTTGGTCAATTACCGGCGGGACTATCACTGGAGCTACGAATACTTCTTCGGTCGATGTTATTTGGGGTACTGGCGTGAGTGGAACACTTCAGTTGCTTTCATCCAATGCGTCGTGCAGTACCACCACTACCTTAGCTGTTAATATAAATATTACACCAACTCCAGTAATTACAGGAGGATCCAGTATGTGTAGTGGGACTTCTCTGAACACTTATTCTACTGCCTTTAAATCGAACTATACTTATCTCTGGACGGTACTTAATGGCACCTATACCTACGGAGGTAATAACAGTGTGATCAATATTACTCCGAATTCAGGAGCTAGCTCGGTTACTATCTTACTTACTGCTACGGTAGATGGAAGTAGCTGTTTTGGCAACACTTCTAAAGTAGTGAATGTAAACACGACCCCAGCGGTATCGATTACGGGTAATACTTCAGCGTGTCAGAATTCATCGCAGGTATATACCGGGGTAGGAGCATCTACTTATACCTTTAGTGTAAGCGGAGGTGTTATAACCTCTACTACTGCTACTACGGCTACCATTACTTGGGGTTCAGGCACAGGCCTGGTAAGTGTCATAGGCGCTAGCGCCGCAGGTTGTTCTTCGTCATCTACCTTGCCAGTAACCATCAATGCCTTACCATCGAGTGTAATCACAGGTTTATCGCAAGCATGTGCTAATAACAGCGGAAGCTATAGTGTAACGAGCCAATC
>CAIUDH010000003.1 GCA_903897855.1 uncultured Bacteroidota bacterium | reverse complement strand
ATCGTCGACCGATTTATGCTTTACTTTAGCACGCACGGTATCGGCCAGAGTGGTATAGAAAACGCGTTTTTTCTTATCCTCGTAAGTAAACACAATACTTGTCATCATTGACCTACAAATTGAGATCAGCTCTATATCATCAGGATTTTCTGTTTTTAATTTCCAACAATAATTCATTGCTGCCGCACTAATGCCCTGAGCTTTAAGTTTGCCCATCAGGTAAAGCAGTTGCTGAAAAGTGCCTTGGGCTGTTTTATATTTACCATGAACCGAATTAAAATAACCAACGTTTCCATATTTGGCCAGACTATACAACGATTTAGCGATAATCTTCTTGAGATAAAGACTATTGGGATTCGCTTGCAGAAGGAACATCGCATGATACATAGCATATTCATAGGATCCATCTAGAAGGTTGATACGAGGAATTTCGAATCTGCTCAATTTCTTTATATAATTAAACGACTCTTCTGAAACAAGAAAAAGACTATGTCCAACCGTACCTTCGAAATCTTTCGTAAACGTTTCGATTTTTTCAATTCGGATATCGGTCGATGGATGCGTACTATATTTGTCTCTGTCGTCTTCACCATCATCATCATCGTTGCTGCTTGTGGAGGAATTATTCATCCCTTTCTCAAATACTGACGCGTCAACAGGTGTATACGTTTTTAAAAAATAGTTATCCGGAATTTTAAAAGAACCACTTTCAAAATAATTGGACTCAATTGAAACCGAATCGAAGGGTAAATAATAGTATAGGATCGTATTGAGAGCCGCCGTAGCCGTCGCTAAATCGTATCCCGACTTGGAGTAGAGATCAAAACCCAACTCATCGGCTTCCAACTCTTTCTCCTTGCTAAAATTGGCTCTACGCAGATATTTATCGTCGATGGAAGCTTTGCTATAACTGCCTTTAGCATATTTTTCTTTAGCAATTTCGATATACTCATTAACACTATGTTTTTTAAGGTAGTGAATATATTCATGAGAGAGTACAAAGGCCAACTCTGCTTCATTATGCATACGGGCAAGCATACCCATGGTTATAAAAATGATTCCTTTACCCGTAGCAAAGGCATTTACAACTGAGGAGCGTAGCACGTATACCCTAACATTTTTCTTCTTCTCACGTTGTTCCAGTATTTTTTTCATCACCGAATTAACGTAATTGCTTATGGTATCATTGAAGAGTACCTTTCCGCTATGGAAAATATCGTCGATAGCATAACTCGATTCAAGCTCATAATCGCGGAGTGCTTCTTTTTCAATTTTGCTTTTGTTGGCGCTAATCTTCTTTGCTGCTTCTTTATATTTTTCTACAGAAGAGCTTGAAAATTCTTTGGGTAATACCCCTTGAGATCGAAGCGGAGTATAATTATCAAAGTCGACCGACTGAGCTTGGGCATGCAAGCACAGAAAGATAAATAAATAAAGGCTGGCGATGAATTTCATATTTTTAGTTTGCTAAAGGAAGGATATAAGTAAGTAAGCTTTGAACTAAGAATAAACCCAAAGGTCATAGTGTACTTATTTACAAGGATATACAGTTTAGATCAAAGAAGCAAATTTATTTTTGCGACTGTTCATAAAGCTAAGCGATTTTGCAATCGGTATAAGCATGTCATTAATTTTCAAACCTAAAAAAAGGGATCTTCTATTAAGTCCATCAAAATCGAAATTTAGACATAAAAAAAAGGGACAAAAATCAATTTTTGATTTTTGTCCCTTTTAGCAGACTGGACGGGACTCGAACCCGCGACCTCCGCCGTGACAGGGCGGCATTCTAACCAGCTGAACTACCAATCTGTTTCTTTCTTTTAAAAAGAGGTGCAAATATATACTTTAGCGTTTCGGTAAACAAGTTTTTATTAAAATAAGGTCAAATTATTTTAATATGCGTTATTAACTCTAAAAAAAATTATTTTCGCACCTCTTTTTAAATTTACCGGAATCGGAAATCTTGTGAGTGTGAAAATTTATAAACCATTAAACGTTAACAATTATGTTCGATTTTGAAAAGCCCATTGATGATATTCTAGAGCAGATTGAAAAAACAAAACAAATCGCTGAAAAAAGCAAGATCGATTTGAGTGCTGCCATTCGGGAACTTGAACAGAAACTTGAACAGGCACGTAAACTGGTGTTCAGTAATCTGAATGCCTGGCAAAAAGTGCAAATTTCACGTCATCCCGACAGGCCCTATACTATCGATTATATCAATGGAATCTGCGATGCTTTTGTTGAACTGCATGGCGACCGCACGGTGAAAGATGATAAGGCGATGATTGGAGGCTTTGCCAGTATTGAAGGTAACGCGGTGATGATTATTGGGCAGCAAAAGGGCCGAAATACCAAATCTCGACAATATAGAAATTTTGGGATGGCCAATCCTGAAGGGTATCGTAAAGCTTTACGCCTCATGAAATTGGCAGAAAAATTCAATAAACCTATCATCACCATTATCGACACCCCAGGGGCATCGCCAGGGTTGGAAGCCGAAGAACGGGGTCAAGGCGAGGCCATTGCCAGAAACTTAATGGAAATGGCGGTTCTAAAAGTGCCTGTGATATGCATCATTATTGGTGAAGGAGCTAGCGGTGGCGCATTGGGCATAGCCATTGGCGATAGAGTGATGATGCTCGAATATACCTGGTACTCGGTGATTTCGCCAGAGAGCTGTTCGAGCATTTTATGGAGGAGTTGGGACTTTAAGGAAACAGCCGCAGAAGCATTGAAACTTTCGGCCACCGATATGTTGGGCAATGGTTTAATTGATGGTATCATTAGAGAACCATTAGGTGGTGCTCATAATAACCCTACAGAGATGTTTGCGACCTTGAAAAAAGAAATATTACTGTTGCTGGCCGATTTAAGGAAGATGACAGTCGAGGAAATGGTAGAGAAAAGAATTGAAAAATTTTCCGGAATGGGAGTCGTACAAGAGATTTAATGGGCTCCGGGGAGTGAATTCTAATTTATGCAAGCGAGAGATTGAGAAGTTCAAGCATCCGTTGGGGGCCTGCGTTAAAAAGCAAATCGATACTACTTAGGTTACCAATAACTCCTTTTTTGCCTTGAAACACTTGGTAATATTCAAAATCCAAGGTATTGTTGTTATCCGTAAATGCTTCTCGCAGATCGGTGATACCCGAAGGGTTTTTAATATATTCTATCGTTTTTGTAAAAATCAAAGGTTTTTTCAGGTAACCAAGGATTATTTCTAAGGAAGCGATATTAAAATCGACCAGAAATTCATACTTCTTTTCATACAGTTTAATAAAATCGGACTCGAAATATTCAAAGTACGACGACGATTGATAGGCCGATTTTATGGTACGCAGATGTTGCAACCGCCAGTTGTCATGATAGGCAATACGCACGTCAGTAATACAACTCCGCTCCTTTTGACGGGTGTTATGACTCACCGGAACAATTAATTTATGAATCCCATCGGCGGTATATATTTCACAACGGTTCCGATAAGTTTGTCTTTGAAAATGTTCCATCATCTCAAAAGCGATTTCCTCCGCTTGAAGGAGCGCTTTAATGTATTTTATTTGAGGCAGATAATGTAAACTGAACAGATGCATTAAAAATTATATATTTTTGATGCAAAAGTAATATTGGTTTTTGGTTGTACCCAACCAATTTATTCGTTATGTATCGAGCACTCACATTTTTCCTAAAACTACTATCCTACTTGCCTTTTGCGGTATTATATACCCTCAGCGATTGGCTTTATATTATTATTTACAAGGGATTGGGCTATCGAAAAAAAGTTGTTTTAGAGAACCTGAGAAATAGTTTTCCTCAGAAAAACGCTTCTGAAATCAGTGCTATTTGCGATGAATTTTACAAAAACTTATGTGACATTATCGTAGAATCCATAAAAATGATTTCAATCAGCAAAGAAGAGTTAAATAAACGTAACGACTGCAGTGCACATAAGGTACTCGATGAGTTAAATGCGAAAGGCAAGACCTGCTTCTACTTTGGAGCTCATTTATGCAATTGGGAATGGAGTCCAGGGGTAGCAGCGTTAGCCACCCAAGTGCCGTTATGGGGAGTTTATAAAACAGTGACACATAAAGCGTTCGACGATTTATTAACGAAGTACAGAGGTCGCTTTGGCTGTGAGATGATACCCATGGAACAAATTGCGAGGCGGGTATTAACAAATAAAGAAACAAAAAATGTCTGTTTTGTGGCCGACCAAACGCCTTCTAATATTGACGCCAATTTATGGGTGAAATTCTTAAATCAAGAAACACTCGCTTTTAGTGCCTCAGCGAAATTGGCTAAAAAAATTAATGCGGCGATTATTTATGGCAGCATCGTGAAGCTCAAACGAGGTTATTACAAGTATCACTTCGAAGTGCTTTTTGAGAATCCTAAAGAGGTGGATGAACAAGAAATTATGCAAACTTTTTTTACCCGTCTCGAAAAAGACATTATAGCGCATCCCTCCTCCTGGCTATGGAGCCACAAACGATGGAAGCGAAAACGAGTGTTGTAAGTAAGGTAAAACTCAAAAGAGCAATCCTTTTATAATGTAATTTTAGTCACGCCTATCGGATACTCTTGTTGAAGCAATCGAAAAATAATTTCAAAATTGTTTTTATCTCCCACATAATCGAAATGATGCGCATCAAGTAACAGAATACGCTGTGAAGTATGGTTTTTAAACATCTCTAAATACCCATGCTGGATATTGTCGAGATAGGTTTCATCGATAGAGCGCTCATAATCACGATTGCGTTCTTTAATATGCTTCATCAGCTGGGTAGTGTCACGATAAATATAAACCAACAAATCGGGGGCTGGGCAGTTGAGTTGAATAATTTGAAACAACCGATTGTATAACTTATACTCCTCTTCGTCAAGCGTGAGGCGGGAAAATAGCAGACATTTTTGAATGATATAATCGGCCACAATAAAATTTTCGAATAAGTTATCTTGCTGCAAATCGGTGGAGAGTTGGTGATATCGTGAAGCCAGGAAACTCATTTCTAATGGAAAGGCGTACCGCCTTTTATCACCATAGAATTTGGGTAAAAAAGGATTATCCTCAAATTGCTCGAGCATTAATTTTGCACCTAGCCTTTTAGCCAAGAGCAACGACAACTCAGTTTTACCAGCACCGATACATCCTTCGATGGCGATATATTTATAAGTTACCAAGAGGTTTGCAAGCTAATGTGTCGGTACATTCATTCCAAAGTTCGAGAATGCTTTTCTGATGTACTGGATGAATAAAATTGGGTAAAATCTCGGCCAAAGGAGTTAAAGTAAATCGCCTATCAGCGATATGCTCATGCGGGATGGTAAGTTGATGAGAATCGCTGATGAGGTTGTCGTAAAACAAAATATCGATATCAATAAGTCGAGGTTCATATTGCTTTGCGGTCCTTATCCGACCCATCTTTTTTTCAATCATTAGGGTTCTGCGAAGCACCTCCTCGGGAGTTTTTTCCGTTTCGATGATGAGGCAGAGATTCAGAAACGGCTCTTGTTCGGTGTTGCCCCAAGCGTCGGTAGCATAAATCTTAGACTGGGTTACAACCTTATCCACCATTGTGTTTAGCTCCTTTATTGCGGTTTGAAGATTGTTTTTTTTAACGCCTAAATTGGAGCCTAAAAGTAAAACTAATTTTGCCATGATATTTTTGCTATTTTTGTGTTTTTAAAAGTTATGTTTAGTTTAAAAACCTTCTTTATAATTGCCGCTATTGTCTATTATATTTACTCAAGTGTGAAGGGTACAGAGGTACAAAAGAATAAAAAAAGTACGGCAAATCCAACTCCTTCACAAAAAAGCACTTTGGACGACCTCCTCGATCGGATGCTTGAGCAACAAAACAAGAAGGTGCAGGAGTTGAAAATGCCTGAACCCAATGCCAATAACACCACACCCAAGAAAATTTTCTTCAAAGAGAAATCACCTGAAGTAAAAAGAGTTGGCCAAGGCTTGCCTTTTGAAAAAAGAAAGTTAAGTGATGCTCGTGAGATGCCATCCAGAAAGCAAATTGAGAGAGTGGTATTGCGCGAAAAAAGGGCCACCGAACAAACTAACATTGTCGTGAAAGATTATGATGTTGACCTACAGAATCATGACCAACCACACTTAAAGCATAATTTATCCGACAAATCCAATATTAAATTTAGTTTCAAGGAGATAGAGCAAGATCAATATGAATTTGATGCCCGTCAGGCCATCATTGCACAACTAATACTTGAAAGGAAAGAATACTAATACTTAAATCCACTTCAAATTATGACACTCAAAAAGAACTTATTTAAAATCGTTGGTATTGTAGTAATCACTGTACTTTTGATTATTCAATTTTTCCACACGAAGAAAAACCTCTCAAACGATAACACCAACGACATCTCCAACAAGTTTCCGGTACCTGAGACGATACAGCTCATTTTAAAAACATCGTGCAACGACTGCCACAGTAATTTAACCGTTTATCCTTGGTATTCAAATTTACAACCCGTCGATTGGTGGTTAACAAATCATGTGAATGAAGGCAAACGCGAATTAAATTTTTCTGAATTTAGCTCTTATAGAATTTACAGACAATATAAAAAACTAGGCGATATTATCGAAGAAATAAAAGATGATGAAATGCCTCTTTCATCCTATCTTATCATCCATGGTAATGCAAAACTCAATGAATCGCAAAAGGCGGAGCTCACTCTATGGGCCGAGTCGTTGCGTGAATCGATGAAAACCCAATACCCTGCCGACAGCTTAGTTAACCCAAAGAAGCGGAAGCAAGAAGAGAAGAGTCATGAATAAGCTGTATTTAATAACCAAACCATCAACATGGATCCAACACCAAAATTGAGTGGATGCCTGTTAGAGAATTATTTGGTGGTTTATGAAAAGTTTCGGAAGTTCGCGGCAAATAACAATACGACAAGATGTTCTTTAAAAATAAAAAAAAACCGCAAGGTCGATTCCAAAGAAGTAGGGCTGGAAGCCGGTTTAATGATTCTGAAATTTTTTCTTAAAACAGAATATCTTCATTATGGGTATTTTACCAATGGACTCGCTACCGATGTAGCCAATTTGAAACAAGCTCAGGAAAATTATGCTGAAATGATTTTCTCGCATATTCCTGAAGGTACCAAGACGATCCTCGATGTTGGATGCGGATCAGGCAAAACGGCACAGGAGTTAATCCGTAAAGGATACCAAGTAGATTGCGTTTCACCTGGACAAATCTTGACGGCCTACGCAAAAAAACTCATCGGAGATAAAGCCACCTTCTTTCAATCAAAATTTGAAGAAATATCGAATAATAAAAAGTATGATCTGATCTTATTCAGTGAAAGTTTCCAATATATACCCATGGATCAATCAATCCCAAAGGCCATGGAACTGCTACATGAGGGGGGGCATATCATTGTGTCAGATTTCTTCAAGAACGATCCTGATAAAAAAAGCAAACTTGGCGGTGGGCATGAGTTTGACGAATGGTTGAAATACAAAGCGGCTTATCCACTCAAAACCATCTCGGAACTCGACATAACGGCTGAAACTGCACCGACCATCGATATTCTAAATCAAATGACGATGGAAGTAGTATTTCCGGTGTGGTCAACGGTTTGGGCATTGGCAGAAGATCGATTTTCACTTCTTGTGAAATTAGTAAAATGGAAATACGATAAGAAAATATCGAAGATTGAAAACAAACATTTCACTGGTATGCGTACAGGTGAAAATTTCAAGAACTATAAAATCTATAAGTTCTATTTATTTCAAGTTCAGAAATAGATTTTATAAATATCCCATTATTTCTTGATTAAATAAGGTGCTTCTTCTGAGTTAAGTTAACCACGAGATTTTACTATTCACTTGTGGTGGACTTCCAATTCATAAATGGTTTTATTAACTTCGTTTCATCTCGAAACAAATAAACTACCATAGCCCCGGAAACAACTCCTAGAAGGCTTCCAAATACTACATCCCCAACAAAATGCTGCCCTAAATAAACCCGCGAATAGGCCACTAAAAACCCGGTAAAAAGCAACAAAACATCAAATTTTCTTTGTGGTAAGAATACGATAATAATTGAAATTAACGTAAACACGGAAACCGAATGGCCCGATGGAAAACTATGAAACCGTAACGAGTTAGAAATAGAAAGATGATGTATCACCGCAGTATCTTTAAAATATTCCAAGGGTCGAAGCGCATCATCAAATACAAAATGTTTTAGCCCTTGCGCAAAAATCGTAGAAATGAGCAGTCCTACCAGCAGCATCAAGGTGAATCGTCGAGAGCAGAATAAGGAGTATAAAATAATTATAAGATAGGTCCAAGTGCTTCCTAACTCGGTGATTAAATAGAAAAAAAGATTAAAGAAAGTGTTATAATTTAGATTTACAGTGAAAAAAAGTTGCTCTTTAGAATAACTAAAGCACGTATAAGTCAGCACACTAAATATAATCGAGTATAATATATAAAAATATTTGCGTGTTACGAAATAATTCACCACTTTGCGCCAATTAAGAATAATGTTTCAAAGATAAAATAAAATTCAACTACACTGATATGGCCGAAGCGAAAAGAGAAATATACAAAATAGAAATTGGTATTCATGCGTCTCCTGCACTTTTATATAATTACATTTCAACACCGGAAGGATTATCGGAATGGTTTGCAGAAGTGGTTAATCCATTAAAAAACCAACGATTTGAGTTCACTTGGGAGGGCACCAAACAAATTGCCAATGTTCTAAAATTAGTTCCTAACAAACTCGTTAAGTTTCAGTGGGCAGAAGGACCTCCAGAAGAATATTTTGAAATAGAAATCATAAAAGATGAAATGACCAATGATGTTGCTCTGGTAATCACTGACTTCGCCGATGCTAGTGAGAAAGACGAGAATATAATGGTTTGGGAGAGTCAGGTTCATGTTTTACGAGAAAATATAGGAGCCTAGTTCAAATATGCTTTCAAGCAATACGCGCTTGGCATATCAACAATATCATCATCCACTTACGCATTTCGTTACGTATATTTAGTAACTTCGCAGCGTTGTATGAAAAGACTAAATTTTTTAGTTGTTAAATCTTTTATCGGGCCATTTATCGTAACCTTCTTTGTGTCGCTTTTTGTTTTGGTGATGCAATTTCTGTTTATGTATATCGACGATATGGTTGGTAAAGGGCTCACCTTTGCTACCATCGCTAAGTTAATGATGTACATGTCGGTAACACTAATCCCAATGGCATTGCCATTGGCAGTGCTATTGTCAAGCATCATGACCTTTGGCAATTTGGGCGAACACTTTGAGCTGGTGGCCTTCAAAAGTGCTGGAATATCCCTTCTAAAAGCGATGCGACCATTGATATACATGATGGTTCTCTTATGTGGTATGGCCTTTATCATTTCAAATTATTTAATGCCCAGTGCAAGTATCAAAGCCAGCACGTTGCTTCATGATGTGCGTAGTGCGAAACCTACGTTTGAGTTAAAGGATGATGCTTTTACCACGAGCATGCCTGAAGTTATTATTCGGGTTAGTGGCAAAGAGAAATCGGGTAACAAAGTGAATAATATTTTAATCTATGACCACCGCGATAATCGAGGGAATACAAAAGTGATCAGTGCCGAATCGGGAGAGTTTTATTTTACGGAAGATAAAAACTATGTAAAATTTGATTTGTATAAAGGAGCAAGTTACGAGCAAGTTGAGCAGCGTACAAATGCAAGTTACCCAATGACAGTGATGGAATTCGACAAACAACAAATCGTATTCGACATCGGTGAATTTAAATTTGAAAGAAGCGATGAATCCTTATACCGTGGGCATAATCAGATGTTGACAGCAAGCGAATTGCAACATTATATTGACTCCTTTGAAAGTCAATTAAAGATTAAATATGACACCAATCTGAA
This sequence comes from uncultured Bacteroidota bacterium, assembly GCA_903897855.1. GTDB lineage: Bacteria > Bacteroidota > Bacteroidia > UKL13-3 > UKL13-3 > CAINMV01. The sequence goes on along the minus strand of CAIUDH010000003.1, from coordinate 11,110 downwards.
ATTTATACAATCCTATTTTCATCTAAGCGACACGTGTTTTAAAAACCTTGTTGCACAACCGTTGGCTTACAGCAAACCACTTTATATCGACAATGTCAAAAACGAATTTCGACAAGCCATAATTTATAGAGCGCTAGAAAGTGCTCGGGTGGTGAAGCAATCAGTGAATTACAGCCAGGATGATACGGAGGGCGCTGTGAAACAAATTAACCGTTATAAAATTGAATGGCACCGTAAGTTTACCTTGTCTTTTGCCATTATGGTCTTATTTTTTGTGGGAGCTCCATTTGGTGCTATTGTAAAGAAAGGAGGGTTAGGGATGCCCATGATCATTTCTATTTTCCTGTTTATTATCTACCATATTATCTCCATTTCAGGTGAAAAAATTATTAAAGAAAATGATAGTAACGTATTTATGGGGATGTGGGCCGCATCATTTGTGCTTTTGCCTCTTGGGATTTACCTCACTTATAAAGCCACAAAAGATGCACAGCTGTTCAACAAGGAAATTTACCAAAAACTATTTTATGGCTTCAGCAGCCTTTTCAAAATAAAAAGCCCAACCTCAAAAATTTCGAGCGAAAATAAATTACCGTGAAAGTTTTAGTCATCACCAACCGGGTACCCTATCCATCAAACGACGGGGGTAATATAGCCACCATGCAAATGCTTGAAAGCATGCTTCATTGTGGCTTTGAGGTAAAACTACTATCCTTAAATACCGTAAAACACTTCGTTGACACAAGCAAATTACCTGACGTGTTTAAAACGCTTTCATTGGAAACAACAACACTAGATACGGCGGTGAAATTATGGGGTGCGATACTTAATTTATTTTCCAACAAAAGCTATAATGCCATAAGATTTTATTGTGATGATTTCAGAGATTTAATCATCCAAACAATACAAGAACAAAAATATGATATTGTTCATTTCGAGAATGTTTATAGCGCCATTTATCTCGACTATATTAAGCCTTACACCGAGGCAAAGTTTGTGCTTAGAACCCATAATGTTGAATATGAAATATGGGAGAGGGCTGCCTTAGAGGAAGGTTTTCTTAAACGACTTTATATTCAAACATTGGCAAAAAGTTTAAAGCGATATGAAATTCAAATCTGGGAAAAATGCCATGCCATCATACCCATTACAGCCATTGACGAAGCTATAATCAAACCCTATATAGAGAATACCACGCCCTCGCTTACTTTACCTACTGCCATCGATGTCCGAAACATCCAAATAGATACAAACAATAAAGGCGATCATAACATCTATCATTTAGGCAGCATGAATTGGATCCCTAACCAACAAGCCATGGAGTGGTTTATGCAATACGTCTGGCCACCAGTTGAGTTGGCCACAAAAGCTCATTTTTATATGGCTGGCCGCGACATGCCTGATCAGTTTTACAATTACCAAAGCGAAAGAGTACATATTATCGGAGAGGTAGACAATGCCTCAGAATTTATTCATGGCAAACAAATTATGGTCGTTCCGTTATTTGCAGGCAGTGGTGTTCGAATCAAGATACTGGAAGGAATGGCTGCCGCAAAAACAATTATTACCACCTCACTTGGAGTGCAAGGCATCGAGGCCTTTGATCAAGAACAAGTGCTGATAGCCAATAACGCAAAATCATTTACGGAGGCTCTTATTTGGTGTTTGAAAAACGAGCGAAAATGTGTCGAACTTGGCAAAAAGGCTCGAACGCTAATGGAAGAAAAATACAGCATTGAAAATTTCGAATTGTTGCTCAAACAATTCTATTTAAAACTAACGCAAACCCAAAATTGAAGATCTTATACCTCACTTCGCGATTTCCTTATCCTCTTGAAAAAGGCGATAAACTTCGTGCGTATAATCAAATCTCAGAACTTTCAAAATCACATCAAGTGATTCTATATTCAATAACAGAAAATCAAATCACCGAAAAGTCGGAATTAGAAGTAAAAAAAGTTACCTATTTTCATCAGTATTCTTATCTCCCCTTACTAAGAAAATATCTTAATCTCGCCAGAGGCTTGTTTAATTCGAACCCATTCCAAATCAATTACTTTTACAATAAGAGCCGCCAAAAACAAATAGAGAAACTCATTACTCGTTTTGACCCTGATGTGCTCTTCTGTCAGTTAATACGTATGAGTGAGTATATAAAAAATAATGACACTCCAAAAGTACTCGACTATATGGACGCTTTTAGTAAAGGCGTACAGCGAAGAATGTTGGTAGAGCCATTTTACCTTAAAAAAATTTACAATATCGAATACCAGCGTTTATTAAAATATGAAGCACGAATTCATCAAGATTTTGATGCCTCCATCATTATTTCAAATGCCGATAAAGAGTTTATTCCTTTAAAAAATGAGGAGCTAATTGAGATTATTCGAAATGGGGTGAACTTTAATTATTTTAAGCCCCAACCCAATAAAGTCAAAGAATTCGATCTTGTATTTACGGGGAACATGAGCTATCCACCGAATGTTTCAGCCGTTCTTTACCTGCATCAAGAGATCCTGCCATTACTCAAACTGAAACTTCCAAATATCAAAATACTCATTGCCGGCGCTAACCCTGCCTCAAAAGTCGAAGAATTAAATAGCCCAAATTTCGTGGTCACTGGCTGGGTGGAAGAGATTAATGATTATTATGCCAAATCAAAAATATTTATAGCTCCCATGCTCATCGGCACGGGACTTCAAAATAAACTATTAGAAGCCATGGCCATGCAGTTGCCCTGTATAACGTCTTCGTTAGTAAATCAATCGCTTGGAGCAAAAGAAAATGTGGAAATACTGGTGGCGAATACTGCTCAAGAATATGCAGATCACGTGTTATTGCTTATTACCCAAAAAGATTTTGCCGAAAAGGTGGCACAAGCAGGTTATGCTTTCGTAAAGCAAAATTTCAGTTGGTCGAAATCGGTGGAACAGTTGAACCGGATTTTCATGAAAATCAAACACTAAATCTCTATTTTAAGTCCGTCATAGGCTAAATTCATGCCCGATGGAAGCAACTTATCAACTTCTTGATGACGCCCCAATTGATGACTTATATGGGTAAAATACGTTTGCTCAGCTCCTAATTCTTCTGCTAATGCAATTGCTTCAAATAAATTGAAATGAGAGATATGACTTTCTTTTCTTAACGCATTCAATACTAAAACTTTAGACCCTTTAATTTTCTGCTTCTCACTTTCAGCGATAAAATTAGCATCCGTTATATAGGTAAAATCGCCTATTCTAAAGCCTTTCACAGGCAGTTTGTAATGTAATACTTGAATAGGAGTTATCGGCGTTTCTGCTGCAATAAAATGATCATTACTGATTAAGTTTAAATTTATTTCAGGAACGCCTGGATATTTCAATTCATCAAAAATGTATGGAAACTCTCTCCGAATAGCCTTTTCCACTATTTCATCGGCATAAACTTCAATCCTTTGATTCGAAATATAGTTAAACGCCCGAATATCATCCATGCCAGCGATATGATCTTTGTGCGCGTGTGTAAATATCAAGGCATCAAGCCGCATCACATTTTCACGTAACATTTGCTGCCTAAAATCAGGCCCCGAATCAATTACGATAACCTTGTTCTTCACTTCCACCATCACACTGGTCCGGAGTCGTTTATCAAGTGTATCGTGACTTCTACATACCTCACAGAGGCAAGCAATAAGAGGCACCCCTTGTGAGGTGCCAGTACCTAGAAATGTTATATTCATTTTCATTGATCAACTATTATCTCTTCGTCATACCGAAGCATTAACAAATTCTCTTTCCAGTTCTCCATGGGCGAAATAGCCCGATGAGCAAGGTACTCTTCAAAGGTATATTTTATATAATTAGCACCGGAGGCATGAGACAAGGTGTAACCTCCTGCAAACCTTGGATTGATTTCGCCCGCAACAATTTCCTTCGTTTTTACATTAAAGAAACACTGCAATGATATAGGGCCTAGAGCACCATTCAAGGTGGAAAAATTTTCCCATACCCAGGCATAAACCTCGTTTTTTATTGTCATCGATTTTGAAACCTCTCCCCCTCTTACGCTCATGCGCTTGCGAGGCACGGCAGATAGCAATACACTCATTTTATTGTAATAACAATCGATGGTGTACTCGTCAAAATCAGATGGGGGTAAATAATATTGAAAAATATAATCACCGAAATCTGCTAATTCAAGCACCGACTTCGGTAAATCCGCTTCTTCATAAATAACTCTGCAATCTTCGGTATTATAACCATAGCGAGGTTTCATAAAGAGAGGATATTCGAAATCTTCAGATGCCAATGGCATTAAAAAATCAACATTAGCATCTTTAAAAATGGCACATGTCAATACTTTATCTTGGCATTTCAGTACGAATTCTTTAGAAGAAACCAGCACTTGTGTATCTGCAGGAATTTGATTTTCGTCGATGGCTAATACCAAGGCATTGATATCAAAATCAGTAGTGGGGATAATGAGAGCAATTTTCTGTTCAGTGCAGATACGATTGAGTGCTGTTGCAAAATTTATATCGGTGGTATAAGGCAGCTTAACCGAGTTTTTTGCATATACACAAACAGCACTATAGTCTGGATTTGCATCGGCAGGTATAATTTTACCTTGGGGGAAAATAAGTTGAATTTCTTCTCGTAAAGCATAAAATAGCTTCATCCTCCTCCCCGCTGAAAGTAATAGAATATTCGTGTTCAAAATATCTGTTTGTTTAAAACTATTAAAAATGTTTATTTAGTGGCAAATTAATAGCTTTATCATGGCAAACAAAGAACAATTTATTGACTCAATTAAAAAAGCTTATTCGTTAAACGAACCACATATCTATTTAGGGGCAGGAATCGTTGATGGGGAAGTACTTTCTGATGCAAAAATAAACCTTTCCTTGCGCATGATGAATAGACATGGATTAATTTCGGGAGCCACTGGAAGCGGTAAGACACGCACCTTACAGGTGATTGCCGAGCAACTTAGTGAGGCCGGAGTACCTGTATTTTTAAGTGATATCAAAGGCGACTTAAGCGGTCTTGGAAAACCTGGAACAACAAATCCGAAATTGGAGGAAAGAGCAAAAATGCTTGGCATGGAATTTAAACCTACTGAATTCCCAGTGGAAATGTATTCTCTCTCCGGGAAACTAGGCTCACCCATGAGAGCCACCGTGTCGGAATTCGGGCCCATTTTGCTTTCTAAAGTTTTTGAATTAAACGATACACAACAAGGCGTTTTGAATATATTATTCAAATATTGCGACGATAACGGAATGCCACTGGTCGATTTAAATGATCTAAAAAAAGTACTAAACTATTTAACAGAAGGACCTGGAGCTGATGAAATAAAAGAAAGTTATGGTAAAATATCCTCCTCAAGCTCCGGTACGATACTTCGAAAAATTGTAGCCCTGGAGCAACAAGGGGTAGCGCAAATTTTTGGGGAGAAGAGTTTTGATATCGATGATTTATTTGAAAAGATAGATGGGAAAGGGGTGATTAGCCTTTTGAACATCTCCGATATGCAAGCGAATCCCGTAGTTTTTTCCACTTTTATGGTGTCACTATTAGCAGAGCTCTACCATACGATGCCCGAAGCAGGCGATTTAGAAAAGCCAAAATTAGTTTTCTTCCTTGATGAGGCTCATCTCTTGTTTAAAGATGCGCCAAAAGCATTTATGGAGCAGATAGAGCAGGTCATCCGTTTAATACGCTCTAAAGGTATCGGAGTTTTCTTTTGCACACAACAGCCTACCGATATTCCAGAAACCGTACTTGCCCAATTGGGAAATCGATTTCAACACGTACTTAGAGCTTTCACCCCCAATGATGCCGATAACCTAGCAAAAGTGGTGAAAACCTATCCCAAAAGCGATTTTTATGATATCAATAAAACATTAACTAGTTTGGGAATTGGGCAGGCCTTAATCACCGTTTTAAATGAGAAAGGAATTCCCACAGAAGTGGCCGCCACACACCTCACTCCACCGAGGGCACTCATCGGTGCAATGCCTGAAAGCGACTATAAAACGAGCATCGAAAATAGTGACCTCTATAAAAAATATAAAGATGCCATCGATCCGGAAAGCGCATTCGAAATACTAGAAAAAAGATTAAAGTCGAAAGAAGCCGAGAACAATGAAAATAAGGAGTCCCAGAAACAGCACGAGCCCAAGGCGAAGAATGAGAAAAGCATGTTCGAAAAAGTAATCAACGCCCCCATTGTGAAAAGTATTGGAACACAACTTATTCGGAGTACCTTTAGCATGCTTTTTGGTGGTAGAACCAGCACCACAAGAAAACGAAATGGTTTTTTTTAAGTATCTTTCCTACTCTTACTCAACAAACATAAATGTCAAAATCAGTATTACTCATCGGCGCTACGGGCTTAGTAGGCAATCTTACCCTTAAAAAATTGTTAACACATGACCAAATCGGGGAGGTGCGTATTGTGACCCGCCGAGAAACAGGAATAATTCATGAAAAACTAAAAGAGCTTGTCGTGGATTTCGAGCTTATAAAACCGTTCAAGTCATTCATGCAATGTGATGTCATTATTAATTGCATGGGAACCACCATAAATAAGGCTGGAAGTAAAGATGCTTTTGAACGTATTGATTATTTTCACCCTTTGAGAATAGCGGGCCTTTGTAAAAATAATGGCGCCTCCAAAATGATACTTCTAAGTGCTATAGGAGCGGATAAAAATTCGTCTATTTTTTACAATAAAATTAAAGGGCGATTAGAAACTGATTGCGAAGCATTAGGATTCAAGGAGCTTGTCATCATACAGCCTTCACTCCTACTTGGCGAAAGAAAAGAACATCGCTTCGGAGAAAAATTAGCACAAAAATTATCCGTACTCCTTACCCCTCTGGTGCCGGCTAAATACAAAGCGGTCTCCATCGAAATTGTTGCCAATACCATTGTCAATCACGCTATTAGCGATGGAGGATTAACCCTACAAAGAATCACCTACAATGATTTCATCAAATAGAAAGAATAATTATATTTGCTTCTCAACCTTCTAAATATTTTCACCATGAGTATTATTACCGAATTTAAAGAATTTGCCATGAAAGGCAACGTATTAGACTTAGCTGTTGGCGTTATCATTGGCGCGGCCTTTGGCAAAATCGTGGACTCCTTGGTTAGCGATGTGCTAATGCCTTTAATAGGCATCTGCATTGGAGGCAAAGACTTCACTACCTTGAGTTTACAAGTTGGTGATGCAAAATTAATGTATGGAAATGCTATTCAGGCAACGATTAATTTCATCATTATTGCTTTTGTGCTCTTCATCATCTTGAAGGCAGCCAATAAAGGGAAACTTAGTTCCGGCAAAGCAGCTTAACCTGCACAATGAATCTAAAGCCACCTAAAATCTTAGGTGGCTTATTTATTTATAACTCTTTTAATGCTAAATTTGAAGCCAAATTCAATCCTCATTATAAATGACTAACGCTCAAACTAAAATTCACAATTTCTCTGCAGGACCCGGTATTCTGCCACAAATCGCCCTTGACAACTCGATAAAGGCAATACAAAATTTTGCGGGAATGAATTTGAGTATTCTCGAAATTTCTCACAGGAGCAAGCAATTCGAAGCGGTGGTGAACGATGCCGTTCAAATTGTGAAAGATTTACTCGGCGTACCAGAAGGATATAGCGTGTTGTTTCTGCAAGGGGGTGCGAGCATGCAGTTTTGTATGATTCCCATGAATTTACTCGATGAGCACGAAACGGCCGCTTACCTCAAAACAGGAGAATGGGCCATGCGAGCTACGAAGGAGGCTGGCCTGTTTGGAAAGGTGAATGTGCTGGCCACCAGTGAAAATGAGAACTATAACTGGATTCCTAAAGATTATGTGATCCCTGCCGATGCAAAATATTTTCATTGCACCAGCAATAATACCATCTTTGGAACAGAAATGTTTTCCTTTCCCGAGAGCTCTATCCCTGTAGTGTGCGATATGAGTAGCGACATTTTTAGCCGCCCGATCGACGTCAGTAAATTTGATTTAATCTATGCAGGTGCACAAAAAAACATGGGCCCCGCAGGCGTTACTTTAGTGATTGTAAAAAACGAAATACTTGGCCACGTAACTCGCAAAATACCTACGATGCTCGATTATAAGGTACATATAAAAAACGGCAGCATGTACAATACACCTCCGGTTTTTGCCATTTTGGTTTGCCTTGAAACTTTAAAGTGGGTAAAAGAAATGGGTGGTGTTATAGGAATGGAAACAAGAAACAAGGCTAAAGCAGCTTTGTTATACGACGAAATCGACCGTAACTCATTATTTAAAGGCACTTGTGTGCTAGAAGACCGAAGTCGGATGAATGTTTGTTTTGTGTTACAGAATCCGGAATTGGAGGAAGCCTTTTTAAATTTAGCCAAAGAAAAAAACCTGAGTGGAATTAAAGGCCATCGAAGTGTTGGTGGATTCCGTGCTTCCTTATACAATGCACTGCCCATAGAAAGTGTGCAGGCTCTCGTTGATGCAATGCAGGAATTCGAGGAATCAAACAAATAGTCATCAACGCTTAAAAAATCACCTCGTTTCGAATCCGACTTAGATTGCCAATTCGTTAAATTTTACTGCCATTGATATCCATTACAGTATTTATCATCCTCATCACCTGCTTGTCGAGTATCGCTGCACTTTATAATGAGAAATTAATGAGCGATTGGATCTTAAATCCGGCACTCGTATATCATAAAAAGCAGTGGTGGCGAATGCTTACCAGCGGGCTCCTCCATGCCGATTATATGCATCTAGCCATTAATATGTTTGTGCTCTATATGTTTGGAAACAATTTAGAGCATTATTTTAAATATTCACATGGAAGCAGCGGCACCATCTATTTTCTTTTACTCTATTTTATCGGCATCATCGTAGCCAATATTTCAGCTGTAATAAAACACAGAGACCATATTTCGTATAACGCCTTAGGAGCTTCTGGCGCAACCTCAGCCTTGGTTTTCGCTTTCGTTGTGATCGACCCATGGGCGAAAACCATCGGCTTCTTTATTATCCCACCGGGATTATTGCCTAATATTATGTTCGGAGGCCTATACCTTTTATATTGTGTATATATGGCCAAACGCGGGCATGATAATATTGGGCATGAAGCACATTTTTATGGAGCTTTATGGGGTGCCTTATTTATCTTCATCACTGAGCCTGATGTAATGAAAATGTTTTTTGAGAAATTAACTTAACCAGTATTCTATGACCACAGAAGAAAAAATAAGAAATTGTGTACGCGACATTTCCGACTTTCCAAAACAAGGAATTGTTTTTAAGGATATTACGCCGATCTTACAAGATCCTAAGTTATGTGCCGAAATAACAGAGGTCCTACTCGCGCAAACGAAAAACCTGAAAATTGATTGTGTGGCTGCCGTTGAAAGCAGAGGTTTTTTATTTGGTATGTTGGTGGCTCAAAAATTACAGGTGCCATTTATTCCGATACGCAAGAAAGGGAAACTCCCCCATATCACCTATGAGCAAAGTTATGACCTCGAGTATGGAACCGCCACCATTGAGATTCACCAGGATGCGATTGTCAAAGGGCAGCATGTACTGCTACACGACGATTTGCTGGCCACCGGTGGAACCATCGATGCCGCCTCAAAATTAGTTTTACGAGCAGGAGGAGTCATTTCAGCGTATAGCTTTATAATTAACCTCAGCTTTTTAAAAGGAGAAGAAAAACTAAAAAACTATTGTGAGAATCTATTTGGTTTAGTTACCTATTAATCATAGTTATACGCAATGATTGAATCTATTAGCATATCTCAGGTTACGAAATATATTAAAGGGATGCTCGAAGGTGATACCCTCTTGCAAAGTGTTTGGCTCAAAGGAGAAATTTCAAACTATACATTACATCATTCCGGACATCAATATTTCTCACTAAAAGATGAAGAGGCAACACTTAAATGTGTTAAATTCAAAAACTTTGGATATGCTCCTGCACAACAAGCATTCAAAACAGGAGATAAAGTATTGGTGCATGGCAGTATCGATTTATACTTGCCTCAAGGAACTTACCAGCTCCGTGTGACTCAGATACATTTACAAGGCCTCGGCGATTTATACCAACAGTTTGAACGGCTGAAAAATAAATTAGCCGTCGAGGGGCTGTTCGAAGAGACCCATAAAAAAAAGATACCCGTTTTCCCTAAAATAATTGGAATCGTTTCATCGCCTACCGGTGCCGTTATTCAGGATATATTAAACACAGTAGAACGGCGCTTCCCGAGAGTTAAAATTATTTTAAGCCCGGCTCTCATGCAAGGCGAAGCCGCTTCATCAAGTATTATAAAAGCACTTCACAAACTTTCAGCAATGAAGGGGGTAGATACTATTATCATCGCCAGAGGTGGTGGAAGCATGGAAGATTTATGGTGTTTTAATGAGGAAGCATTGGTAAGAGAAATTTACCATTCGAAGAAACCCGTAATTTCTGCTATAGGACATGAAACAGACTTCACACTCTGCGATTTCGTAGCCGACCTTAGAGCACCTACCCCCACTGCCGCAGCCGAATTGGCGGTGCCCGACAGAAATGAGCTGAAGTCACGACTCGTATTTCTTAAAAAAAATAACGACAGATACATGCAAAATTATTTGGCTTATTGCATGGAAACACTCGATAAATATAAAACTCAACTCGATCAAAGGTTGGCTTATGCTATCGAAAACAAAATGCACCTAATTGAGAAACTAGAACTTCGATTGGAAGCCGCAAACCCTCTAATGCCTTTGCAAAAAGGGTTTACGCTAACTACAAAAAACGGAGCGCGGATTCAAAGTGTGAACCAACTCAATGCCAACGATGAAATAGAAACCCTGTTTTTAGATGGAAATATCAAGTCAATAATACAATAAATAAAAAATGGCAAAGCAAAAAAAAGAGAATTCATTTGAAGATAATATTCAACGTGTTCAAGAAATAGTGGACCAATTAAACCATGCCGATTTACCACTAAAAGATGCCATAACACTGCATTCAGAAGCTTCCATGTTGATTAAGGCAAGTAATGAGTATTTGCAAAAGGTGACCCTGCAATTTGAAACTTTAGAGTAATTCAAAAGCAGGAT
>CAIUDH010000002.1 GCA_903897855.1 uncultured Bacteroidota bacterium | reverse complement strand
ATCGTCCTCCTCCCCATAATTTTGTTGGTAATTTATTTTCTGTTTCGTGCGACATCGTGTTTAACTAATTAATGATTTTATAATTTTAATTCCAATACTTTAAAAATAAATATAGATAAATCCATAAGATACCCACGAAATGCCAAAAGGTAGAAGCAAGGCTGATGGTGAGTAAATTCTTTTTGTGTACTTGCCATTGATATGTTTTCACAAGGGCAATCGTTAGAAATATCAATCCTGCGATTACATGAATAAAATGTATCGCAGAAATGGCAAAAAAGAAGGAGCCTGAGATTAATGGTGTGAGGTCGCCATTATCCGAACGTCGAGGCGAGAAGTAAATATCACCCGCGTTAAGTTCTTTCCATCCGAGCCATTGTAAAATAAGGAAAACTACACCACCGATGATGGCGCCCCATAATCCATATTTCACTTGTGTTATTTCATCTGCTTTTGCCGAACGGTAAGCATAAACCATACATGCGCTGCTGGCAAGCACTACGAGGCAGTTGATAGAAAAAACGTTTGGTAAATCAAATTTCATCCAGTTGCCTTGTGCCATGCGCACGATATAAGCGCTTGTAAGCCCTCCAAACGACAAGATGCTGGCAACCATAAACAACCAAAGAATAATTCGCTGATTTTCCATAATCTGCGGTTGAGTATCGGGCTGTTGTACCCTCTTATTGGTGGTGTTGATTTCCATTATATTTTATCGATTAAGAAAGCAATGAATATGACGGGGAAATAAAAGAATGAGGTAAACATCAGTCTTTTAGCCTCCTTAATGGCTAATGTTCTATATAAAGCAAAGGCGGTATAGATAAAGTACAGGGTTACCACTGCGGCCAATAGCGTTGAAAAAATTCCAACATAGTTAAAATAATACATCGCAAAACAAGAAGGTAATAAAGCAATGGCAAACAATAAACTTTGCAATGCACTGTTTTTATTTCGCCCCCCTTTTGATGGTAACATATTATATCCGGCTTTCAAATAATCGTCGTTAAGAATCCAGGCGATGCTCCAAAAATGAGGAAATTGCCATACCAGTTGAAACACAAATAATATGATGGCTCCCGTATCGATGGTTCCTGTATAGGCTACCCAGCCAATCATAGGGGAGGTGGCACCAGGGAAAGCTCCTACATGAACGCTCCACGAAGTAACACGTTTTAATGGAGTATAGATAAAAGCATACCCAATTAATGATAATAACCCTAAAAAGCCGGTAAGTTTGTTAAGCCCAAGACCTAAAATCAATACTCCAGCAACCCCTAAAATAGTGCAGAAGATGCCAGCTTCAAGCAATCCCAAGCGGTGGGTAGCCATGGGCCGGTTTTCGGTACGAGTCATTAGCTTATCATAGTTGCGTTCTATGATTTGGTTGATCCCGTTTGAAGCTCCGACGATAAAAAGACCTCCTAAACATAAATTAATAAAATCAGGCCAAACGATACCGTTTTTTGACGCAAGCAGATACCCCATTGCCGAGGAGAACACCACCGACAATGAAAGTCTAAACTTCATAAGCTGGGCATAATCTTTAAGACGATATCCTAAAGAATATGTAGCGGAAGCTTTTATTGCTATTGCTTTTTCTTGCATGTTTAATTGGAAACCACTAAAGTTTCCGTCTTTATAAATAAGATTACGAATATAAAAAACTGACTACAAAATAATATGGTAGGGAGCACAATATGCAACGTCTGAGCGGTCTTGGGGAAATCATAATAATTTATGATTATCCCAGTCAAAACCTGTAAAATCAAACATATCCATATGGTCAACAATGCCGTACTAAAAAATTTATACTTCCTAAACTGAGTCCACAAAAAATAAATACTCGCCACCACCACTAAAGCATGAAGCCGATGTATCATAAATTCGGCCTCGTTTTGTGCTAGCCATTCGTAAGCCGAAACTCCTTGTATCGTCTCTGTGATACTTCTTAAAACCGAACCACTGACGAGTTGAATTGAGGTTGCAGTGAGTGCCAGAAGAATAGAGTACCATTGAGTTTTATGGATGATCAAGGGGGTCTTAAATTCCGTTTTGATGCGGGCCGCAATGCTATAGAGCAAGGAACAAACCAGCATCACGGCCATAAAATAATGGATGGTCACACTTCCCTGTTGCAAGTTAAGACGCACCACCAAGGCCCCCAAAGCACCTTCAAGCATCACCAATATCAAGCACAGCAGGGCTGCGTAAAATATTGACCTGTTCAGGGAGCGAATTCTGTAGGCATAGAACACGGTAATGATGACGAAAAATCCTGCTAAAACACCTAATAACCGATTTAAATATTCCACCCAGGTCTTCACTTTATCAAAGTTTGTTCCTAGCGGGTATCCATGATTTTTGTAAATTTCATGATAGTTATTAGGCAACTGGCATTCACAAGTAGGCGGAACCCAGAGCCCAAAACATTTAGGCCAATCGGGGCAACCCATACCACTACCCGTTACTCTCACCAAACCACCTACTCCAATTAGTAAAAAAAGAACGATTAAGGTGAAATAACTCACCTTCTTATAATTTCTAACACTCTCAATATCTGCGGTCATACAGAAACTCAAACACAAAAATGAGTTTAGTCGTATTTAAACTACAAAATCCCCAATCTAACGCCAAGTTTTCTAAACCAACTGAAGTGGACTATTGCATCTTGTTGTGGCTCAGCCTTTGGCTTTTCGGCTTTGCTTGATCCTAAACTATGATGCCCGCCCGCCCATTCAACAGGTACTACATCATCGGGTACATTCTGTGGTACGAAATCAGCGTCGGCATCAGGCCTGCTGTAATCATAAGGCCAGCGGTAAACTTTTGGTACTTCGCCAACCCAGTTGCCATGAATTTGTTCTTGCGGTGCAGTCCATTCTAGGGTATTTGAACTCCATGGATTTTGAACCGATTTAGGGCCGAAGAAGATGCTATAAACAAAATTGTATAAGAATATCAGCTGAGCTGTT
>CAIUDH010000001.1 GCA_903897855.1 uncultured Bacteroidota bacterium | reverse complement strand
TTTTTCTTGCCTCTTTTAAGCTTCAGATTATTTAAACACTGTGCAATTTTTGAATTCAACAAATACCCGGGGATCTCCTCTTCAAAATCCTTCAACAGGTTATGCTCGTTGCGCTGCTGCCACACCGTGGCGCTGTGAAACAAAATATTCCAATTATTTTGCCATGCAATTCTTTGGGCGATGAAACTTCTCCAAATATCGGTCATTCGAAACTACAAAAAGAAGGCAAATCAAAGAAGGAAATACCCTAATTCATATTACGAATATCGAATCTAAATTATGGAAGTTTCATTAATTCAAAATTAATAATGCTATATTTGTTTGAATATTATCTAAACCTATCATGAAAAACTTCTCTTCTCTTCTCTTCTCTTCTCTTCTCTTAATGTTTTCTCCCAGAATGTAACCTATGGTTATCAAAATTCAGTGGCCACTATTTCAACAAACGGTACATATAACAGCATAACGCTTACTCCAGGAGCCTATGTAGTTATCAGTAATTGTACCATCAAGCTTAAGCCAGGTGGAACTATCACAGTGGATGCCAAGTCTGTATTAAAAATTATTAATAGTACGATCACTCGAGAGGCAACCTCCGGTTCAACAACTTGGAGTGGTATAAATATAATCGGTAATCCCATTTATGATCAAATAACAGAAACTATTGATGATTATGAATTTTTTCATGGCTATAATACTTACAACGCAATGCAGCATGGGTCGGTATGGGTCGATCATAGTACCATCTCCTATGCCGATAAAGCAATCATATCGGCGGGTAGAACAGGTGGTGGATATTGTTTTGTTGATCATGGAACATTTCGTGATAACGATTTTTCAATCTACTTTACTAATTACCCATTGCATGCCCAGAATACAAGAATTGATGCTAGCACCTTTGATAATCCACATCGGTTATCGGGCTATCAAAGTGGTATTTATTATGCCGCCATATACCTGTTAAATGCTTCAGGTGCGGGAGGATATACATTTACCGTGGAAAACTGCGAGTTTATGAACACCGGTATAATGAGCAGCATAATTGGTATTAGGGTCGCTGGGTCGTACATTAATATTTACAATAGTTATTTTACTGCTTTAAATGTTGGATTCCTTTTAGAAAAAGGCCCCTATCTTACCGGTGCTCAATTAAATGGGGGATGGTTCGAAAGATGCGATAGAGGTGCCGTGGCACTTGGGGCTGATGTTTTTTATGTTTCCAACTCGGTCTTTGATATTAACAAAACAGTAAAATTTGGCACTTTCAGTAAAATTAACCCTGCGGCGTTACCGGTGGGGCTTTTTATTGCAGGCTCAAATAATTATAATGTTGTTAACTCCTACTTCGACAAAGTTATTGGGAGCCTTACCGGCAGTCAATTAAGTTATGGAATTGTTGTAGATGGAAATTCATCATTCGGATACGATTTAGTATCGAAGAATACCTTTGCTGCAATTGATATCGGTTTTCAAACCCAAAATGAGAATTTGAGTACCTTTCTGCAATGCAATAACTTCTCCTATAGAACTTTTAATTACGATATCACTATACCAGCAGGTACCTTACGACGACATGATGGTTGCCCTTTAACTTCTGTATTTAATGGAATGCCGAAGAATATATTTAGCTCCAACCCGGTACATTCTGATCGCAATATCAAAATTAATTCTAATAAATATACACCATCTAATAAATTCTTGTATTCGTATTATTATAGTTACCAGAATCCATTCTACTCAACATCAGGAAAAATTTCTACAATTAATTGTAATCTTGTGAATTCCTGTGAAACAGTACCTTATTTTTTAGGATTTACGAAAAGTGCTTCCAATTATATTGAGGCAAGCAGCATAGTCGATTCGCTTAGAGCGGCGAATGCGGATACCGGCACAATAGAGACCACGGAGTTTTTTAAAGGTAGTTTTCTGGGTCAAATGGTATTTACAATCGCTAATGACTACCAATTTGATTCGGCCATAAATATATTAAAGAATGATACCTCCGTGGCGAGTGTTTACCATAAGGTGATGTTGTATTTAAGTAAAGGCAGCTATGCCAGTGCGCAAAGTATACTTGATAACCTAACCAATACAAGTAACGAAGCACTTGCCTTTAAGGAATTTTATAATGTACTTATTCCGATATATAGTGATTATTCCTTCGAGGCCCTCGACAGCATCCGTTCGCAAATAGATTCAATGGCCATCGATTCGGGGTTTATTGGAAAACAAGCCCGATATTTAGTAAATTTCATTGATGAGACGAATGCAATTCTTGATAGCAGCAAGCAATTTACGCCACAATATACCGACTCTATACTGCCTGTTGATAGTATAGACAATATCGATACGACAGTGAATAACTATTTGGTTACAGTATACCCGAATCCATTTGTCGATGACTTGTATGCCGATTTTACAAATAATTCAGGCACTACAGGGATTTTTACCCTGAAACTTTATGATTCCTATGCAGCTTTAATCGATGAAAACCAAATTTCAATTAATGATACTGAAACAAAAACCTTTCATTTAAGCACCTCCGGCTTGGGATGGGGCTTTTATTATTTGCAAATTGTAGATAATAATGCTGCCGTTATTACCGCTCGCATAATTTACAAAGCGCCATGAGAATACTAATTTTCATTTGCTTGCTTTCTTCGTTTGGGAGCTATGGACAAAACTATTGGCCCAAAAACTATATACAGCCAAAGCTCCAGTTATATGATATTATTGAAGATAATGATGGTGGGTATTTGGCCTTAACCATGATGAAT